>CABYGG010000005.1 GCA_902518505.1 uncultured Alphaproteobacteria bacterium
AAAAAGTTTTTTTTTCTGACTTGCTAATTTCACTTAAGATGTATCTAATTAAAGTTGTCTTACCAGAACCAGCCTCTCCCTCAAAAAAAATAATCTGGTTTTTAGAAATAGACCTAGATATATTTCTAGCTAGAGGTTTTAACTCAATTTCATTAGAGACTGCAAATCTCAAACTCAATTAAGCTAGCGATTTAAAATCGGACACTAAATCTAGAGCTTCCCATGAAAATGCTCCTGAAGAGCTGTCATGTGTTCTACCAAAATGACCGTAAGCTGCTGTTTGTTCGTAAATTGGCTTATTTAACTGTAATTTCTCTCTGATTCCTCTTGGAGAAAGATTCATAATGTCAGGTATGGCGGACTCAATTTTTGCTTCATCTATTTTATTAGTGCCTTGAGTATTCACATAAATTGATAATGGTTTGGCTACACCGATTGCATACGACAACTGGATAGTACACTGATCACATAAACCAGCAGCAACAATATTTTTTGCTAAGTATCGTGAGGCATAAGCAGCGGAGCGATCGACTTTTGTGGGATCTTTTCCGGAGAAAGCCCCTCCACCGTGAGGTGCTGCACCACCATAGGTGTCGACAATAATTTTTCTTCCTGTTAATCCCGTATCACCATCTGGTCCTCCGATAACAAAATTACCTGTTGGATTTACGTAGTATTCCTTATCGTCTAAATTTTTTAATAACTCTTCAGGGATAGATTCTTTTAATGCTGGGTTTACTATTTCTTTAACATCAGCAGGGGACAATCCATCAGCATGTTGTGTTGATATCACGACAGATGTAACTGCACTTGGTTTACCATCGACGTATTTAAGAGTTACTTGGCTTTTTGAGTCAGGCTCTAATCCTTTTAAGCTACCGTCTTTTCTTCCCTTAGCCATTATCTCTAAGATTTTATGAGAATAAAAAATTGGTGCCGGCATCAGCTCAGGTGTTTCCGTACAAGCGTATCCAAACATAATTCCTTGGTCTCCCGCCCCCTCATCTTTGTCAGATGATGAGTCTACACCCATTGCAATATCTGCAGATTGTCCGTGAAGTAAATATTGAATATCTGCGGTTTGCCAATGAAAACCATCTTGCTCATAGCCGATGTCTTTTATGCATTCCCTTACTTTAGAAATAATTTCATCTTTGTCTTCTTGGACAGGCCCTCTTACTTCACCGGACAAAACAACTTTGTTGGTTGTTGTTAGTGTTTCACAAGCGACTCTAGCAAAGGGGTCTTTGGAGATAAAATGATCGACAACTGCATCAGAAATTCGATCAGAAACTTTATCTGGGTGCCCCTCAGACACTGACTCAGATGTAAAAATGTAATTTTTTCTCATTTTAGTACCTATATGTATCTTTCTTAAATGGGCCCTGCTGTTCGACACCTAAATAATCGCTCTGTTCCTTGGACATTTCAGTCAGTTTAGCACCAACTTTTTGCAGGTGAAACATCGCAACCATTTCATCTAGTTTTTTAGGAAGGACATAGACTTTATTTTCATAGTTTTTGTAATTCTCCCATATTTCAATTTGAGCTAAAACCTGATTTGAGAATGATGCACTCATCACAAAACTAGGATGGCCAGTGGCATTACCTAAGTTCACCAACCTTCCCTTTGAAAGTATTATTAGCTTCTTACCATCTGGAAATGTTACTTGGTCAACTTGAGGTTTTATCTCTTCCCATTTATAGTTTTGCAAATCATCTATTTGAATTTCATTATCAAAGTGTCCAATATTACAGACAATTGCACGATCTTTCATTTCTCTCATGTGGTCTTGGGTAATGATATCTTTATTACCTGTTGCGGTTACAAAGATATCAGCATACTTACATGCATCATCCATAGTAACAACCTCATAGCCTTCCATTGCTGCTTGTAGTGCGCAAATAGGATCAACTTCTGTTACTTGAACTCTAGCTCCAGCTCCTCTTAATGAAGCTGCGCTACCTTTTCCAACATCTCCAAACCCAGCAACAACAGCAACTTTACCCGCCATCATTACGTCAGTTCCTCTTCGAATTCCGTCTACTAAACTTTCCTTACAACCATATAAATTATCAAATTTACTTTTTGTTACAGAGTCATTTACATTTATAGCAGGAACTTGAAGAGTTCCTTTAGATGCCATTTGCTCTAAACGAAGAACACCTGTGGTAGTTTCTTCAGATAATCCTCTGACATTTTTCAAAAGCTCAGGGTACTTCTCATGCATTCGAAGTGTTAAGTCTCCACCATCATCTAGTATCATATTAGGCTCCCACCCATCTGCCTCAATTGTTTGATCAATACACCACCAAAATTCCTCTTCATTCATACCCTTCCAGGCAAAAACAGGTGTACCGCTTTGGGCAATAGCAGCAGCTGCATGATCTTGGGTAGAGTAAATATTACAAGAGCTCCATCGACATTTGGCGCCAAGCGCTACAAGTGTTTCAATTAAGACAGCAGTTTGGATGGTCATATGAAGACAGCCCATAATATTGGCTCCGGCCAACGGTTTTGACTCTCCATATTGTTCACGAATAGCCATTAATCCTGGCATTTCAGTTTCTGCTATTTCAATTTCTTGTCTCCCAAATTCATGTTGGGAAATATCTTTTACTTTGTAATCCACTTAACCCTCCTTTTAGATAGATTTTTTAAAATAAGATATGATTTATTCTTCATTATCAAGCTCTTTTTATCCTTGGTCCCAGCTGCTGAATAACTTCTTCAGCCTTTCTATTACCATTTTTAAGCGCTTCATCGACAGGTTTTCCAGATAAATAAAAATCTAAAAATCCTGCAGCAAAATTATCTCCTGCACCTGTTGTGTCCAGAACATTTTCTATTTTTTGAGCAGATTGATGTTTTACATCGTCTTCAAAAAAATAATATGCACCCTCAGCACCAGAGGTCATAACAATTTTTTTTCCAAAATTTTTAAAAAAAGAACTCACATCTGCCATTGAATCAGATTGTGTAAACATCTTTGCTTCATCAAAATTACAAAAAACTAAATCTACATTATCAGTTATAAAATTTTTTAATTCATCTCTGTGTCGATCAACACAAAAGGGGTCTGACAATGAAAGAGATATTTCTATGTTTTTTGATTTTGCAATATCTGAAAATTTTTTGAGTGTTTTTTTTGTTAGTTCATGATCCCAAAGATATGACTCCATGTAAACATGATCAATTGAATTGAGTATATCTTCATTAACTTCGTCTGGATTTAATTGTGATCCTATTCCGATGTGTGTAGCCATGGTTCTTTCACCATCGGGTGAAACTAATATATTACAGCACCCAGTTGGGAGATCTGTTTTATTGGAGACACCTTTAAACAAGATATTTTCTTTTTGTAAATCTTGAACAAAAGCATTTCCATACTCATCATCATTGACCTTGCCGTAAAAACTTGCCTCATGGGAGCCAAAGTTTAATTCATGGATAGTATTACAAACTGATCCACCCGAAGTAATTAATGGGTTATCGAAATTTGACCTAATTTCCTTAATTTGAGATTCCTCTATCAATGTCATAGAGCCTTTAGTTAATTTCAAATTATTGATGACACTATCCTCTACCTGGCATATGACATCAACTAAAGCAGTACCTACCCCTAGAATTTTTTTCACCAAATGAAACTAAGGGATTTTAAACAGAGATCTATTAAAAAATCTTGAATTTCTTATGAAAGTTGAACATAGATGTGAATTATTTTTTTTGATGTGCATATAGCGAATCAGGTTAGAATTAGGGCTATAAAAATGGACCTAAATAATATTTTTTAAGAGATATTCGTAGTTTCTGAAAATTTGATAAAAACCTGTGAATATTTTCAAATTACTTGTTAATTGAATCTTTAATTTCCAATTGAATTTATTGGCTTTTCAGAATTTAATACAAAATAAATTGACTAAGATTGTCTATAGATTGTATAGTCACTAGGCAATAAACACTACATCTAGTGATTATTCAAAAAAGTACACTTAAACTTGGTAGGAAGAATGGAAACAAATAACGCAGAATCACTTGAAAATTCAACAAAAAACACAGTTATAAACAAGCAAAACGAAGAAATAAACCTACTAAGTCTCAGTGTTGTAAGGCGTGATGGATCGATAACACCTTTTAAATCTGACAAAATTGCAAATGCCATAAGAAAAGCATTTTTGGCACAAACTGATCTTCGTGATAGCAAACAAATTGACAAAAATGTTTCAGTGTTAACTGAAACAGTCACCGCAGCTCTAACTAGACGCATTGCAAACGGTGATATGATTCATATCGAGGATATCCAAGACCAAGTGGAATTGGCCCTCATGAGAGGTGAGCATCATAAAGTAGCTCGCGCCTATGTACTTTACAGAGAACAAAGAGCTAACCAACGTTATAAGACTGCTCAACTGAATGAACAAATTGGTGCCAAAGTATCCACAATGGCTGTTACCAAAAGAGATGGAAATAAAGAGGATATCTCTTTAGAAAAAATTACAAATCGTATTTCTATTTTGTCAAACGGTTTAGAGATAGATCCTATTACAATTGCTCAAAAGGCAATTCAAGGTCTTTACGATGGTATCACAACAAATGAAATTGATACTTACCTAGCAGAAACAGCTGCTGCTTTGACAGTTGAACATCCTGATTACTCATATCTAGCTGGGAGAATTAAAGCTAATGCTCTTCATAAAGAAACACCGGGTTTTATTATAGCAACAAAAAATCTTTATGAGGATGGTTTATTGCGTGACGAATACTATGAAAAAGTAAAAGCTAACGCTGAAGAGATTGAAAAAATTATTGACTACGATCGTGATTATTACTTTGATTATTTTGCACTGACTACTTTGTTCAGAGCTTATCTTTTACAATCAAACAATAAAACAACAGAAAGACCTCAGGATTTATGGATGAGAGTAGCTTTATGTGTGTCTGGAGATAAGTTTGATTTTTATCAAGTCAAGAAAACTTATGATAGCCTATCTCAGGGTTTCTACACACACGCAACTCCCACTCTATTTAATAGTGGTTTGAAGATGCAACAATTGTCGTCCTGTTTTCTTATTGGAATGGAAGATGACTCTATCGAAGGAATTTTTAATACTGTAAAAGACTGCGCTTTAATTTCAAAAACTGCTGGTGGCATTGGCCTTCATGCTCATAACATTAGAGGTGGTGGTAGCCGTATTAAGTCAACCAACGGCAAGTCTAATGGATTGATACCTTTCCTTAAAATTTTTAATGAAACAGCAAGGTCTGTTGATCAGGGTGGAGGTAAAAGAAAAGGCTCTTTTGCTGTCTATTTGGAGCCATGGCATGCAGACATTGAAGCTTTTTTAGAGCTTAGAAAAAATACGGGAGCTGAAGAATTTAGAGCCAGAGACTTATTCTATGCCTTATGGATCCCTGATTTATTTATGGAAAGAGTCGAAGAAGATGCCGATTGGACTCTAATGAGTGAACACGAATGCCCTGGTTTATCGGATACATATGGCAAGGAGTTTGTTGATCTTTATACAAAATATGAAAATGAAATGCCTGACTTAAAAAGAATAAAGGCAAGAGCATTAATGTCTAAAATCATCGAAGCCCAAATTGAAACTGGTCAGCCATACATGCTTTACAAAGATGCTGTTAATAACAAGTCTAACCAAAAAAATATCGGTGTCATTAAATCTTCTAATCTCTGTGCAGAGATAGTGGAGTATTCTGAAAAAGATGAAACTGCTGTTTGTAACCTTGCGTCAATTGCATTACCAAAATTTGTAACTGACGAAAGTAAGTTTGATTATCAAAACTTATATCAAGTTGCAAAACTGGCGACTAAGAATTTAGATCAAGTTATTGATATAAATTTCTATCCTACTAATAAAACTGAAAACTCAAATAGTCGTCACCGTCCTATTGGTCTTGGTATACAGGGTTTAGCAGATGTTTATTTTAAAATGAATATCCCTTATGACTCTGTTCAAGCGCAAATAATTAATAAACAAATTTTTGAGACAATTTATTTTGGAGCTTTAGAAGCATCAATGGAACTTGCTGCTGATAAGGGGCCTTACTCTACTTTTAAAGGTTCCCCTCTATCTGAAGGGAAATTCCAATTTGATCTTTGGGGTGTTAAACCGTCAAGTATGTGGGACTGGAAGGGATTAATGGAGAAAATCCAAAAGCATGGTGTTCGAAACTCTTTGACCACTGCATGTATGCCTACAGCCTCCACTGGTATTATCCTAGGAAATACTGAAACGTTCCAAGTACAAACATCAAACATTTATAAAAGACAAACTCTCTCAGGTGAATTTTTATTAGTAAATCGTCACCTTGTTAAAGAACTTATGAAGAGAAACTTATGGAGCAAAGAATTACGTGATCAAATTATTTTGGAAAATGGTTCTGTACAAAATATTGAAGGATTTCCTGAAGACTTAAAAGATGTTTATAAAACTGTTTGGGAAACATCTCAAAAAACAGTTATAGATATGGCAGCTGATAGAGCGCCATTTATTGACCAAACCCAATCCATGAACTTATGGTTGGCAACACCTACTTTTGGAAAAGTAAACTCCATGCACATGTATGCATGGAAAAAAGGCTTAAAAACAGGCATGTATTACCTGCGAAGCCGATCAGCCGTAGACGCAGTTAAAGTAACGGTGTCTTCTGAAAAAAAAGCAAAAGAGTCTTATGTCAAAGAGGCGCAATCTAATGAACCAGAAGATTGTGTAACATGTAGTGCGTAAGATTTTCAATCAATTTAATTTAAGGAGCAAGTCATGATATCTAAAGGATGCAAATCAATTTTCCCTATACAACACCAAGAAATTTTCGATCGTTACAAGCAACACGTTCAAGCATTTTGGACACCTGAAGAGGTGTCTCTTCAAGATGATTTAAGAGATCTAAAAACTCTAGGAGAAGGAGAAATACATTTTATTAAACATGTGCTTGCATTTTTTGCAAATTCAGAGGCAATGATAAATGAAAATCTAGCATCCAGATTTTATAATGAGATTTTAATTCCTGAGTCTCGATTGTTTATCACCATGCAAATGCTGAATGAGTCTATTCACGCAGAAATGTATGGTTTACAAATTGAAGCTTATGTAGAGGACCCAACAGAAAAAGATAAGCTATTTTCTGCTATTCAAAACGTTCCTTGTATTAATAAAAAAGCACAGTGGGTTTCAAAATGGCTGAATGGAAATCAAAATTTATTAACACGCTTAATTGCCTTTGGTTTAGTTGAAGGGTTATTTTTTGCTGGATCCTTTTGTGCCATATATTACTTTAGAAAAAGAGGTTTACTTCCAGGCTTAGCCTTATCAAATGACTGGATAGCAAGAGATGAAGGAATGCACTTCAGTTTCTCAGCTTTGATGTTTAAAACATTAAGTGAAAAGTTTAATAAAGGAACCTTGTCAGATGAAGATATTAAATCGATGGATTTAATCCCTGGTCCTGTCGCACAGTCTGAGTTCGAAGAAATAGTCAGAGAAGCAGTGGAGTTTGAAAAAGAATTTGTTACTGATGCACTTCCTGTTGATCTTATTGGTATGAACAAGGAAATGATGTGTATGTATATTGAAGCTGTTTCAGATCGAATTGCTGATCTTTTTGGATTTGAAAGGGTATTTAATACTGAAAATCCTTTTGATTTCATGAGAGCTCTTGATGTTCAAAATGTGACTAATTTCTTCGAGAAAAGGGTATCTGAATACCAGCGTCCAACAGATCGTTCTTTGTCTTTTGACGAGTCTTTCTAAGTGGAAGTCAAAATTTATAGTAAAGACAACTGTATTTTTTGCACTAAAGCCAAGGCAGTTTTATCCTCACATAACCCCCAAGTATTAATGCTTGATGAGGATTACAGCCGTGATCAGTTTTTTGAAATATTTCCAACTGCCAAAACATTTCCCCAAATCATAATTAACGGTGAGAAAATTGGTGGCTACCATGAGCTAGAACGTTGGATGGCATTTAATAAACCTGACGATGATTTTTAGTTTTAACTAGTGAGCTAATCCCCAGTTCAAGCCACCACCGAAGTCGACTTTTATAGGAGTTTTAAAAGATTTGTATTTTTTATGTGATGTTTCCATCAACTTAGTTATTTGTGGAATAATATCTTTTTCTTTTTTATGAATTTCAAATAAAAGCTCATCATGGACTTGCGATGTCATTTTAGATTTACATTTATTTTTCTCTAAATAGCTATGAATATCCAACATTGCAATTTTAATTAACTCAGATGCTGTGCCTTGAATAGGTGCATTGATAGCTTGTCTTTCTGCAAAAGATCGGAGCATAAAATTTTTAGCATTGATGTCTTTAATGTGAGACTTTCTTCCAAAAAGGTTTTCAACGTAGCCTAGTTTTTTTGCTTTATCGGTAGTTGATTTCATAAAGTCACTAATGTTTGGAAATTTTTGAAAATAGTTATCTATGAAAAGCTTTGCTTCAGCATTGCTAACACCTAACTGTTTAGCTAAACCATATTGGCTAATTCCATAGATTATTCCAAAATTAATAATCTTGGCCATTCTTCGATCATTAGCATTAATTGTTTTTTTGTTAAAAACTAATTGGCCTGTACTTTGATGAATATCTTGATCCTCTTGGAAAGCTTTTAATAAATTAGGGTCTTCGCAAGCCTCACAAAGCACACGAAGCTCGATTTGGGAGTAATCGAAGCTATATAACTCATGATCTTTTTCTGCAATAAATGCTGTTCTAATTTTCTTTCCGATCTCAGTTCTAATAGGAATATTTTGTAAATTAGGTTCAGATGAACTTAATCTGCCCGTAATAGTAGCTGCAATATTAAATGTGCTGTGAACTCGATCGTTATTATCAGCATGTTCAGCTAAAGAAGATGTATAGGTCGACACTAGCTTGGAGTATTGACGCCATTGTAGAATATGCGAGGCAATCTCTATTCCCTCAGATTCTAATTGTTCTAAGACTTTGACATTAGTTTGAAAATCTCCTGCTTTTGTTTTTTTTGTTACCTTCACTTCAAGTTTCTTAAAGATTTCGGTAAGTTGCTTTGGCGAACCAATATTGAACTCCTCACCTGCGATTTTGAAAATTTTCTGTTCAATTTTTTCAATTTCTTTATTTAGATCTTTTTCCAGTTTTGTTAAAAATTTAAGATCAATCTTACAACCATTGTTTTCAACCTGTTGAAGGACTAAGCTTAATTTTTTATCGATATCAAAATATATATAACTATCGGGGGCATCTAATATTTGATCGTGTAATGTCTCATATAATTTATAAGTGGCATAAGCATCATGAGCAGCGTAATTTGTTGCAGACTGTAAAGGCACTTCAGAAAAATCTTTATAATTTCTTTTAGACTCATTTTTAATGACATCTTTAAATTTTTCTTTTTCTTCTCCAAAATAAAAATAATACAAATCCTCAAGATTATGTTTTGTTAAACCGTTATTGACAAAAAAAGACATTAATAAGGTATCTTGAAAAGAAATAGTATTTACATTAAAGCGTTTTAAAATAACACTATCGTATTTAGCATTATGAAAAATCTTTAAAATTGAAGGATCTTCACATAATAAATTCAGCTCTTTTAATATTTTTTTTTGATCTGTCTCAGATATTTCATTTTCAGGTGATTTAAAAGGTAGGTAATAAGCTTGCTGTGCATTAGATAATGAAATGCCAATGATATTTGCTTCATTGACGTCTAAACTATCTGTCTCTAAATCTATCGCTAAGGTTTTTTCAGATTGAAGAGACTTTAGATATTCGATTATATCTTTTGTCTTAATAAGTGATTTAAATTCTAAGTTTTTTTTGGCTGCATGCGGTTTTGTTTCATGAGCGCTATTTCTAATTAATGATTTAAATTCATATTTTTTGAAAAAGTCATTAAGTTTTGGTGAGTCTTCAAAATCTTTTAACTTTTCGATTGTAATAGGTAGTTCAAGATCATTTTTTAGAATTACTAGTTGGTGGCTTATTTTTGCTTTTTCCTCATGATCATGTATAAGATTTTTAATTCTTTCATTTGATATTTTCTCTTTATTTGCCAGAAGGCCCTCAAAAGAACCAAATTCATTAATTAATTTAGAGGCTGTTTTTGGTCCGATGCCAGGGACGCCAGGAATATTATCAACACTGTCACCAATTAGAGCTTGTACATCTGTAATCTTGTCAGGGCCAACACCAAATTTTTCCAATACCTTTGCTTCATCAATTTCAATATTTTTCATTGGATCCATGATTCGATTATTAGCTGATAACAGTTGAAAAAGGTCTTTGTCTGAACTAAATACTGTTGTGGGTATCTTATTGTCTTCACCATATTTGACGTAACTTGCTATAACATCATCGGCCTCAAAGTCTTTTTTTTCAATAACATCTAAACCAAACGCATCAATAGCTTCACGAATAATACTAAATTGAGGAACTAAATCTTCTGGTGCCTCACCACGATTTGCTTTGTATTCAGGAAATAAAGTATTTCGAAAAGTATTCCTTCCTGCATCAAGAATGATTAGTATTTTGTCATTTGGATGCTCTTCAATAAGTCTAAGCATCATATTGCAAAACCCATAAACTGCATTTGTGGGAATACCCTTAGAATTATTCATTGGGGGTAAGGCGTAATAAGCTCGGAAAATATATCCGGAACCATCAACAAGTATTAGTCTTGGCTTAGACATTTAAGCAGAATAACAAAGATTGTAGTGAGTTTCTATTCTTTAGGGGCGTGCTTATTTAAAATTCTTTGAAGAGTTCTTCTGTGCATTTTTAGTCTTCTAGCAGTTTCAGAAACATTACGATTACACTGTGTAAAAACTCTTTGAATATGTTCCCACCTTATTCTATCAGCAGACATTGGGTTCTCAGGTGGTGGGGGCAAGGATGTAGCGGTAGCAGACATTAATGATTTTTCGATATCATCTATGTTTGCTGGTTTGGTTAAGTAATCATCAGCACCCAATTTAACGGAGGATACAGCCGTTGCAATGTTACCATAACTTGTCAACATAACTGTCCTACATTCTGGATTTTGCTCCTTGATCACCTTAATGACATCGAGTCCTGAACCATCACCTAGACGAAGATCAACTATGGCATAATTAAAATTATTTCCAGCTAAAACATCTAAAGCCTCTTTTTTTGAAGCTGCTGCTGTTACTGTGAAATCTTTACGTTGAAATGAGGTGGTCAAACGCTCACGGAAGGGTTTATCATCCTCAATAATAAAAAGTGTTTTATCTTTGACTAATGTATTTTGCTCTAAATCCGCCATGTTAAAGTTACTTCTGCTCCATCATTACTTTGTACTAATATTTCACCATTTAGATTTTCAATCATTTGTTTTGTTATGAATAGGCCGAGGCCCATATTTACCCCTTTTTCAGGTCTGCTAGAATAGAATGGTTTTCCAAAATTAGCTATAAACTTCTTATCAAAACCGGGACCATCATCTCTGATTTTAATTGAATAAGAATTTTTCGATGTCTCTGAGATTACTAATATTTGTCTATAAGCGAAGCTTATGGCATTTTTTATAATATTATTCATCGCTATGTTCAGTTCGGGTGTGATTTTAATGTTGATATTTTTAGAATTTTCATCAGATCTATAATCTAATTTCACAGCTCGATAGTTATTTGAAAATTGATCACATAAAGATTGCACATAGGCATCTAATGACATATTTGTAATTTCAGAAGAGAGTTCTTTTGACTCTGGGTTTGTTGAGAGCTCTTTGAGTATTTCCTTACACCTGTCTAACTCTAATAATAGAGTTTTAATATCTTTCCCATAATCATCTTTTAATTTTTGATCTTTTTTTAAGTCATCAACAATTAAATTTATGGTATTCAGTGGTGTGCCTAATTCATGAACAGCTGCAGCTGCTAAACCTCCAACTTTTAAAAGCTCTTTTTCATTTTGAAGTTGTTTACTAGCTAACTCATATGCTTTTTGGGTGCTTTTGTAATTTAATGAAAAGTAATAAAGATAAAAAACTAAAAAAATACTACTTATGAATAAAGAAATCATAATAGCTAGGCTGTATGTAAAATTTATATTAGGATGCACAGACAAAGGAAGATTAATATAAAAGTTAAATATTAAAGCAAAACAAACTAATGCTAAACTTAAGATAATTATTATTCTTTCTATCGTGAGATATGATGCTGCAATAGCAATAGGAGCTAAGATAATAAATATAAAAGGATTAGTGTGTCCACCATTTAAAGCAATCAAACTTGAAATTTGAACAATATCAAAACATAAAAATAAGAAGACTTGTTTTTCAGAAATAATTTTATCTCCTTTATTTAAATAAAATCCTAAGAGAATACTAGCCATTAAGATAAAAGCTATTATCCAAGAGCTCATTGCTACTGTCTTAGAAATTTCGAAAAAATACTGTGTTATAAATAAAGTAGCGGCCTGACCTCCAAAAGCAATTGCACGTATAATTAAAAAATCTGAAGAATTAACAAAAAGAAAGTTTTTTTGATTATTCAACTAAATATCTAAATTTGCTACTTTGACTGAATTATCTTGAATAAAGTTTTTTCTATCAGTCACGTCATCACCCATCAGCATGATCAACTGTCTTTCAGCATTGATTTGGTCTTCGAGCTTAACTTGAAGCAATTTCCTATTAGTTCGATCCAATGTTGTTTCCCACAATTGATCAGGGTTCATTTCACCTAAACCTTTATAACGGCTAATTGTTTGGCCTTTTTTACTCATTTCAAAAAGAGTAGTAAAAAATTCAACAAGTCCATTACAATTAAAGTTTTCTTTTGAAGAAAGTTTAGAAATACCAAAGTAAGTATCTGTAGATTTTGCAAAACCCATTTTATTATAAAGAGATATGCTGTCTAAAGAAATAAACTCTCTTAAATGTAATAATTTATCCAGAGCAACCTTTATAATTTTATTGTAACCCTCTTTTTCTTGTAAAAAAACTAGTTCATTACTAATCATACTTTGAAATGTAAATTTAATATTTTCTGATTTATAAACTTGATTTAAATTAGATAAGAAAATTTTAAATTGTGACTTTTCTATCTTATTTGGATGAAAATCCTGAAAAAATAACCCTGTATTTAGAATTTGATCAAAAAACTTTGCATCTAAATATGTAAGATCTAAGTTTTGATAAGCAGAATTTGCACGAGAAGCTAAATCTATTAATTCGTTTAACTGTTCCTCTTTTAGCTGAATTTTTTTCTTTTTATTGTAAATGTTGAAATCGAGATCATCCTTGTTATTTAACAATAAAAACTTTGTTAGCTCTCGATCATCTAACAAGTAATTTTCAGCATTTCCTTTTTTTACTTTATATAGGGGTGGCTGGGCAATATATAAACGACCTGTGGTTATAATATCTCTCATGAATTGATAAAAAAATGTGAGTAGCAGCGTTCTTATGTGACTTCCATCAACATCAGCGTCTGTCATGATAACAATTTTATGATATCGCATTGATTCAGGATTGAAATAATCAGAAGGATTGTATTCTTTATCTTTTGGTGGATTACCATATCCAGCACCGATGGCTGTTATAAGTGCAGAGATTTCATTATTTTCTAAAATTTTATGAGGATTTGCTTTAATTACATTTAATATTTTACCTCTTAGTGGAAGTATAGCCTGAGTGACCCTATCACGGCCTTGCTTGGCTGAGCCTCCAGCTGAGTCACCCTCAACTATAAATAATTCTGAATTTGATGGATCTTTTTCTTGGCAATCAGCTAATTTTCCCGGAAGTGATGATGTCTCTAATACATTTTTTCTTCTTGTAAGTTCTCTTGCTTTTCTTGCTGCCTCTCTGGCACTTGCTGCCTCAATAATTTTTGAAACTAACTTTTTTGCCTCTCCAGGAGTTTGCTCTAACCAAGCGCTTAATTGTTCAGATATTATTTTCTCAACAACTGGTCTTACCTCAGACGAAACTAGTTTATCTTTGGTTTGAGATGAAAACTTAGGGTCAGGAACTTTTACAGATAGTACGCATGTCATGCCCTCTCTAGCATCATCTCCTGAAATGGTGATATTGCCTTTTTTAGCAACTGCAACTGTATTTGAATATCCAACTAATGAGCGTGTTAGTGCTGATCGAAAACCCTGTAAATGTGTTCCCCCATCTCCTTGAGGAATGTTATTAGTAAAGCAAAGCATATTTTCGTTATATCCATCATTCCATTGTAAAGCGCCTTCAACTTTAATTCCATTTGACTCGCCATTAAAAGGTATAATTTTATTTAAAGTTGATTTTCTTGAATTAAGAAATTGCACATATGCTGTTAAACCCCCTTGATAGTAGAATTCAATGGGTTCTACTTTTGATGTGCGCATATCAGATAGTGTTATTCGTACGTTAGAATTCAGAAAAGCTAATTGACGAACTCTGTTTTCTAATGTTTTAAGAATAAGAGTTGTATTGGAAAAAATTTTTTTTGATGGCCAAAATTGGACAGTTGTTCCAGTTCTCTCAGTCTTTTTCATAGTTCCAATCTCTTTTAATTTTTTTGCCGTGACGCCATCTTTAAATTCCATTGTATGAATTTTGCCATTTCTGCGAATTGTTAAAGATAGTCTTTCTGATAAGGCATTCACAACAGAAACACCAACCCCATGAAGACCACCGGAGATTTTATAACTATTTTGGTCAAATTTACCACCTGCATGTAGTTGGGTCATGATTACCTCAGCTGCTGGGACTTTTTCAGTTTTGTGCTGGTCAACTGGAATACCTCTACCATTGTCTGATATTGTAGCTGACCCATCTTTATTAATTATTAATTGAATACTGTCACAATAGCCTCCTAGAGCTTCATCAATTGAGTTATCAAGTACCTCATAGACCATGTGATGTAAACCTGTGCCATCATCAGTATCACCAATATACATACCTGGCCTTTTTCTGACTGCCTCTAAGCCTTTTAAAACTTTTATTGAAGAGGCTGTATATTGATCTGTCATTAATATATTTCTTTAATTTCTAAATTATCAATTTTTCCTTGAAGCGAGAAGTTATCAGTGGTTGAGAAGAAAGTCTGAAATTTATTTTCTGCACAGTATTGAATAACTTTTTCGATATTTATCATATCAAAGTTATCAAATATTTCATCAATTAAAAAAATAGTAATCTTTTTACGATTTAGAAATTTTGCACAACTAAGTAGAAGGCTTAAAATTAACATTTTAGATTGAGCAGAGGATAATTGAGAAATATTTTTTTGATTGTGAGTAATTTCAAAAACAGATTTTTTTGGATCATACTGTGATTGAAGTTTATGATCATATGGCTTCTGATTCTCATCAGATAAGTCTTTACGAAATTTTTCTAAAAAACTCTCAGTCTGTAGAAGACCAAAACTTGGGTTTATTTCAAAGTCAAAAAACAGTTTATTACTATCTGATACAAAAGTTTGATATTCAGAAAGAAATTTTTTTTTAATCTCAATAATAGCTCTGCCTATATCAAACAGTTGTTTATCTAATGAAACTAGCCACGAAAAATCTTGAGAAGATTGTAATATTCTTCTTTTTTCTCTTCTTAAAATTGTATATCGGCTTAAAAAACCAAATAGCTTTGGGTCAAAATAACATATAATACGATTGATGGTGTTTCTTTGATACTGAGCATCCTTGATAAAATATACTTTATCTATTTCTGTAAACCAAAATAATTGAAAAATATCTAAAAGTTTTTGTTGTTGTATTTTTTTATCATTTAAAAAATATTGTTTAGACCATCTTTCATCTTTGCTACCCATAAGAATAGTTAAATGATTATCTAAGTCTTCATGATTAAAATCAAAGGTTATAGAGGCTTTTAATTTTTCTTGTTTTTGAAAAATAAAATTTTGTATTACATCTTTTCTGAAACCAGTACCTGGAGATAAAAAACTTATAGCTTCTAATAAATTTGTCTTTCCTACAGCGTTCTTTCCTTTAAACAAAATATGTTCAAAGTTAAAAATTTCTTTTTTATTAATGAAATTTCTATAGTTAGATAAGTGCAAACCCTTCAGTGGTGGGGACAACTAGATTCTCATTGGCATTAAAATATACAAGCTTGTTGTATCTTTAGGATCCTTTACAATTACTGGTGATGATTGGTTTAGTAACTCCAAGATCATAGTATCTCCTTCAATAACGTCTTGTAAATCTAATATATATTTGGAGTTGAAAAGAATTTCTAAACTTTCAGCTGCATAATTTGCTGCAACCTCTTCATCTCCTTTGTTGCTGTCTGTGCTTGTAGCCATAATCTTGATACTATTATTTTCAAATTGTAATTTTACTGTTGGAGTTTTATCTTGATTAACTGTTGAAACCCTATCGATAGCGTTGAAAAAAGGATCTGCCTCAACTTGTAACAATTTATCATTAGACACAGGTATGACTTTCTCATAATCTGGAAATGTTCCATCTATTAGCTTACTAATAATTATAAAATTCTCTGCCTCTATACTGACCTGAGTATCTGTACAGATTATTTTTACCTTACCCTCAAAATCACCTATCATACGATCCAGCTGTAGTATGAATTTTCTTGGTAAAATTATACCTTGTATATTGATAGCATTTGCTAAATCTAACTCTGTCTTAGCTAATCTGTGGCCATCAGTTGCTACACATTTTAAAATTGTACTTGTCCCATTGCTTACTGTATGAAAGAAAATACCATTTAAATAATATCTCGTCTCTTCTGCGGATATAGCAAACTTAGTTTTATTAAATATTCTCTGTATTTCGGATATCGATAACTCGAATGAGTTTGTTGGATCTAAAGGAACAAATTTTGGAAATTCGTCAGCAGTTAATGCATTTAATTCAAAAACAGAATTATCGGAGTTTATTATTAATCTGTTTCCCTCTAATTTACATTTCACTATAGAGTTTTTTTTTGTTTTACGAATAATATCAGTGAGGATTCTTGAGTTTACTGTTGCTTCACCGTTTTTTGATGAGTCTATTGAAACAAATTCTCTAATAGAGATATCCATGTCAGTAGATCTAATTTCCACTTGGTTGTTATCACATTTTATATAAATGTTGGATAGAATTGGAATAGTTGATCTACTATCAACAATCGAACTTACGTGGTTTAAAACTCTTAAAAAAGCCTCTCGGCTAACTCTAAAATCCATTTAGGAAGTTTGCAATATTCTAGTCAAAAGTTCAATATCTTCTGCTAAGTTAGGATCGTTTACCATAATTTCCTCAATAGTTTTTATTGCGTGTATAACAGTAGTATGATCTCTACCACCAAATTTTCTGCCAATCTCAGGCAATGATCTTGTAGTGATTGACTTCGCTAAATACATTGCAACTTGTCTTGGACGAGCCACAGACCTTGACCTTCTTGGGGAGTGCATATCAGATAGCTTTATATTATAGTGCTCAACTACTCTCTTTTGAATTTCATCAATAGTAATTTTTCTTGAGTTAGTTCTGAGTAGATCTTTTAATACATCCTTTACAAGATCAACTGATATATCCGAGTCCTGAATTGATGCATGAACTGCTAATCTATTCAATGCGCCTTCCATTTCTCTAACATTATTGGTAATTTTATTTGCTAAAAACTCAATAACTTCTTGCTTTAGTTTTATAGATTTTTGTTCTGCTTTAGCTTGGAGAATACCCAATCTTAGTTCATAAGTCAGAGGATGTATATCCGCAACTAGTCCCCAGCCTAGTCTAGACTTTAATCTATCCTCTAAACCGTCAAGATCAGCGGGAGATTTGTCAGCTGAAATGATAATTTGTCTTTTTTTATCTATTAGGGTATTGAATGTATGAAAAAATTCTTCCTGAGTATTATCTTTACCAATTATAAATTGCACATCATCGATCATGAGAACATCTACAGATCTAAATTGTTCTTTAAAGCTCATAATATTTTTAAATCTTAAAGCTTTAATAAACTGATACATAAATTTTTCTGCAGTCAAATAAACAACATTTTTTTTGGGGTTTCTTTTT
Organism: uncultured Alphaproteobacteria bacterium; assembly: GCA_902518505.1. Taxonomy (GTDB): domain Bacteria; phylum Pseudomonadota; class Alphaproteobacteria; order HIMB59; family HIMB59; genus HIMB59. Next base: position 18,008 of record CABYGG010000005.1, read on the forward strand.
TTAATATTCCAAGCAACTGCATGCATTAAATGAGTTTTTCCTAATCCAACACCTCCATACAAAAATAATGGATTGAAGCTTACTACTTCAGATTGTGCAACGCGTTGTGCTGCTGCATAAGCTAACTCGTTAGGTTTACCTACAATAAAATTATCAAAAGTAAATTTTGGGTCTAATGGTGCGGAAATATCATCATAATATGTGTCTTCATCATCATCTTTATCTTCATAAATAACTTCAGTGCCAGGAATAATTCGATTATTCTTCTCTTTAACGATTATAGCTAATTTATCAATGCTATGACCTTGGTCCATATAAGCTTTTTTTATAACAGATGCATAATTTTTGATTATCCAGTCGCGTAAAAACCTAGTCGGAACTGAGAGAGTGAGAGAAGTATCAATTAAAGACTCAAAATAAATTGGTTTAATCCAGTTTTGGAAGGTGTCTTTGTCAAGTGATTTTTTTAATTCAGATGAGATCTTTGACCAAGACACATCTATGCCACCTTGATGCTTTTCGTCTTCCACTAACTTAATTCCTTCCTCTAAAAGATGTGCTATTTAAGCATGAAAAGTTAAAAAAGAAGAATAAAAAAAATGTTTTTTTTAAAATAAATTGCTTGAAAAAAAAAATTATTTTGAAATTGCAGTTATATCTTTTTGCAGTTTTGATATAGTTCTAGATGCCTTATTGAGGTGCATAATTTTCCTTTTAGTTGATTTATGCAATACAGACATAACTAGTTTTAGTTTCGCCATTGATTCCTCTACCTTTTTATCTTTAATGAGTTTATCAATTGCCTTTAGCTGGGTTGAAACATTTGATTTTACAGCTTTGTTAATTATTTTTTTTCTATCAGACTGTCGAAGTCTTTTTTTTGCTGATTTATGTTGTGGCATATAAAAATATTATTAACAAGTTGTTCGTCTAAAAGTGTTAATAACTTATACACATTTTTTTATTTTTGTAAAGCAGGCGAAAAAAAAGTTGATCGCCCATTTTGAATGATTTTTTTTATCTTATAGGTCTTTTTTTTGTATATTACATGTTTCTTTTGATAAACCTTAAATAAACTCTGAAAACTTCCGAGGGTTCCGTCTGGGGATTTATAATCATTTATTGAAGAGCCACCATTTTTTAATGATAGTTTCAAAACAAATTTACAAGAACTTAATAATTGAGATATTTCTACTTTTTTAAGGGTGTAAGTTAGTCTTTGAGGATTTAACTTTGAATGATAAAGAGCCTCATTAGCGTATATGTTTCCAATACCCACTATTAAACTTTGATCAAGTAAAGCTTGTTTTAAAGAGATTTTTTTTCTTATAAGTTTGTTATGTATCTCATTTAAATTAACCTTATTAATTAGTAAATCAGTGCCATAGTTTTTAAAAAAAAATTTTACTTCTTTTGAGTCTTTAAGCCTAAAAAACATACCAAACCTACGAGGATCATTATAAACAATTTTAAATTTGTTAAATTGTAGAATTACATGGTCATGTTTTTCTTTTTTATAATTTTCATTTAAATAAAACTTTAATCGACCACTCATTCCCAAATGAATAATTACATAACTATCGTTTTCTAATTCTAAGATTATGTATTTTGCAAAACGTTTAACAGATATGATTTTTTTCTGGGATATTTGCTCAAGATCTTTAAAGTTTAAATTTTTTCTTAGTTTTTTTTGTGACTTTTTAATAGAAATAATTTTTTTTCCTTTAACTTTTGACTTTAAATATCTTATTGTTGTTTCTACTTCAGGTAGTTCGGGCATGATAACTAAAAATAATTCAAATCACTATAATATTACAGATATTTTTGAAAATGTATCTCATGCAAAATATGACTTAATGAACGATATTATGAGTCTTGGAATACATAGACTTTGGAAAAAATATTTTGTTGATATTGTATTATCAAAATATTCTAGCAATGAGAAAATTTTAGATATTGCAAGTGGTAGCGGGGATATTTTTAACTTGCTTCCTATTTCAAAAAATCTTTATGCTCTAGATCCTGTTTCTGAAATGCACAACATATCTAGAAAAAAAAATAGTTTTAAAAAAATTAATTACGAAGTTGGTTATGCAGAAAATTTGCCTTATAAAAAAAATTTTTTTCAAATTATAACATGTACTTATGGTGTAAGAAATTTTAAAAATCGAAAAAATGGTTTTTCTGAAATTAACAGATGTCTTAAAAAAAATGGTTATTTTTTCATTATGGAATTTGGTATTCCAAAAAGAGATTTATTAAAAAGTTCATATAAAAACTTTTTAAAATATGTTTTACCTTTTACTGGAAGCATCATCTCTAATGATAGACATAGTTATAAATACTTAGCTGACAGTATTATTTCTTTTCCTAATCAAAATAAGCTTCTTGAAGAACTGATAAATACAGGTTTTTCTCATATTAAAACTATTGATTTCATTTCTGGAGCTAACAGCATATATATAGTTCAAAAATAATGAAAATTTTAATAATAATAACTGGAAGTGTTGGCTGTTATAAGTCTTTAGATCTAATTCGTGAGTGCCAAAAAAAAGGCATTGAATATGAAGTTATTGCAACAAAAAACACCTATGAGTTTATTTCAAAACTATTACTTGAAACAATTTCCAATAAGCCAGTATATTCAGAGCTATTTGATTTAGATTTGGAAAAAAAAATTGGACACATAAAATTAGCGCGAGATAATACTCATATTATTGTTTACCCTGCGACAGCTAATATAATTTCAAAATTTGCAAAAGGTTTTTGTGACGACCTAGCTCTAACATGTATGATTGCTGCAAACAAACCTATATATTTCGCACCTGCAATGAATAAAGAAATGTGGGCTAATCAAATTATTCAAGACAATGTGGACTATTTAAAGAAAATTGGTCATCGTTTTATTGGGCCAGATGATGGATCTTTAGCTTGTGGCGAGTATGGTAGTGGTCGATTAGTTGATCCTAGTGAAATAATTAGTCAACTTAAGTAATTGAAACACGCATTAATAACTATTGGGTGCACTCGAGAGTATATAGATCCAGTAAGATATATGTCAAATGAGTCATCAGGTCGGCAAGGGATGGCTTTAATAAAAAGCCTATTAAAATTTAATTATAAAGTTATTTGTTTACACGGATATCTTCAAACAAAACAAATAATTTCAAAAAATGTCAAATTTATCTTCACTCCAACAGCAGATGAAATGTTAAAAGAAGCAAAAAAATATAAGTCTATCGACTTAGGAATTTTTAATGCTGCGGTTAGTGATTATAAAGCTAAAAAATATAACAAACTGAAAATTAAGAAAAAAAATGGAATGTCTTTAGAATTAATCAATAATCCTGATATTTTAAGATCAATGTCTTTTGGAAAATATAAACCTAAGGTTACAGTCGGATTTGCTTATGAAACAAATGATGTATTTCAAAATGCAAAAAAAAAATTACTTTCCAAAAATTGTGATTATCTAGTTTTAAACTTTCCAACAACGGAAAATAAAATTTTTAATTCAAAATACAATAATGGTATTTTAATTGGAAGATCAGGTGATTTTTTAAATTTAGGAAATGTAAGTAAAACAATTTTTGCAAATAAAATTGTTAAATACATTAGTAATAGAAAGAATTAGAGTGGTTTATATAAAAGTAAAAAAAATAAATGATAACGTTAATCTTCCAACTTATGAGACATCATCTAGTGCAGGAATGGATATTAGAGCATTCTTGCCTAATGGAAAAGTTAGCATACTACCAAAAGAAACAAAACTAATTGGAACTGGATTATTTTTTGAAATTCCGAATGGATTAGAGGTTCAAATTAGGCCTCGAAGTGGGCTAGCTGTGAAAAACTGTATTACTGTTCTTAACAGCCCAGGAACTATAGATGCTGACTATCGAGGTGAAATAAAAGTGATTTTAATAAATCATGGATCAAAAATGTTTGAAATTGAAGATAAAATGAGAATTGCACAAATGGTTGTGTCAAAATATGAAAAGATTAATTTTGAACTAGTAAGTGATTTAAGTGAAAGCGAGAGGGGGAGTGGTGGTTTTGGATCAACAGGAACAAAGTGAAAAACTGATTGAAGAGTTTGGAAGACAAATTTTAGTTCCTGGGATTAATGAAGAGGGGCAACAAAATATCTCTAAGAAAAAAATTTGTATCATCGGCTTAGGTGCTCTGGGAACTGTTGCATCACAATATCTTGTTCGAGCTGGGGTTGGTGAGACTCACCTTGTTGATTATGATATTATAGAGAAGTCAAATTTACATCGTCAAATTAATTATGATAAAGATGATGTTGGTAAATCTAAATCAAACACTTCAAAACATAAACTTAAAAATATAAATGACTCAACAATAATAAAAGAGCATTCTTTAAATTTTGAGTCTTTCATAAAAAAAAATCCAAATAATAATTTTGATTTAATATTTGATTGCACGGATAATCATCAGAATAAAATTTTTTCTTCAAAATATTCTAAAGCTAATAAAATCTCATTTGTGTCAATATCAATTAACTCTTCAGAGGGAATATACTTTGCACAAAACAATGAAGAAAATAATCCATCATGTTTTGAGTGTCTATTTCCTAAAGCTGATCAGAATCACCGTTGTCTTAACAGCGCAATGATAGGTCCAGTTGCAGGATTTGTTACTAGTTTTGCTTGTATGAAAATTATATTCGCCCTCGCCAAAATAAAAACTCAATTGAAAAGTGAAATCAATTTGATAGACCTTTTGACTTCAGACATAAACAAACTACAATTAAGTATTAAAGATTGTCCTCATTAAAATGAATACATTTACACCTCAATCTAGTTATAGTTATGAAGAAATCATTGAGTGTGGGAAAGGAAATTTATTTGGAGAGGGAAATGCTCAACTACCAGCACCTCCTATGCTTATGTTTGATCGCATCACTAATGTTAATAAAGATGGCGGTGTACATGGAAAGGGAGAGATAACTGCTGAACTGGATATAAACGCAGATTTATGGTTCTTTAAATGTCATTTCTTGGGTGATCCTATAATGCCCGGATGTTTGGGTCTTGATGCTTTATGGCAAATGTTGGGATTTTATCTAGGTTGGCTTGGGTATCCTGGAAAAGGTCGTGCTTTGGGTGTTGGAGAAATAAAATTTGTTGAAGAAATAAAACCAGACAAAGAATTAATAAAATATAAAGTTAGCTTAAAAAAATCTTTAAATAAAAAAGGGTTGTCAATTGGGTATGGAGATGGGCAGATAATTCACAAAGAAAAAATAATTTACCATGCCAATGATTTAAGAGTGGGTTTATTCAATGAGTAATAAAAGAGTTGTCGTTACTGGATACGGTATTGTTTCTTGTATAGGAGATAACAAAAAAGAAGTTTTACAGAGCTTAAAAGATGTGAAATCTGGGATTAGTCATTGCAAAGAATATGAAGAGCTTGGAATGAGAAGTCATGTACATGGAAAACCTAAAATAAACATTGAAGAAAATGTAGATCGAAAAATTTTGCGTTTTATGGGTGAAGGCGCAGCATACAATTATATTGCAATGAAGGAGGCAATTGAACATTCAGGTCTTGATGAGGGACTTATATCTAATGTTAATACTGGGTTAGTGATGGGATCAGGTGGACCTTCAACGTATCAATTGCAACAAGCATTTGATATAGCAAGAGAAAAAGGCGTTAAAAAAATTGGACCTTATATGGTAACTAGAACAATGGCATCAGGAAATTCTGCTACTTTAGCAACTCCTTTTAAAATTAAAGGTGTAAATTACTCCATTAGTTCAGCGTGCTCCACAAGTTTGCACTGCATTGGCAATGCTTATGATCTCATAAGACATGGGCAACAAGAAATTGTATTTGCAGGTGGTGGTGAGGAAACACATTGGACAATGTCAATTTTATTTGATGCTATGGGTGCTTTATCAAGTAAATATAATGAAACACCTGAGGTTGCTTCTCGAGCTTACGACTCTTCAAGAGATGGGTTTGTCATTGGGGGAGGTGCAGGTGTTTTAGTAGTTGAGAGCCTAGATAGCGCAAAAGCAAGAGGGGCCAATATTGTTGCTGAAATTCAAGGTTTCGGTCAGACTTCAGATGGATATGACATGGTTCAACCCTCTGGAGAAGGGGCAGTAAGGTGTATGCAGATGGCAACACAGGGTAGACCTGTTGATTATATCAATGCTCATGGAACATCAACACCTGTCGGAGACATGATTGAATTACAAGGTATAAAAGAGGTTTTTGGAGATAAGGTTCCTCCAACCAGTTCTACAAAATCACTAACTGGTCATTCACTCGGAGCAACTGGTGTACAAGAAGCCGTTTACTCTCTTTTAATGATGGAAAATGATTTTATGGTTGAGTCGGCCAACATTACAAACTTAGATGAAAAGGCTGAAGGAATGAACATTCTCTTAGAAAATAAAAATGATATCAAAATCAATTCTGTACTTTCGAATAGTTTCGGTTTTGGTGGAACAAATGCATCTATCTATCTAACTAGCTTTAATGAGTAAAATTTTAGAGGGCAAAAAAGGATTGGTTGTAGGTATAGCCAACGATCATTCGATTGCATGGGGCATTGCAAAGTCCTTGAGTGATGAAGGCGCAAGTATGTATTTGACATATCAAAATGATTCAATAAAAAAAAGAGTTGAACCCCTATCTGAGAAAATTAACTGCTTAGGAATTATGCCTTGTGACGTATCTGAAACATCTTCACTTGAAAATGTTTGTAATGGCGTTAGAGGAAATATTGACTTTTTTGTTCACGCGGTTGCCTATTCAGATAAAAATGAACTATCAGGTAAATATTTAAATACCACTAGAGAAAATTTTCTTAAAACACTACATATTTCTGCATACTCATTGACTGAAATGGTGAGGATGCTTTCGCCAAAAATGAATGATGGTGCATCTATCATGGCTCTTACTTATTATGGGTCCACAAGATATATGCAAAGTTATAATGTAATGGGTGTTGCAAAGGCTGCATTGGAAACATCTATAAAGTATCTTGCTGTTGATATGGGTGACAGAGGAATTAGAGTTAATGCAATTTCAGCTGGGCCCATGAGAACTTTAGCAGGTGCCGTTATAAACAAATCAAGAAAAATTTATAATTATACAATTGAAAATTCTCCTATTAAAAAGCCATTAACATTAGAAGATATTGGTAAGTCATCTGTTTACTTAATGAGTGATCTGTCTAAAGGTGTAACAGGTGAAATACTTTACGTAGATAACGGATATAACAACGTAGGAATGAGTGTTCAAGAGCTATAGTTTAAGATCAGGGGCAAACGCCCCTTGATTTTTGATAATTATTTAAATTAGAGAGGTAACTAGATTAAACTTCTTTCATGCTAAGCTTTACTTTGCCCGCACGATCAACATCAAGTACTTTGACTTGAACTTCTTGACCCTCAGATAAAACATCAGAGACATTCTCGACTCTTTTTTGTGAAATTTGTGAGACATGAAGTAATCCATCTCTGGCACCCATAAAGTTTACAAAGGCACCAAACTCAACAATTTTGACAACTTTACCAGTATAAACTTTGCCAACTTCTGGCTCCGCAACAATGTCTTCAACCATTTGCTTAGCTTTGTTAATTGACTCTTCATTACTGGAAGCAATTTTTACAATTCCATCATCGTTGACTTCTAGCTTTGCACCAGAGACTTCGACTATGTTTTTAATTACCTTACCACCTGAGCCAATAACATCTTTAATTTTAGCTTTATCAATAGTGATAGAGATTACTTGAGGAGCATGCTTAGAAAATTTTGTTCTAGCTTCTGGTAAGGCGTCCGACATAACACCAATAATATGTTTTCTTCCACCTGATGCTTGATTTAAAGCAATTTCCATAATCTCTTTAGTAATACTGGTAATCTTAATATCCATTTGAAGAGAAGTAATACCGTCCATAGTACCAGCAACTTTGAAGTCCATATCACCTAAGTGATCTTCATCACCTAAGATATCGCTAAGCACTACAAAGTCCTCGCCCTCTTTGATTAGACCCATCGCTATACCACCAATATGTTTTTTAATTGGCACACCCGCTGCCATCAAAGCAAGGGATGAGCCACATACTGTAGCCATAGAACTAGAACCATTGGATTCAGTTATCTCAGATACTAATCTTAGTGTGTATGGGAAATCCTCTTTTTTTGGTAACATTGGATGAACTGCACGCCATGCTAGTTTTCCATGACCAATTTCTCTTCTACCAGTTGCCCCTACTCTTCCTACTTCTCCTACAGAGTAAGGAGGAAAATTATAATGCAACATAAAATGTTGCTTATGCATAGGGTCAAGAGAGTCAATCATTTGCTCATCATCGCCCGTTCCTAATGTGGTAACAACTAATGCTTGAGTTTCCCCACGAGTAAAGAGACTTGAACCATGGGCTCGAGGAAGAATGTCTAATTCACATGTAATTTGTCTTACTTCATCTAATTTTCTTCCATCAATACGGCTTTTATTTTTGATGATATCGCCTCGAACTACGTCTTTTTCTATATCTTTAATGATTGTTGAAGCGGCTAAAATCTGATCATCTTCAACATTATCGACAATAGAAGATCTGATCTCTGTCAGTTTTTGACTTCGCTCTTGCTTATCAACTAAACCGTATGCTTCACGAATAGGATCTGAAATTTTACTTTCAATGTCTTTTTGTAAACCTTCATAAAAATCAGGTAGGCTTGGGACTTCAAAAGTCTTAATTTCTGTTTTGCTTGCAAAGTTTTGGACTTCTTTAATAAATGTCTGATAAAAATCATGTCCGAACATTACTGCCTCTAGCATGGTGTTCTCAGAGAGTTCTTGAGCTTCAGACTCAACCATTAGGACACCCTCTTCTGTTCCAGCTACAACAAGATCTAGTTCAGAGTTTTCCATATCCTGAATAGATGGATTTGCAAGTAGCTTTCCATCTATATATCCAACTCTAGCGGAACCCAAAGTACCTGCCACAGGAAGACCTGAAATAGCTAATGCTGCACCAGTTGCATACATAGCAATAATATCAGGATCAACAACGCTATCGTAAGATAGGACAGTTAATGTTACTTGTGTTTCATTTTTAAAGTTTTTGTGAAATAGAGGCCTAATAGGTCTATCAATTAAACGACTTGTTAATGTTTCTCTTTCAGTCGGTCTAGCCTCTCTCTTAAAGAATCCCCCAGGTATTTTACCTGAGGCATAATATTTTTCCTGATAGTTAACTGTTAATGGGAAAAAATCAATATCTGGTTTTTGTGTTTTTGCTGCACAAATATTAGCCATAACCATTGTTTCACCACAGGTTACAACCACAGATGCATCTGCTTGTTTTGCTATTCGATTTGTTTCTAATGTAATTTGTTGGTTACCCAACTCAAATTTATGTTCTATTTTCATCTTCCTCTTTCTTTATAGCTAATTAAAAATTATTTTTTTCTTAGCTTTAGTTTATCTGCTACTTCTGTGTACTTTCCTACATTCCTCTTCTTTAAATACGCCATCAATCTATTTCTTTTACCAACCATCATCAGCAGACCTCTTCGAGAATGAAAATCTTTCTTATGGATTTTGATATGTTCTGTTAACAGATTAATTTTTTTTGTGAGAAAAAAAATTTGGGACTCTGGTGAACCAGTGTCATTATCAGCACGAGCTATATCGTTTATTTGTATTTCCGACATCAGTACTCCTTTCAAAGTAAACATCATCTGACCAGGATGTCGCCCAGTTCAAATGGTAATCAGATTGGTATGTAAATCATTTATAGTTGAGAAATCAAGAATTTTTTCATATGGAACAGCTTGATTTATATCAAAAGTCCCTATTTTCAATCTTTTAATCATACTTGCATAAGCTATATCACCAAGAGAATTTGCAAATTCTTCTGCGAATGCTCTCACATAAAACCCCGAATGGCAATTCAACTCAACCCTCATTTTTGAGTTATTTGAAGATAGAACTTTTAAACTTTGAACTGATATTTTTTTATAACGATGTTCTATAACTTTGTTATCTCTAGCGAGCTCATAAAAATTTTTACCATTTAATTTATGTGCAGAAAAGTCTGGTATTTTTTGTTGATATGTTCCTATGAACTTTTTTAAATGTAAAACTCTTTCATTTATATTATGCGAGGACGACTTCATTTTAAAGAATCTACCCTCTGAGTCTAAAGTATTTGTTGAGGCACCAAATCGTATCTCAACCTCATAACTTTTTTTTTCTTGATGTATATTTGGTATTTTCTTCGTAGCTTTATTAATACCTACTAATAATAAACCAGAAGCTAAAGGGTCCAGAGTTCCAGCAAAGCCAATTTTTTTAAAGGAATAACGAAATTTTAATTTTCTAATAACTCCAAATGACTCTATGCCCTGTGGTTTATTTATTAATAACCATCCATCATTTAGAAAGTTTTCTTTTGCCAAGATCTATAATTTATCTAAAAGTGATTGTACTTTTAAAGACTTTTGAAAAAATTCATCAAAAATTAAAGATATTTTTGGAGTATATTTACTTGTAAGAGTTCTTGCTATTAAACTTTGTATTTCTCTCAGATAAAGTTTATTAAATTCCTTAAAATCCTCCTCTGAAATATTATGAATAAGATAAATTTTTGCAAATCTTAGATCTTTACTTACTTTTACTTCAGTAATTTCGAAACGAACAGTTGGAAATTTTAAAAGATAATCTTTTTGGGTTACGAGATATTCAGATACGAGTCTTTTAATTGAAAGCTCAACTTTTTTGGTTCGAAAACTTGGCTTATTGTCCACACTATAATTCTTTTTGAACTTCCTTAGTTACGTAAAATTCAATTTCATCTTTTTCCAAAATATCTGAATAGTCTTTAAATGAAATGCCACACTCGTAATTTTCTCTAACCTCTTTGACATCATCTTTAAATCGTTTAAGAGTACCAACTTCTCCTTCGTGTATAATTTTACCTTCTCTAACAAGCCTGATTTTAGCAGAATTTTGGACTATACCGTCAGTAACAAAACAGCCTGCAATTGTACCAAACTTTGAGGATTTGAAAGTATCACGAACCTCAGCATGGCCAATAATTTCTTCTTTAGTGTCTGGGGTGAGGAGACCAGAGAGCATTTTTTTCATATCATCAATTAATTCATAAATAATTGAATAATATCGTATATCTACTTTATCACGTTTTGCGATTGTTCGAGCTTGTGGAATAGCTCTGATATTAAAACCAATTACTAACCCTTGTGCAGAACTCGCTAAACTCACATCGCTTTCATTAATTGCACCAATAGCATTATGGACGACATTTATTTTAACTTCTTCATTACCTACTTTTTCTAGTGAAGAAACTATTGCTTCAAGAGATCCTTGAACATCTGCTTTGACAATGATTGGGAGTTTTTTCATATCTCCCTTTGATACATTAGCCATCATTTCCTCAAGTGATGATTTTTTAACTGCTTCAGTATTTTCTAATTTTTTTTGTTCTTTTACTTTTTCTGTAATATCTTTTGCAATATCCTCATTTGGCATTACATAAACTGTATCGCCTGCTTGTGGCACTGAATCAAAACCCAGTACTTCAATCGGCATCCCAGGACTAGCTGATTTAATTCTGCTACCATTTTCATCAAGTAAAGCTCTGACTCTTCCATAAGATGAACCACATGTAAAATGATCACCTTCTTTAAAGGTTCCATTTTTTACTATCACAGTTGCAACAGGTCCTTTTCCCGTTTCAATTTTGGACTCAACTACAATTGCCTCAGCGAGTTTGTTATGTTCGACATTAAGATCTAGGATTTCTACTTGTAACAAAATGTTATCTAATAATTTTTCTAGATTTGTTTTTTTAATTGCAGATATTTCAGTTTCTAATACATCTCCACTGTAGCTTTCTACAACTACCTCGTGAGTTAACAAATCATTTCTAACAATACTTGGGTCAACATCTGGTAAGTCCATTTTATTAATTGCTAAAACAATAGGAACTTTTGCTGCTTTAGCATGTGAAATTGCTTCAATTGTTTGGGGTTTAACACTATCGTTAGCAGCAACTACTAATACAACAAGATCTGTTAAATTTGCTCCCCTCGAGCGAATATTTGAGAAAGCTGCGTGACCAGGTGTATCCAAAAAAGTAATAGGATTGTTTTTATGTTGAATTTGATACGCACCAATATGTTGAGTAATTCCACCAGACTCTTTTGAAGTTACGTTAGTATTTCTAAGTGCATCCAACAAAGATGTTTTACCATGATCAACATGGCCCATTACAGTTACAATCGGAGGCCTAGGTGAAATTTTAGATATTTTTGTTTTTTGGTGATTTGCGATTTCATCTTTTAAACTGATCGCCTCTTCTCTTTTCGGTGTATGTCCTAATTCTGTAACTATCAGCTCAGCTGTATCTCCGTCTATATATTGATTAGCCGTAGCCATAATTCCACTTTTCATAAGTGCTTTTACAACATCACCTGTTTTTTCAGACATTCTACTAGCTAATTCCTGCACAGAAATTTTTACGGGTATGTCAACTTCACGAACAATTTTTTGAGAACTAGTTAAATTTGGCTTAAATTTTGTTTTTTGTTTTTCTCTATTTCTTTTTGTTTTTGCAAGACTGGGCATTTTTTCGTAGTCTGGTTCTTCATCTAAAAGATTATTCACTGAAATAGAGGAAAGTTTTTTTTGAAATGCTGTTGTATTAAGAGTCAGTTTTTTTCTGGGAGGTGCGGATGTTGTAGATGTAGGCGTGGAAGGTTTAGCCGAAGATGTATTTGTGTTCTTTGTCTCTTTTGTCATTCAAAATTAGCTATTAAGATAAATCTCCCTAGCATCCATTATAATTTTTTCTGCAGCAGATTTTTCAACTCTTTTTTGTAGTATGCCATCTCTGCCCACTAATTCATCAGTTGCTAAATCTGCAAGGTCTTGACGTGAAAAGATATTGTTCTCAATCAATGTAGCTAAAATTTTATTATCAAACTCTGAAATCCCTTTAACATAATCATCTAGTTTTGAAGATTGTATTAATTTCTCAAGTTCTGCCTTCTCGTTTTCCATATACTGCGTAGCACGCGCATATATCTCAGCAGCAAGCTCATTATCAAATCCTTCAATTTTTTCTATATCTTGGCTTGAAGCGTTAGCAATTTTTTCAATACTTGTATATCCCTCGACCGCCAATAATTGTGCGATCATATCTTCGAGATCAAGTTTTTCAGCGAAAAGAGAAGTGATTTTTTTAAATTCCTCTTGTCTTCTTTCTGCATCTTCTTTTTCAGTTAATATGTCAATTTCAAGATTGGTAAGTATTGAAGCTAATTTTACATTTTGACCTCTTCTACCAATAGCAATACTTAACTGATCCTCAGGTAATACTATCTCTACTCTATTTGAGTCTTCAAATTCATTAACCTTTGCAACTTGTGCAGGCGCAATGGCATTTTGAACATACATCGACCTTAGCTCTGACCAATTTACGATATCGATTTTTTCACCTTGTAATTCATTAACAATGGCCTGAACTCTTGAACCTCTCATACCTACGCATGCCCCTACTGGATCGATGGACTTATCGTTCGCACGAACTGTAATCTTTCCTCTGCTACCAGGGTCTCTTGCAACAGATAAAATTTCTATTTGACCCTCATATATTTCAGGTACTTCCTGTTCAAATAATTTTGCCATAAACTGAGGGTGAGTTCTTGAAAGAAAAATTTGATGTCCTTTGGCCTCTTCTTTTATATCAAAAAAGTAAGCTCTAATACGATCACCATTTTTAAAATTCTCTCTTGGAATGAGTTCATCTTTTCTCAAAAATCCCTCAGCTTTACCAAGATCAACAATAATATTTCCAAATTCAATTCTTTTTACAATACCCGATAAAACTTCTCCGACGCGATCTTTGAAATCATTAAACTGTCTTCTTTTTTCAGCTTCTCTAACTCTAGAGTAAATAACTTGTCTTGCCATATTGGCTGTAACTCTTCCAAAGTTTACGGATGGTAAAGGAATTGTTATTTGTTTTCCAATTTCAGTATCAGCATCATATTTTTTAGCATGATCTAATAAAATTTGATTTGCCTGCAAAACAGGATCAATTTTTTCAACCACATCTTTAATGTGAGATAAACTTATATTTCCTGTCATACGGTCAATAGATGCTTTAATGTTATTGTCCATTCCGTATTTTGATTTTCCAATAATTTCAAAAGACTCCTCAAGAGCCTCCATTACTATATCCATTTCGATGCCCTTCTCTTGTGAGACGACTTCGGCAACTTTTAATATTTCTGTGTTATTTAGCATTATCTTTTCTAGTTAAAAAAAAAGGCGGGATAACCCACCTCCTCATCGTTGGTTAATAATTTTTAAGAACGCTAAAATAGAATAATTTATGATTTTTGTCTAAGGCTTTTTTCTCAAATTTAGTGTGTAAAGCGTTGGAATCACTATATTTCCAACATTTAGGGCTAATATCTGGCATGGTGTATTTAAACTTTTTCATCAAGGCTAAAGCTTCAATAAAATAGTCACCATGATCAGTTGCAAAACGAAAAAATCCATTTTTTTTTAGTTTTTTAGTGAGATCTTTTACAAGGAGTTGATTAACAGTTCGTCTTTTTTTATGTTTATTTTTTGGCCACGGATCTGGAAAATATATTCTTATTTCTTGAAGATAATTGTTTGGTATGAATGGTAAAAGATCTTGAATGTTTAAATGGAATACTTGAAGATTTTTCAAATTATCATCAACAGAGTTTCTGATAGCTCTTAGAACTCCATCAGCAAAAATATCACAACCAATAAAGTTAATTTTTGAATATAGTTTTGCATCTTCACTAATTTTTTCTCCATCACCAATTCCAATTTCTAAAATTCTTGGTGTTTTGATTTTATTAAATAATCTTTTGTTTGGTTCTTTAAGAAATTTTGAGTATTGCTCGAGTCTTACAAATGACTTTCCTTTTTTTCTACCAAAGTATTTATTTTTTGATTCGAACATATAAAAGACTAACTAAAAACATTAAGAAAATTATAAGAGTAACTGGAAATAAAGTTGATGAACAATTTGATTTATATTTATTAATTGGATATTGATAATAGAGGTAACCTTTTTTGTTTGTTGGAATAGTCTCAATAATTTTACCCGAATAATCAACAACAGATGTAATACCTGAAGGAGTTGATCTTATGAGAGGTTTTTGGAATTCAACACTTCTTAAAAGGGAATTAGCCATGTGTTGATGCGGCCCGTACCATTTACCAAACCAAGAGTCATTGGAAATTTGTATCACCAAATCTGCATTACAAACCTCAGTATTAATTGATTTATAATTAAAAATAGACTCAAAACAAATCATTGGAACAGCATTTATACTTTTGGGTAATTTTAAAATTTTTTGATTAGTTCCAGGAGTATAGTTCATTCCTAAATTTAAAAACTTGCTTACAATAGGTTTTACAAAGGGAATGTATTCTCCAAATAAAACCAACTTTTGTTTATCATAAAAATCAATAATCTTTCCTTGATGATCAATGATATATAGACGATTAAATAATTGGTTTTTCTCAATAGCGCTCGACCCAACTATTATTTTTTGATCCTCGTTAATTAAAGAGGATAATCTACTAAGAAGTCCGTCCCTGTTATTCAAATCAATTGGTAATGAGCCTTCAGGCCAAATAATTAAATCTACTTTTGGAGAATTTGTGAGAGCTTCTAAGGTTAATTTTTCATATATTTCAAGGTTTCTTAGAACGTCAAATTCTACTAATGACTCATAAAGATTAGGTTGAATTAAAAGAATGTTTAGAGTTTCATTACTTGTTTTTCTCTCAGTATTATTTTCAAAAAAACCAAATGCATAAATTAAAACAAGCACCGATGATAAACTAAAAGTTACAACTTTATTTTTGCAATAGAGAAAATAAATAATTAAACCCACAATCAAATGGATAACTAATCCCAAACCATAAACGCCTAAAAATGGTAGTGACTTTAAGATCCATATATTTTTGTAATATATAATTGCACTAGGATTCCAAGGGAAGCCTCCAAAAATAAATTCCTTTAGTATTTCTACTATAGATAAACCTAGTGGTAATAAGAAAATCTGTAATAATTTTTTTTTAAATGTAACTAAGATGAGAATTGTTGCTGAATAATGTAGGAATGCAATAAATATAGAGAGTAAACCAACTAAAATAATACCTAAGAATAAATATCTAAAACCTCCTGAATAAAAGGACTGAGTAATCCAACTTAATGTAATTATTTGAGTAAATAAGAAAAAATAAAATATGTTTTTTTTTGAAAAATTATTATTAGTTAGGATATTATAAAAAATGATTGAAAATGATAAGTAATAGAAAACAGATACTCCAAATGGAGGAAGAGAAAATACATAAACAATAGAAAAAATAATTATTAAGTTTATTGGCCTAGAGAGATAGGTCAGTAGATTATTGAGATTTGACACCACTAACCACAACTTCAAGAATTTTTCTTGTTGATACCTTGTGAATGGTGAAAGATAATTTTTTATTTATTGTAAATTTTTCTTTTTTCTTTGGTATACGACCAGCTATATTAAAGATGATACCGCCTATAGTTCCAACATCCTCTTTTAAATCATCTGGGATATTGACATCAAATTCTCTTTCAAAATCATCAACAAGCATTGCAGCATCCATAATTATATTATTATTTTTTTGCCGAAACATTGGTGCTTCATCCTTATCGTGTTCGTCTTCAATCTCACCTACTATTTCTTCCACTAAGTCTTCGATGGTAACCAAACCAGTAACACTATTAAATTCATCCATAACAATTGCTAAATGGATGTTTTGTTTTTTCATTATTTGAAGAAGATTAAAAACAGGTGTAGCGGAGGGAATATAAATGACCTCTCTTAACAAACTCTTGATATTAAAAGACTTATTGTTGATTTTCTTGAACAAATCCTTGATATGAACCATTCCCAAGCAATGTTCTAAATCCTTTTTTACGACTGGCATTCTTGAGTGAGCTTCTTTATTGATAATTTTAATGATGTTTTCTTTATCGATATTTTGATCAATAAAAATTATTTCACCTCTTGGAACCATTACATCATCAACAGTTTTTTTGTGTACCTTTAAAAGATTATTGAAGATTTTCTTTTCTTCATTCTTGGCAATACCTGAACTATCTGAAGTCGCTGAGATAAGATCAATAATATCTTTTTTAAAATTCTCGTCTTGAATCAGTTCTTTGACTAACTTTATCGCTAAATTTTTTTTAATTTTCATGTACTTTTTTTAAACCTAATAGTTTCATCAGTGTGTTTTCTAAAAATCTCATATTACTTCTCGATTGTTTATCGTAATGATGATAACCAAATAAATGATGTAATCCATGACTCACTAGCATAAAGAAATTTTGTTCGTTAATTTTTTTATTGCGATTTAAAATATAACTATCTGCAATAGCAATATCACCAGAAAAGTCTCCGTCAGGAAAAGATAACACATCAGTTATTTTATTTTTATTTTTAAATTTTTTATTCATGCTTTTGATTTCTTCATTAGAAACTATTTTTATTGTCAGTTGTGTTTGATGATCAGCTTGATGGATTGTTTGAAAATATTCTGACAACTTTTTTAACTTTTCTTTGGAGGATTTTAGAAATTGCTCTAAATTCTTGTCTCCAATTATCTCAATCACAAATTTTTTATTACTAATCCTCAAAATTACTTATCGTAAGCATTAATTATTTTTTCTACTAGTGTGTGTCTACATACATCACTACTATTTAAATGAACAAACCCAATGTCTTTAACTTTTTCTAATTTCTCCATTGCATCCTGCATTCCACTTTTTGCATTATCGGGTAAATCTTTTTGACTTAAATCTCCCGTGATTACCATTTTTGAGTTTTGTCCTAACCTAGTTAAGAACATTTTCATCTGTGTCGATAGGGTGTTTTGTGCTTCATCTAAAATTATAAAAGATTTATTTAAAGTTCTTCCTCTCATAAAGGCAAGAGGGGCTATTTCTATTAGATTATTTACCATTTTTCGGTCAATTTCCTCACCTGGCATCATCTCATACAAGGCATCGTAAAGTGGTCGTAAATAGGGATCAATTTTCTCTTTCATATCTCCAGGTAAAAAACCTAATCGTTCACCCGCTTCAACTGCTGGTCTTGATAATATTAATCGATTAATTTTTCCTTCTACAAAAAGACTAACTGCATATGCAACAGCTAAGTACGTTTTTCCTGTTCCCGCTGGACCAACAGCAAAAACGACATCTTTTGATCTCATTTCTTTTAAAAAGAGTTCTTGGTTTTTAGTCTTGGGATAAATTGTTTTTAATTTTGTATTGATTTGAAATTTCTGATCTTGTTCGATTTGTTCTTTGATATATGTAGGTTTTGCTAAATCAATATTGTTTTCTATTTCTTCTGCAGAAATATCGTTATTCTTCAATTTTTGATATAAGCCTTGAATAATAAAGTAGGCTTTTTCAACTGGATCTCTATTGCCTTTTATAGATAGAAGGTTGCCTCTTGTGTATAGCTTTACTTTAAATTTATTCTCTAAGACCTTTAAATTTTTATCGTGGTAACCAAATAGGCTTGATAGAAATTGATTATCCTCAAACTCGAGTTGTTTTTGATGGGAAGAAATATTTACAGGGCTCAACTAAATTTTTTCTCCCAATAATGAGTGTGTTAAAACCTCTTTGATTTGCACAGGAATTATTTGACCTATTATTTCTTTTTCTCCCTGCAGGGCTACACTTTGATTAAATTGTGACTTGCCTTTGATTTGTCCCGAGTGTTTACCAGCACCATCAATTAATACTTGCACTGTCTTTTTTACAAACTGGTTGTTGTATTCAATTTGTTGTTCATTGAGTAAATCTTGTGTGATCTTTAATCGCTCATTGAGAATTGCTTCATCTATTTCTTCACGATCGGCTGCAGGTGTACCTGGTCTTGGGCTATACTTAAAAGAATAAGAATTCATGTATTTAACTCTTTCAATTAGATCGATTGTGTCTTCAAAATCTTTGTCTGTTTCTCCAGGAAAACCAATAATAAAGTCCGAGGAAAGTGCTATATCGGGTTTTACTTTTCTGACCTTTTCGATGATTTCAAAATAATAATCCCTAGTATGTTTTCTATTCATTAATTTTAAAACTTTGTCAGAACCTGATTGAACAGGAAGGTGAAGATAGGGCATAAGTTTTGAGTTTTCACCATGAAGGGAAATTAGGTCATCAGTCATATTCACAGGGTGACTTGTAGAATAGGTAATTCTTTCAACTCCATCTATTAAACTAATACTGTTAATAAGAGTTGCTAGATTATTTGATTGACCTTGAGTGTCTAAACCATGATAGGCGTTAACATTTTGACCTAAAAGTGTGAATTCCACCACCCCCTGATCAATTAAAGATTTAACCTCATCAGAGATTTCCTTAACTGTTCTTGAATATTCTGATCCTCTTGTATAAGGAACAACGCAGAAATGACAAAACTTATCACAGCCTTCTTGGATAGTCACAAATGCAGATTTATTCGATGTATTCGTTTTAATATGATTGAGCGTGTCAAATTTTTCAATCACATCAAATTCAGTGATAGAGGTTTTTGGTAAGTTATTTTTATCTAAAAATTTATTTAATGACTGAATAGATTGTGGTCCGATCACTAAGTCCACGTAAGGTGCCCTTTTTTGAATTAATTCACCTTCAGCTTGAGCTACACAACCAGCAACAATAACTTTTTGATCTTCTTTCCCCTTTTTATGAATTTTTCCTAAATCTGAAAATGTTTTTTCTGTTGCCTTTTCACGGATGTGGCAAGTATTTAAAACTACATAGTCTGCATTTTGAAAGTCATCGGTTTGATTAATATTATGCGATAGAAAAATATCTTTCATTTTATCAGAGTCATAAACATTCATCTGACAACCAAATGTTCTAATATAAAATTTCTTATTTGATGGCATTAAGGGATTTTGCAAACAAAATTGCGTCTTGCGTATTTGGAGCGTTTATAGACTTACTCCGATAATAGTTTTTTCTTTCATTGTAGGCTTTATAGCCTAATTTTTCATAAAGTTTAATAGCAAATTTATTAATAGCACTCGCTTCCAGAAAGATTTTAAATGATTTTCCAGTACTTTTTAGTTGTTTTTCAAGCTCTTCTAAAATCATTCTTCCCAACCCTTGGTTTCTAAATTCAGGCAAAACAGCAATATGTAAAATTTCAAATTCACTGACCTTTTGATCTTGATATAAAAAATGTCCTATCAAAGCACCTTTGACGTTAGTTTGATCTAGAAGATAAATATTAAAACTTGTTTCTTTATTGAGGTGAAGCTCAATATCTTTTTCACTCCAATTAATCTCTAGTTGGTCTTTATGATTGATAATCCAATTTTTAGAATCAGACAGAGTATGTGTAAAGTTCAAGCCACAATATTATCATAAAAAACCTTGGAACACTCATACCAGTTAAATTTTTTTGTATATTCTTGACATTTTTTTCGATCGATAGTCAAACAATTCAAAACATTATCTTTTAAGTTATCACCAATAAAACCGTTGACCCCATTAACAATAATATCTTTAGGACCTGTTACATCATAAGCAGCGACTGGTGTGCCGGTTGCATTTGCCTCAGTTACCACATTTCCAAAGGTATCAGTCTTGCTAGGGAAAACCATTACATCTGAACTAGCATAGTAATTCACTAAATTCTGGCCAAACTGGTAACCAACAAATTTTATATCTGTATATTTTTTTTTTAGTTTATTTAACTGTGGTCCATCGCCAACGACAACTTTAGTACCTTCTAAATCTAAATCTAAAAAAGCTTGAATATTTTTTTCAGTAGCCACTCGACCGATATAAGAAAATATTGGTCCCGGGCCTAAGTCTAATTTTTGATAGTTGCCAAATTTTTGATGATCGACACCTCTTGACCAAACAACGGTATTTTTAAAATTCATATTTATTAATTCGGCCTGCATGGATGGGGTAGGAACAAGAACTTTTTTCGCTTTATTGTGAAAATGCTTTATGAAGAAGTAAAAGAAACTTGCAGGTATTTTTATACGTTGTTGAATATACTCAGGGAAACGAGTATGAAATGAAGTTGTAAAAATAATTTTTTCTGAAAGACATATTTTTCTGGCCAAAAAACCTAGGGGCCCCTCTGTAGCAATGTGAATATGATCAGGATTGATCTGATCCATCATATTTTTCAATGTTTTTTTGCGAGTAATCACAACTTTAATCTCATTATACGAAGGAAGGCCAAAGCGAACTTTAAATAACTCAGGGTGTATTACTTCTACCTGCATACCCATTTTTTCCAATTCCGGTATGGTATTCAGATAAGAACGGACGACGCCGTTTACCTGAGGTTTCCATGCATCTGTTACTAATAATAATTTCAAGCTACAGATACCTTATTAAGAGTTTGTTTTTCTAAAGACTGGATTTTTTTTTCATTCCAAAAGACTAACTCCAAGTTGCCTTTAAAGTCCTCAACCATTGCACTACAGCTATCTACCCAATCTCCTAGATTATGATATGTCTTGTCACCAATTTTTTTTATTTGGGGATGGTGAATATGACCACAAACAATTCCATCACAATTATTTTTTTTTATTCTCTCAAGACATGCATTTTCAAAATTTTCAATATATCGTTGAGCATCTTTTACTCGTGTTTTTAAATATCCTGATAAAGACCAATACGAAAGACCAAGTTTTCTTCGACAGAAATTTAAAATATTATTAAACCAAACAGAGTAGTCATAAAGGACGGCACCTATCTTTGCTAACCATTTTGAATTTAGAACTATTCCATCAAATTCATGCCCATGCATTAAGAGAAGTCTTTTATTGTTCGCTGTTGTATGAATTCTATTTTTTCGAACTTTAATGTTTGCAAATGAAAAACCACAATAATCTGAAAAAACTTCATCATGGTTTCCAGGTATATAATAGACTTTGGTACCTGAGCGTGCTTTTCGTAAAACTTTTTGTATGAAAGTATTAAAATCAGGATTCCAAAACCAATTTTTTTTTAGACGCCATCCGTCTATAATATCTCCAAGTAAATAAAGATGATCACAATCATTATATTTTAAAAAGTGTAAGAGCTCCTTTACTTTTGAAGCACGTATGCCAATATGAATGTCTGAAATAAATATAGATCGATGTTTTTTGATTTGCATAGAATCTAAAAATAGATATATCTACGATTGATAGTATTGAGGATTGTTAAAGTTTTATTAAATGGACTCTTCACAAAAGCTTTATATTAGAAAAAATTCTAAAATTCATGCATCTGGTCTTTTTGCAAAAGCTGATATCAGTGCTGGCACTAGAATCATTGAATATCGCGGGTTAAAGATAACTAAAGCTCAATCCGACAAGATTGCTGATGTTCACATAGAGGCAAACAAAAGGGCTAAAACAGTCGGGTCTGTTTACATTTTTACACTGAATCAAAAATACGACATCAATGGAAAAGTAACATGGAATTTAGCAAAATATATTAATCATTCCTGCGACCCTAATTGTGAAACTGATATCATCAAAGGAAAAATATGGATTAGCGCAATTAAAGATATTAAGAAAGGCGAGGAGCTGTCCTACGACTATGGATATGACATGTTTTGTTTCGAGGATCACCCGTGTCGATGTGGGTCTCAAAACTGTATTGGATATATTGTTCGAAGCAATCTTAGATGGAGAGTTAAAAAAAGGTTAATTGAAAATAAAAAGTCAAGATTTAACAAAAACTTCACATAAGTAGTTAAACTTCAGATATGGATTTTAAAAATAAAAATATAGTAGATGCTTTTTGGTGTTCAATTGAAGGCCTAAAAATTCTCCTTCAAGAAAAAGCAGCAAGAAGAGAGCTATTATTGCTTCCCTTGTCTGCTCTATACATCGTAATTTTTCAACCGGCTCTTTTGTTCATACTTTGGCTGATAATTTTACCTTTGCTCATACTTAGTATTGAGGCTCTAAACACTGCAATAGAATATACCTGTGATAAAATTACTATGGATAAGTCAAACAAAATAAAGAAAGCTAAAGATTTGGGCTCTGCTGCAATTTTTTTATCTCTAACAGCCTATGGAATAGTTTTATTCTTAGGTTTATTTAATTAATTTGGGAAGATTGACATGATTTTTCTACAAGTAGAGGAGGTCTATGTTTCAATCACAGGGGAAATGCCAATCTTCCACCTAATAAAATAATCATTTATATTAAATTAAAGTTAAATTTAGATTAAATTTCCAATTTCTTTTATTTGATCGATATTTAATAAGTTGTTTTGCTTATAATTTTGAACTAGTGCAAGACATCTTTTTTTAAGAACATTGAATACTTTTAAAAATTCTATCTCAACTTCCTCTTCAGTGCCTTTAAATTTTGCAGGATCAGCTACACCCCAATGTGCCTTTAATGTATTTTTGAGATACAGGGGGCAAGTTTCTCCAGCTGCATTATCACACACAGTAATAACCAAATCAAAATTAATATCTGAAAAATCATTCCATGATTGACTTTTAAAATTGTCTAGGAAAATTTTATTTTTTTCTAATGTTTTGATACTTAATGGATGCACATATCCTGCAGGGTGGCTTCCTGCACTATAAGCATTAAAAAAGTCTTTACCATAATGGTTTAAAAGCCCCTCTGTTATAATTGATCGACAAGAGTTACCTGTACAAAGTACAAGAATTTTAATCATTTTAATTTTCTGAATCGATAGAGTAGCCAGCGGATCTAACTGTTCGAATGAAATCTTTTTCTCCTGGTAAATTCAGCTCTTTTCTGAGTCTTCTTATGTGAACATCAACTGTTCTAGGTTCAACGTAAGCGTCATTTAACCAAACATTATCCAATAGTTGCTGCCTAGAATAGACTCTACCTTTATTTTCAATAAAAAATTTTAAAAGATTAAATTCAGTCGGTCCTAAATTTAATTTTCTCTCACCCCTTGATACCCTTCTGTTGGTAAGATTAATGTTAATATCATGAAACTTGAGTGAGTCGTTCTCTTCTCTTGCTTTTGTTCTTTTAAGTAATGATTTAATTCTAGCAAGGATCTCACTTGGAAGAAAAGGTTTGGTTACATAATCCTCCACACCTAATTCAAAACCTCTAATTTTATCATCCTCTTGACCTTTAGCTGTTAACATTATAATTGGAATTTTTTTTAGATTATCTTTTCTTTTAATTCTCTTTAAAACTTCAATGCCCGATATATTTGGTAGCATCCAATCTAATAAAATTAAATCAGGCAGCCAATGTTCGATCTCTTGGATTGCAGATTCTCCGTCGTATGAAAATTTTATTTGGTAGTTTTGTTGTTCTAAATGAAATCCAATTAATTCTGAGATTGGTTTTTCATCCTCTACAACTAAAATCTTGTCTGTCATTCAAAATCAGATTTTTTTAAATCAATATAATGACCTGTAATGTTAAAAATGACCTCTTCAGCTATGTTAGTAGCATGATCACCTATTCTTTCTAAGGACTTTGCAATTAAAATTGGCTTAGTGCCTTCATCAACAACACTTGTTTCTTTATTGTGCATTCTTTCTATTAAATCAGATAATAAAGATTTGTACTGCCTGTCAATTTCTGCATCTTGATTCCATGAGATCCTTGCCTGTACCTCATCTTTTTTAAAAAAACTCTCAAGTGTTTGATTAACCATTTTTTGGACACCTTTACCTAAATTATGCATTTGGTCCGTTAAATCCTCGTCAAATGAAGAAGAAATTGAAATAGCTCTTTTTGCTAAATTTCTAGAGTGATCTCCCATTCTCTCAAGCTCTTTTGAAACTTTGAGGGCAGTGAAAACTAGTCTTAAATCACTGGCAACGGGTCTATGTAAAGTCATAATTTCGAAACTTAAATCCCTAACATCTCTTTCCACTTCATCAACTTGTTCATCAAGATTCTGTGTTGTCTGTGCATCAGATGAGTCTTTAGATTTAATAACATTTACTGCAATTTCAATTTGTTTCTCAACAATATTACTCATTTTAATTAAATTATCTGTAAGATGATTTAACTTTTGTTCAAAGTTTTTATCTGTGTGTGCTGTTTCCATTTTAACCAAACCTTCCAGTTATGTAGTCATTTGTTTGTTCTTTATCAGGTTTTGTAAATATCTTACCAGTTTCTCCATATTCGACAAGGTTAC
This sequence comes from uncultured Alphaproteobacteria bacterium, assembly GCA_902518505.1. Classification (GTDB taxonomy): domain Bacteria; phylum Pseudomonadota; class Alphaproteobacteria; order HIMB59; family HIMB59; genus HIMB59. The sequence goes on from CABYGG010000005.1 coordinate 43,267, forward strand.
CTAAATGAAAAAACGCAGTTTTAGATGATACTCGTGATGCTTGAGACATAGAATGAGTTACTATAATAATTGTGTAATTTTCTTTCAATTCGTTAATTAAATCTTCTATTTTTGCGGTTGCTATTGGATCTAATGCAGAACAAGGTTCGTCCATCAAAATGATTTCCGGTCTTATAGCAATCGCTCTTGCAATGCACAATCTTTGCTGTTGTCCTCCTGATAAACCGGTAGCAATATCATCCATTCTATCTTTTACCTCTTCATAAAGACCCGCTCTGTGAAGTGAGTCTTTTACTATTTCATCTAATTCATTTTGAGAAGAAGCAATACCATGAATTTTTGGTCCGTAGGCAACATTTTCATAAATAGTTTTTGGAAAAGGATTGGGTTTTTGAAAAACCATTCCAACTTTTTCGCGAAGAGTTTCTACCTGTATATCAGGGCTATATATATCAACATTGCCATTCAACAAAAACTTACCTTTAACATTACAAATATCTATTACATCATTCATACGGTTTAAACATCGCAAAAATGTCGACTTACCACAACCTGAGGGTCCTATAAGAGAAGTTACTTCATTTTTTGGAAAATTAAGAGCAACGTTATTGATTGCCATTTTTTTTCCATAGTGGACATATACCTCACTTGTTTGCAAAGCATAATTGCTGTTTTGATCTACCATTTCACCTCCAATTTTCTTCTTACCAACACTGCCACAGTATTCATTATAATCAAAAAAGATAAAAGTAGCATTATTCCTGCAGATGTTTTTTCGAGGAAACCTCTTTCAGCGCTCTCAGACCATAGATATATTTGTGAAGGAAGACCAGTGGCAGGGTCGAATGCCCCTCCCGGTATTTCCATCACAAAAGCAACCATACCTACCAATAATAAAGGGGCTGTCTCACCCAAAGCTTGTGCCATTCCAATAATTGTTCCAGTAAGAGTACCTGGCAAAGATAAAGGGATTACATGATGAAATACAGTTTGCATTTTAGTAGCCCCCACAGCAAGTGCTCCCTCTCTAATTGAAGGGGGGACGCCTCTGAGCGATGCCCTAGATGCTATAATAATTGTTGGTAAAGTCATAAAACCTAAAACTAATCCTCCAACTAAAGGGACTTGATATGGCATCCCAAAAACTCCAATTAGCATACCTAAGCCTAAAAGTCCGTAAACAATAGAGGGAACCGCCGCAAGGTTATTTATATTTACTTCAATAATGTCAGTTATTTTTCCTGGTTTAACAAATTCCTCTAAGTACACAGAAGCCAAAAGTCCGATTGGAAAAGCAAAACTAAAACAGATCAATAAAGCATAAAAAGACCCCATAAGTGCTCCAAGTATTCCGGCTGTTTCTGGATCTCTTGAGTCTCCATTTGTGAAAAACCAAAAATTGAATGTCTTAGACATTTTACCTTTGGAGTCTAAAGAGTCTAAGATAGAAAGTTGATAATCATTTATTTTTCGTTGTGCTTCGGGAACATTTCTTGGATAGTTTCCTTTGACAATTTGGTCAAGATCTGATGAGGCAGATATATCTAAATTGACAGTTTTTCCAATTACATTTGGATTGTTTGCAATATAATCTCTCAGCTGATAATCAAATTTTCTTGTGTACATTTCTCTGACTTTAATAAAATTTTCTTCATCTAATCCAGGATGGTTTTGGTTAATCACTTGATCAGCAAGATCAACATAAGATGCTTTCATTATTTCTTTTTTGGAGGAGTTACTAGAAACCTCTATAAAATTTGGGTCAAAATAAACATCAGCATTAATAGTTGTTCTAACAAAAGCACCACTGCCGGTAGAAAAAATTTTATACATTAAAATAAGCACGAAGAACAAAGAGAGAGTCATCGCAAACATTCCATAAAATTTGAAACGTTTCTCTGCTGCAAGTCTCTTTTCTAAACTACTCATATTTTTCTCTGTACTTTTTTACTATTGTTATAGCAGCAATATTAAGAATTAATGTCATTACAAATAAAGTTAGGCCTAAAGCAAAAGCAACTAAGGTTTTTGGATTATCAAACTCGACATCTCCTATCAAACTTGTAACAATCTGTGTTGTTATTGTAGTCGCTGGCTCCAAGGGATTAAAAGTAAGATTTGCTCTTAGGCTGGCGGCCATAACGACAATCATTGTCTCACCTATTGCCCTAGATATAGCTAATAAAAATGAGCCCATTATTCCAGCTAGAGCTGCTGGTAAAATTACTTTTTTAATAGTTTCTGATTTAGTTGCTCCAATTGCATAAGAACCCTCTCTTAAAGATTGAGGAACTGCTTTTATGACATCGTCACTAAGAGAGGAAACAAAAGGTATGATCATAACACCCATCGCTAAACCTGCAGCTAGAGCACTTTCAGCGGACACCGGTAATCCAACGCCTTCACCGACATCTTTTATGAAAGGTGCCAGTGATAAAGCAGCAAAAAATCCATAAACAACTGTGGGTATGCCAGCAAGAATTTCAATTATTGGTTTAGCTATATCTCTTACTTTTGATGACGCATACTCTGCTAAATAAATTGCTGTTAGCAGTCCTAAAGGAACAGCGACTAACATGGCAACAGATGCAATTAAAAGCGTTCCGGTAAGCAAAGGTACAAAACCAAAAGCCTCTTTTAAAGCCTCTTGATCGAAGCCTTCTGATGCATTGATAACAAAAGCTCTATTGGGATTCCATGCCGTATTAAAGAAAAAGTCCATAAAATTTACGTACCGAAAAAAATTAATGGCCTCGAAAACAAGAGAAAAGAAGATTCCAAAAGTAATGAATATTGCAATATAAGAACTGCCCTTGATAACATATGAAATTATTTTCTCAACAATTGGCTGTGCATTTAGTTTTCCTGATATTGATTTCGTAGCCAAAAATCCTAAAAGCACAGGTAGAATAATAAATAGAGTTAAATTCGACCATCCGTAGATCTTGTCAAAATTTGCTAAATTTTTTGCTGCAATTATCTCACTCTCACTGGCCATTTTTAAAATTGATTTATCGCCTACGGTCAAATCAATTTCTGGTAAATTAACAATTATAGATAGGTTGCTAATCTTATTCATAATTAAACCGAATTTTCCAGAGCTCCATGTAGCGACATCTGGAAATAACACAGGGGACATTACAAACATCTCTTGAAAGTTTGATTTAAAAATAAGTAAAAAGAACCAAATAATTATTGCTGGAAAAAAAACTAAAAGGACAACGTAATATCCATAATAATCTGGAAGAGAGGAAAGATTTTCATTTTTTTTAAATTTTAGGCTTAATGCTCTTTTTTTACCATAGAAGTAAAAAGAGTAAGAAAGTATAAAAACAAAAACAAGTGATAAATAAAGCATACTGTCCTATTCCTCTATAAACTGATTTTGTCTTAGGGGCAAGAAATCTTGCCCCTAAAAATAAGATAATTAATTAATGCTTACTTACAAAGTCCGCTTGAAAAAGCGTAACCAGCATCTTTTAATGGATGTTTTTTTTCAGCACATGCTGCAATATCAAATCCCATTGCATCTAAGCTGTCAGTAACGTTTCTTACTCTATTGATAAGGTCTGGTACCATAGGTGCAGCACCAATTTTTGTTAGGTAACCGTTATCACCAATTGCTTCATCACTTACCATCATTTGTGCAAACTCCTGAATGCCAGGTACAACCCCGATGTGATCTGCTTTTAAGTATATGAAAAGAGGTCTTGCCATTGGATACTCATAAGTTGCAATGGATTCAGCAGATGGTACTACTCCCTCAACAGTAGATGGTTGTAATTTATCTCCGTTGTCTTTTAGATAAGAATAACCAAAGTAACCAAAACGTTCTGGATCCTCAACTAGTTTTTGAACAATAAGAGTGTCATTCTCACCCATCTCGATGATTTTTCCATCTTCTCTGTAATCAGTACATCCATCGTCACTGCCAGTTACTGCTTCTAATGTACATCCAGCTTCCATTACTTTACCATCAAATGCATCTCTTGTTCCTGAGGTTGGAGGAGCTACTAATACTTCAATTTTATATGCAGGAAGGCTTGGGTTAATTTCGTTCCAAGTTTGATATGGATTTTCGACCACTTCACCATCAACAACAACTTTTGCAGCCATAGCTGTAAAGATTTCTTCTCTTGTTAGAGAAAAAGGTTCTGCTTCGTTGGAGTGAGAAAAAGTAATACCGTCATTAGCCCACATCACTTCAATTACGTTTGTTACACCGGCTTCAAGACATAATTTAGCTTCTTTAGCTTTCATTGGTCGTGACGCTCCAGTAATATCTGGAAATTCAACTCCCACACCAGCACAAAATGCTTTCATTCCACCACCAGTTCCAATTGGATTGTAAGTGGGGGTTTTAAAACCTGACTCGCCGAGTCTTTGTGCGTTTACTGTTCCATATGGGTATACTGTTGATGAGCCAACAATATTAATTTGATCTCTTGCAAAAGTTTCAGCAGAGAAAAGTACGCTTACTGCTAGAGCAAGAAAAGTTAACATAGATTTTTTCATAGTTAAGTTCCTTTATGTTGTTTAAATTGAGCTAAAAATATCCATTAGAAGTAAATCTTATGTTACAAATATGTTAAAGTTTTATTAAGCATGCTTTGGAATTGTGATTAAAAACTCTGAGCCTTTTCCAACTTCACTTTTTATGTCAATAAAACCCATGTTTTTATTCAAAATATGTTTCACAATTGAAAGGCCTAATCCAGTACCACCAACCTCTTTGGATCGAGCACTGTCCACTCTGTAAAATCTCTCGGTAAGCCTTGAGATGTGCTCTTCTGCAATGCCTATGCCATTATCCTTGAAGGAAATTTCGACATATTCAGTCATATTGCTAGTATTCATTTTTTCACGAGCTTTAATTAAAATTTTAGCACCATCTTTTGAATATTTAACAGCGTTGTTAACGATATTGACAACCACTTGAATAAATTCTTCATGAGGACATCCAACTAAAAGAGATTGGTCTAAATTAATATCAACATTTATTTTTTTCTTTAAAATTTTTGACTCCAATGAGTTTATTCCAATTTTAACGGTATTTAATAAATTACAAAATTGGTCATTCTCATTAGTTTTTTTATTCTCGATGGAACTTAAACTTAATAGATCATCAATCAAAGAGTTCATTCGATTTGACTGATCTTGAATAATTGAAATAAATTTTTTTTTATTTTTTTCATCGTCAACAGTTAAAAGTGTTTCTAAATATCCTATTATTGAAGAGAGTGGAGTTTTTAATTCGTGACTTACATTAGCTACGAAGTCAGTTCTTACCATCTCAAGATTTTTAATTGCAGTAATGTCTTTAAAAGCAACGCAAAAAAAATCGTTAATTGGAAATCCTGTAACGTCGTAATATCGGTCATTTGGTATTAATCTGTTCCACTCAAAATTTTTTTTTGATTTAGTTTTAAGTGCGTTACTTAGATTTTCAGACAAAGATAAGTCTCTTAAACCTATTTTAAGGTTATCTGCATTTTCTAAATTAAATGTCTCTTTGAAAATATTATTAACGAATATGATATTATAATCGTAATCTATAATAACTATTGAGAGGTCTAAGGAGTTAAGAATGTCTTGATACTCCAAACTTTGTTTGTCACCAACTTCGATGCGTCTTTCTTTGTCTAAAAGAGTCTCTTCTAAAATATTTCGGACTTTTGTAAATAACATATTGTCAGATTTTCTTAGGTCAAAAGTTTTTTTTTCAAGATAGCTCTCAAAGAAATAATAAGAAATGAAATAAACTAAACTCTGAGAAATAATTGATATTAAAAAAATATTAATTGAAGTACTAAAAAACAAAAATAAGTTTAATGAGAGAACAGCAATAGAAAATACAAATAACATTTTATTGTTTTTCTATTTTTTTATAGACCTTTTTGGCAGCAGTGCCTCTCCCTGAGAGACTAGGGTTGGTCATAAAATATTTATGTGAGTCTATTTTTAGTTTAGAGTTTATTTTTTGATAATTTCCATCTGAGTCGAGTATCCAAGTATTTTGATTATCGTTAATGGCAGTGTACATAATTTGATATAAAATTTGTTCGTGAACAGTTTTGTTATCGATAGGAACTAATGTTTCCACGCGCCTGTCAAAATTTCTAGTCATCCAGTCAGCAGATGAAATATAAATTTTTGCTTTTTTACTGGGTAGTTTATTGCCTTTTCCGAAACAAACTACACGTGAATGCTCTAAAAATCTTCCTACAATACTTTTAACTTCTATGTTTTCTGACATTCCTTTAACACCAGGAACTAAGCAGCAGATACCTCTAATTAAACAAGTAATTTTCACTCCTGCTTTAGATGCTTCGTAAAGTTTGTTAATTATTTCTTGATCAACTAAATTATTCATCTTGATCCATATGTTAGCTGGCTTTTTAATTTTTGATAAACCTATTTCGTAGTCAATATGTTCGTATAGTTTTTGTCTTAAGTTATATGGAGAGAAAGATATTCGTTTAAAATCTTTTGCCATGTTGTAACTACTCATATAATGAAATAATTTTATAGCATCAGATGCTAGATCTTTATTACAAGTAAAAAATGATAGATCTGTATAAACCTTTGCTGTTTGAGGATGATAGTTACCAGTACCATAGTGAACGTAATGGACTAAATTTTTTTTTTCTCTTCTAGTAACTAAGGAAACTTTTGCATGAATTTTTAGATTTAAAAAACCATACACTACTTGAACTCCAGCTTTTTCCAAATTTGATGCCCACTGTAGATTTTTTTCTTCATCAAACCTTGCTTTTAACTCAACAACTGCTGTTACAGATTTACCAGCATCAGCAGCACGAATGAGTGCATCAATGATTGGCGATTGATCGCTAGTACGATACAAAGTTTGCTTAATTGCCACAACGTTTTTGTCGTTTGATGCTTGATCTAAAAAACTAACAACAACATTAAAAGACTCAAAAGGGTGGTGTACAACTAAATCCTTTTTTTTGATTGCTGCAAAACAATCACCGCCAAAATCATTTATTCGCTGTGGGAAACGAGGTTTAAATTTTTTATAATTTAAATTCTTGTTTTTTATATTTCCAAAGACTTCTGATAATTGGTCGAACCCCAGTAGATCTTCGTATTCAAAAATTTCATTTTCAGATACATTCAACTCGTTAATGATGAATGATTTAAAATTATTATTAAGACTTTTTTGAACATCTAATCTGATTACCTGTCCTCTTTTTCTTTCCCTGACAAGTTTTTTAAACTCTCTGATAAGATCGTCTGCCTCCTCCAAAACCTCTAAATCACTGTCCCTTATTACGCGAAATAGATTTGTATCAATAACATCAAAATCATGGAATACATCCCCAACATAATTGTTAATTATTGACTCTACGGGATAAAAATAAATACCCTGTTTATCAATAATTTTAAGAAAGCGTTGTTTTAAATCTGATACTCTCATAACTGAGATAAATTCTTTTTTTGATTTTTTATTTTTAATTTTAGCGATAAGACACAAACTTAAATTTGGTATAAAGGGCAAAGGGTGTGTGCTATCAACTGTAATTGGTGTCAGAATCGAAATAATTTCATTCAAATAATAATTTTTTATGTGGGACAAATGTTTTTTTAAAAACTTATCTCTTAAAATATAGATTTTATTTTTTTTTAATTCTTTTTCAATTTGACCATACGATTCATTTTGCCTTTTAATCAAACCTCTTGTTAATGAGTCAACAATTTTAATTTGATCCTCAATCTTCATTCCATCAAAACTTTTTTTATTAGGAGTGAGTTTTAACTGTTCAATTAATCCAGCCACTCTTACTGAAAAAAATTCATCTAAGTTTGATGCAGCAATACTTATAAAATTTAGTCGTTCTAAAATTGGGACGTTTTTATCATAGGATAATTCATTTACTCTCTCATTAAATTTTAGCCAGGATATTTCTCTATTAAAATACTTATTCATTCTTGTAATTATAACTTTTAAGTCTTTTTACTAATTGTAGTTCTTTAATTTCACCAGTATTTTTTTTTATCTCACTCCAGGAATTAATATATAGATTAATCTCGCAAAATGCACATGTTGGAAATTTTATTATTTTATCTTTTGCAATATAGTTAATTAAATCAATCAAAGCTGGATTATGACCTACTATCATTAAATTTTTGTTAATTTTAATTTTTTTTATCCATTTAATTAAATCGTTAAAGTTGAAAGTATATAGTTCACTTTCAAAATTAACTTTAATTGAGTCTTTAAATATTTTTTTGCAAGTCTCTTGTGTTCTTTTTGAATTCGATGAAAAAATTGAGATATCTTTAAAATTTAGTTTTTTAAAAATATGCGTTGCCATTACTTTGCAACTAAAAATCCCCCTCTCAGATAATGGTCTTTCATGATCGTCTAATTCTAAATTTTTCCAAGAGGATTTAGCGTGACGTAATAAAAATAGTTTTTTTTCAATCATCTGTTAAATATATGCAATATAATATGCTTAATAAAAAAGATTCTATTGCAGTAATAGATATAGGGTCAAATTCAGTAAGATTGTGTGTATTTAGGGGCAATATGAGAAGCCCTGATGTGCTCTATAATAAAAAATTTTTTTGTGGGTTAGGTGAATACCTTCCAAAAACAAAATTGATCAGCAAAGAGGCTGAAAAAAAATGTATCAACTCAATGATTTTTTTTAACTCAATAATTGAAGAAATAAAACCTAACCACTCTGTCGCTTTGTGTACTGCAGCAATTCGAAATGCTTCTAACAAAAAACAAATTACAAATAAGATACAAAAAGTTTTTAAGGGAAAAGTTTTAACTTTATCTGGAAGACAAGAGGCCTCCTATGCCACACTAGGCGTTCGTTCTGCAATACCTAGGGCCAATGGGACCATTATTGATATGGGAGGTGGCAGTCTTGAATTAGCACAAATAACACCACATAAAATTAAAAATATATCTTCTTTTCCTTTGGGTATATTAAACTTCACTAAAGAACATAAAGAGCATAAAAAAATTAACAAAGAAATAAATTCAAAACATAAAAATCAAAAAATCTTCTATTTAATTGGTGGAGCATTTAGGACAATTGCAAGATGTTATATTTATTTTAATAAATTGCCCTTTAATGAAATACACAACTTGAGTATCTCTCGGAAAAATTTTTATGAATTAAAATCAGAATTACAAAAAATTGGGATTGACGACCTACAAAAAATTCCGAAAATTTCTGTCGACAGAATAAAACATATTCATATTGCAATAGAAGTATTGGACAAGGTGTTAAAATTATCAAACTGCGAGCAGTTTATTTATCCAAGATACGGGATTAGAGAGGGTTTCATTTACGAAAATCTTCCCAAAAAGCAAAGGCTTTTAGATCCAACTGAAATTTCTTTAGAATTAATAGCTAAAAGTAGATGTCGTTTTTTAATATTTAATAAAAAGACTTTTGCTTGGATTAAAAATGTTTATTTAAAATTTATAAATTTAAAAATGTCCCCTAACCAACTGAGAGTAATAAAACTCTCATGCATTATTTCAGATTTGGGATGGGAGCAAACAGCCAAAATTAGAGCTTCTTATGCATTCAACCTAATATTAAATAGTCCTCTAGTAGGAATAGAACAATCAGAAAAAGTATTTATTGCATATTTAGTGTATTTAAGGCACACGAAAAATATCTTAGACCAAAGGGTTATTGAAAAAGAATTAAGTACCTATTTATCTTATTTATCAAGTGACGAAAAAAAGTTAGCTTATCAGATTGGGTGTGTATTAAATTTTTTATACTCTATAACTAAGGGTTCTTCTTTTTTATTAAAACAGCTTGATCTTAAATCTTTAACATTGGCAGAGCAAAAAAAGGTTTCGTCTATTCAAAAAGTACCAAAATCAGGCAAAACTGAACAGCTTTATAACCTAATTAGAAAATTTTAATATTAGATTAATATTTTTTTAATTAAAATTACATAATCAATAAATCTAATATTCTTTGGTATTTGGAGAAAAAATAATGAAATTATTATTATCAATGCTTTTAAGCTTTGTTTTTTTCAATGTAAATGCATTGGAACTTAATAAAATCTCAGGCTATTCAACTTTTTCATGGGACGAAGGTGGATCAGAAATTTTAGCTTACGACTCTCAAAGAAACAGAATATTTGTAACAAACAATCTAACAAAATCTATAGATGTTTTAGATATTACAAGATTACCATATACAGAAAAATTAATTTCAATCAAACCAAGAGCAGGTGTTGGTGGAATAAACAGTGTTGCTGTTTCAGAACAAGCAGGTTTGCTTGCTTTAGCAATCGAGGCAGAAGACAAACAAGACAATGGTGCTGTTTTGTTCTATAATCTTAATACATTAAAATTGGCTTTTGGGTACTCAGTAGGTGCGCTGCCTGATAATGTTGTATTTACTCCGGATGGGAAATATGCATTGGTCGCCAATGAGGGTGAGCCAAATGATGACTACACTGTTGATCCCAAAGGATCTGTTTCAATTATTGATTTAAACAAATGGTTTGTTGGCCCTAGTGAAGATAAAATCAGAAATATAAACTTTTATTACAATGGGGCTCCAGAGGGTGGCAGAATTGTAAAACCTGGATCATCTTTTTTGTATGATGCTGAACCAGAGTTTATAGCAGTTAGCGGTGACTCTAAAAGAGCTTATGTAGCTCTTCAAGAAAATAACGTTATTGCAAAGATAGATATTAGTTTGGGCATAGTTACTGATTACTTTGGTTTAGGCTATAAAGATTGGTCTCAGTCCGCTCTTGATGCTTCGAATAAGGATAACAGAGTTAATATACAGCCTTGGCCGGTTAAAGGAATGTATCAACCAGACACCATGGTAGTTGTCAGTAAAGAGATTAATGGTGAAATGTATGATTATGTTTTAATGGCTAATGAGGGAGATGCAAAAGATTACGATGGATTCTCAGAAGAGGTAAGGGTCGCTGATTTAACTTTAGACCCTTCAGTCTTTCCTAATGCCTCAGAGCTACAAAAAAAATCAAATCTCGGTAGGTTAAAAACAACTACTACTATGGGAGATGCTGATGGTGACGGTTTTTATGAAGAAATCTATACCTACGGCGGAAGATCTTTTTCAATTTTAGACGGTAATACCGGACAAATTATTTATGATAGCGGTAATGATATTGCTGTTAGAACAGCGTTTTCAGGTTTTTTTAACTGGAATGAGGATGCGGGATCTTTTGATGACAGAAGTGACGATAAAGGTGCAGAGCCAGAGGCTCTTACAGTTGGAGAAATTGATGGAAGAACAATAGCTTTTGTAGGTCTTGAAAGACAGGGCGGTATCATGATGTACGATATTACTGGTATGGTAAAACCAAAATTTCTTGGATATTTTAATGGTAGAAACTTTTTTGGAGATGGTACAAAACAAACTGGTGGTGACATATCTCCTGAATCATTAGTTTTTATACCTGCCGACAAGACACCTCCACTTTATCATGTCAGAAAAGGAACTCCTTTATTGATTGGAGCCTATGAACTTTCGGGTTCAACTGCTATTTACGAAGTTATAATTGATTAGTAATATTTATTTTACCCTCTCTAAATTAATAGGGAGGGTTAGATTAAATAGCTTTTTCTAAACTTGTCATTAATAAGTGCAATAGCTTTTTTTCCATCCTCAAGTGAAATCTTATCTGGCGGACCCCAAGCAGTTTTATTGACATCAACAATGTAAATTTTTTTCGTATCCCTATCTCTTAAAATGTCTAACTCCCCAAAATCTAGTTTAAATTTTTTACAAAATTCATTTATTAAACTAATCTCTTCATTTTCAAATAAAGAACAAATTGAGACTATTTTTGAATAAACAGTTTTAGATTTAAAGCGATATTCTTTTTGAGCAAATTTCACGTAAGCTAATACAATTTCATCTTTAACCCATACGACCCTATAATCGATAGCAAATTCGTTATAAATATTATTAATTAATTTTTGGTAAACCTTATTTTTATAAATTTTAAATCCTAACGAAGAACTATTTATAATCTTCCCGTCATGTTTTGCATTTTGCTCTGATTTTTCTAAAATTGAACCATGAAAGTTTTTTGGATCTAAGCTCAGAGAATAACCAAAAATCTCTAAGAAAACTTTATCAACATTAGATTTACTGATGTCAGTGCAATTTTTATTTATTACTATTTTTTTTGGATTTCCAGAGACTTGGTAGTTACTATTAGTTTTGTCATAAAAATATAATTCTATGTCAGCTAGTTCTGGGGAGGACGTAAACCTAACTGGCAAGCCCCATCTAACTTTAGCTAAAGTATAAAGTGGATTCAAAGGCCTTCTAGGGTAACAGATTATTTTTTTTTTATTTGATGAGGTAGATTCATATAAGCTAATCAAAAAATAAACATCTCTCAGCCCTCGAAGAATAGTACTAATTACGTCTGAAACAGTTATTGATGACATAAATTGATTCTTGAGACCATTACATATATACAATGTTAAAGTTTTATTAATGAAAGATATCTCTCAAATAAAAAAGAAGTATCAATCAAATAAGGTTAAATTATTTCAAAAATTAGCATCAACTAATGATGGCTTCTATTTTAATAAAAATCATACAGATCTTGTGGATACAGTTGTAAAAGAAATAGTTAAAGGAATTTATAATATTTATCCAATAGAAGATTTCTCTTTAATCGCTGTAGGTGGGTACGGCAGACATGACTTGTCACCAAAAAGTGATGTTGACTTACTATTTATTTATAAAAAATCTAATAAAAATATGAGAGATTTTATTACTCAATTAAATAACACACTGTGGGATATTGGATTAGAAGTTGGAATATCTTTCTTAACAATTAAACAGGCATTAATTGATTCTAAGAAAGATACAAAGACAATTACAAAATTTGTTGAGACTCGTTTTATTATTGGTGATGAAATTCAATATGGTGAGTTTGTTAGGTCCATTAAGATTTTAATTGGAAAACAAAATCCCTTAAAGCTCAGCGAATTAAAGCTTATAGAGTTAGTTGAAAGACATGACTATCGAATAGGAATTAAAAGTAAATTAGAGCCGAATATCAAAGAGGGTATTGGGGGTCTTAGAGATATTCATACCATACTGTGGGTATCAATCTTTATGTTTAATATTTATAGATTAGAAGACTTAACGTCTGTTAATATCTATACCAAAGAGGAAATTAAAGAATTAAAGAATGCTTGGAAATTTCTCTTAACCATTCGAGCATTTATTCATTTGTTTAACGAAAGCAAAGGCGATGTTTTATCTATTGAAAATCAATTAAAAATTTCAAAAAAACTCTCTTACAAAGATAAAAAGAAGGAAAAAGGAGTGGAGATTTTTATGAAAGATTTGTTTGTGAATGTTGCAAAGATTAATTCTCTCTTAAGAACCTTTTATTCAAAGCTTCCAGAGGATTTAATAATCAAAACAATTTATAAAAGAAAACCCACTAAAACTAAATCATTAGAAAAAGAATTTATAATTGAAAAAGGTTTTCTGAATTTAAAAAATAATACCGCTAAAAACCTTCAACTAAAATGGGCAAACGTCTTTGAAAAATCCTTGGAACATAATTTACTCATTCATCCTCGCTTTTTAAAGACCGTCGAGGAAAAAAGAAAAGTTTTAAAAAAAACCACAAATAAACAGCACCTCCAATCATTTTTAAATATTGTCGTCTCCAAAAAAAATCCTATACAGGCCCTTCATGATTTTAATGATACCCAGCTATTTAGCGAAATATTTCCTGAGTTTGGTAGAGTTTGGGGACAAGTGCAGTTTGATATTTATCATCACTACACCACCGACGAACACTTATTACTAACACTGCACAACCTAAATGAGCTAAGACAAAAATCCTTTTATAATGAAATATATAGCAGGTTATCCTCAAGAGAAGCTCTTCACATTGCTTTACTATTTCATGACATTGGAAAGAAGGGGCCAAAAAATCATTCTGTTTATGGAACAGAGTTAACCAACAAGATCCTAAAAAGACTTCCTGTGTCAGAAGAAGTGAAAGAATTGACATTGTGGTTAGTTGAAAACCATTTAGCAATGAGCGATACAGCTTTTAAAAATGATACTCAAAGTCCTGAGGCAATTGCTAAATTTACATCTATTGCAAACACAGAAGAAAAAATAAACTCATTGTTTCTTTTTACCTTATGTGACATTGCCTCTGTCGGACCAAACGTTCTAAACGAATGGAGAATAAGCCTGCTTAGAAGTTTATTTTATAATGCAAGAGATTTTCTGCAAAGAGGTCTAGATACAAAAACGTATTCTACTTCTGTTCAAGAATCTTTGAAGAAATCAGTATTACAAAAATCTGATGTTAATTTAAAAAAGTTTATAAAAAATTCGATAAATGAATTTCCAAATCAATTCTGGGAAGCTTTTTCATCAAGAATGATCGTCGATATCTTTAAAATTTACCAAAGAAATAAAAAAGCAAAGGTTATTAACTCTGTAAATTTTCTTAATTATGAAAATAAAGAATATAGTGCTGTTGTTGTCACAAGTAAAAATAGACCAGGGATTTTAAAAGATATTGTTTCGGGGTTTACACACTCTCAATCGAATATTCTTAGTTCAAGAATAATATCTTTAAATAACAATCAAGTAATTGATGTGTTTTGGGTAACCAATTTTTTGAATAAAGGTGTTTTAGATTTAAACGAACAGAAAAGAGCAGCTAAACATGTAATGAGCGCTCTTGATCAAAAAGATTTTAAACCCTTACGGTCATTTACCAAAGGTCTACAAAAACTTGCTGTAAATCCTCAAATTACAATTGATAACGATATGAGTAAGCAAGTCACTACTTTTCAAGTATTATCTGGCGATAGGCCTGGATTATTAATGGATATTTTGGGAGTTTTTCATGACAAACAAATAAGTGTCCAATCAGCAAAAATTTCCACATACGGGGAAAAGGTTTTCGATATTTTTCAATTAACGAATAGCAATAACCAAAAAATCAAAGATAAAAAATTACTCAAATCAATAGAAAAAGATTTAATGTCTATTTTTTAGGTTTTTTGTGTTTATCGATTTTAGTCCCTCGATATTATTAGATAATTCTGATATCAATTTTAATAATATTTGAATATGAGCAGTTTCCAAAAAAGAGTTTTTTCTGGTGTTCAACCAACAGGAACCCTGCATTTAGGTAACTATCTTGGTGCGATAAAAAACTTTGTAGAGCTTCAAAAAGAATTTGAATGTATTTATTGTGTTGTAGATCAACACGCCATTACTGTTGAGCAAAATCCAGCTGAGCTTCGCTCAAACACACTTGAGGTATTAGCTTCATTTATTGCAGCAGGAGTGGACTATAAAAAACAGATTATATTTCAACAATCAAGTGTAGCAGAACACTCTCAGCTTGCTTGGGTATTTAATTGTGTTAGTCGAATTGGTTGGCTAAATAGAATGACACAATTTAAAGATAAAGCTGGTAAGAATAAAGAAAACGTAAGTGTTGGTTTAATGGTTTACCCTAATTTAATGGCAGCTGATATTCTTGCTTACCTTGCAACGCATGTTCCCGTGGGTGATGATCAAAAACAACATTTAGAACTGTCAAGAGACATTGCACAAAAATTTAATAATGATTTTAAAGTAGACTTCTTTCCGCTGCCAGAACCACTTATTTATGGAAATGCGACAAGAGTAATGAGCCTTCGAGATGGAACTAAAAAGATGTCAAAATCTGATGCATCTGAATTTTCTAGAATTTTATTAACTGATAGTGATGATGATATAAGTTCTAAAATAAAAAAGGCAAAGTCTGACTCAGACCTTATTCCTGATGACAAGGATCAATTACAAAATAAACCTGAATGCTTAAATTTAATTAATATTTTGTCCGCTTGTTCAAATGAAAGTGTTGAAAAAACTCTGGTAAGTTATGCTGGCAAAGAATACTCAAAATTAAAAAATGACCTTGCAGACAAATTAATTCAAGTTATAGGACCAATTAGAACCGAGATATTAAATCTTCTCAATAATAAGGATGAATTAAATAAAGTCCTAGATATGGGCAGCGAAAAAGCATCCACAATTGCAGGCCCAATTCTCAAAGAAGTCTATAAGATAGTCGGTTTTAGATAGACACTTTGGCTTGAAATTTCCAATTTTATAGACATATTATTAGCAATGTTCGTACAAACTGAACCAACGCCTAACCCTGCAACCTTAAAGTTTTTGCCAGGAAAAGAGGTCATGAAAGACGGAACTATGTTCTATCAAAACCAAGAGTCTGCCTCAAATTCACCTTTGGCAATGAACTTGTTTAATATTAAAGGTGTTGAGGGTGTTTTTTTTGGGTCTGACTTTATCACTATAACCAAAGGCAAAGATAATGATTGGACGCTTATGAAACCTGCAATTTTGGGTTGTATCATTGAGCACTTTACAATGAACAAACCTATTATCTCAGAGCAATCTGCATCAACTGGACATACAATTGATGAGAACGATAGTGATGTTGTAAAAAAGATCAAAGAACTTCTAGATAGTAAAGTAAGACCAGCTGTTGCTATGGACGGTGGAGATATCATATTTGACAAATATAATGAGGGAGTTGTATTTCTACAAATGCAAGGGGCCTGTCAGGGATGTCCGAGTTCAACGGCAACTTTAAAAATGGGAATTGAAAATATGCTAAAGCATTATATTCCCGAAGTCCGTGAAGTACGACCCGTTGAAGTCTAGTCTTTTAATTTTTTTTTTTGGATTTTTATTAAATTCATCTCTTAACGCGGGAGAATTTCATAATTGGGTTGATTTAAATAAATATTATAAAAAAAATAATTTTATTCCTGAAATTTTAACGCAAGAAAATATTGGTCATCTTCCTATAATATCAGAATTACCTGATGATTTTTCAGAAATACAAGATGTTTCAACAAAGAAAAAACTATTTTACCTCGTAACACTTCCTTTGATTTACAATGCGAATGCCTCAATCATGCAAGAACGAAGAATGGTAATCAATATAGAAAAAAAATTTACTAGAAAAGATTTAAATAAAAACGAAACTGACGAAATTATTAGGTTATCTAAAAAATATAAATTAGATTATAGCGAAATTAACACAAAACTTTTTAGAAAACTCAAACAACGTATTAATATTATCCCAGTGTCACTAGCTCTTGGGCAAGCAATTATTGAAAGTGGTTGGGGACAGTCTAGATTTGCAACTGAGGGAAATGCTCTTTATGGTCAGTGGACTACAAGTGAAGACAAAGGAATCATTCCTCAAGACAGGGATGAGGATAAAACTCACGCAGTTTTAAAATTTAAAAATTTATCAGAGAGTGTTGAGGCGTATATGTTTAATATCAATACCCATCAAGCTTATTATAATTTTCGTGTCATTAGACGTATTGATGAGCGCATAAAATACACAGATCCTATTAGTATGAAAGTGAAATATTTAGCAGCCTATGCTGAAATCGGCGATAAATATGTCGATAAATTAGAGCTGATCATCGCTTCAAATAATCTTCAAGAGTTTGATCGATTTAAATTTAATTAACTAAATACTGATAACCAAACCAGAAAATACCATTATTAACTTTTGTGCAATTGAACCTAAGTCTACCTTTTACAGGTAAACGATTAAGTTCAACTAATAACTTATTATTAAGATTTGTAATTGTTGGATTAAATGATCCTTGAAAATCACTAATAAAACAATTTATGTTGGAAGAGTCCTCGTTAAAATCTAAAGCATATCTACTGATAGGCTCACTTTGATAAGGGTTGCCAGGTTCAATAAGCACATTATTAAAAGGTAAAACACTTGATGCATCTTTTATTCGATTAATAGATCCGTAATTCTCATTCAAGGGGAATCTTGGAATAAAATATTTTTGATTAATTGAAAAGGCACCTGAATGTTGTCCAAATGCTGCATCAAAATACTGAGAAACTACTTTTTGTGCTATAGTGCTATTTTCACCAAAAGGATAAGCAAATAAATTTGGAGTAATACCTAAATTTTCAAAAATAAGATCCTGTGATTTTTCTATTTCATTCACAATTTCAATTTCACTAAGACTAGATAAACTTGAATGAGAGTGTGTGTGATTTTGAATATCTACACCACGACTTAGTACACTTTTAAGCTGAGTCCAATTCATATAATTTTGTCCACCAACGTTTTCTGTATTTAAAAAAAGAGTGACTGGTATCTCATACTTTTCAAAAATAGGTAATCCCACCTCAAAAAATGATAAATATGCATCATCTACAGTTATTGAAATAGTTTTTTTTTGTAATTTATCTTCAGACAAAAGATCTCTAGCTAAAATAAAATAAAACCCCTGATCCTTTAAATACTCAAGATGACTTACTAATTGCTCTTCGCGTATATTTGTTGAGGGATACTTATTTTCACCAAATCGATGATACATTAGAATATTATTTGGAATTGTATCATTCACACTTGTTGCATAGGATGTGCTAATTGGAAAAGTAAAATTTGACACAAAAATGATCAGTAAAGTAAAAAATTTTGAAATAGGCATCGATAGCTCTTTATCATACTGTTCAATTACTTTATTTAAAAATGAAAAAATCATTTGGGATAAAACTGTAAAAAGTGAGTATGGACATGAAAAAATATTATCCGAATTACTTCAAAACTTAGTAACTAAAACAAAAATAAAGGCTGATCATATCAAAAAATTGCATCTAAATTATGGACCAGCACGCTTCACAGCAATAAGAAATTGTCACTCACTTATGAAAGGATTTTTTATAGATCATAAAGTAGAAATTGTGGGTTATTCTATCTTTGAGCATTTCTTTTTAGGTATTAACAAAGAACTTACTAAAGATGTCTTGTGTGTGATTGACACAAATAGAAAAGATTTAGCTATTCAAAAGATTGATACTTCAGGGAGATTAGTTGGAAAGACAAAAACTTTAAAAATTGACTCAGACCTAGAGGATATATTGAGTCAAAACTATTTTTTAATAGGAAACGGATTAGAAAAACTAAAAAAAATTTCTGAATTTGCCTTTATTAAAAATAAAATTATTTCGCCAACAAAATTGAAATCAAATTATTTTATTAAAAAGCATTATAAGAAAAAATCTTATTATAAATTCCCAAAAATAATTTATCCCTACTCTCCGATTTAAAAATTAAAAATTTAAAAAAGAGTATTTTTTTTCCATATACTTTTGATGATAATCCTCTGCGGGACAGTAATTCTTAACGGGTTCTATAATAGTAGTAATTTTTTGATTAAATTGGCTTTCGTTCAATTTGTCTGTGATCTGCTTTGCTATTTCACATTGAGTTTCGTCATAATAGCCTATCAATGATCGGTATTGAGATCCTCGATCTGGGCCCTGTTGATTTAAAGTTGTTGGATCATGAATTTGATAAAAAAACTCCACAAGGTTGGTATATGAAACGAGATTTTCATCAAATTTTAAGAAAACGACTTCGGCATGGTTTGTATTACCTTTGCAAACTTCTTCGTAAGAAGTTTTATCTGTTAAGCCTTGAGAGTAGCCTACTTGGGTTTCAATCACACCTTTGATCTCAGAAAATTTTTTTTCAGGCCCCCAAAAACATCCTGCTCCAAATAATGCTTTAGACATTATCTTTTCCTTTTAGTTGTGTCTTTTGAGCACTTCTTTGGTGAATTCTCTCTCTCCAAATTTCATAGCTTTTTTGTTTAATATTTTTTTTCATAATTTTTTTAACATCACCCTCATCAATTTCATAAATTTTTTTGATATGACTAAAATCTGTTTGATCATCCCAAGCCATTTGAATTATTTCGCTAATCTGAGATTGATTAAATTTCATACTTAATGATACAAATCAGGGATATTTTCAGATCTATAACAATTTGAAGCATAACCTTGTTCTTGGGTAACAAACTTAAACAGTTTTCCTGCATGCGGTTGTCTTTCTGCTTCAATATCGTTGAGACCAACAGATGCAGTTGTAATAAAAAGCTCATTGAGATTTTTCCCACCAAAAGTGCAACTTGTTACTTTTGAAACAGGAAGTTGTAAAATTAATTTAAGTGAACCTTTTTTATCAAAACAACAAACCTTGCCACTTCCCCACATTGCTACCCATAAGTTACCATTTTTATCAACTGTCATTCCATCTGGGTTTCCATCGATTTTATTCATGGAGAGAAAAACTTTTTTATTTATTCCGTTTCCTGACAAATCATTGATAGAAAAAATATAAATAATTCTTTTTATAGAGTCAGTTACATAACCTACATTTCTCTCGTAGTCAAAAACTGGTCCATTTGAAATAATATAGGAGTTATCTGAGTAAATTGGTTTTAAATTGGAGTCATGACATATAACTTTTCCAGTCTGAGACTTTTGTTGAATATCCATTGTTGATATCCAAATTTGTCCATTTAAATCTATGTCTGCATCATTAATCCTGTTATTTGGACTATCAAAATTGATCTTTGTTAGAAGCTGTTTTTTAGATAATGAGGGATGAATTGAATAAAGAGAGTCGTATGAGCTCATGATATAATTTTTATTATCTTGTAAAAGAATATTGGTGACACCGTCTTGTACTGAATATTGACGTTCTTTGTTATTATCTTGATCAGTTTCAATTATTTTATTTTCATAAATATCCACCCATAGCAGCTTATCGTGCCTCCAATCCCAAATTGGTCTTTGACCTAGAACACTTTTATATGATTGATGGCAAACAGACGGTTGCTCGTATTTAATTCTCACAAAGATGATTATAAACTAAATATTTAGATGAAAAAAGGATGTTGGAGATTTGTTTTGATTGTCTTATCGTGTTTTTAATATAGAAATTGCATGAGCAATTTGTTTTCTTATTGATTTAAGAGTTTGATGAATTTAGTTAAATTATCTAAATATTTTATTTTTATTTCTTTTCTGATTATAGCAACAGGCTGTGAAACAACTGATGTGGAAGAGAAAGTAATAAAACCAGAGCCTGTACCTAAAATTATATATACCCCAGAAGTAGAGGAAACTGTTGAGGAAAGTGATGAAATTGTTGAGCATTTCAAAGGTGTAGAACTATTTTTAAATAAATCGCTAAATGATTTAATTTTAAAATATGGAAAAGTTGATTTTTCAAAAATTGAGAGTGTTTATGAATTCCACAGATATAACACTGATAATTGTAGAATCTTTATACAAAACAGATCTGTAGATAAAACAATAATAAACATTACGATTTACAACTATAAAAAGAATTTGTTTATCGAAATATACTTAAAAGATTTGTGTACTGATATTTAAAATAGATAATAGTTTAATAACAAATAATATAATTCTTAATTATGAAATTTAAGTATGGGATATTTATTTTATTTTTCTCAATAAATTGTTTTGCTCATCATCCAGGAAATCAGATAGATGCTGATAAGCCTTACCCTTCAATTAATTTAACAGTCATTAAAGATAAAATTGATGGTTACAATATTTTTATAGATTTAAAAAATTTTAATCTAAACCCTTCAGAAATTGGAGGTGAAAATATTTCAAACTCTGGATATTTACAGCTTTTTATAAATGATATAAGAGTCACAAGAATTTATTCTGACTGGGTACACGTACCTCAACGTTTTTTTAATCTGAAAGAAAACTTTATCAAAATTACAATTCATTCCTATCTCCATGATCAGTTTACTATTAAGGGGAAACCAATAGAACACATAGTAAAAGTTAACGATAATTAAATTTAAATTAAAGAATTTAAAAAACTTACTCTATGTAAAAAGTTAAATAAATTTCGGATTTTCTAAAAATAAATAGTTACTCAAGCTTTATAAGGAAGTGAAGAGTGATGCAAAACTATTTTTAATATATCGTTTTCAGTTTTTTTATATCCCCAGCTCTTATCAACTTTGACAGAGGTTCCTTCTTTGTTTATCAACGTTACCCAACCCATCCACATTGCTACATTTTGATCTATAAACACAGATGATGTTTCTGATTTGACTTCGAGCCAATCTTTAATTCCAAAACCACTGTCTGTTGGGTACTTTGGGTTATTTCCAACAAAGTATGAAAGTGCTCCCTCTTTGTCTAGTCGAAATGTTTGATTACCGCCACTAAGAGTTGGTTTAAATAATACTGGTCCTAACTCAAACCCATAAAGATTATCTAACATTTCGTTTGCAACTAAAGTTGCTTGATCAATACCTTTTTTTTCATAAGCTTGTGAAATTGCAATCATGCTCTCTCCCCAAGCAGTACGAGAATTCTTTATATCATTTTCATCTATTGTCATTGGCTATGTGTTATTTCATATTTATAGAAATGATTATTCATTTTATACGATTAACAATAAAATTAACAAGACTCGACATATATAGCAAGGGTTCCCTCTTTTTGTTAAAAAAGCTTTGCATTCCTTTGTAATTTCTATTTTGAATCAGTTTTAAATAATTAATACATTCAGTACGATTAAGCTTATATGCAATATTTGCTTTTTGTGAGTCTTTTTTAATTTTCTTTCCAACTTTTTTCTCATTGCCCCATCTATCCAACATATCATCAGTAACTTGAAAAATTTTTCCAATTGTATCTCCAATTTTTTTTAGTTCTCTTTTTTTATTTAAATTTAATTTTTTTACAGTTAGAAGAAGATTGAAACATAAACTAAATAATGCACCTGTTTTTAAAAGATGCATTGTCTCTATATCCTTTATTGTTGAATTTTTTTTCATGTAAATATCCATAGATTGTCCTGCAATTAAACCCTCCAAACCATTAGCTTTTGAAAGCATCTGTATTGATTTGATTTTCTGATTATCAGAGAGATTTTTTGACTCTGCTAGCGTTTTTACTGATAAAACTTGAAACATATCTCCAGCTAAGACAGCAGTTGCCTCATCAAATTTTTTATGCACAGTTAATTTACCCCTTCTATAGTCATCGTTATCCATAGACGGTAAATCATCGTGGATTAGTGAGTGCAGGTGAACACATTCTATCGAAAGGGCAAAGTCATCTAATATTTTCGGCTTAATATTTAAATATAAACCCATTCGACAAAGCAAGAACGGTCTAATCCTCTTTCCACCAGTTTTGGCAAAATAAATCATTGCCTTCTTAATTCGTTTATCGGGTGACTTTAATTCTTGTATGTGTCTAATAAGCTTTTTATCAAAATTCACAGAAAATAATTTAATTTGCTTTTTCTCGAACTTTTCACTTATTTTCATTTAATTACAAGTTATCCAAGTAATGAGAGGTGTGATTATCGAAAATGAATATAATTACACCTATAAAAACAAGGTAAACAAAGAAATTAATGATTTTCTTAGTTTTTTTGTTATTTATGTAGCTTTTATTGAATTTCAGTATTATCCATAGCAATAGTGTGGATAAAAAGAATAAAAACCCATTAAACATTACACTATCTTGAAAAATAGCCATTTTTTTACCCACTATACTCCCAAAATATATTAATAAAAGTCATATTAGGTATTTTTTTTTTGCAATTTATACCTATAATCCCCTGAAATTAACAAATCCTTACATTTAGGATTCTGTTATAAGTTTTAGAACTTAAGAAAAGGAGTACTCAATGATTAAGTTTTTAAAATCTATGGCTATCCCAACAGCTGCTCTAGTAGCACTGCCAGGAATAGCTTCTGCAAGCGTTGGCTTAGCGCCAGACGACTTTGTTGGGATATCTTTTTGGGTTATCTCAATGTGTATGGTTGCCGCTACTGCATTCTTTTTCCTAGAAACTAACAACGTATCAGGTAAGTGGAAGACATCTCTTGCACTTGGTGGTCTTGTTTGTCTAGTTGCCGCAGTACACTACTTCTATATGAGAGAAGTATGGGTAACAACGGGTGATACACCTACTGTTTATAGATATGTTGACTGGTTAATCACTGTTCCATTACAGATGATTGAATTCTACATTATCCTTGCTGCAGTTGCTGCAGTGTCAGCTGGTATTTTCTGGAGACTGTTAATCGGTACTTTAGTGATGCTTGTTGCTGGTTATGCTGGTGAAGCTGGCTTCATCAACGCATGGGCAGGATTCATCGTAGGTCTAGCTGGTTGGGCATACATTTTATATGAAATTTTTGCTGGTGAAGCTGGTAAAGCTGCTGCTGACAAATGTCCTGCAGCTGTTCAAACAGCTTTCAACACAATGAGATGGATCGTTACAGTTGGTTGGGCAATTTATCCATTAGGATATTTCTTCGGTTACTTAACTGGAGGAGCTGATGCTGTAACTCTAAACGTTATCTATAACGTTGCTGACGTTGTGAATAAGATTGCTTTTGTCGCAGTTATTTGGGCTGCTGCTGTAGCATCTTCAGGCAAAAAAGCTTAATAAAGCTTTATAACCTATTTAAACCAGGCAAGGCTAACTTGCCTGGTTTTTTTTTGTCTAAATTTCATATACTTTAACTATCTTGAGCAAGAGAGTTGTAGTTATTGGTGGAGGTTTTGGAGGACTAGCTGCTGCATTAAGGTGCAGAAAACTTGGTTTTGATGTCACGCTGCTTGAAAGACTTAACATGCTTGGCGGAAGAGCAAGAGTTTTCGAAAAAGATGGTTATAGACACGATGCTGGACCAACTGTTATAACAGCGCCCTTTTTGTTTGAAGAACTTTTTGAATTATTTGGTGAAAACTTAAAAGATTACTTAAATTTTAAATCCTTAGATCCTTGGTACAGATTTTACTTTCACAATGGAAAAACTTTTGATTATCGACCATCTATCGAAGATACAAATAATGAAATAAGAAAATTTGATGAAAATGATGTTGATGGGTATGACAAATTATTAAAAACTTCAAAAGATATTTTTGAGGTAGGTTTCGAAAAGTTATCGGATAAGCCATTTATTTCCTTTTGGGAAATGGCAAAGCAAATACCGTCGTTAATAAAACTCAAAAGTTATTTAACAGTCAGTCAATTAGTAAATAGCAAATTAAAAAATAAGTATCTGCGGAAGGCATTTTCGATACATCCTTTATTAGTTGGGGGCAATCCGTTCACTACAACATCTATATATGCATTAATACACTATCTTGAAAGAAAGTGGGGGGTGTACTTTTGCATGGGAGGCACAGGTAAAATTGTGAGAGAGTTAGAAAATTTAATGTTAAGAAAGGGTATTACTATTAATAAAGAAACCGATGTAAAGCAAATTTCCATTATAAATGGTAAAGCAGAAAACGTGGTGCTCAATAACGGAAAAAAAATACCTGCGGATCTTGTGATTTGTAATGCAGATCCCCCTACAGTTTACAGTGAAATGTTACCATCAGAATACTCCAGAGATAGTCTTCTCAAACCTAAGAAATTTACACATTATTCTATGGGCCTTTATGTTCTTTTTTTTGGATCGAAGAAAAAATTCTCTGATGTCGCTCACCACACTATTTGGATGTCTGAAAGATATAAAGAGCTCCTTCACGATATTTTTGAGAAAAAGATTTTGACTGAGGATTTTTCACTTTATCTTCATCGTCCAACAGCAACAGATGATACTTTTGCACCAGAAGGATGTGATAGTTTTTATGTGTTATGCCCTGTTCCTAATCTTCAAGGAAATGTTCAATGGAATTCAGAGGGTCCGAAACTTAAGGATAGAATAGTTGAAGCACTGGATAAAACTATTATGCCAGGACTAAAAGAAAACATTGAGGCAGAATTCTGGATGACTCCTGAGGATTTTAAAAATGATTATAGATCAAAATACGGAGCTGGATTTTCCGTGGCACCAATTTTTTCTCAATCGGCATGGTTTCGCTATCACAACAAAGATAAGAAAATACCAAATTTATATTTTTCAGCTGCGGGATCACATCCAGGTGCCGGAATACCAGGTGTATTGTGCTCTGCTAAGGTAATAGAGAAGCTTATAATTAAGGATTTCAAAGTTAGTCATTAAGGTGACATCATTTAAAACAAATACCTATAGCATTAAATCGGAAGGTAAAAGTTTTTATTGGGCAAGTTTTTTTTTACCCAAAAAAAATAGAATTGCAGCTTCAAGGCTCTATAGCATATGTCGATATCTAGATGATGTGGCAGATAATTCGAAGTTAGATACCTCTTCTCAAATAAAAAATATATTTAATCAAATAAAAGAAAATGAAAGCTCTGAGATAAATATCTTTTTTAAAAAAAATAATATTAACCTTGGTATTTTAAAGGATCTAATAGATGGTTTGATCAGCGATCAGCAGAACGTCAGAGTTACAGATGAGAAAGAATTAATAGATTACTCATACAAGGTTGCTGGAACAGTGGGTTTGATGATGTTACCAATAATTAATACCAAAGATGCTGAAGCAAAAAAGCATGCTATTGATTTAGGAATTGCTATGCAACTAACAAATATTGCAAGAGATGTTTACGAGGACGCAAAAATGAATAGGTTATATCTACCAAAAGAATGGTTAGGACAAGTCTCAGTAAGTGACCTGATAGATAATAAATTAGATGATCAAAAAAAAAGATTAATTGAATTGTCTATTAAAAATTTAATAGAACTCTCTGATAAATTCTATGCGAACGGTTTTTCTGGTATGAAATTTATTCCTCTTAGAACCAGACTAGCAATATTTTTTGCAGCAAAAATTTACAAAGGGATTGGGGAAAAGATTAAAAATGGTGGTTATGTTTACAAGCTTGAAAGAATTTATTTAAACAAATTAGAAAAATTATGGATTACAATAATTTCTATACCTGAATTTTTATTTTTAAAAAATATTTTTAAATCCTACAAACCAATTAGGGGCTCTTTTAAAAATGAAAATATATGATGTAGCATTTTTAGGCATGGGTGCCAGTGCCCTTGCTACTGCAAAATTAAAGTATAAGGGAACAAGTATTAGTTTAATTGGCATTGATAAAAATTATAATAGCAAAAGAAATAATTTTTTTGCATTTTGGCTGACAGATTGGATGAAAGATTTTGATAGTCTTGCACAAAAAAAATGGTTTTGCTGGAACTTTTACATAACAAATAATCATATAAAACATGAAACTAAGGATTTACCCTATTGCACTATAAGATACCAAGATTGGAAAAATTATTGCTTAAAAGGTTTAGAAAACTTATCAATTAAAGAGTTCAATGTTCAAAGTATTAAGAATTTAAAAAAATACTATGAAATCAAGCTAGAGAATGGTGAGGAAATTTTTGCTAAGAAAATTTATGATTCTCGTACACCGAAATTAGAAAATGAAAAAGTAAAACAGCATTTTTTTGGATACCTAATAGAAACTAAACAAATGATAAATAGTAATAGTGTGACCTTAATGGATTTTCGCGTTGAACAAAAAATGGGATTACATTTTGTGTATTGTTTACCAATAGATGAAAATAGAATGTTAGTTGAGTCAACAGTTTTTTCTTCAGAGATCCAAGAGGATGCTTGGTATCAAAAACAGATATTAGAATACATTGAGACAAAATTAAATTTATCTGAATATAAAATAGTTGATGAAGAAAAAGGTGCGTTACCAATGTATGATATTGAAAACAAATCAAGTGAAAATTATATTAATATCGGTTCAAGAGGTGGTGCCACCAAAATATCAACAGGGTATGCTTTTTCCTTTTTTCTAAAAAACATAAAGTTAAATTTTGAAAATATTAATAAAGCTCATCACTCATATTTTGATAAATGGATGGATAAGGTATTTGTGAATTATCTGAAAAATAATAATGGAACAGAGAAGGTTTTTATTAATATGGCTTACTCTTTAAATGGCAATGAATTTGCATCATTTATGATGGGTGTAGCTGATTTTCCGACAAAATTAAAGGTTATTATGTCAATGCCAAAAATTAAATTTATAAAAAGTGCCCTAAGCACCATTCGTAATTAAATGTACGAATTAAACTTTATATCTTTACTTGCTCTTTGCATGGTTTCATTCATAGGTGTGCCGCATGGTTCATTTGACGGAGCTGTAGCTGCACTGTTAGGGTATAAGACAAGAAAAGATTTTTTTTTATTTGTATTCTTATATTTAATTATTTCTGCCGCAGTGATTATATTTTGGATTTACTTTTCCGTAATTGCTTTAATTTTATTCATTTTAATGAGTGTCGTTCATTTTGGATTATGTGACTGGTCCTATCTAGGCTTGAAGAAATATAAATGGTCTGTTTCTTTAACGCATGGTTTAAATATTGTATTTGGGATTATTTTTTTTCACACTAACGAAACATTTGAGATATTTACTTTTTTATCAAATCAATCTTTTAATCAATTTCAAGAATATCTATATATCATTTACATTTGTTACTTTTTTCTTTTGATTAGATATGCATATTTGGCAATTAAATTTACAAAATTAAGATTGGGGATTTTAGAAATGTCTATTATTTTATTGGTAATATTTTTAACAGAACCGCTCGTGGCATTTTCTATCTATTTTTGTTTCATTCATACTTTTAAACATGTTAAATCAATATTAAAAGATACATCAAAATATCTATCAAATAACAAATTTATAACTATAACTACCATCTCTTTTACTATCTTAACATGGGTCGGCGGCAGCTTAGCAATTATCTATCTTCATAAGAGTTTTTCTTTTGATGAGTCTTTTATAAAGACACTGTTTATTGGATTAGCGGCATTAACTCTTCCCCATATGACTTTAGTAGATATCTTTTATAGAAGAAAATTTAATTAAGAAAATTAGGTATTTTAAAGGTGATATTTTCATCCTCTTTAAAATTTAAAACTTCGATTGCATAAACTTTTTTTATCTGATCAATAAATAAATTTAATTGTTCTTCAGGAGCAGATGCACTAGCTGTCAAACCTATTGTATTGAATTCTGATAAATTTGAATAATCAAAGTCGTTTATATTTTCAACTAGTTCACTATGTTTACAGCCAAATCTTTTAGCAGTTTCGACTAACCTAATTGAATTGGAACTATTGTGGGCACCAATCACATAAAAAGCATCAACATTTTTAGACATTTCTTGTACAGATAATTGTCTATTTGACGTTGCATAGCAAATATCGGATTTTTTAGGAGCTAGAATTGAAGGAAATTTTTTTTCTAAAGCATCAACAATACTTTGTGTATCAAAAACCGATAAGGTTGTTTGTGTAATGTAGGCAAGTTTTTGATTTGATGGGAAATATAATTTCTCAACATCTTCAATATTTTGAACTAAAGTTAAATTGCTAATATCCTTTAGCTGTCCAGCTGTCCCGTCAACCTCAGGGTGATGTTCATGGCCGATCATAATTATCTTATATTTGTTTTTTTCTAATTGAATTATTTCTTTATGAATCTTACTAACTAATGGGCAGATGGCATCATAAAATAATAGATTATAATCTTTGGCTTTATTAATTACTCTTTGTGCAACACCGTGCGCAGAAAAAATTACTGGTTGTTTTGTATTTTTAGGAATTTCTTCTAACGAGTCTACGAATACAACGCCTTTTTCTCTCAAATTATTGACAACGAATTTATTATGAACAATCTCATGACGGACATAAACTGGAGCTCCATATTTCAAAAGGCTTTTTTCGACCATTTCAACGGCTCTCTCAACTCCAGCACAAAAACCTCTGTGTTTGGCAGTTATAATCTTTTTAACCACGGTAAATTGTTATCATATTATTAAGAGAAAAATTATTTTATAATTAATAAAAGTTGCTGAGCCTCAATATTTTCACCAGCTTTTACGCAAAGTCTCTCAACTATTCCAGGTTGGTCTGCGTAAATAACTGTTTCCATTTTCATGGCCTCAATAGTGCATAATTTAGCACCCTTCGGCACTTTTATTCCCTCAGTAACAGCAACGTCTACAAGTAAACCAGGTATAGGGGCCGCAACATGATCTTTGTTGCTAGGATCGGCAATTTCTTTAGCTAAATCGTCAACTGCAATAGAATTATCTTTAATGTCGACTGATCTGGCCTGGCCATTCAATTCAAAATATACTGTTCTGTAACCTTTTTCGTTTGGCTCGCTTAAAGTGAAATATCTTATTATAAGTGTTTTACCAGGTTCTATAGAAACATATATCTCTTCCCCTGTGTTCATCCCAAAGAAATAGTTTGATGTTGGGATAACACTTGTATTACCAAATTTCTTTTTGTGTTTTATATACTCATCAAAAACCTCAGGAAAAAATATTTGTGAAATTGTATCTTTCTCTGAAATAGTCTCACTATACTTCTTTTCCAATTCTTTCGTTCTATTTTTAATTTTTAATGAGGGTAGCTTTGATCCAAATCTATAATTAATTGGTTTTTTTCCTTTTAAAATTTTCTTTTGGAGCGCTTTTGGGAAGCCTTTATATGGTTGACCTAATCGGCCACTAAAGAATTCGATGACTGATGCAGGAAAGCCAACATCCTTTTTAGGGTCTAAAACATCTTGAATTTGAATATTATTTGCCAACATATAAATTGCCATATCACCAACAACCTTAGATATAGGTGTGACTTTAATTACATCGCCAAATATTTTGTTCACTTCGGCATACATTGATGCAAGTTCTGGCCATCTCTCGTCTGTAATGCCCATTGACCTTGCTTGCTCTCTTAAATTAGTGTATTGACCACCTGGCATCTGATGTAAATATACCTCTGACATACTAGTGCGAGTTTTACTTTCGAAAGGTTGGTATTGTTTTCTAACACCTTCCCAATAATTTGCAGCAGTCCTGACAACAGCAGAAGAAATTTTTGGATCTCTTTTATTGCCATCAAGGGATTCTAAAACTGCACCAAAACTAGGTTGCGATGTGAAGCCAGACCAAGAGTCAATTGCTACATCAACAATATCTACCCCTGCTTCCGAGGCATTAAGCAATGTTGCAACACCATTTCCACTTGTATCGTGAGTATGGAAATGGATTGGAATCTTTATACTTTTTTTTAATTCTTTGAATAAAATTTTTGCTGCCTTGGGTTTACACAAACCTGCCATATCTTTGATTGCAAGAAAGTGAACTCCCATTTTCTCGAGCTTTTGCGCCATTTTTAAGTAATAATCGAGTGTATATTTTTTCTCTGCTGGAGACGATAAATCGCCAGAGTAACAAATAGAAGCTTCACAGATTTTTCCAGATTTTAATACTTCGTCAATAGAGACTCTCATATTTTCAATCCAGTTTAGTGCATCAAATATTCTAAAAACGTCAATCCCAGACTGAGCGGAGAGTTGTATAAACCTTCTTAAAACATTATCAGGATAGTTTGTATATCCAAGAGCATTCGACCCTCTGAATAACATTTGTAATAAAGCTGAGGGCATTTGTTCACGTAACTTTTCTAGACGCTCCCATGGATCCTCTTTTAAAAATCTCAATGCAACATCAAAAGTTGCTCCACCCCAACACTCAACTGAGAATAAATTTTTGAGTCTTTCTTCATATAAGTCAGTTATGCCTAACATATCTTGTGTTCTCATTCGAGTTGCAATCAAAGATTGATGAGCGTCTCTAAAGGTAGTGTCTGTAATCAATAATTGTTTTTCTTTTAACACAGTCTCAGCAACAGCAGATGGCCCATTAGTATCTAAAATTTGTTTATAAGTTTTATTGACAGTCTCTTGTGCTTTTTTTGATCTAGATATTCCATAGTCTGAGAGTTTTGCTGGTGTTGTCTCTCTTAATTTTGGTCTATTAGCGACTTCTGGGTTACCGTTGACAATAACTTCAGCTAAGAAGTTTAATGTTTTGGTTGCTCTATCTTTTCGACCAGAGAATTGAAATAAACTTTTTTCACTATCTATAAATTTTGTATGGTATTTGAAAACATCAAAACCCTTGTGGTTAATTAACTTTAATAAAAAAGGTATATTTGTTTTTACACCTCTTACGCGAAATTCACTCAATGCTCTATTCATTCGTCTCTTTGCTTCAATAGGGGTTTGGCCTTTTGCAGTTACTTTAACTAAAAGAGAGTCATAATAAGGAGTAATAACCGTACCAGTAGATGCAGTTCCAGCATCTAGTCTTATTCCCAAGCCACTTGCAGATCTATAAACATTAATTTTACCGTAATCTGGAGCAAAATCATTAGCGGCATCTTCTGTTGTAACCCTTGATTGGATAGCATGACCTTTCATATAAATGTCTTTTTGAGTTGGCACTCCACATATATCATCTCCAATTTTAGCACCAGCTGCTAAGAGGAACTGAGCTTTTACAATATCAATACCAGTAATTTCTTCTGTTACAGTGTGTTCAACTTGAACTCTTGGATTAACTTCAATGAAGAAAAAATCTCTAGATTTAGCATCCATTAAAAACTCTACAGTTCCCGCACATGAATAATTAACTTGTTTTCCTATTCTAACACCTGCGTTGCAAATCTCATTTCTCTCTTTGTCAGATAGGTAGGCAGCAGGAGCTCTTTCTACTACCTTTTGATGTCGTCTTTGAAGAGAACAATCTCTTTCAAAAAGGTGAACTATATTGCCATGCGTATCGCCAATTATCTGAACTTCAACATGAAAAGCTTTTTCGATTAACTTTTCAAAAAATACGTCATCTTTTCCAAAAGCACTTTTAGCTTCTCTCCTAGCGGTGTTGATTTGATTTTCTAATTCTGTTTCTTTTCTGATCACTCGCATTCCACGACCGCCACCACCCCAGGATGCTTTGAGCATAATTGGATAACCAATTTTTTTTGCAAGATCTTTACATTTTTTTAAATCTTTTGGTAAGGGTCCTGTGGAAGGTATGGTTGGTACTTTAGCTTTGCCTGCAGTTTTTTTAGCTTCTACTTTATTTCCAAGTGATCGCATAATCTTTGGAGAGGGTCCAACGAAAATAATATTATGTTTTGCACATTCATCAGCAAATTCTGGGTTTTCAGATAAGAAGCCATATCCTGGATGGATGGCATCACAACCTGAATTAACAGCAATTTGTACGATACCTTTGTAATCAAGGTAAGCCTGAATAGGACCTAATCCTGATCCAACAAGATAGCTTTCGTCTGTTTTGAAGCGGTGCAATGCAAAACGATCCTCGTACGAGTAAATGGATACAGTCCTAAAGCCCAATTCAGTTGCTGCACGAGAAATTCTAATTGCAATTTCACTTCTGTTAGCAATTAATATTTTCTTAATTTGTTTCATAATGCTAAATAAGTTTATTTTTATACATTATTCTGTTTTTTTTCATAGACAATCTATAGAAAATTAGGGTTTTTTTACTTTTATAGCCTTTCTTCTGTATGGATAACAGTCTGTGCAAATTTTGCATTCAACACCAAAGCAGCTTCTAGCTTTGCAATATTCTCTTCCATAAAAAATCATTTGTAAATGAAGTCTGTTCCAAGTTGCTTCAGGAAATAATTTTTTAATATCTAATTCAGTTTGAACTACATTTTTACCATTTGTCAGACCCCACCTTTGTGCTAGACGATGAATATGTGTATCTACAGGGAATGCGGGGTGACCAAAACCTTGGGACATTACTACACTCGCTGTTTTATGGCCAACTCCAGGTAAATTTTCAAGATCTTCAAAAGTCTCTGGGACCCTACCATTGTATTTTTTAATTAATATTTTTGAGAGTTTAGAAATAGCTTTTGATTTTTTAGGTGCAAGTCCACATGGTTTAATGATTTTATAAATTTTATAAACAGGCACCTTTGCCATATCATGGGGATTATTTGCCGTTTTAAATAGTAAAGGTGTAATCTTATTCACACGTTCGTCTGTGCATTGAGCACTTAATAAAACTGCTATTAGAAGCTCATATACATTTTTATGTTTAAGAGGGATAGGGATATTTGGATAAAATTTGTTTAAATTATCTAATACTACGTTTGCTCTTTCTTTTTTTTTCATATTATTATTGGTGTGCTATTAAATCTATTATAAATATAAATATAATTTTATAAACTTATAGAAATGACAAGAAAGCTTCATATTAAACCAAATAGGAGTCTGACAAATCTTCAAATTCTATTTTTTTTATTCATTACAGGTTTCTTGATCATTTTTATTGGTGGAAGATTTTTATTAGTCGGTGCTTGGCCGATAATTATATTTGGTATTGTTGAATTTTCTATTTTGGTCGTATGTACTTATTTTTTTGTAAAGAGTTTAAAAAAAACAGAAAAAATTTCATTAGAATCAAAATCTATGCAATTAGAGCGGCTTGATGGAGATGAGGTTATTGAACAAAACAGTTATAATTTAAATTGGTTGAAGATAAAGAATGAAAAAAATTCATTAAGTGTAAATTATGCTGGAAAGAAAAAATTCTTCGCCAGTTTTTTGAGTGAGGATAGAAGGAAAAAATTAAAAAGAATTATTGAGAAGTACAGCTCCTCGTCTAGCTAATCATATCTTTGAAGGTGTAAAAGCCTTTTTCCTTAGATGATAACCATACTGCTGCTTGAATAGCGCCATCAGAAAAAATTTTTCTGTTGTGGGCATTGTGTGTTAATTCTATAGACTCATTGTCTCCATGAAATATGACCGTATGTTCACCTGGAATATTTCCACCTCTAATAGATGAGAAACCAATTTCATTTTCTTTTCTTTGGCTTTCTTGATCCTGACGTTTAAAATTAAAATTTGATTTGGATAGCCCAAGCTCTTCTACAATTTCTTCTCCAAGCTTTAAAGCTGTTCCACTAGGTGCATCCTTTTTGTGTCGGTGGTGTGTTTCAATTATTTCTATATCGAAATCTTTTAAGTGTTTTGCGGCTTTTCTTGCTATTTCAAAAAATGTATTAACTCCATAACTCATATTCGGCGCGTAAAATACTTTTGTTGAATTACTTGTTTGCTTTAAAAGGTTAAAATGGCTCTCATCTAATCCGGTCGTTCCTATAACTAAACCAGTGTTATTAGAAACGGCAGCTTCTGTGAAATTAAATAAGGCCTTAGGTGTTGTAAAATCTATAACTATATCAGCTTTTTCAAATGATTCTTCCCTAGTGGTAAAAACATTTTCTTGAATTTGATTTTTATTAATAAAGCTAGGGTCAATATCGTTAACATCAAATACTCCAACGAGCTCAACGTTATTATTCGATAGAGCGGAATTTATGAGATTATTTCCCATTCTTCCTAATGCCCCTGCGATAGCTATTTTTGTTCTAGACATGATTAAGACTTGTTATACATAAATTAGCAGATATGGAATAGCAAAATTATTAAATTTTATGTTAAAATTAACTTATGATTAGACTTGCACTTATTCTTCTTATTTTATTACTAGCTAGTTTATTAATATTTAATAAGAAATTTAGGGAGGCTTTTACAATATCAGTGATACCTCTTATCTTACTAGTTGTAGGGCTTATCGGATATATGATTTACTATATGTTCAGTACCAACTATTTTTCTTAGAGATTTTAGAATTATGAACTATATACCTTGCTCGGTTTTAAAACCTAAATTAATCCAATCAATTAAACCTTTGTCCATTTCATAAATAGTACCCTGATAACCCTCGGAAACTAGATTATCTGCAACTTTTTTAGAGGTAATACCTGCAGTACAGTGAATTATAATATCCTTATTATCGGGGTTTATGGAGTTGATTTTTTCAACAGTTATTTCTTTAAAAGGAATATTGTGTGAGTTCTCAATTCGAATCATATTATGTTCTTTTGGATATCTAACATCGATCACAATTGCACCCTCTTGAATTCTTTTAAACGACTCTTCGGTATCTATAGGTGTGTATTTCATTGTATTACTCTGAGCAAATAATAAATTAGTTAACAGAAAAAAAAATAGAAAAAAAATTTTTAGTAAATTCATTTTTATTAATTTTTAAAGCGAGAATGGCAACTCTTACAGCTTCCAAAAAGATTTTGGTGGAATTGCATAACATTTTCAAATTCTCCTTCTTGAGCAGAAAGTTTGGCAAGCGCTGCACTGTCCTCAGTTTCTTTTGCAATTTGATTAAATAATTCCCTATTGTCAATTATGTCAATACTAGCTTTTGACTTACCACCAAAAGAGTCATCTGGAAATAAAGTCGGATATACTCTCATAATCTCTTCGATTTCTTCATAAATTGATGCTAGGTCATCATTTATTTCATTTTCTCTGATCAAGTTATTTGCTGCCCTCATGAGTTTGTTATAATCTCTCATTAATTCTTGTCTATCAGATATTGGGTTTGCATAGAGTAATGACTGTGCAAGAAGAAAAAAAATTAAAATTAATTTAAACATAACTTATTAACGTAACATAAAAAATTATAGACTTATTTTTTTGTAAATTTTTTAATAGTGTCATTAAATATTATCTTTCCTGAGTCCAAAATTACTAAATAATCTGCAAAATCTTTTATATAGGTTAAATTATGTAACGTTAATACGATAGTTTTATTTTTCATTTTAGACAAAGATGAAAAAAAAGATTTTTCACTCTCAAGGTCTAGATTTTGATTAGGTTCGTCAAGTATAATTAAATCTTGTTCGAAACTCATAAATCTAGATATAAACACTTTCTGCTTTTCCCCTTCCGATAAATTTTGAAACTTACGTTTTTTTAATTTATTTAAATTGAAAAGATTAAAATAAGATTTATTAACCTTGGATTTCTTAATATTGCTTAATAATAAAAAATTATCCTCTAGACTTTTATTTAAAGAAATAGGTTTTTGAAAAAGCATCGGAACGGGTTCAGAGTAGTCAGATTTAATTGATCCTTTACTAGGAAAAATAATTTTATTTATAATTTTTATTAAGGAACTTTTACCAGAACCATTTTTTCCAGTAATTACTGTAATTTTGTTCCTTCTAATATTTAGATTGATATTTGAAAGTATATTTTTTCCATTAATTGCATATGAAATATTATTAATTTTAATCATTTTTTATTTAAAAAGTTAAGAGATATTGAAATTAAAAGTGTCAGAGAGATAAGAATAACTCCTAAAATAATACCTAGTGAGACATTGCCTTTAGATGTTTCTAATGCAATTGTAGCTGTCATGTTTCTTGTGAAGTGATCAATTGAACCTCCTACTATTGCAGCCGCACCGTACTCACTAATAGCTCGGCCAAAACCTAATAAAAGAACTGTTATGTAGATATTTGTTTTATTTGAAAAGAGTATGAAAATTATATCTTTTTTGGACGCTCCATAAGATATTAATTCATCTCTATAAATTGGGTAATCCTCTTCAATGTTTTTGATTATTAAAGTAATCATAATTGGGAAGATAATTACGATCTGGGCAATGATCATTGCTATAGGTGAGTATAAAATTTCCATCCAACCTAAGGGGCCAGATCTACTTATGAGTATATAGACTAATAGCCCTGCGCATACGGGAGGGATAGAGGTAAGAGAGCTTAAGAAAATTACAATTGGTTTTTTTAATTGGAATTGATAAATAGCAATTAAATAGCCAAAAATCATTGATAAAAAAAATGCAATTAATGTTGAAAAAATACTTACATAAATTGTAATAAAAACTGCGGATTGTATTTTTTCAAAGGTTAGCATTTAGGTAATATTATTTGGTATGAAACAACTTTTCACCGTTATATGTAAACCTATTAATAACATCTTTGCCCTCACCTGCAATCAACCATTCAATGAACTTCTGAGATTTATTATACTCAACATGAGGAAATTTTTCAGGATTGACTGCAATAATTCCATAAGGATTATGTAATTCATCACCACCCTCAAAAAGAATTTTTAAATTATTTTTATTTTTAAAAGATAGCCAGGTGCCTTTGTCACTTATCGTATAGGCATCAATTTCAGAGGCAATATTTAATGTACTGGCCATGCTTGTTCCAGTTTTTATATATTTATCAGAGTCAAATGTTTTGATATTTGCTAAACTCCATAATTCTTGTTCTTTTTTATGAGTTCCAGAATTATCATCTCTTGAAATAAATTTGTATTCTGAGTTATATATTTTTTTTAATGCGGATAATATATCTTCTTCTTGTGATATTTTCAGTGAGTCAGATTTTGGACCAACTAAAATAAACTTATTGTACATAACCTCATATCTTTGAACGCCGTAGCCCTCATCTATAAATTCTAATTCATCTTTTTTTGAATGAACAAATAATAAATCTCCATCGCCCCTTTTTGCGTTTGCAATAGCATTGCCGGTTCCAACTGCAATAGGTCTTATACTTATTCCAGTTTTATTTTTAAATTCTGATGCTAAGAGGTCAAGCAAACCCGTATTAGCAATGCTTGTTGTAGACTGAATGATTATAAAATCTTTAGAATAAACACTTATGGAAAAAAATAAAAATAACGATAAAAATAAATTTTTTAATTTCATTTATAATCAACAATATTAACATACATAATTGAAAATAATGAAGTTAGCAAACAGCGCAGATAATTATGGACTAATTAGCAAGTTATTTCATTGGATTATGGCTGCTCTTATAATTGCAACATACTTACTAGGCAAAAATTTAGAG
This sequence comes from uncultured Alphaproteobacteria bacterium, assembly GCA_902518505.1. Lineage (GTDB taxonomy): Bacteria > Pseudomonadota > Alphaproteobacteria > HIMB59 > HIMB59 > HIMB59. Next base: position 81,708 of record CABYGG010000005.1, read on the forward strand.
AATAATTTCGAGTATTACTATGAGATATTGATGATACACAACACACTGGGCCTTTCAATTCTTGTCCTAGCCATTTTTAGATTAAGTTGGAAATTTATCAATATTAGGCCCAAGCCCATCTTAAAAAATAAAATATTAATTTATATTGCGAAAACTAACTATTTTTTATTTTACTCAATATTTTTTTTACAACCAATATCTGGATACATCCTTACAAACTTACAAGGTGACACCGTAATGTTTTTAAATTTTGAATTAATAAATTTATTAGATCACAACAGTGATTTAAGGTACTTGTTCAAAAGTTTCCATGAATATTCTAGTAATGTTTTATTAGTTTTATTTTTTATACATTCAGGAGCCGCACTTATGCACCACTTTGTATTAAAAGATAGAACTTTAAAAAGAATGACTTTTGATAGTAATTAATATTTTAAAGCCACTCGGGTACGGGAAGTTTTTTTGATATCAGATATTCTTTGTTATATAACTTACTAAAATACTTGTTAGCATCATCACACAGAATTGTAACAATGTTTTTACCTGGTCCCATTTCTTTAGCCATTTCGATAGCCCCTGCTACGTTTACTCCAGAACTAGAGCCAAGAAATAAGCCTTCTGTTTTAACCATTTTATATAAAAGTTCAAACGCTTCATAATCAGTAATGTGGTATGAGAAATCAATAAGGGAAGGTTCAACATTTTTTGTCACCCTATACTGGCCTATTCCCTCCGTTTCTGATGGATCGCCTTTAACTTCCAATTTAGAATATTTAAAATAATTATACATTTGAGCGCCTTGCGGGTCTGTGCAAGCTATTTTTATATTTGAATTTAATTCTTTAAGTCCAATAGATGTACCTGCTAATGTTCCACCCGAACCAATTGCACAAGTAAAACCATCTACTTTTCCTTCAAGCTGATTGAATATTTCTTTAGCTGTGGTTTTTGCGTGAAATTTGTAATTTGCTGTGTTGTCAAATTGGTTTGCCCACATAACTGAAGTCTCTCCTTTTGATTGTAGATCTTCGACTAACCTCTTTGATACATGCTGATAATTACCCGGATCAGAATAAGGTTTAGTTGGCACAACTTTAAGCTCTGCCCCCATATTCCTTAAAATGCTTTGCTTCTCCTCTGATGCACCGTCAGGCATTACAATTATAGTTTTGTATCCTCTAGCATTGTTAATCATTGTTAAAGCAATACCTGTGTTTCCAAAGGTACCCTCAACGACAGTGCCGCCTGGTTCAATTAAATTATTCTCTTCAGCATCAAGGATTATTCCCAATGCCGTTCTATCTTTTATAGAACCAGCTGGATTCATAAATTCTGCTTTACCATAAATATTACAACCCGAAATTTCAGATGGATATTTGAGTTTAATAAGTGGCGTATTGCCGATAAAATCAACTATGTCTCTCATTTTAAATCTTTGATAGGGCTTGGTCTAAATCTGAGATCAAATCGTCTACATCTTCAATACCCACAGATATTCTTAGTAATGTTTCTGATATGCCTAATTTTTCTCTAATTGATGGATCTATAGAAGCATGGGTCATGATGGCTGGATGCTCGATCAAACTTTCGACCCCTCCTAGGCTTTCCGCGAGTGTAAATAAATTTAAATTTTTTAGAAAAGTTTTTACCCCATTAATATCTGAGTCAATTACAAAAGACATCATTCCACCAAAACCATCCATTTGTTTTTCTACAATTTCCTTGTGCCTTTTATCAATACCTGGAAAAAAAACTTTTTCTATCTTAGGATGATTGGATAAATAATTAGACACAGCAATAGCATTTTCATTATGTTGCTTCATTCTTACAGAGAGTGTTTTAATGCTTCTTGTTAATAAATAACAATCAAAGGGAGAGGGGACAGCCCCAACTGCATTTTGGATAAAAGAAATTTTTTCAGCGTACTCCTTATTTTCTTTAATAACAATAGACCCACCAACAATATCCGAGTGGCCTCCTAAATATTTTGTTGAAGAACTCACTACCATATCTGCACCTAATTCAAGTGGTCTCTGATTATATGGAGAGGCAAATGTGTTGTCACAAATCACAGGTAATTTAAACTCACTTGCAATATTAACAGTGTTTTTAATATCAATAATTTTCATTAAAGGATTTGAAGGTGTTTCAATCCATATAAATTTTGTGTTTTCTTTTATTTCATCATTCCAGTTTATATTTTTATCAAAGTCGATGTAAGTTACGTCAATGTTTGATTTAACTTTATCGAATAACCTACGAGTACCCCCATATACATCATCAGAACAAACTATATGATAGTTTGTGCCAAATAGGTCGCAAACTGTATTAATTGCTGACATGCCAGATGCAAATGCAAAAGCTTTATCTCCAGACTCAATTTGTGCCAGTAATTTTTCTAATACATCCCTAGAAGGATTTTTGGTTCTAGCATATTCATACTCAAAATTTCCGGGTTCCATCTGTTTGAAGGTTGATGAAAGATGTATCGGTGGCATAACGGCTCCCGTTTCTTTATCTGGGCCATGCCCAGAATGAATTACCTTTGTGTTAAATTTTTTTTTCACAGCTCAATTTATAACTAATTAATTTTTAAATAACATCTATAACGATATTTTTCTTATTTGATAGGCTTTTTAAATTATAAGAAATCTGTTTCATATCAACCAAAATTCGAATATTATACTCGTCCCCTAGCCGCTTGGGTTGAGACATTGTCGAGGAGGAAGGTGGCAAGGGGCAATAAACTTCATTATTTCTTTAATCTATTTTCTAAACCAATTGATTAATTTAAGTTTCCTTTGACACCATTTGATTTAGATTTTCAATTTTCATATCAACAGACAAATCATTTGGCATTAACTTTTTCATTTCTTGATAAACCTTAAGAGCTCCATCATAATTTTTGTAGCTTATAAGAATTCTACTCAAACCATCTAATGCACCAAAATGTCTTGGTTCAAGATACAAAGTAGCTTCAATATCTCTCATAGAGTTTTCATAGTCTCCCATCATAAAGTAAAAAGTTGCCCTTTTGTTGTATGCCTCCGCGTAATTTGGCTCTAACTCAATAGCAAGAGTTAAAGCTGATATCGCAGATTGGTAGTTTTTAGATTTAAAAAAATCTGAAATATTATCCATTACTATTTTTACATCTGGATTTTCAATTTTCATCCATTCTCCCCATATTTTTGATATAATTAGGCTTTGTTCTTTTGAGTCCTTTACCTCGGAGAGCTGACTGAATAATTCATCAAGTTTTGGGCTATTTTGATCTGCGTTACTATAGGATATGTTCAAAAACAAGGAGAATATAATTAAAATGATTTTCATCTACATTGTTTAGTTACGCATATAAATATTATGCAGTTTAAAAAATTAATTTACACCAGTTTATGCCTTTTACTTTTTAACACTATATCGATTGCAGAAACTATTGATAAAATTGAGTTTAGTGAAACACAAGCTGTGATTGAAAGTCAACTAAAAGCCTTCATTAATAAAGATGCTGAAGGGGCTTTCTTCCATGCCTCACCTTACATCAAAATGAGGTTCAATAATCCTCAGGATTTTATGAGTATGGTGAAAAACTATTATGAGCCTGTTTATAACCCTAAAAATTACTATTTTATGGAATCAAAATTTTTTGAAGGAGCAGTATATCATCAACTACAAATCGTCTCGCAAGATAATGTTTCTTATTTAGCAATGTACTCACTCATTAAAGACAAGGGGGAGTGGAAAATTTCAGGATGCTCCATTTACCCTATGGAAAAGCAATCAATTTAGTTTTTTTAATTTAGAATAAACAAGATATCCAGAAATTATTATTAAAATAGCACCGCATAATTCTATAATTGATGGGTAGTGATTGAAAACAACAATACTAATTACTATTCCAAAAATGATCTGTGAATAGTGTGTGATGCTAAAAAATGAAGCTTCTATTCTCCTAAGAGAATAAATTAAGATCATCATGGCCACACCATCAATAAGCCCCGCGCCTACCATTATTAAAAAATCGTACAAAGCGATATCTTTGTAATGGTTAATTGAAAATACTGTGAAAATTATGCCAGTAATTCCCATACTATAAAAAGTCAAAGCCATAGTTCTTTCAGATTTCCCATAAACTCGTACTGTAAAATCTAGACACGCCAATGAAATTACTCCTAATATAAGAAATATTACTCCCAAAGCATTAAAACCTGCGTTTAAACTAAAACCTGAGACCATAAAAACAGCAATCATAGCTAGTATTAAAGAAATTATTTTGGATAGGTAAATCGACTCCTTTAAAATTACTATTCCCATAATTGAGAGTAAAACAGGAGCTGACAAAATTATTGGATAAGCAATAGATAAAGGTAATAAAATGATACCTTTTACAACAAAATAATAGGTCAAAGTCATTAAAATACCTCTTATAAAATGAAGTTTATAATTGCTTGTTTTTATTTCTTCTAAGCTCTTTCTGTACAGTAAATAAAAGAGCACTGGGATTATTGCGGAGAAACTCGCTATGGAAAATATAACTGTGTCTTTATATAAATCTCCAATTAACTTTATAATAGTGTCTGCAATTGAAAATAAGAAAAAGGCAACAGTGCCTAGTATGTAAATTAAGTGTTTTTTACTCTCTAATTGAGACATTGAATTTACTTCTATATCTCATTACTAAGATTAATACGAACAATTTAATGGTAAGCGGTATAAAAAAATAAAATATCATGATATTTGGAATATTTGGGTGAATTGTAAAATTTATTGATTGTAAGTAACCATATCCCGTTAGTGCTATACCAGCAGCAATTCCTATAGCAGCTTTTCTTATAATTGAGAAAAAAGAGGTAAAAAACTGTGATAAACGATTTTCATTATTTACATCTAATATATCAGCTAACTCAATCTGGGGTATTATAAGATCAATTCCAATTCCAATTCCTGTAATAAGTATGACAAATATATATATTTGCCAATAGTCACTGCTAGTGAAAATAACAAATAAAAAACCAAAAATGGTTATACTGGTTCCAATCTGTAATAAAAACATATTTGAAAATTTTTTTCCAAAAAAATACCAAAATGGTGTGGAAATTAATGTTATAAGAAAATACAAAATTAATAAATGGCCTGCATAATCACTAAGACCCAAATATTCAGATACAAATATAATAAATAAATTGGCAGTAAAATTGTTAGCAAGTAAATTAAAAAATGTAATGTAAGAAAAAGGTAAGATTTTTTTATTTTTTTTAATAAAAGTTTTTAATTTTATCCAAGAAATTTCATTTGGCTTGTAATTCAGTTCATCATCATAGAAAAAATAAAAAATTAATCCCCCTATAATTGCAAGAGAAATAAAAATAAAACCACTTGTTTTTATAACGTCTGGGTTTAATAGCTCAACATTATTTAAATTTGAAATAGTCGTTGGAATAATAAGAGCTGCAAGAACTCCTAAAATTGCAAATACTTCTTTGACTGCTGCCAAACGAAATCTTTTTTTTAAAATTTTTTTTTGATCGATAACTATAGAGTCGTAAGGAATGATTGCAATTGAGTAACTTATCAATGCTAAGTTATAAAAAAAAATAAAATAATAAATATTAGAAGATTGGAAAACGTAAAGGCCAAATAAGGAGAAAATAAATATTATTATTCCTAAAAGAATTTGATTTTTTCTTGATCGACCTGAAATAATTCTTTTTTCTGTTAAATAACCAATTAAAAAGTCTGAGAAGACATCAAAAAATCTAGATATCAGTATAACTAGACCGATAACACTTAAAGAGATACCAATTGATAAATTGTAAAATGTGGGCAGAAAAACAAATAATAATAAAAAACTCCCAGCAAGGTAAAATGACTGAAAACTATAGGATAAAATCGATTTTAAATTCATTTTGGGATATTTAATACTTGAACAACTTTGACTATATCAAAATATTTATTAGTGTTCAGTTAGCATTCATGCGGGGGCTGATTCGGTATCTCACTTTCCTCCTCTATATGTCGAGTCAGCCGTTCCTCTACCCTCTATATCTAGTATTTTTCTCTTAATTTTATCACCCCACATATATCTTCCGAAATCTCCATTTTTTTTTACTACTCTGTGACAAGGAACCAATAATCCAACAGGATTTTTGCCAACCGCTGAAGCTATGGCTCTTACTGCGTCTGGTCTCTTTATTTTTTTAGCAAGCTCGCTGTAGGAAATTGTTTGACCATAAGGAATTTTAGTAATTTCTGTCCAAACTTTTTTTTGTAGTGTAGTTCCATCTAGGAATTTTATTTTTATATTTTTTTGTTTAGAAATTTTACCTTTCAATAAATTGTTTATTAATATTTTTGTTTTTTTTAATTTTAAACCTTTAGTTGGGTTATATAAATTAAGTATGTTTTTAATTCTTTTATCATTATCTTTTATAAGAAAGTGAACTCCCTCTGAACTATCTAGGACAAAAAGTTTAATTATTGGTGTTTCGATAAAATCAAAACAATAATTCATTAATTAAACATTTTTTTTACTTTATCAAAAAACCCTTCCGTCATTTTTGTGTTTTTCTTAGTAAGGGTTTCATTAAATTTATTTAAAAGTTTCTCTTGATCTGAAGATAAGTTTACTGGTGTTTCAGCATGTACTTTAACAATCATATCACCTCTTGTGTTCGTTCTCAGAATACTCATTCCCTTGCCTTTGATTCTGAGTTTATGACCTGACTGCATTCCTTTTGGTATGGAAACATTAACCATTTTTTTTTCTATAGTAGGAACTTCTATATTACCGCCCAAAGTTGCTGTAGTAAAAGGTATAGCAACATCACAAATAATGTTATCTCGTTCTCTCTGGAAAAGTTTGTGGTTATTTATATTTATAAAAACGTAAAGGTCTCCATAGGAGCCACCTCTTTCTCCAGCCTCTCCTTCTCCACTCATTCTAATCCTATTACCTGTTTCAACTCCAGCAGGTATTTTGATTTGAATTTTTTTATTTTGTTTAATTCGTCCAGTATTACTGCATTTTGAGCATCGACCCTTCATTTCTTGCCCAGTTCCACCACATCGACCACAGGTTCTCTCCATTGAAAAAAACCCACTCTGAGTCCTAACTTTTCCGTAACCTTGGCAAGTAGAACAACTTTTATATTTATGCTGTTCAGGGCAATTAATCATTTTGGGTATCGTTACTTCTAGTGATTTTCCACTAAAAGCCTCTTCTAGGTCAATAGTAACATCGTAGCGCAAATCATCCCCTCTGCTTTCGCGCTGACCGCCCTCACCAAATGCACCAAAAATATCTTCAAAAATATCTGAGAAACCACCAAAGCCTTGTTGACCAAATCCGCCGGCTCCACCACCGCCTTGTTCAAAAGCAGCATGGCCAAATTGATCATAAGTTTGTCTTTTTTTTGGATCTTTTAAAATTTCATATGCTTGACTCACGTCCTTAAATTTTTGTTCAGCAGCAGAGTCACCCTGGTTTCGATCAGGATGATATTTCATAGCTAATTTTCGGTATGCACTTTTTATTTCAGAGTCACTAGCTTCACGGGATATACCAAGAGTGTCATAAAAATCCTCAGCCATAATATTTTAAACCAAGCTAAGAGTTACTGTCCGCTTGCTTTTTTATCGTCGTCTACTTCTTCGTAGTCTGCGTCTATAACGTCGTCATCATTTTTAGTTTCACCTGTGTTATCCTCTTGCTTAGGTTGTTCCGCACCAGGAGCCTCAGATGATTGTTGATCTTTGTACATAGCTTCACCCATTTTCATAGATGATTGAGTAAGGTCTTGTGTTTTTTGTTTTATGTTCTCAATCTCATTTTTTTCGAGTGCCTCTTTTAAATCTTTTAAGTCTGCTTCTATTTTGGACTTATCTTCAGGACTAATTTTATCGCCATGCTCTTTAATATTTTTTTCCACTTGGAAGACAAGACTATCGGCTTGGTTTTTAACATCAACCTCTTCTCTTTTCTTCTTATCTGTTTCAGCATTGGCTTCAGCATCTTTAACCATTTTGTCAATCTCTTCATCTGATAAACCACCAGATGCTTGAATTTTAATTTGTTGCTCTTTTCCTGTAGATTTATCTTTTGCAGATACATTGACAATACCGTTAGCGTCAATGTCAAAAGTCACCTCAATTTGTGGTGTTCCTCTTGGAGCAGGGGGTATGCCAACTAAATCGAATTGACCTAAAAGCTTGTTATCAGCAGCCATTTCTCTTTCTCCCTGAAAGACCCTGATGGTAACGGCATTTTGATTGTCCTCTGCTGTTGAGAATACTTGGCTTTTTTTTGTAGGAACAGTCGTATTTCTTTCAATTAACTTTGTAAATACTCCGCCAAGTGTTTCAATACCCAAAGAAAGTGGGGTTACGTCTAAAAGCAAGACATCTTTTACATCACCTTGTAAAACACCTGCCTGGATAGCTGCTCCCATAGCCACAACTTCATCAGGATTAACACCTTTACTGGGGTCTTTTCCAAAAAAGTTTTTAACAATTTCTGTTACTTTGGGCATTCTTGTCATTCCACCAACTAAAATGACATCGTTTATGTCGCTTGCTGAAAGGCCAGCGTCACTTAGGGCTTTTTTACAAGGTTCAATTGTATTTTGGAGCAAGTCGTCAACCAACTCTTCAAGCTTAGCTCTGGTAAGTTTTACATTTAAGTGTTTAGGGCCAGATTGATCAGCTGTAATAAAAGGTAAATTTACATCTGTTTGAGTTGAACTTGACAGTTCTATTTTTGCTTTTTCAGCAGCCTCTTTTAAACGTTGTAATGCTAATTTGTCATTTTTTAAATCTATACCTTGCTCTTTTTTAAATTCGCTAGCTAAAAAATCAATAATTCTTAAATCAAAGTCTTCGCCACCCAAGTGTGTGTCACCATTAGTTGACTTAACTTCGAACACACCATCGCCAACTTCTAAAATTGATACATCAAATGTACCACCACCTAAATCGTAAACAACTACAGTGCCTGATTGTTTTTTATCTAGTCCATATGCTAATGAAGCAGCGGTTGGTTCATTAATAATTCTTAAAACTTCTAAGCCAGCAATTTTGCCAGCATCTTTAGTTGCTTGCCTTTGTGCATCATTGAAATAAGCAGGAACAGTTATCACTGCTTGTGTAATAGTTTCTCCTGTATAAGACTCGGCTGTCTCTTTCATTTTTTGAAGAATAAAAGCAGAGATTTGACTAGGGCTATATTTTTCACCCTGAGCTTCAACCCATGCATCGCCGTTATTACCTTTAATAATTTTAAATGGGGATAAGCCTACATCCTTTTGGACAGTGTCGTCTTCAAAGCTTCTACCAATAAATCTTTTTACAGCATAAAGTGTATTTTCAGGATTGGTGACGGCTTGTCTTTTTGCAGATTGACCAATTAGTTTTTCGCTTTCAGTAAAAGCTACAACAGAAGGTGTTGTTCTAGCACCTTCAGAATTCTCTATTACCTTTGGATTCTTTCCATCCATTATTGCCACACAAGAGTTTGTGGTACCTAAATCAATTCCAATTACTTTAGCCATTTTGTTTTTCCTACTTTAAAAATTAAATAATCTTATATTTATATGGGTTGATACTTACTTAATTCAAGAGCATTAAAACTATTGAATTTTCTTACTTTTCTGATTTTTCTTCTTCTTTGATGGCTTTATCGTCTTGATTTTCTTGGGATTTTTTTGATACTCCTACCATTGCTGGTCTTAGTAATCTATCATGCAATGTGTAGCCTGGTATTAGTTCTTGAACAATAGTTCCGGGCTCGCAGTCATTTTTTTCAATTTCCATCATGGCTTGGTGTAAATTATGGTCAAATTTTTGGTTTATACTTTCAATTTTTTTGATGCCAATTTTTTCGAAAGTGGCCATAGTGGATTGTGCAATTAGATCTAAACCATCAACAACAGACTTTATGCTTTCATTAGATCTCACTTCTTCTGAAATACTTGATTTTGCTCTCTCTATATTGTCACCGATATTAATGATTTCTTTTGCAAAATTAGCTATACCGTATTTCAATGCATCTGATTGATCTTTTTCTGCCCTTTTTCTAAAGTTTTCTAGTTCAGCAACAGCTCTTAACCTTTGATCTTTTAAACTCTCAATTTCCTCTTTGAGTTTTTGGATTTCATCATCATTTGTATCTAAATTTTCTTCTACATCGGTCTCATTGGTTTGTTGATTTTCTGTAACATCTTCTTCTTGGTGTTGGGCTTGATCTTTGGTTTTCTTATCTTCTTCCATAATTTCCTTTATTTTTTTGATATTGTTTCAGACATATAACTCACAATAGGAACAATTCGCTGATAATCAATTCTTTTCGGACCTATTACACCAATAGCACCAGTGAGTCCATTTTTAGTTTTATAATTTGATAAAATCATAGATAAATTTGTATTTTTAAAAAAATTAGTATTACTTCCAATAAATATTTGCACTCCTTTTGATTTTTTCAAGGCCTTAATCATTTTGTTTGCCATTTTACCTGTTTCAATGTCACTCAAAAGCTCATTTATGCTGTCTAAATCTGTTTCTAAATTATTCTTAATTAAATTTGGCAGGCCTCTAACAAAAAAAGTTTCTGTATTTTGAGACTTTTCGATTTTTATTCCTTTCAGCAATAGTTTTTTTGAGGTGTTGGTTATTTGATTTCTTGCTGATTTTATAAAAATTTTTATATTATTTTGAATTTCTGTAGGTGACATAGATTTTGAAAACTTATTTATAAAGTTGCCAATACTATTTAAATCTTCTGTTTGAATATTTTCATCAATTTCTACTATTCTATTTGATGTATAACCATCTTCGTGCTCGATAATGAATATTACTTTATGATTATCGATTTTGTGAAAGTCAATTTTTCTAATTTTTGCTATTTTTTCATTATTAATAACAAGACTAGCTTGTTTCGATAGGCCATTTAAAGTGTTAGTAATTATTTCTTGTTCATTTAGAAGATTATTCATTTTAGATGACTTCTCAATAATCTCTTTTTCACTTTTACTAATTGATCCTGGCTCTAAAAGTGCATGAGTATAAAATTGTAAACCTAAATCAGTTGGTATACTGCCTGCAGAGAAATGTCCTTTTTGTATAAGTCCGTGAAAATTTATTTCGTTTAAAACATTTCTTATTGTTGCTGGTGAGAGTTTATAAGCAATTTTTGAACTAAGTGCTTTGGAGCCCATAGGCTCACCTGTTTTCAAGTAACTTTCGACAAGTGACTTGAATATAAGCTTTGATCGTGCACCAATATCTGTAATTTTTTTATTCATTAATCTTAATTAATCTTATAATTTAAAATAATAAAACATAAATGTCTGGATATACAAGAAATGATAGAGAGCTCTCTAAAATTAGAAATTTAGAAATAATTCCAGGTTTTCAACCAAATAATCAATCATCATGTTTAGTTAAGTTAGGAAATACTCATGTCTGTTGCTCAGCTATTATTGAAGATAGAGTTCCTGGATTTTTAAGAAATTCTGGGAAAGGTTGGTTAACTGCAGAATATGGTATGTTACCTTCTTCTACATCTGAAAGAATGGACAGAGAGGCAGCCAAAGGTAGGCAGTCTGGAAGAACACAAGAAATTCAGAGACTTATTGGAAGAAGTCTAAGGTGTGCTGTTAATTTAGATATACTTGGCGAAAAAACTATCAAGATTGATTGTGATGTGATTAGTGCTGATGGAGGAACAAGGACAGCATCTATCATTGGCGGATACGTTAGTCTTGTTCGATCAATTAATGAATTCAAAAATAAATTTAATTTATCAAAGGCAATTATAGTAAATCAAGTTGCAGCAATATCGGTTGGTGTTGTTAAAGGAACATCATGCATAGATTTAAATTACATTGAAGACTCGAGTGCTGAGGTAGATTGCAATGTGGTAATGGCAAATGATGGTCAATTTATTGAGTTTCAATCTACTGGTGAAGAGGCTAAATTTAGCAAGAAAACTATTATGAGTTTTATAGAACTAGTTGAGGGATCGATGCCAGAAATTTTTAATATTCAAAACTTGGCAATTGAAAAATAATTTATTACTTGGCACTAATAATACTGGAAAATTAAAAGAATTTATTTTTTATATAAAGCACTTCAATCTATTTAGTGAATATGAAGTTTTAAATCTAAATAAATTTAACAATATTGATGAACCTACTGAAAATGGTGAAACTTTTGAAGAAAATTGTGAAATTAAATCGAAATATTTTTTAGATAAAACAAATACACTTGTACTATGTGATGATAGTGGTTTTGTTGTAAATAAATTAAATAACTACCCAGGAATAAAAACTGCAAGAGAGGCAAAAAAATTAGGTGGGGAGCAAAAGGTTATAGATTTTATTTTTAGCAAATTTGAGAATTTAAGTTATGTTGATGCGACTTTTATTTGTTCTATTTGCGTTTTAGGAAAAACCCAAAGATATAAGGCATCAGGATCCATACCTGGCTTTATAATAAAAGATAAGAGAGGCAATGGTGGTTTTGGTTATGATCCATATTTTATCCCTACAGATAACAATAAGACATTCGCTGAAATGAATGAGAGGCAAAAATTATTAAACTCTCACAGGTATAAAGCTTTTAAAAAATTATCTAATCAAATATTACAGGATAATTAATCATCATATTTTCTAAAGGCAATCTTCCAAAATCCTCATGATCAATGGCACTTGGTAAAAAATTGTTTTTTAGAATTTGATTAGCAATAGTAAGTGATATCTTTACTGATATCTTGAAGAAGAATTCCCGATGTGGTTCATCCATGGTAGTCAAATCGATATTTTGCAAGAAAGTCCGATTAATAGGCTTATAATAATTTTCTAAATTCTTTCTTTGCTCTAAAAAATTGTCAATTAGGAACGTTCTATCAAGAGGATAAGTTCCGTCCTCTGTTGCCAAATATCCCACTAAGTCTTTATAGCTAAATGTATCATCAAAAATAATTATGTTGTCATATGTATTTAAGTTTCCCATCAACTTCACAGATAATTCCAAATCTACTGCGCTGTCTCCAAATGGAGATGATTTAATATATTTTAATGGGTAGGTATCTTTAAAATATTCAAATAATTTTAATCCATATTCGTTTTGTTTGTATAATACACCAAGTGAGTTTGATGAATTGATATAATCCCCAAGTATTTCAACGTGTTGGTAAGGACTGCTAAATACGAAAATAATTTCATTATCTGCATACTTATTCATAACAGAGAAGTCATTTGATAAAGAAATTGTGAATGTATTTTCACCAAGTTTATTTGGCAAGTCGAACAAATCTTTTGAATTGGTGGGGCCTATAATGAGAGAATTGTTGATTGAGTTTTGTATTTCATCAATTGAATAAATAAATTCTATTTTTTTGATATTAGGAAAGTTATCGATTTCTTTTATAAAAACATCATAAAACAAGGATGTTAAAATTTCATCGTCTGATAAAAAAACAATTATTTTATCGATATTATTAAAATCAATTATTTTATCTTCGGGTTTTGATGGCTTCTTTGTTGTATCAACTTTCTCTATTTCCTCCTCTTTCTCTTCAACAATTTTTATCTCTTCAACTTTTTCTGGTGCTTTTTCAATCGGCTTTTTTTTCTCGATTGTTGTTGGGGCACAACTAAAAAATGATATTAATGTAAGTAATATAATTATATTTTTAAATAAACTCATAATGAACCCGGGTCTCTATTTAGTTTCAACTCCCATAGGAAATTTAGATGATATCACATTAAGAGCTATAAATGTTTTAAAAAATTCTAATTTAATTTTATGTGAGAACACCACTAATAGTAAAAAGCTTTTGAAAAGATATGGTATCAAAACATCATTGTCTAAGTACACTGATCACGACTTTAACAAAAAGAAAGATTACATATATAAATTATTAAAATCTAATCAAGTGATATCATTGATATCAGACTCTGGTTCTCCACTTATATCCGATCCTGGAAACCAATTAATAAATTTTTTGTTTGAAAATCAGGTAAATGTATATTCAATACCTGGTGCTAGCGCCTTAATCTCAGGTATTCAACTGAGTGGTTTTTTAAATAAAAAAAAATTTACCTTTATTGGTTTTCTTCCCAAAAAAAAAGAACATAAAGAAAAAACTCTCTTAGAGAATAAAATTAATAATTTAATTATTTACTCAACTAAACAACAATTACGTAAGGACGTTTATGCTATTGCCTCTATATCGGAAACATTTGAAATTGTAATACTTAAAGAACTGACAAAATTATATGAGGAGAGAATTTATATAGATTACAAAAATTATGAAGATTTTAATTACTCTGGAATTAAAGGTGAGTTAGTTTTAGCAGTTAGCATTAAAAAAGAGACTGACAGGATTAAAGATTTCGAT
>CABYGG010000006.1 GCA_902518505.1 uncultured Alphaproteobacteria bacterium
CTTTTATTTAAACCAGAGTGGAATAATTGAATATTTTTATTTTTTTTTAGTTCATTATAAATTTTATTTCCGAGAGAGCCGGATGACCCCAAAACTAAAACCCGAAAAATCGATTTTTCTGCTTTCATGAACGATATATATATTATTTCGATTTGGTATTAAATTTTGCCAATATTTTTTTTATTTAATTGAATCCATTGCTTGAGTTCTTGGACAGTCATCCAATCTGAATTTGTATCACTACAATAGACAAATCCCTCATTTACTTTTTTACCTTTTTTTATCCGTAATTTATCTTTTGACCATTCATTAATTTGTGGCAGTATTTTATAGTAGTTTTTATATTCATATGTTGAGTAACTATCCTCCGAGCTAATCATTTGCTCATGTAATTTTTCACCCGGACGAATACCAATAATTTTATATTTTTTTTTATGAGCTATGGCTTTTGCTATATCTGTAATTTTCATAGATGGTATTTTTTTTACATATATCTCTCCTCCCAACATATCCTGAAATGAATGCCACACCATTTCCACACCTTGTTCAAGAGAAATCATAAAGCGAGTCATGCGCTCATCAGTTATAGGCAGCTCGTTTTGATCTTTTAATGAAATAAAATATGGTATCAAAGATCCCCTAGACCCCATTACATTTCCATATCTGACGACAGCAAATGAAGTCTTATATCCTCTAGCATATGTCGAATTGCTTGCTACAAATAATTTATCAGAAGCTAGTTTAGTTGCGCCATAAAGGTTTACAGGACTGGATGCTTTGTCAGTCGATAAAGCTACAACTTTTTTGACATTTTGATCTATGCATGCATCAATTAAATTCATAGCACCATTAACATTAGTCTTAATACACTCAAATGGATTATATTCGGCTGTTGGAACAATTTTAGTTGCCGCGGCATGAACAACATAATCCACATTTTCTAAAGCACGATAAAGTCGCGTAATATCTCGAACATCCCCAATGAAAAAACGAATTCTTTTTTCATCTTTATATTTATTAGACATATCCCACTGTTTCATTTCATCACGGGAATAAACTATTATTCGTTTTGGGTTATACTTTTTTAAAGTTAAATCAATAAACTTACGGCCAAAAGATCCAGTGCCACCAGTAACTAATATAGATGAATTATTAAACATCTTTTTTTATTTTATCGTTTATGTCAAAATTTTCACGAAGTTTGATCATCTCCTCATAAGAACATTCTGATTTTATTTCACCTTTATGAAACATATATATTTTATTACACTTTTTTAAAGTGTTTAAGCGATGTGCAATTAATATAATTGTCATAGATTGATTGAGGTTATTGACTGCATCCATTACAGCTTGTTCAGTTTGTGTATCTAAGGCATTCGTTGCCTCATCAAGAATTAGTACTTTTGGACTATTATATAATGCTCTAGCAATACCAATGCGTTGTCTTTGCCCTCCCGATAATCTCACCCCTCTTTCACCAATAGTGGTTTGGTATTTATTTGGTAATTCATTACTAACAAATTCATGTAAATTTGCGATTTTAGCTGCTTTTTCTACAGCCTCTTGATTAATATTTTTTGGATCAATACCAAAAGCAATATTTGCAGAAATAGAGTCATCAGAAAGGTATATGAACTGAGGAACATAACCTATAGATTTTTGCCAAGTTCTTGAATTTTTCTTTGTAATAATTTCTCCATCAACCTCTAATGTACCTTTTTGAGCCTCTAATAGCCCTAGAATTATGTCCGCAGTGGTAGTTTTACCACTTCCCGTAGATCCAACAAAGCCTACAGTAGTATTTAAATCAATTTTTAAACTAACATTTTTCAATGCTGTCTTTGAGCTTTCAGGATAATCATAACTAATACTATTGAGATTAATTTCTTTTTTTAGATATAAATTATTATTATTTTCAGGCATTTGAATTTTATTTAAATTTTTTAAATCATTATATATTTGATCTACTGAAGGGCTAGCGAAAGCAAATTTGGTAAATGATGAATAAATAACTTGTAATGCAGGTATTAAACGATACCCGGCAAATGCGTAAAGACTAATTATAGGCAATATTTCATTAAAATTACCTGTAAGTATCATAAGATAAAGTATTAACAAAATGATGCCTCCAAAAGATACTGCCTCAACAAAAAATCTAGGTAATGACTCAATTGTTGCAGAAGATGCTAAATTTTTAGCCATAGATAAATTAGGATTAGAAAAACGATTTGCAAATGTTTGCTCAAGCCCCCCTATTTTAATCTCCTTAATTGCACCAAAAGCTTCGCTTATAGATACGAAACGTTTTTCATTATTTTTAAGACGTTCTTGACCAAGGTGACTTATATAATTTCTTGAAAGTTTAAAAATTGCAAAATAGGAAAAGCCGAGAGTAAATCCGACAATAAAAGTAAGTTTTGGATCCGTTATGATTAATAAGGATAATATTGCAAAAGTTACTGCACCTCTGGCTGTTAATTCAATTAATGGTCCTATGCCACTGCCCGTTACCATACCAATTTCATGTAATATTTTTTTACCAAAGTCTGCACTATGATGATTTAAAAACCAGCTATATGGTTGACTTAAATATATTTCAATCAAGCGTTTACTTATGCTGTGTTGAACTAGTTGAATAAATCGAATTTGAAAATAAATTGTGATAACCTTAATCGCAAGAGATGAAAGTAATAAGATGAAAACAATAATTCCTAGAGCTATGAGAAACTGTTGATGATTTTCTACACCAAATATACTGAAATAATCAAACATTGAATTAAGAATAAAATTGGTCTCAATGATATTTGGATTAGTTAGTACTGATATAAAAGGTAATATTGAAGCTACACCAATCATTTCTAAGGTAGCCATTAGTAAAATCAAGATCAATAATAGGAAAGCACGCTTACGTTCAAATGAAGTGAGCATATATAAAAGTTTTTTAATTATTGACATTTTGTTCAGATAAAAATTAAAACATAAATCATGATTATGTCATAATTTTATTTTCTTGTTATCATAATAAATTTTTTTTACAAAAATATTAGTCTTATAACACTGAGTAATATTTTTAATTACGAATTAAGTTATTTAAAAGATTCACAAGACTATGGTTTTTTTTATCATAATTAAGTTGATCTTTAATAATACTAAAATATTTTTTATTCCAATTAGATTGTGTACAATTATTGATATTCTCTAGTATTCTCTTTACCTCTTTATAACTTAATTTTTTAGATGAAAAAAAATTGTACTCCTTTCTATACGGGCCTGGCCATCCAAAATAATAATTTGAGCCATGTATTTTGGCTGGGGCAAACATTGCAATCTTTTTTTTTCTAGACATGGCTTCATAACCCATAGTTGAGAAGGAAAATATAATATTTTCAAATTTATCTATTATTTGATATTTTTTTTTCCAATCCGAATTTTGATGGAAGACACAGTTTGAATTATATATTTTTTTATAAAAATTAATTTCATTTTTTTGTCTTGATGACTCTTTTGCCCTCCTTAAAAGAATATGAAGTTTTTTGCCGGACTCTAATAGATATAAATTAATAAAGTTATGTAATCTTGTCCAATACTTCTCACTTTCATAGTCAATACCATTTTGAATTCTAGGACTATCATGCACTTGAGATAAATATAAAAATTCATTTTTATATTTTGTGTTTTGAACTTTTACTAAATTATTCCTAAAATGTCCTAAAGTAAGATAATCTGTCTTTAAAAGTTTTTTATAATTTGTAATGTAATATTTGTTTAAGGCAAAAAAATAATCTCCATAGTAAATCTTAAAATTCTTTGGAAATAATTTTTTTCTGTCTTTAAACCATTTTTCGAAACGAAGGCCATTCATTACTGATATAAAAATTATATTTTTAAAATCTTTTTTTAAATTATACATTTCAAATCTTGCATCATTAAAAGTAATTATTACTTTAGGTGAAACAAACTTTATAAAATTTTTTGAATATGTTTTAAATGAAAAATCAAAAGATATAATTTGTTTTAAGTAGATCCAAAAATAAATTTTTTTTTTACGTAAAAAGAGGATGTTAAAATCTCTTTTAATGATTTCTTTTAAGATAGATGCATGAACTTCATCGTAAAGGAGTATCTTAGTTTTATCAGGTAAGTCAAAACGAAATTTTATACGCGAGAATAAATTAATTTTGTTAAATATATTTTTGAACAAGATTTGTAAATTTTCTAAATAATTTTTATTTTATAATATTTATTTACACTAAATCCTTTTTTTTTGGTATCATAAAATTTTAGAAATTAAAAATGCACATCTCAAATTCAAAGTTTACTAATTTATGAAAAAAAAAATTAATATAGCTGTTATATTAGCTAGGGGTGGCTCAAAGGGCATCCCTGGGAAAAATCTCAAAAACTTAAATAGTAAACCACTATTATATTGGTCAATATGCCAATGTTTAAATTGTGATCAAATCTCAAGTGTTTGGGTTAGTAGTGACTCAAGTAAAATATTAAATTTTGCAAAAAAAACAGGAGCAAACACAATATTAAGGCCATATAACATTTCTAGAGATAATTCATCATCAGAGTCAGGTTGGTTACATGCTGTAAATTTTTTTGAAAAAAATAATATTTATCTTGATACTGTTGTTGCTCTGCAAGCAACCTCGCCATTGAGGGAGTCTAAAGATATCAAAAAAGCCCTTAAATATTTTTATTCTAAAAAAATTGATAGTTTATTTTCTGGGTCAAAAAATAATGAATTTTTTTTTAATTGGACAGGAAAAAAAAAAATAAAACCAAATTATAATATTCGTAAACGGACAAGAAGGCAGAATTTAAAAAATATAATTCTAGAAAATGGATCGTTTTATATTTTTGATAAAAACAAGTTTAAAAAAAATAAAAATAGATTATTTGGAAAAATTGGTGTTTTTTTGATGAATAAAATTAAAAGTTTTCAAATTGATAACTTACATGATTTTGAAATTGTAAAGTCAATTATGAATAATAAAAAGTGTAAAAAGGATTTTAATGAATTTTTATAAATCAAATATTACCAAAATTATTTTTTTTAAAATATTTATATCCTTTTATTAGTTCATCAATACCATCACTAATAGAAATTTTAGGAATAAATCCTGTGTTCTCAATTTTTTCATTTGATACTATATAGTTTCTTTGGTCTGGGTCCTTATTAAAATTATTAACGATAATATTCAGATCATTAATTTTTAATTTTATAATTTCACATAATTCTTTTTTTGATAGGTTGGCATTTGACAATCCAACGTTATATATTTCCGATTTCATTTTATCAAAGTTATTTATTGAATGAATAAATGCTCCAGATACATCTTGTAAGTGAATATAATTTCTTTTGAAGTATGACTCGTATAAAACTATATACCTATCAAAGACTGCTCTAAAAACAAAATCATTTACTAATAAGTCTAATCTCATTCTTGGAGACATTCCAAAAACAGTTGCTAATCTTAAACTTATTACATTCTCTTTTTGCATTAATACTTCTTCAATTTGTACTTTATCTTTTGCGTAAGAGGATATTGGATTTAAAGGAGATTTTTCATCACATAGATTATTTTCATCTCCGGACCCATAGGCACTATTCGTTGTAGGCATAATTATTAATTGGTTTTTAGAAACTTCCTTAAATAAACCTAATATTGAATCCTTGTTTATCAACTTTGAATTAATTGGATCTTTATCGCAAGCTGGGGCACCTACGATCGCAGCCAAGGGTATTATCAAATCATTTTTAATTATGTAATCTTTTATAAAATTAATATTTCTTACATCTGCGTTTACTATTTCTAAATTTTTATTTAGACATAAGTGATTTAAGCTTGTTTGACCATACATAAAGTTATCAATTACTGTTACTTTAAATTTATTTTTTAATAAAATATTGGTTAATACCGAGCCTATATATCCCGAACCACCAGTTATCAAAATTTTCATATATTCACTTTAATAATATCATTAACTGAATAGTTTTTATTAGACTTCTTTTTTAAAAGTTTGAAGTAATTATCGGCACTGATTCCAAAGCCGCCTGTTCTTTTTGCTACTATATTTTCTTTGGTAAATTTTTCACCTTTTTTTATATTCTCTTTAGCTACAAAATATTTTTTTAATTTACTTATATTATTTTTTTCTGAAAAAGAAATTTTTTTTGAGCCATCACCTAGAGCTGTCTCAAGATCTCTTATATCACGAACTATTTTAATAAAATCTCTCTTTTCCATCGATGCTCTATGATCAGGTCCTTTTAACTTTTTACTAACTGTAATATGTTTTTCAAAACATTTTGCCCCTAATGCTATAGATCCTAAAGCTGCATTATTTTCAATAACATGGTCAGAATATCCTACCAAACAATTAAACTTCTTTTTATAAGATTTAATAACTCTGATATTTGCTTCTGAAGAGTCAGCCGGGTAACTACCAGTACATTGCATAATGATAAATTTATTTTTTAAATATTTTTTTAAAATTTTTACACTCTTTTTGACTTCATCCAAATTACACATAGCAGTTGATAAAATTATTGGTTTCTTTTTTTTTGCTATATACTCAATTAATTGATGGTTATTTGAGTCAGTAGAAGCGATTTTAAATATTTCCATTCCTAAACTATCAAGCAAATCAGTACTTTTTTTATCATATGGTGTAGACATAAAAATTATTTTTTTTTGTTTACAATATCTAATAATTTCTTTGTGCATTTCATAATTAATTTCTTGTGATTTTAATAAATCAAACCAAGATTGTTTTTTATCAGAACCTGTTGTTTCAATATGATATTTTGCTTTTGGAGCTTTTTTCAAAATTATTTCATCAGCTAAGAATGTTTGAAATTTGACAGCATCTGCTTTAGCTTCAACAGCTATATCTATTAGTTTTTTTGCCAACTTAATGCTACCATTGTGATTAACCCCGGCTTCAGCAATAATAAAACATTTATCTTTATCGGATATTTTTCTTTTATTACTTAAAATTATTTCGTTTTTTTTCATTATATTTTTTTAATAAATTTATACTATTTTTAATATCAGATAACTTTGCATTTCTAAACTCTAAAATAATCGGAAGGTTTTGATTAAATAAATTTAAAAAAGGTAAATACTTTGATCTAATTGATAATGGTTTATGTTCATCATTAAATCCGTCATTATCACTAATTTCAACTGCAATAATACGATTATTTAAAAATTTAATAAAATTTTTCATTGAAAAGTTAAAATAACTTGATGCAAAATATGAATGGGGTAAATTAAAATTCACAAATAATTTTTCAGGTATTTCTTTGAAAAGTTTTTTATATTCTTTAGGTTCTTGCATAATTAAATAGCTATGCTTTTGGTTGGAGCCCTCTGTTTCTATAGCAATATTTATTTGCTTTTTTTTGGCATAATTAGATATTTTTTTTAAGGATTTAAGCATAATATCAAAAGCATCAGATCTTTTGGAAACAGAGTTTGTGTCAAAATCAAAATCATAATTATTTTTATTAAAATCAGTTTTTGGAACTGGCAGAGATAAAAAACCAGGATGAATGGTATAAAGTTGTGCACCAATATCTTTACAAAAGTCAATATTAGAAATAATCATGTCTAGTGAATTTTTTTTAATGCTTATATCTGATGAGGCTATATTGAGGACAAAATTTTCATTTTCAGAAGGCGGAAAAAAATTGTGAACAAAAATTTTCTTTTTTTTGTTTTTGCTTATTATTTTTTTATAGTTTTGCTTTGTTTCATAATTATGAGTAGATCCTATTTCTATACCATCTATTTCTAAATTATCTAATTGATTCAATACATTTTGGAGATTTGATTTTTTTTGTTTAGAGAATGTAGTTGATACAAAAATCATATTAGAAATTAATATTTTTTGATAAATTTATTCCTAAATTTAGCAAGAGGTAGTGGTGGGAATATCATGGCTTTTATAAAATTTTCTCTCTTTATGCCTTTCCAATTACTTTTTAAAACGCCATCATATGGTGCACCTCTTTTAAAATAAGTGCTTTTACCTTTTTGTTTTCTACCAGGATATTTGTTAAAAACTTTTTTAAGAACATCATCAAAATAAAGTAAAGAGGTAAACATGACTCTATAATAAAGAGTTGATTGTAAATCAAATTTTTT
Source organism: uncultured Alphaproteobacteria bacterium (assembly GCA_902518505.1). GTDB lineage: Bacteria > Pseudomonadota > Alphaproteobacteria > HIMB59 > HIMB59 > HIMB59. The sequence goes on from CABYGG010000006.1 coordinate 8,163, forward strand.
TATTTTTATTGATTTTTGTAAAATTATATTACCGTCATCATACTTTTCATTCATATAATGATAAGTGAAACCAGATTTTTTTTCTCCATTTACCATTGCCCAAGTTATGCTACTACATCCTTTATACTTAGGAAGTAATGATGGGTGTAAATTAAAAGGTTTAAACTTTGAGATAGATAAAACATTAGCTGGTATCTTATACTTATAGGAAATTGAAATTATTAAATCAGGTTTAAAAGGAATATTTTTATAATTTATTTTTTTTGTGGTGTATAAAATATTATTTTTTTTACAAATTCTTATTATATCCGGTTCAAAATATTTTGGTAAATGTGTATATACAAAAATATGATATTTTTTTTTTATTAGAGACTCTAATGCTTCGCAGCCAGACCAATTAAAGCCACATAAAATAACTTTTCTCAATTAAATTTCAGTCTCCCAAACATTTAAACCTTTAGTATCAAACTTAATTGGATAGTAATTTAAATTCATTGATTTAATTTTACTTAAAAAATTAAACCAGTTTTTTGGCTGAATATAAAATAACATATAACCACCGCCTCCTGTGCCTAGTAACCTGCAGCCATCTGCTAAAGATTTGCTACATAGTTTTTTTTCCATATCTAAAATCTTTTTATTAGTCATTTTTTTATCTAATTTCTTCTTAAGATCCCAAGATGACTGAATTAATTTGCCAATATCTTTTACCTTGCCCCTAAGTAAGTCCTCTTTAATTTTGCTAAATAAGATCTTAGATTTTTTTCCATAATCATCTATTTTTTCATTTTTAGATAATTTTATTTGCATAGATGATCCTTTGTGAGGCATGTTTGTATCACATAAAATTATTCTTCTTTCTAGCTCATCAAATAAATTATTTGGCAAAATTAAATTTTGGACTAAGTTTTTATTTTCACTATATTCCATAAAATTACATCCACCGAAAACTGTACTATATTGATCCTGCCATCCTCCTGTAACACCTAATTCTATTCTTTCAACTTGAAATGCCAATTCAGCTATTTGATACTTATTTAATTTATAAGGCTGAATATAATTGATTGCACCAATCACAGCAGAAGAGACAGCAGCCGAGCCGCCCAAACCTGAACCAGGTTTGACATCAGTTTCAACGAAGATTTCAAATCCAAAACTAGGTTTAAGTAATTTAATACATGACTTTATTAGATCAAGGTTTCCATCATACTTTATATCTTCATTTTTGTTTAAAATAATTTTCTTATTAAAATCGTTTGAACTAATAATTATTTTTTCATCATTTCTTTTAATTAAATGGACATTACAAAACTTATTAATGGTAAAAGAGATACTCGCACCACTTTTTTCAAAGAAATATTTAGTTACATCTGTACCTCCACCAACAAAACTAATTCGAGCAGGTGATCTAGATCTAACAATTATATTTTTATTAAATAAATTAATATCTTTTCTTTCAATAAATTTTAAAACCCTTTTTTTATTATCTAAAACTGGTATTACTTCAAATTTTTGATCTAAAAGTTTTAATATTTTATCAGTATCTTTTTCATCAAAAACATATTTAAAATTATGGTTACTGCATCTTTGAATGTTATCTTTAATTGTGCCTCCTTTTAAAAGATATCTTCTAATATCACCATCACTGACTGAACCTATGATAATTTTCTTTTTATTAATAATATAAATAATTCCTTTTTTATTTTTAGAAATTTTATGCATTCCATCTTTTATATTTTTACCAAAATCAATTAAGTAAAGATTAAAATTCATAATTTAATATTTTCTTCCCATGTATTAATTAAGTTTGCAACTAATTTTATATCTTTGATATTTAAATTTAATGATGAGGGCAAATGGACTGAATTTAATGAAATATTATAAGAATTAATAAAATTTTTTTTATGAAAATCATTTTTAAAATGTTTTGCAAATGAAACAGGAAATATCATAGGGCGACACTCAATTTTTTTATATTCCATATATTTAATAAATTTATTTCTTAAATTTTGTTTTTTAAAAGTAATTGTAACAAACCATTCTACCGAAGAAACATTTTTAGTTTTAGGAAAAATATCAAAAGTTTTTGCATTTAAATATCTAATATAATTTTTTTTTATTAATTTTTTTTTTTTTAAAATATCTTTTAATTTATTTATTTGAGCTAATCCTATAGCCGCCTGCATAGCTGTCATTCTATAATTAAAACCTAAAATTTGATGATAATATCTTTTTTCCTTTGTCATTCCATGATCTCGTAAAAGTTTTATTTTTTCATAAATTTTTTTTTTATTTGTCAAGATCATACCACCCTCTCCAGTGGTAATTATCTTGTTAGCAAAAAAACTAAAACAAGATACATCTCCAATTGTTCCACAGAGTTTGTCACCGACTTTAGCTCCAATACTCTCAGCAACATCCTCAATAATTTTTATCTTTTTATTTTGTACTACTTTTTTTATTTTATTAATATCAACAGGATAACCAAATGGATGAACAATTATTATTGCTTTTGTTTTTTTTGTAATTTTTTTTTCTAAATCTTTTAAACAAATACAAAAATTGTCATTTTGAACATCGACCAAAACTAATTTTGCACCAGTAAGTGCTATCATATTTGCTGGGGATATAAATGTTAGATTTGGACAAATTACTTCATCCCCTTTTCCAATATCTAAAGATAACAAAGCCAGGTGTAAAGATGTTGTGCAATTAGAAGTTGCTATTGCGTATTTAATTTTGTGAATTTTTGCAAATTTATTTTCAAATGTCTCTATTATTTTTCCCTGAGATGAGATCCATCCTGCTTTGACAGTTTTATTTAAGCTTTTTATTTCTTCAGAGGAAATTTTTGGGGTAAAAAAAGGAATGTATTTATTTGATTTAATTGACATTATTTTATTTAACTCAAAGTTCAGTTAACACTAACTTACCAGTCATTTATTTAATTTTAACTTTTTTCTAAAGTTTCATTTTACTTTATCAGATATCTAATGATAAAAAATCTTCTACTTTTTCTAAAATAAAATGTCCCAAGAAAATATGACACTCTTGAATTCTTGCCGTGCTATTGGATGGAATTATCAGCGATTTGCTAGAGAGAGACTTGGCCTTTCCACCATTTTTACCTAATAAACTAACAGAGTAAATACCAATTTTATTTGCCTCTTTTAACACTTTTAATATATTTTTTGAATTTCCTGAGGTTGAAATACAAATTAATACGTCATTTTTTTGTGCTAATGCTTTGAAAGGTCTAAGAAAAATATCTTCAAAACTAAAGTCATTGCCACAAGCCGTGAGAGTTGAAGTATCCTGAGCCAGGCTCAAAGCAGGTATAGGGTTTCTATTGATATGTGGTCTTAGCCTAACTAAAAATTCGGCAGCTAAATGTTGAGCATCAGCAGCAGAGCCGCCATTACCACAGAAAAGTAACTTACCTCCCCTTTTTAATTTTTTTTTAATTGTTTGAATTACCTCTGTTACATCCACTGATATATCATACAAATCATGATGGGTTTTTATATTTTCTTCTAGTTGATTTTTATAATCAATTTCAATTTTTGACATAGTGGTTAGATTGATGGCTTACAAGTTTAATCATTAAGAGTTTTTATATAATCTTTCAAGTTGTTATGCTCTTTCCAGCCAAGTTGAATAGTTTTTTTTGTTTTTAACAAAGCATCCATTCTATTTCCCTTTTTTGGAGGTGTTAATTGGTATTTCATATTTAACAATTTTGCAATTTCTATAATACTATAATTTTTTTTTGAACCAATGCCATAACCATCACCTAAGCCTTTTTTTCCTACTATTACTAGTCCATTGACTATATCATCAATATGAGTGAAACGTCTTTTTTGAGTACCTGGAGAAGTTATAGGTAAAAATTTTGCTTTCTTTTTTTTTAAATATAAAAACTTTGCAATAACTGTAGCATATTTTCCTCTAGATATTTCATTTTTACCATAGACATTATAAAAATATGTTATTGCATATTTCAGATTGAACCACTTAGCATATTGTTTCAAAAATTCTGTATTTATTCTTTTTGAAAATGAATACGGACTTTCGATTTCATCTAATTGTTTTGAAAATTTTGTACTCGATCCTGAATAAATTAATTTAGCATTATGATATTTTACTAATTTTAATATTTCTAGAAAAGGATATGAATTATAACTAAAAACTAAATCTATATCTTGAAAACTTTGTTCTACTCTTGAATACTCACCTAAGTGGTAAATATAATCTAATTTAATTTTTTTATATAAATTGAAAATATCCTTTGTTTGTGATTTTTTATAATTAATACCTTTATGACAATTTGACTTCTTCCCGGTAAAAAAATTGTCAATTACATATACTTTATTGCCACAATCTAACAATTTTTTTGCTAAGTTAGATCCAACGAAACCAGCTCCCCCAGTAATAAGGATTTTTTTGTTTTGTATTAATTTGTTATAGTTCATTAAGCTTTGATTATTATTATTATTTTTGTTAATTAGCAATTTTATTAGTGTCTAAAAAGCGCTATAAAAGCAATCACAAAATATATTTTTCATCTTAAATAATGATTAAGCACAATGTAAAATTCATTTTGTTAGTTATGATATAGACGCTATGGAATACAAAATCTTAACCATTATTTTTTTGTTCTCAATAACTCTGAATTATCTTTTCATTAAAATTGATTTTTTAAAAGATAATGGCCCTAATAAACAAACTCAAGATATTCATCTTGGCAATACCCCAAGATTAGGTGGTCTTATAATAGTAATTTTATTTTTTGGATATCAGGTTTTATCTTTAAATAGTTTAAGTATTTTATTTTGGTGTTCATTTCTAATTTTAATACCAGCTTTTTTAGAAGATTTAAGAATTTCAATTAATCCATTAATTAGACTTACAGCAATTATAATTTCCTGCTTTATATTAATTATTAATTTGCCTGCTTTACCTCAATTTAATTTTGGATTTCTAAACATCTTGTTTAATAACAATATATTCCAAATAATTTTTTTCACTTTAGCTATGACAACAATTATAAATGGACAAAATATCATTGACGGAACAAATGGGCTTTCCTCTATGGCTGCACTTTCAATTTTTGGAAGCATCTTTTTTTTGGGTATTTATTTAAATGATTTTTATGTGATAAAAATTAGCTCAGTGATAATTATCTTAATTATTGGTTTTTTACTTTTTAATTATCCATTTGGAAAAATATTTTTAGGTGACACTGGATGCTATTTTTTAGGGTTAATCTCAAGTTACTTAATAATAGATATTTTTGCACAAAATCGTGAGCTTTCATCTTGGTCTGCAGTAGTTATCTTTATCTATCCTTTACTAGAAGTAAGCACTTCATATTTTCGAAGAATTTTGAAGAGGAAGTCTCCTTTTTCTCCTGATAATATGCACCTCCACTCTAAAATCTATAGTTTAATATTTATCAAAGTTGAGCATAAACAAATAGCTAATGCTTTAGTTGCTCCATTTTTGTTTATGTTTTGGCTTATCCCTCAATTAGTAGTTCCTTTAACTCTAAGTAACCACCGTATTGCATTATTAGTAATACTATTAACATCAATTCTTTATTTAATTATATACTTTCTTACATACAAGTATCAAAAGTAAGTCATAAAATCTTTGAAAAAAAGGTTTGATTTACTGTTTTTCTATATAAATAGATTGAGAGGGGAATGCAAATGAGCTTTTACAATTACTGACAATAGATTTTATATTATATGCCAAAATCTCTTTGACCGATAAATACTTTGACCAATCATTTGTATTCGCAAATGTATAAATCAAAATATCAATACTTGAGTCATTAAATTTATCAACTCTCACAAATAATTGATATTCATTATTAACAATAAAATCAGAGTTGCTTTTTATAAAGCTTTCAATTTCATGACATATTTTTTTTAACTGCTCTGTTGAAGTGTCATATGTCAGTCCAATTATCCATTTAATGCGCCGATATTTTCTATGAGAATAATTCAAAATAGCAGAATCTGAGAAAACATAATTAGGTAAAGAAATAGATGAGGTATCAAACTGTCTTATTAAAGTGGATCTAAATCCAATATGCTCAACTGTTCCCATAGCTTGTCCAGGTACCTCAATGATATCTCCTAACTGAAATCTTTTTTCCATTATGATTAAAATACCTGAAATTAGATTTTTAAATAAATCCTGAGCTCCTAAAGCTACAGCAACTCCAAATAAACCTAAACCAGCTATAACTGGGCCAATTTTGATACCCCAAGTTTCCAAAACTGCTACTATTCCCAAAAATATTATTAAATATTTCAAGGAACGCATTAACCAAATTACTAGAGCTTTTGATAGGAGCTCTTCTAATTTTTTAAAAGCATTTGATAATGGTGATAATGATTGATGGAGTAGCCAAAATACAAAAATTGTTATTAGTGTTTGGTTAATTTTATCTAAAACTATCCCTAATTGGCTGTTACTGTTAACAAAAAAACCCATAGAAATAAAAACTATAGTCAAAGGTAATATTTTTAATGGTGGTGCTAGGGAGTCAAAGAGTTTATCGTCAACTGTATTGCCTGTTTTTTTGATAATTGTTTTAATTTTAAAAACAACAAATCTTGCAAACAAGCCCCTTAAAATAATTGAAATTATTAAAAGAGCTAAAATTAAAATTAGTTCGATTAATGTAATACCTAAGCTTTCTATTTTAATAGAATTTAGAAAATAATTATTTATTTTTGTTAGAATGTCCATTCACTTTAGCATTATATAAATATCTCATGAAATAACCTAATGGCAACATCATAAAAACATTGTTCCAATTGTTATAAAGGCTCATATGAGGAACTAATGGCCACCAGTAAACAAATAAAATCATTGGATATAACAAGTATTCAAAAGGTATCTTTTTTTTTTGATTTGATAATAGTATAAAAAAAAGTTGCCTTATACCAATATAAGTTAAATATAAATAAAAAAATACCAATAATAAAAAACCAAGTATTCCTAATTCAGCTAAAGCTTGAATATATATATGATGAGGGTGAGAACTACATGATCTTTTTGTGACTTTATATTTTTCTTTATTGCAATGGTATCGAAAAGTATTTGTTCCAATTCCAAAAATTGGTTGGTCAGCAAACATCTTAAATGCTGATAAATAGTGCTCTTCGTGGTGTGGTCCATAAGGCAAGAAAGATAATTTTGTATTACTTACCTGATCTATAGTTTTATCAAGCATTCTCTCTTTAGCAGCAGGATTGATTTGAAGAATTGCATATATAATTATAATAGATGCTAACAATCCTAATATTCGGTATAATCTAAAGTATGGAATAAAAATTATTACTAAAAATGTAAACAAGCTTACATAAAATAAAGGAGCCCTCTCTCCAGATAAAAAAACGATGACTTCACTTATTACTAAAAAAGCAACTGATAAAATCATAACTTTCTTTGTTTTTTTAAAATTTTGATAAATTAGGGCAAATGTAAACATAGATAGATAAGCAACATACCTTCCAATGATTGGTTCTTTTCCAAAAAAACCAGTGAGCCGAGAAGGTGCATGAGCCAAATTTCCGAAAAGGTTAATTTTATAAATGTACTGATAGAGTCCATCAATACAAACTATTAAGATACTTAAAATTGAAACAACAAGAAAACATTTAGACATATGAGGATTGACATCAAGAAGATACCAAACACCTAAAGCAAAAAAAATATAACGAAAATAAAACATACTTCCCTCATTACTCAATGAGTCAATGGGAATATCAGAAAATACAGAGCGGGCGACTCCATAGATACTAAATATTATAAAACCATAAAAAATGGGATTGTGATAATAATGCCACTTTTTACTAGGAATTGTTTTAAATAAAAAATATGAAGCAATAAGAGATAAAAAAATATCTGGTAATGCGGGGCCGGTAATAAGAACAATTGGCAAAAGTATAAAGAGAGTAGAAAAAAAAATAACATCAATTTTCAAGGAACGATCTAAATAGAAATTTTTGAATGGTAAGAAAATCAAATTATTCATCATGTAACATTAGATGAAAGAAAGGGATAAAAAAACAAAAAAGCCGAGTAAAACTCGGCTTTTTTTTTAAATTTAGTTTATCTGTGATTACATCATGCCTGGCATACCGCCACCCATACCACCCATTCCGCCCATATCGGGCATAGCTGGCGCAGATGACTTTTCTTCAGGCTTATCGGTAATCATGGCTTCAGTAGTTGTCAATAATGCTGCAACAGATACGGCATCAATCAAAGCGGTTCTTACAACTTTGGTTGGATCTACGATACCGGCTTTTACTAAGTCACAAAACTTTCCTGATTGGGCATCGAAACCGTGAGAGTTATCTTTACTCTCAAGAATTTTTCCAGCAATAACAGCACCATCAAATCCTGAGTTCTGAGCTATCTGTTTTAAAGGAGCTGAAAGAGCTTTTCTGACAATGTCTACTCCATATCTTTGATCATCATTATCGACTTTTAAGTTTTTTAAGACGCTTGTAGCATATAATAATGCTGTGCCACCACCTGGTAATATTCCCTCTTCTACAGCAGCTCTAGTAGCATGCATGGCATCCTCAACTCTGTCTTTTTTCTCTTTAACTTCAACTTCAGAGGCACCACCAACTTTGATAACAGCCACACCACCAGCAAGTTTTGCTAATCTTTCTTGTAACTTTTCCCTGTCATAATCAGAAGTTGTTTCATCAATTTGTTTTCTAATTTGATCACATCTCGCCTCAATATCTTTTTTCTTACCAGCTCCACCAACTATTGTTGAATTTTCTTTGTCAACAACAACTCTTTTAGCTTTGCCTAACATATCCATTGTAACTGACTCAAGTTTAATACCTAAATCTTCACTAATGACTTGACCCCCTGTCAATATAGCGATGTCTTCTAACATTGCTTTCCTTCTATCCCCAAAGCCTGGAGCTTTTACAGCAGCAATTTTTAATCCGCCTCTTAACTTATTGACAACTAAAGTCGCTAAAGCTTCGCCCTCAACATCTTCGGAAATAATGAGCAATGGCTTTGTAGACTGAACAACTGACTCTAACAAAGGTAACATCGGTTGAAGACTAGCGAGCTTTTTTTCGTGTAATAGAATTAAGCAATCTTCCATTTCTGCCTTCATTTTATCTGCATTAGTTACGAAATATGGACTTAGATAACCTCTATCAAACATCATACCCTCGACAACATCTAATTCTGTATCTAAGCTTTTGGCCTCTTCAACTGTTATGACACCCTCTTTGCCTACTTTTTGCATTGCCTCTGATATCATTCCTCCAACCTCAACATCACCATTTGAAGCAATAGTTCCAACTTGCTGGACCTCTTTATCTGACTTCACAATTTTAGAGTTTTTTTGAAGCTCAGAAATGATTGCATCTGTAGCAGTGTCCATACCTCTTTTCAAATCCATTGGATTTAATCCAGCAGCCACAGCTTTCATTCCTTCAGTAGCTAAGGCTTGACATAAAACTGTTGATGTTGTTGTCCCATCACCAGCAGAGTCATTTGTTTTATTAGCCACTTCTTTAATCATTTGTGCACCCATATTTTCAAATTTATCGGCTAATTCGATTTCTTTTGCAACCGTAACTCCGTCTTTTGTTGTTCTTGGTGAGCCAAAAGATTTGTCTATTACAACATTTCTACCCTTAGGTCCTAATGTTACTTTGACAGCATCCGCTAGTATATTTATTCCTTTAAGCATTTTTGCTCTAGCGTCTGTGCCAAATTGAATTAATTTTGCTGACATTTATAAAATTCCTTTCAATTACTTTTCAATAATTCCCATGATGTCTGACTCCTTCATTATTAGAAGCTCTTTACCATCAATTTTTACTTCCGTACCAGACCATTTACCAAACAAAATTCGATCACCTTTTTTTACATCTAAAGCAACAACTTGTCCATTTTCGTTTCTAGCACCACCACCTACAGAAATAACTTTTCCTTCCATAGGTTTTTCTTGAGCAGTATCAGGAATAATGATACCGCCTTTAGTACGATCTTCTTGTTCTACTCTTTCGACCAAGACTCTATCGTGTAAGGGTTTTAAATTCATTTTTTTACCTCTATATCTAAAATTTAGTTTTTAGCACTCACTTTTATAGAGTGCTAAATCATTTTAGTAAATGGTAAATATATTTCTAGTTTCAAGCGAAAAATCATAAAAATAATGAAAAATATTGAAATTTCCTCCTAATTACTTAATTATTCCTATATGAAAAATAGCTTAAATCTGGACAACATTGCTAAATTACTCATTTTCAATAGTCTTTTTAAAGATTGGCTATCATAATTGTTCGAAAATAATTTTAACAAACAGCTAGTGTTGATAGGTGGTGGGCATGCTAATGTCCAAGTATTAAAGAAACTATGCATGAACAATATAAAAGGACTTCATACAATTTTAATTAGTGAACATTTTGAGGCCACCTATTCAGGCATGACGCCTGGATATATTCATAAAGAATTTAATAAAGATGAAATAAGCATTGATCTTCAAAGACTATGTTTTAATGCAGGAGCAACATTTATCAAAGATAAAGTCGTAAAGATAGAAAATATTAATAAAAAGTTAGAATTGCTAAATTTACCCTCAATACATTACGATTTATTATCAATTAATACAGGCTCGATCTCGAATACTAAAGGATTAGAGATAGAAAATTCATCTAGGTGCTTTTTTGTAAAACCTATTAGTTTACTTGTAAAAAACTTGGGACAGATCGATAAAATAATAAAAAATAAAAAAAGTAAAATTGCCATTATAGGTGGGGGTATAGCGTCTTATGAATTAGCTTTTAGCCTATCAAGAAGATATAAAAATAATTTAGAAATTACTATTTTAGGAAAAAATTTTTTAAAAGAGAAAAACTTAAATAAGAAAACAAAAAAATATTTAAAAAAAATTTCAAAACAACTAGGTATTAGAGAATTTTTAGGAGAAGTTGTTACAATATCAGAAACACATTTAATTTTAAAAAATGGTGTTAAATTTGATTGTGATTTAAGTTTACTCTCATCAGGAGCTAATATTGAGTCATGGTTATCAAATAGCAACCTTAACAAAGACAAGAGTGGATTTATAGCTGTTGATAATAATCTTTTATCAACCAATGATAAAAGTGTTTTTATTACAGGAGATGCCTGTGGTATAGAAGATAATTTTAGACCAAAATCAGGGGTAATGGCAGTTCGTCAAGGAGAGGTATTAAAAGAAAATATTTTTTTAAAATTAACTGGTCGGCCACTTGTTAAATTTAAACCTCAAAAAAATTGGCTTTATTTAATTGGCACTCATGAAAATTATGCTTTATTAAACTATTATTTCTTATCTTTTCATGGCCGATGGTGCTGGAAGTTAAAAGAAATAATTGATAGAGGGTTTATAAATAAATTTAAATTTTCAAGTGGTAAAAGTATGACAAAAAAAAATTTAGAATTAGAAAAATCAAAAGATGTTAAAATGTACTGTCAAGGTTGTGGCTCTAAAGTTTCTAAAAAAACCCTAGTCAAATATTTAAATGCAGAAAGTTCCAATCCTGAGTTATCAGATGCATCAATCGTTAATAATAACTCCTCATCTCAACTACAAAGCATTGATCACATAAAACTATTTTCATCACTCAATCCTTTTGATTTTGGAATTATTAGCTATCTACATTCCCAAAATGATATTTTATCAAGTGGCGGTTCTGTTCAAACAATCAGTGTCTCTCAAGGCTTGCCTTTCTCAGAGGGAATAATAGAAAGCTTTTACATGGAATATTTCATGAAGGGCATAAAATCTGAAGCTATAAAAGATGGCTCAACTATTGTTTCTGGACATAGTTACCAGTCAAAAGAACCTGGCATCACAATTACAATGAATGGAATATTTGAAAAACAAATTTCTAAAAACCAAGGGAAAGAAAATGACCTCATTTATCTGTCAAAACCTTTAGGCACTGGATACCTTTTAGCTGCATATTTTAATAATTCAGATCTTATATCAAGTATCAATTTTCAAAATTTAATTGAATGGCTAAAAAAGGGAAACAGTAAAGCATCTGAAATTTCAAAAATTTTTAAAAGTAGTATTTCAACTGATATTAGTGGATTTGGATTAGCCTCTCACTTATCTGATATTTGCAGATCTTCAAAATTAAGTGCTGAAATTAGACTCAATGAAGAGATATTGATTAATAAAAATATCGAGATATTAGAAAACTTTAAAAGTACGGGCTTTAATAATAATTACTCATCATCTGTAAATGATGTTTTGGTATCCAATAGCAATAAGTTGAAAAATATTCTTTATGACCCCCAAACAAATGGTCCTCTTTTATTCTCTATTCATATAAAAAATCAAATTGAATTTGAGAGGAAATTTCAATTAGAACTTGGCTTTAGTCCAATTCTTCTAGGAAAGCTCAAGAAGCCTGAGCATAAATTAATTAATGTGATTGATTAATAAATTTACCTTTCAAATTTTTTTTTAAATAAAATAATCATAATTATTATAAAAGCTATAAATCCCAAAGGGATTAAGTACTCTGGCTGGGCTATTAAAGAAAAGCTTAATTTAGTCTTGTTTACAAATATTTCTTCTAATCCTTGTCCAATGCTTCCAAAAATAAATGACCATGGGGCCAATCCAATTAAAGTAGTATAAAAGAATTTTTTATTATTTGCTCCAAGTCCAGCTAAAATTAGATTTTGTAAAAAAAAAGGAGTGCCAGGAATAATACGAATTAACATCATTAACTCTAAATCATTTTTATTAAAGTAATTTTTTATATAAGGATATTTATCTAAAAATTTTTTTTTTATAAAGTCTAAAAAAAAAAATTTAGCAATTATAAAAACACTAAAAGCACCAATTGTACCTCCAACTATAGATATAATACTGCCTACCCATGTTCCGAATAGAAAACCATTGATCATAGATAACAAAGAAGCAAATGGGAAATTACATATTATTAAGAAACTATATGAGAGAATAAATATGAATACTGAAATAAAAAAATTCTGTAATATGAAATTTTGAATAATTTCTAAATTAGAAAAAAAAGTTTGAAGTTGAAAAAAATCTTTATTTACAAAATATATAGTCCATAAAACTAAAATTACTGTGAATAAAATAAAAACTAATAATCTTTTTGATAAATTCACTATATTAATAGCATTTCTAATGAGGGTAAGATTGAATTAAGTTGAAATCCTAATGATTGAATCGATCCATTGAAAATTAACACACCTGTAATAAGTAGAATTATTCCGGTAATAAATTGAAAATAACGAATGTATCTATTTAAAAGACTAGTCATTATAATTAATTTACCCATCATGAGCCCTAAAATGATAAAAGGGACAGCCAAACCCATCGAGTAAAAAGACAATAATATAAATCCATTCACGCTATCTTTGATAGCGACAGCCAATACTGATCCTAAAATTGGTCCTATACAAGGACTCCAACCAAAAGCGAATGCAACTCCTATTAAAAAAGGAAAGAAATGGTTATTTTGAAAACCCTTAAGGTTCAATTTACGCTCAAAATCTAAGAAAGGTATTTTAATTATACCAATGAAATATAGCCCCAAAATAATGATTAAAATACCAGATATAAAGTTTAACTGCTTTTTAAAATCAAAAAAAATATCACTTAAAAAATCAATTGAGGCTCCCATTATTATAAAAACAAATGAGAAACCTATTGTAAACAACAACACATTTGGAAATAACTTAAGTGTACTCATACCTGAAGAATTTTGTAAATCTGCAAATGATTTACCAACAATGTATGATATAAATCCTGGAACAATCGGTAAGACACAAGGGGAAAGGAAACTTAAAATACCAGCTAAAAAAGCAATAGTTAGAGGAATATCTTGAATCATAATTTATATTAACATTATACTTATCTTACAATAACACAGATGTTTGATCGCCAAATTCAAAAATTTACTCAAAAACCATTCATATATATTTCCAAATTTTTTTTAAAATTTATTTCTCCTAATCTAATGACTTTAATAGGATTTGGCTTTGGAGTTTTAATGTGTATTTCAATTATTGTTGATCAATATTTTATAGGTTTAATCTTTTTATTTTTAAATCGACTTTCGGACGGCCTTGATGGAGCAATGGCAAGATTACAAACCCCTACTCCTCTGGGAGGATATCTTGATATTGTCTTAGACTTTTTGATATATGGGGGCTTTGTTGTTTCATTTGGAATAACCGAGCAAAATAATACTTTTTTATCGATGATTTTATTATTTTGTTATATAGGGACTGGAGCTACATTTTTAGCAAAAGCAGCAATTCTTCCTTCATTAACTTATCAAAGCTTAAATAATAAAGGTATCCCTAAAAGCTTTCATTATGCTGGTGGATTAGTTGAAGGAAGTGAAACAATCATATTTATGATCTTATGTTTATTATTTCCAAATTTATTTGTTTATTTTTCATCTATTTTTATTGTTTTATGCCTAATAACCATTGTATTTAGAATTATTGTTTGTTATCGAGAGCTTAATTATTAATTTAGAACAGGTTTTTTATGCTAACCAAAAGATCGTTAGTTGAAAACTCAATTAAGAGCTAGTTATTTTGGTGAAAATTTTTAGAGATCGAAGTGCTGTCTATGTAAGAGAAATTTTTTTTAATTAGATTTTTTGTGTTTTTGATTTAAGATTAGTTGTTTTTATGAAGTTCTGATTTAATAAAATGTTAGTATTCTATTTCCGCTACCTTTATTTTTTTATTTTTAAAAAGATATACAGTCTAAATTTTTTATTAAATAAAGTGGTTAAGGATAATCTGTAATGTCTGAAATTCGCCAAACATACGATGATGAAATAGACTTATTTGAACTTTTTCAAACATTATGGATGGGTAAGTGGAAGATAATATGCACAATGTTTTTTACCGCTTTAATTGGTATTTATTTTAGTTACGATACACCAACTTATTTTGAAGTTTCAACTCCAATTCAAAATGGTAAGCAATCTGTGTTCCTTAAGTACACTCCTGTAAACGAGTTGATGGAGGAGAATGGAATGTTATTCGATAAAGAAGATAATCCAGATGGTTATATAATTCATAGTGACTCAATTTTTGAAGATTTTATTAATGAATTTAATGATTATGAAGAAATGGCTGAAGCTATAATTTCAAGTAAGTGGGTGCAGGAATTAATTAAAGATTTAAATGAAATTGATAAACAGAGAGCTTTAATTGAATATTCTAAATCTTTTGAAATTAGGATTACAGCCAAGAACGAAGGTGTTCTATTTTTTGTGTGGCATGATGATTTAGAAGGTGTGCGTATATTAAATGATGCAATCCAAAAAACGCTCATAAATATTAGAGATGCCTCAAAAGAAAATGTTGATAATTTAGCAACAGCTATTGATATTCGAAACAATCAAGAACTAGAAACCTTACGTAACGAAATAAATCTTTTACAACAAAAGCTAATCGGTAGAGAAAAGAAACAAATTCAATATTTGATTGAACAGTCAGCTATTGCTAAAGAATTAGGGATTGAAACAAACGAACTTGAGAGTAAGGGTTCTTCTAGGGGTTACGATTATTTGCGAGGATATGAAGCCATTGATAAAGAGATAAAAATGATTAAAAATCGCACCGATGAAGAGAGGTTACTAAATACAGATGGTTATATAGAAACGAAAGAAAAAATCCTCTCACTTGAAAAAGATCTATCTTCTAATCAACTTAGGAGAGCTTCAGAGATGATAGCTGCTGATAATCCTGATAATTGGGTTGAGTTTGATTTAGCTATTGCTGATAAAATATCATCACAGAATAAAATGATGCAGTATGTCACCTTATCTCTTTTTTTAGGTGGAATAATTGGATCAATGTATGTTCTAATTTCAAATGCTATTCGTAAACGAAAAAATAATTTGGTGAATACTTAACAAACAATTAGACATCAGTTCTACTAAAATATTTATATTATCGATTGATTAAATTTTGTGAATGCTTGTTTGTGGAATAAATAGTTAAAAGCTCATAAAACAAAGAATTGGATGTTAAAGGAAAAATTACTTTACTATGTCTTCGCAAAAAATACTTGATCATCAAGTGTATAAAAATGAAAAAAACAAAGCTCATTAAAAATTTTAAAGGTAAACTTAATTAATAAAAGCTAGATAGGCCTCCATAAAAAGCTTAGCAATAAATAAAGTTAAAAGGAAAAATACTAGTTTTATAGTTATTCTTACAATCCTTCCTGATTCCATTTGTGCGTAATATGCTTCGAATATATCAAAGTTATTGAAAAACTTTTTGTTTACATAGTTTTTAAGTAAATAAAACAATTTAGCTAATGGTTTTACGACAAAGTAATTTCCAATTATAGAAAATACGATAACAATTATTAAACTTATATTCATTGCAAAGGACCAGATTATTAGTGACACAATCCAGTACCCTAAAAATAGTAATCTTTCTTTTTGTTGTGGGTGAATATAGGCTTGAAAAAAATTCATTTTATTTCAATCCGTCTAAAGCCATTTCATTTGCAACATTGGATGCTAAAATTGTATATTTCTTAGATTTTTCTAAAATAGATTTTGTACGCGATTTTATTTTTATTAAAAGGTCATCCACAACTTTATCATTTGGTTCAAGATTTTCCTTAATGCTTAGTCTAGAACCTAAAATAATTACACCGCCAGCATTGGCACAATAATCTGGACAATACAATATACCCTCATTATTTAATTCTTTTTCTATATCTTTATTAACCAGTTGATTATTTGCTGCTCCAGTAATTATTGACATTTTATTTCTAGAAAAACTCAAAAACTCTTTATTTAAATCACCACCTCCAGCGCAAGGAGAATAAATGTCAATTTTTTCAAAGGAGGTATCCTGAAGCTGATCACAAAATTTGTATCCATCTCTTTCAATCAAATCTTTTTTATGTTCTAAGTCAGAAATTTCAATATTCGCTCCATCTTTTTTACATAATGAAGCAATTCTGGATCCCGTTTTTCCATATCCTTTAATAAATATATTTTTATTTTTTAATGACTCTTTTCCATATTTGAATTCAACACATCCTAACATTGAGTAATAAACACCTAATGCGGTACTTAATCCAGAGTCAGAACCTATAGGGTTACAAACATGATTTGAATATTCTCTAAATCCTTTTAAGTCCTCATCAACTGTTCCCATATCTCCGGCTGTAATATAAGTACCATTAAGTTTGTTTAAAACCTCTCCAAACAAACTATATGCATCTTTTTTATTTATTTTAGAGTGAATAGTAGCCTTCCCCCCTCCAAAGGGAAGCTCAGCCAAAGAATTCTTATATGTCATTGCTTCAGCTAATTTTAAAACATCTTCTTCTTGTTTAATTAAATCCTGATAATTGAAATATCTACATCCGCCCAAAGCAGGGCCTCTTTTAGTATTATGAATAGCAATTACTGAATAGAAATTAAATTTATCCTCCTCAGCATAGACCACTCTTTCAAATCCGTCTTTTGGTTTATCTTTAATATTTAAAGTCATTACTACTTATATAGTCAATTATTTTAAAATCACCCTCCAAAAAATCATATTCACGAATATCCTTAATTTCAATCCATTTTAGTTCTTTGTGAAAATTATTTAAAACCTTACCACTGAAATTATTGACTAGATAAAAATATATAAATATCCTTTTATTCAAGTCTTTATAATTAAATTCATAATTGATCAGTTTCTCACAATTAATTATGTTAATTGATAGCTCTTCATTTATTTCTCTAGTTAAGGCCTCTTCATTAGTCTCGCCATTTTTGGTTTTACCTCCGGGAAATTCCCATTTTAATGGATGTTCCTTAAATTTTGGTCTTTGACATATTAAAAGTCTATTATTTTGAAGAATTAAACCTGCAACAACTTTTATTTGTTTAATTTTCATATTTTGTTTTAGCAATATAAATTCCGATCAGAATTAATGTACTACCAAAAAATTGTATCAAAGTTAATTTTTCTTGGAAAAAAAAGTAAGCTAATAAGGTTGCAGCAATAGGTTGTATCAAAAGACTCAAAGATGATAAAGAGGCAGATAAAAATGCTAGAGAGTAAGTTATAAAAGACTGTCCAATAAATTGGCATACAAAACCTAATAAAAACAAAATTGCTATCGCGTAAAAAGACTTTGGCACTAAACTTTGTTCAAAAAAAATCGCGACTAAAAGTAAAATAATTGAGCTTACACATCCTGAAAAAAACATAATTGTACTTGAATTTAAATCTTTTCTTAATTGGCTAATAGTAAGAATATAAAAACCATACCAAATTGCTGTTAGAACACCTAAAAGATCTCCCAAAAATTGTGATTTATAAAATTTAAAACTCTCACCCAATAATAAGGTCATACCGCTCATCGAAATAAAAATTGCAATAAAAAAAAACTTAGTAAATTTTTCTTTAAGAAATATTAAAGAAAATAAAATTACTACAATTGGAGCTAAATTAGATAAAAACGTTGCCTTAGAAACTGTGGTAAGTTTGATAGACAAATGCCAACAAATTAAATCTAATGAAAAAAAGATACCTGAAATAAAAATAATTAAAAATTTATTTTTTAAAACAGGAAAGTTTACTTTTTCAATAATTTTCAGTGACCCAAACATTAAAAAAAAAGGAAGACTCACAAATATCCTAAAAAAAGCTGTCATTATTGGGTCAACCTCAGAAAGTCGAACAAATATAGGAGAAAAAGCAATACTTACTGCGCCAATAATTAGGACAAGAAAAGGATTAATTTTTAAATTAGGCAAAAACTTCTTCGGATTTTTCTTTTTCAATGATTGGAAAATGAATGATTGCAGAAAATAGAGAAATTAATATCGCCATTATCCAAGCTATATCGAGTGAGCCATAAATATCTATAACTAAACCACCAATAAAAGAGCCAAGAAATGCTCCTGCTTGATGGGAAACCATTACAATCCCAAATAAGGTCGAAAGGTATCTTGTGCCAAATCTATTTGAAACAATTCCCGAAGTCGGTGGGACAGTTGATAACCATAAAAGACCGATACAACAACTGAAAGCTATAATTGTGAAATTGTTAGTAGGCAAAATTAATAATAAAAAAATTACTATGCTTCTTACAAAATAAATAAATGATAATATATATTTTTTTTTAATAATGCCTGAAACCTTTCCTGAAATTAAAGTACCAATCATATTAAATAACCCAATCAAAGTAAGTCCTGTTGCAGCTATTGTAGTTTCTAAACCTTTAATTTTTGCAAAAACTGGAAGATAGTTTGAAATTAAAGCAACATGTAAGCCACAAACAAAAAATCCTAAAATAAGATAGTTATAACTTTTATCCTTAAAAGCTTTTTTAATCACATCTGATATTTTTCTTTTTGTAAATTCTTGCTTATCTTTTTTTTGTGGCTTTGGTAAAAGGAATATAAGTGAAAGAGGAATTATAAAAAGAAAAAACATAGATGTAATTTGAAAAGAAAAACTCCATTTAAAGGTTGTGACTAAAAATTGATTAATAGGTGTAAATATAAACATCCCTGTTGCAGCAAGAGACATAAGTATTCCTGTAACTGTGCTTTGTGTTTTATCATCCTCAAAATATTTTGAAACTCCACCAATTATAACTGGTACAGAAATAACACCTGCTGAAATGCCTCCAATTATGCCAATACCAAATAAAAAATGTAAAGGGTGTATTGCTGAAGAAGCAACATAGAAACTAAGAGATACACCAAAGAAGCCAAAACAAAGAGTTTTTACATAACCCCTTTGTTCAGCAAATGCGCCTGCAATGGGTGACATAGCTCCCCAAAGCAAATTAAAAAGACCATATGTTAGACCTATTATTGAAGCACTAAAAACTGTAGAACTTAGAAGATCTGGGACGTATATCCCTAGAGACATTCTAAATCCGTTTCCTACTGACAGTATTAATCCAGCAACTAGAACTAATAGAATTGTTCTCATTTGCTTAAAATATATGAATCATATCAAAAAAATATGTTTATTTTTGAGGTTAAATATCTATTATACGCCGTCATGGGTTATCCTAAAAAACACAGAGGCAGAAGAAAAATAGGTTCACGAAAAAGAAGAGCTAAAAGAAGAGCTAAAAAGAAATAGTATTTTCAAATATTATAATTTATTCCTGATATTTAATGGTTGTATTAAACAGAAGAAGATTTATATCAGTACTTATTGGGGGGTGTTTTGTTGGATATAATCCTTTGGTTGCTATGGAAAAATTAATTCTTTCAGATGAGGAATGGAAATTGAGATTATCAGATGAAGAGTATTACATATTGAGACAGCATGGAACTGAACGACCCGGGTTTAGCGTGCTTAACAATGAAAAAAGGAAAGGTACCTACCATTGTGCAGGATGTGAATTACCACTATTTTCTTCGGATATGAAATATGATAGCGGAACTGGTTGGCCTTCATTTTTTGATTATCTTCCTAATGCTTTGGGTTTTAAAACAGATTTTAAATTGGTGTATCCACGAAAAGAATACCACTGTGCTAAATGTGGCGGGCATCACGGACACGTCTTCAAAGATGGTCCAGAACCTACAGGTTTAAGATATTGTAATAACGGTATAGCTCTAAACTTTATACCAGATTAATTTTTTTTAATTAGCAAATACGTTAAAGAAATAGCAAGTGCTATCTTTAAAAGTTCACTATAAATAAATGGGTATAAGCCTGCGTTTATAGATTTCTCTAGTCCTATGAAGCTTGATAAATGGGCAATACCACAAACAAAAATAATTAACGCGCCCATAAAAATAGATAAAATAATTTTTATTAAATTTTTATTGAAAAGGTTTTTTGAAAAATACGCTATTACAAATGAAGCTAAAATCATCCCGTAAAGAAATCCAAATGTTGGAGACATGACATAACCAAAACCTCCACCAGCAGCAAAGATGGGAAGACCAATAAGTCCAAGAATAACGTATGAAACAGTTGCATAAAACCCAACCATACCCATTGAGGCAGCAATAAAATATACAACAAAGGTTTGTAATGTCATAGGCACAGGATAGAAAGGAATACTGATTTTACTAGAAACTGATAAGAGAATAATTCCCAAAAGAGAGAATACTATCTTGGATAAATTACTTTGAGCGTACTGACTTAAAATTGTTATATTTTTATTTTCCATATTAATTATTTATAATTTTGAAGTGATTTGTGCAATAATTATAATTGGCCTCTAATCAATTCTTTTAATTTCAATAAATCCTTATTAAATAATCTAATACCCTCAGCTAGTTTAAAAGATGCCATCTGATTTTCATTTAAATGCCAACGAAATGAGCTCTCATTCACATTAATTCTCTCAATATCTAATGAAGATGAGTTTTCTTTTGATAATTTAAGTTTAATTTCATCATTGTTTTGGCTTAGCTCTTCTAAAAGAATTGGGCTGATAGTTAATTTATCACATCCAGCTAAATTAATTATTTCATCCTTATTTCTAAATGATGCTGCCATAACGATAGTGTTATAATTAAATTTTTTAAAATAATTAAAAATCTTCTCAACACTCTCAACACCTGGGTCATTTGATGAGTCATAATCTTTTTGTGTATTTGATTTAAACCAGTCGAGTATCCTTCCCACAAATGGTGAAATTAAAAATGCTCCTGCTTCAGCACAAGCTATTGCTTGTGTTAAAGAAAAAATGAGTGTGCAATTACAAGATATTCCCTCTGCCTCTAATTTTTTTACTGCTTGTATTCCTTCCCATGTGCCTGCAATTTTAATTAATATTCTATTCTTGGGGACGCCTGATTGCTCATAGCTATTGATTATTTGCTTTGCCTTTTCAACAGTAGCTTCAGTATTAAATGATAAATCAGAGTCGACCTCGGTAGAAACATATCCTGGCACGATTTTTGTTAATTCTATACCAAAAGCAATAGTTAGTTGATCAGCAATGTAATTAACTTGATCCTCAGTTTGAGAAAATTTTCTACTTTTTGAATTACTTATTACTTCATCAACTAGTTTTTTGTATTTGTTTGATTGAACAGCTTTAAATATTAAAGATGGATTGGTAGTACAGTCATCTGGGTTAAATTTTTGAATACTGTCAATATCTCCAGTGTCTGCAACAACTGATGAAAGTTTTTT
Source organism: uncultured Alphaproteobacteria bacterium (assembly GCA_902518505.1). Classification (GTDB taxonomy): domain Bacteria; phylum Pseudomonadota; class Alphaproteobacteria; order HIMB59; family HIMB59; genus HIMB59. The sequence goes on from CABYGG010000006.1 coordinate 30,372, forward strand.
TAGACTATCTAATTGAGATACCATGAAAATAAATATTCTTTCTTAACGATTGTTTAAGCTATATATTAATTGAACTTCTTATGCAAAAAAAAATAATTATTTGTGGATTAGCAGATATCCAAGAATGCGTTGATAAATTCAGCCCAGACAAAATGCTTACTATTATTAATAAAAATTTTGAGCCTGCAACCCCATCAGGTATGGATAAAAATAGACACTTGAAAATGTTAATTGATGATATTTCTGAGCCAAGAGAGGGATTTATATTACCTGAGAAACATCATACTCAAGAATTATTAGATTTCACAGATGATTGGGATAAAACCAAACCTATTTTAGTCCATTGTCATATGGGCATAAGTCGATCTACTGCAACAAGTTTAGGCATAGCCGCAAAATACTCCCCTGAAAATATTGAGCTTATAATTGAAAACTTAAAAGAAATTGCACCACACGCTAGCCCTAATAAGATTATGATGAGATATTATGATGAAATATTGGGTTTAGATAACAGACTCTATGGCTCAGTTCCATACTTTGACCCTGAGCCGATAGAAGAAAGTAGAATAGTAGAGTTAAATTTTTAGGATAACTAAATGAATAATAGTTGTGAAGTATGTAGAAAAAAGATTTTGGAGCCTTTATATTGGGCTGATCCTAAGTTTTATGATATCCCAAAAAAAGTATTTTTTTGTGATGCCAAATGTTCACTAATTTATTACAAGAAAATTAAAAAATTATTTAAAAATCAATAAATTCAATACATTTAGCTGTGCAAATTTTGCACAGCTAAGTTCTATTATCTGCAATTTGACTTTAGAAAAAAAATTAGTATAAATCACCAATCAAAAACTAGCTCCATCCCTATTCCTATCCTTACTTATTCCTCCGGGGCTAGTTTTATATAATCTCTCAAAATAACAAATTAAACTTAAACTTTATTAAAATATTTAATTGATATAATTTTTTAATATGAGTGATCATTATATTTTCTGGGATCTCGAAACAACAGGTCGTAATGATAAATTTAATCAAATAACACAAGTTGGTGCTGTGTTAACTAATAATAAATTTGAAGTTAAAGACAAATTAGAAATACATAGTAAATTAAGAGAGGGAAAATGGTTCGAGCCAGGTGCTTTAATAACAACTGGGGTAGATCCAACTAGTTTAATACAAAATAATTACCCTAATTATTATGAAGCTAGTGCTCAATTGTATGAAACATTTCAACAATGGTCATCCTCATCAGCCATTTTTGTAGGTTTCAATAATATAAATTTTGATGAACCCTTTTTACGACAGGCACTTTATCAAAACTTATTACCTGAAATTTATATGACTGTGACTAACAATAATGTGCGTATGGATGTTTTTGATATATTAAGATTAGTTTCGGTTTATAGCCCTGAACATATTAGATTTAATATTGACGATCAAGGGTATCCAATACTTAAATTAGATGAAATTTCAAAACTAAATAATATTTCAATAAACTATGATGCAGGTCCTCATGATGCTGTTTTTGATAGCTTAATTACATTGGAACTTAATAAGATATTAAATATAAGGTGTCCAAAGATTTGGAACTCTGCATATGAATTTCGACATAGAGACACTCCTAAGAAATTCATGCTAGATAATTTAGTTTTTACAAACACGACCTTTTGGGGGAGAAGACCCACAATCAAAGCTCAAACTTTAATTGGAGGCATTCCATCAAGAAATCATCACTATTTAGTTTATAATTTGCTTTTTGATCCTGTTAAAATCATAGAATTGGAAGATAAAGATTTAATTAAGAAAATGAATGATGGGGCTAAAAAAATTTGTGAAGTTTTTGATGGGTCAAAGTCGAAAACACTTTTAAATGAAAGTTATTCATTCAAAGATAATAAATATGTAGAAATAGGAGTAGATGAACTAAGAAAAAGAGCAAATTTTATTAAAAAAAATGAAGAGTTTTGCTCTCGTCTTATTAAACTTCATCTTTCAAATCAAAAAGAATGGCCTGAACCATTTAATGTTGAAGATAGAATATTTGAGAGTTTCCCATCACATCAAGATAAGAAATTAATGATTGATTTTCATATCGCACCTAACGATAAGAAATATGAAATTGCAAAACAATTCAAAGATGACCGATATAAAGAAATAGCTGTAAGAATTTTATATGAAATAGCCCCCCACACTCTGCCTGAAAATGATAAAAGAAATTATGAATTTGAAATTAAAGAGCGTTTTAATGATGATGACAAATCCAAATGGAATTCTAAAAATAAAATTCTCTCTAGTTTAGAGACCGACCTAGATAAAATGATTATAGATGAAGATGAAAAAATTCAGTTTAAACAAAAAGTTATAACATTTTTAAATAATGAGTCTGCAAAATGGAATTAAGATTAATTTCGAGTTAGATATTCTTTGATATATTGTCCATAATCAGACTTGATTAATTTTTCTGCAATATCATTTAAATTACTTTTGTTTATAAAGCCTTGTTCGTACGAAGCTATTTCATAAGAGCCAATTTTTACATCGTTATTTTGTTCATATAATTTTACCTTTTGTGCTGCCTCTAGAAGAGCCTTTGCATTACCAGTATCATGCCAAACAATTGAGTCATCTAAAATTTCTAAAGCAAGTTTTTTTTCAGATAAATATATTTTAATTAAATCAGTTATTTCTAATTCGCCTCTGTTTGATGGTTTGAGCGTTTTTGCAAATTTTGAAGCTTCAGAGTCAAAAAAATATAAACCAGGAATAATCAAATTACTTTTAGGCTTTGATGGTTTTTCTTCAATGCCAACAATATTTTTATTGTCATCTAATTCAATAACACCAAATTTTTCTGGATCTGGAACTGGCAATCCAAATACACTTCCTCCGTTCTCTTGCATCTTAAGAAGAGCAGAATTTGCATAGTCAAAATAATTTTTTCCAAGAAAAACATTATCACTTAATGCTAATACTGATGGGGTGCCGTCTAAAAATTTTTCAGCAATAAAGTAAGCATCTACTATCCCCCTTTGAATTTTTTGGACTTCATATGAAAAATTAAGACCAACCTCTGATCCTGTTCCAAATGTTTTTTTGAATATTGAAAGGTCGTCCTCTTGAACAATAAATAATATATCTTTAATTCCTAATCTTACTAAAGTTTCAAGTGGATAATAAATCATAGGTTTATCGTAAAGAGGTAACAAAGGTTTTGAGGCAGGTATTGTTGCGGGCATTAATCTTGTACCTTTACCAGCAGCAAGAATAATACCTTTAGTTTTCATATCCAGCCAAATGACTTAATTAAAAAAACTATCGGAATAATCATACATATAAATGTAATTAAAATTATATTTAGTTTTGTGCTATCTCTAACAGAGCTTATAAGGTCTCTATGAGAAATGAAATTTATTAATTTATTTTGATCATCTACTACTGGTAGGTGCCTGATGTTATTTTCACCCATAATTTTTATTGCAATTTCTGAGGAAGTTTTTAAGTCCACAGTTATAATTTCTGAAGTCATAATATCTGATGCTGTGACCAAATCTGGATCTCTACCGTCCTTGACACATTTTCTAACTATGTCTCTTTCTGAAACAACACCAAGTAATATTTTTTGCTCATTCAGTATAGGAACAGCCCCTATATTTTTTATATCCATACTATCTGCAATTTCACTTACTATAGACTCAGGACCAAAAAATATATATTCATCGTTAAGCTTAATTTTTTTAATATCCTTAATACTTGGCATGAAAACATTATATAGGCATAAGAGGATTAGAATAAATTAAGCGTATTGAAGCACTTTTAGGTCTTCAAAAACTTTAATTTTTCAATTATTGTTGCAAAATAAAATGTTTAGATTTTTTAATTCAAGAAAATGGTTTCTGTGGGCATGGGCAGGATCAGCTGCCATATTAGGTAGTCTTTGGGTGCAAGTAGAAATTGATGTCAGGATCAATGAGTGGTTTGGTACATTCTATGATATGATTCAAAAAGCTCTTGCTGAGCCAAATTCAATTACAATTGAAGAATATTGGGCGGGCTTACTATCTTTTATAACACTTGCAGGTATATATGTAGCCATTGCAGTTTTGGTAAGTTTTTTCACTGCACATTTCTTATTTAGATGGAGAACCGCTATGGTCGAGTGGTATCACAGTGTTTATAACTATGCCCGTACAATCGAAGGTGCTGCTCAAAGAGTTCAAGAGGACACCATTAAGTTTGGTAGAATTATGGAGGGTCTTGGAACAAGCTTAATTGAGTCGGTGATGATAATTGTACAATTCCTTCCAATCTTATTAGGGCTAAGTGCTGGTATTCCGATATTCTTTTTTGGCGATTGGGAGTATGGTTTAGTTGTTGGTGCATTAATTTGGTCAGTTGGTGGAACAGTTTTTTTAATACTCCTAGGAATAATTCTCAGACTTGTTGGTGTAGAATATGATTTACAAAAACAAGAAGCAGCTTACAGAAAAGTTTTAGTTATTGCCGAAGATGACGAAACTATTCGTCCAAAAACGATAGAGGAATTATTTGATGATGTAAGAAAAATTCATTTTCTCTCTTATATTCGATACTTGTACTTTAATATTGGAAGAATTGCTTATTTGCAGGCTAATGTTTTAAGTGCCTATGTATTTTTAGCTCCTGCAATTGTTGCAGGTATTATTACCCTTGGTGTAATGCAACAAATTATTCGCGCTTTTGGCAGGGTTGAGGGATCAATGCAGTACTTATTAAAATCATGGCCAACAATTATTGAGCTTGCAAGTGTTTACAAAAGACTAAGAGAATTTGAGAGAAAACTTAAGTCTACGACAGATACTGCCAAGGTGTCTGAATAAATATTTTAGACATCACATAGATAGAACTCAGAGTAATTAAAACAATGATAATCCAAACCCATCTATTGTTCTTATCATAGTTTTCGCCATTTTTATTCGGATCTACCATAATATCTAAATATAATAAATATTTATTAAAATCAATTATACTTTTTTATGTATCTTGTTCTGTTGACAACAGCATAATTTTTAAAAAGTTTCTGAGCGAGTAAGTTACTTTTTTCTACACCTTTGATTATTAGATCAAGATTTTTTTCTTTTGCTATTTCCTCAATTTTGTTCATTAATGCTCTAGCAACACCCATTTTTCTAAAATCTTGTAAAACATACAAAACATCTAATACTATATTTTTTTCATAATAAGTTTCGTTGATTTTAGCTACAACAATTCCCAAGAATTTATCTTCGTTTTTCGCAGCAAATGCAAAATAATCATCTTGAAATATGCACGTCCAAAATAGACTAAAGTTTACCTCTTGAAATTGAAAAGAATTCGATGATGCACTTTCATTAATGATTTCTTTCCAACTATTCAGGTGAATTTCTTTAGGTTTTTCAATGGTGAACATCCACTATTAATCTAACAATTAATTTCAATCATTTACATATTTATTCAATAAAAGCTTGATCTTAGGTGGATAAGTCTTATCTGTATATTAATGTTTGAAAATTTAATGAAGTATTTTGAGTCAGTAAAGGCAAGAGACCCTGCTGCAACTTCATTGTTACTAGTGATATTAACCTATCCTGGTGTAAAAGCTGTTTTCTTTCATCGTATAGCAAATTTTATCTGGTCACTAAATTTGAAATTATTAGGAAGAATGATCTCTCAATTATCAAGATTTTTAACTGGTATTGAAATTCATCCTGCAGCCAAAATTGGGAAAAATTTTTTTATTGATCATGGAATGGGAGTTGTTATCGGAGAAACTGCTGAAATAGGAGATAATGTAACTATCTATCATGGTGTCACATTGGGAGGAATCATGCCTGCTGTTAAATCATCAGAACAAGTTGGTGTGAAACGTCATCCCACTCTTGAAGACGATGTGATTGTTGGCTCAGGGGCACAGATATTAGGACCAATAGTTATAAAAAGCTGTGCTCGAATTGGATCTAATGCTGTTGTAACTAAAGATGTCCCAAAAGGGGGAATAATGGTTGGTATACCTGCAAAAAATATTCAATCTAAATCTAAAAAAACAGATAATACTTTTGCTCCATATGCCGTTACAAAAAAGTAACTATCTGTATATTCAAAATTAATTTGCATGATTATGTTTCAAATGTTTAAATAACTAATTATCGGAGGGCAGAGTATTTAAATAAATAATAAAATTTTTTGAAAATCCTTTTTAAATTATGTCTGAAATAAAAATTCAAATTAAAAACTTATATAAAATTTTTGGTAAAAACCCGGAGTCTGCGTTAGAGCAAGTAAAAGATGGTGTCAATAAAGATGAACTATTAGAAAAACACAATCATGTTCTGGGTCTAAAAGATATAAATTTGGATATTAAAGAAAAATCAATTCAAGTTGTAATGGGTCTTTCTGGTTCTGGTAAGTCTACATTAATAAGACATATAAATAGATTAATAGAACCTACAGACGGCAGTGTAGTTGTTGATGGTGAAGATGTTTTAAAAATGAATGATGAAAATTTACGAAATTTCAGAAGAACAAAAACTGCTATGGTATTTCAGCGTTTTGCTTTGTTGCCCCATAAGACGGTTTTAGAAAATACAATGTTTGGCCTTCATATTCAAAATATTGATGAAAAAGATGCAAATACTAGGGCACGAAGATGGATTGATCGTGTTGGATTATCTGGATATGAGGAAAAGTACCCTCAACATTTATCTGGTGGCATGCAGCAACGTGTTGGACTCGCAAGAGCTCTTACTAACGATGGGGAGATCTTGCTTATGGATGAAGCTTTTAGCGCTCTTGACCCTCTTATTAGAAAAGATATGCAAGATATTTTGTTGGAGCTACAAGACGAACTTCATAAAACGGTTGTATTTATTACTCATGACCTAGATGAGGCTTTAAAAATTGGAGATCGTATTGCAATATTAAAAGATGGTATAATGGATCAAGAGGGTATCCCCGCAGATATTTTATTAAGTCCAAAAACACAATATGTAAAAGATTTTGTTGAGGACGTCAACAGAGCTAGGGTAATTAAAGCAAAACACATTATGTCAAAATTAAATGGACAAGACAGAGATAACGCAATGTTTGTAGATCAAGATGATTTTATCGATAGATTTATTGATAAAGTTATTTCTGATAAGCCTAATTGCCTGATAATCAAAAATAAAAATAATGATGAAATAGGCTATTTATCTACAAAAAGACTCTCTGAAATACTAAAACGATAGATAAATAAACAATTTTCTATTTTTTGCGGCAATTAGTTTCCATTTTTAGGTATTTTTTCACTGTTAATGCAAAATAGGAATGTTATCTTAGATTTTTATATCAGGGAGGATGTAATGAACTCTATTAAAAAAATACTTCTGAGCTCAGTTCTATTATTTGGAATTAACTCAGTTGCAAAGGCTGATTGTGGCACAATCACAATCGCTGAAATGAACTGGGCATCCGCCGAAATGTTTGCCCACGTTGATAAACTTATCCTTGAAGAGGGATATGGATGTGATGTTGAACTAGTTCCAGGTGACACTATGCCAACAGCTACATCAATGATGGAAAAAGGTGAGCCAGATGTGGCTCCAGAATTATGGATTAACTCCGTTCGTATTGCTTTAGATGCTGCTGTTGATGAAGGAAGACTTCACTACGCCGCTGAAGTTTTGTCTGATACCGGTGAAGAAGGATGGTGGATACCTCAGTACTTAGCTGATGCAAACCCAGACATCGTAACTGTAGAAGATGCTCTGGCAAGACCAGAATTATTTCCTCACCCAGAGGGTGATGGGGCAGCACTTTATACTTGTCCATCTGGATGGAACTGTCAAATCAGTACAGGAAACCTTTTCCAAGCATATGATGCTGAGTCAAAAGGATTTAATCTTGTAGATCCAGGCTCTGGTGGAGCATTAGCTGGTTCAATTGCTGAAGCTTACGAAAAAGGTGAAGGTTGGCTGGGTTACTACTGGGCACCAACGGCTATTTTAGGTAAGTATCCAATGAAAAAACTTGACTTTGGAGTACCTCATGACTTTGACGAGTGGAGTACTTGTACCTCTCAAGAAGGTTGTGAAGATCCACAGAAAAATTCATGGGTTGTATCATCAGTCTTTACTGTTGTAACTGATAATTTCATGAACTCTACTGGACCAGGAATGGAATATATTTCAAAAAGAGCCCTTCCTAACTCAACTGTTAATGCGCTTTTAGCTTGGAAGGACGACAACCAGGCAACAGGTGAAGATACAGCAATTTATTTCTTACAAAATTACTCAGAGTGGAAAAGCTGGGTAAACTTTGAAACAATGCTTGCTGTTGAGGCTGCAATAGACTAATTATCAATTTTTACTAAAAGAGGTGGGCTTAAAGCCCACCTCTAATTATCATTTTTATGGAAGATTTTTTATCAGAATTTCCCGAACTTAGCAGAGAAACACTTAGATTTATCAAAAAAGGTTTTGATGCATCTTATCGAGCTTTTTCAAGAGAATATGGTGATGCAATAGAAGCAGTATTTGATCCTGTATTATATTTTCTAGTTTGGTTTGAAAAATTATTACAAAATTCGCCTTGGCCAATTGTACTAATATGTTTTTTGGCTGTAATTTATTTTGGTAGTAGAAAAATATCTGTAACTATTGGCTCATTATTTGCCTTTTTGCTTATTGGAATATTTGGAATGTGGGAAGACACCATGTCTACAGTGAGTATTATTGGAGTTTGTACCATGCTTTCTATTGGAATTGGAATACCTGTTGGTGTGCTTATGGCAAAATCAGAACGTGCTCAAAGAATTTGCACACCAATTCTAGACGTCATGCAAACAATGCCAAGCTTCGTATATTTAATACCCGTAGTTATGTTATTGGGTATTGGAAAAATTCCCGGGCTTCTAGCTGTGGTAATATATGCGATACCACCTATTATTAGACTTACAAACTTAGGTATAAGAGAAGTTGATAGAGAAGTTTTGGAAGCTGCTGATGCTTTTGGTGCTAATCCAAGACAAAAATTGTTTCAAGTACAATTACCTTTAGCACTTCCAACAATATTTGCAGGAATTAATCAAACAATCATGATGGCTTTAGCAATGGTTGTGATTGCCTCAATGATTGGAGTTAAGGGACTTGGTCAACCCGTTTTAAAAGCAATTACTAATCAATACTTTGCTATGGGTTTATTTAATGGTTTAGCAATTGTTGCATTGGCTATTATTTTTGACAGAGTTTCCCAATCATTTGGTCATCGTATTCAGCAACATAGAAGTGGTTCAAGAGAATAAATTAGAAATTAAGTTATTACCTATAAAAACTTTAACTTATATTTAAATTAATCAATATGTTAAATAAAAGTTTAATTGGTGTATTTTTCATAACTTTTATTTACCTACTAGCGATATTTTTAAAGCAACCCCTAGAATATGTCTTTAACCTACCATTATTGCCATTAAGTCTTCTGTCACTCATTTTAGGAATATTTTTTTTTAATATATTCTCCATATCTTCTAATATTGTTGAAGGTCGAGAATTTATTAAGAAAAATATACTTCAATTAGCAATTGTCTTATTAGGTATTAAGATAAGTTTGGCTCAGTTATGGAGAGTCAGTTTAGAGTCTATATTTGTCATAATTATTACAATATTATCCATTTTTCTTGCATATTTTTTTATTAAAAAATTTTTGCCAACTCAAAAAGGGGTATCAAAATTATTAGCAATCGGTACATCCATTTGTGGTGTCACAGCTATTATGGCTTCCTCAACTATATTAAAATCAAAGGATCAAGATGTAGCCGTGGCTGTACTAATAGTGGTTTTATGGGGAAGTATAGCTTTATTAACATATCCTTTTTTTGTGGAGTTATTTTTTTTGACAGACTTAGCTAAAGGCATTTTTTTAGGCGTTAGTATTCATGATACAAGTCAAGTTTTAGCAGCTGCTATGGTTCATAATGATTTACATCCAAATCAAAAGACTTTAGAAATCGCTACGATAACAAAAATAATTAGAAATTTATTTCTTTTAGCTTTGATACCGATATTAATAATTTTTAATAAAACTTCAAAAAATAATAAAAATAAAAGTCAATCAGTCTTTGTTAAAATATTTAATTCAATTCCGCTTTTTGTAGTGGGTTTTATTTTATTTGTAACCTTTCGCTCAATTATGGACTTATACTTTTTTGATAATGAGAAATGGATACAATTTTTAGTAATACTTGAAAAATTAATTTCAATTCTATTTGGTCTAGCTCTTACAGCCCTTGGAGCCTCTATTGATTTAAGAAAAATCTTTAATCAGGGATATGTCGCTATATTAATTGGTATGACTTTTAGCATTGTATCTCTTGTATCAGTAACCTTCTTAATATTTATTTTAGGGCTAAATGTCTTATAGGAATAATATCATTGCTTTGTAGCAAGAATACATATTAACTACACTGAATTTTATGACCCACTTAATTGCTAAAAGTGCGAGACTTCGCTCTACCCCTTACACCAAAAGAATTGAGGAATATGGTGTACAATCATACACAGTTTATAATCACATGCTTTTACCTGCATCTTTTAAAGGTATAGAGGAAGATAGTAGACACCTAAAAAATAATGTTCAACTTTGGGATGTATCAGGCGAGAGACAAGTTCAAATTCACGGACCTGATGCAGCTAAACTTACACAATTAATTACGTGTAGAGATTTATCTGAGGCAAAAGATTATCTTTGCTATTACGCTCCAATCATTGATGACAAAGGTAAAATTATTAATGATCCACTCATAATGAAAGTTGGTGAAAAGACGTGGTGGCTATCAATAGCAGATACAGATGTGCTTCTTTATGCAAAAGGAATTGCAATTGGTATGAACCTTGACGTTGAGATTACTGAACCTAATGTTAACATTCTTGCAGTTCAGGGGCCAAAATCATTTGAGCTTATGTCAAGAGTGTTTAAAGACATAGATAAATTAAAATTTTTCAATTTCAAAAGATTTGATTTTCAAAATCATAAATTTTTAATTGCAAGATCAGGCTGGTCCAAACAAGGTGGATTTGAAATCTATGTAGATCATGATGAAATCGGCCTAAATCTGTATGATGCCCTTATGTCTAAAGGTGAAGATTTGGATGTAAGACCAGGTTGTCCAAATTTAATTGAAAGGATAGAGGGTGGTCTATTATCATTTGGAAATGATATGAATATGAATGATACCCCATTAGAATGTGGTTTGGGTTCTTTTGTTTCTTTCAATCCCAAAATAGATTATTTAGGAAAAGCTGAGTTAGAAAAACAGAACAAAGAAGGAGTTAAAAGATCTTTAGTTGGTTTAAAACTCAAAATCGATAAAATTGAAATTACAAAAGCGTTACCTTTAAAAATAGGTGCTGACATTATAGGTGAGCTAAGAGCTGCATGCTTTAGTCCAGATTTTGGCTGTTGTCTTGGAATTGCTATGGTTCAAACCCAATATCAAAGTTTAGAAAAAAAACAGACACTTCTTGTTGATGGCGAAGAGGTTGAGTCTGTAATGACAAACCTCCCCTTCAAGAAATAACAATTGCTTTTTTAAACTAAAAGTTTAAATAGTCTCGGGTGTTAAATATCGTTTATAGTTCTTGGGCTCTATTTACAGGTTTTGGATTAATTATGCTTGCACATTCTTTGCAAGGAACCTTGTTAAATATTAATGCCGTATTATTTAATTTCTCCGATTTTGAAATTGGATATGTCTTTACAGGTTATTTTATAGGTTATTTAGCAAGCTCATATATTTGTCCGAAAATTATCAAAGATGTAGGACATATAAGAGTATTTGCAGCATTCGCATCCATTGCTTCCATTACAATTTTATTTCATTGGATTTATGTTCAACCGTATTTTTGGTTTTTTTTAAGATTCCTCACAGGGTTTTCATTGGCAGCAATATATATAGTTTGTGAAAGTTGGCTAAATGATCGTGCTGATAATAGAACAAGGGGGAAGCTCATAGGATTTTACATGGTGATATTATACTTCTCAACTAGTGGGGGTGGTTTGCTAATAAATCTAAAAGAGACTACTGAGGCACACTTATATATTCTAACATCTTTATTAATTTCTTTTGCTTTAGTTCCAATTTTGCTAACTAAAAAATCAGCACCAGAATTTTCTACACCTAAGTTCATATCTTTAAAAGATCTATATAAAAATTCTCCCATGTCTTTTATAGGTTCTTTTGGTATTGGTATGATATATGGAGCATCATTTGGATTAATTGCAGTCTTTGGAGCTAAGTTAGGCTTAAGTATTTTTCAAATTTCTATACTTGTTTTTGTAAATACTTTCATTGGAGCTTTATTTCAGTATCCGGTTGGTAAACTATCGGATACATTTGATAGAAGAATAATTTTACTGATATTAAATATCATTGCTTTGGTCTCATCTATTTGTGTAATTATTTTCGGATCTTTTTCATTTAATATTCTTTTATTATTTGTTGGAATACATTCAGCTGTATCTCTTCCTTACTATGCAGTTGTTATTTCTCACCTAAATGATTTTTTAGAAAAAGATGAGGTTGTTTCTGCTAGCTCAACTCTGACATTAGTTAATGCATTAGGTTTAGTTTTAGGGCCAATTATCGTCTCTGGATTTATGTCTTATTTTGATGCCTATGGATTGTTTTATTATTGTGCAATAGTTTATGTTTTTCTTGCTCTATTTACCTATCAAAGAGTAAGAGTTGGAAGAACTAGTGATATTTATGATGAGAATACACCATCAATGATTGTGCCTCGCACCGCTTCCGCAATAGGAATGCAAACTGCTACTGAACAAATGATTAGTAAAATTGATGAAAAAGAGTAATTTTTTAATTGATGGATTTTGAAGCCAAGATAGCTGAATTAGGTCTTTTAATACCAAAACCTGCAAAACCTGCAGGGAGTTATAAACCCTGCGTTATTGTTGATAATATTGCATATATATCTGGTCAAGGCCCATTACTTGAGGATGGGTCTTTTGCAAAAGGAAAAGTTGGGGCTGATGTTGATCTAGAGACAGCTCAAAATCACGCTAGGCTATGTGGATTAGCTATCTTATCTGCTTTAAACAATGAAATAGGATCAATTAATAAAGTAGATCAATTAATAAAACTGACAGGTTTTGTAAATTGTATTGAGAGCTTCACACAGCAGCCTTTAGTAATCAATGGTTGCTCAAATATGATGAAAGATATTTTTGGCGAGACAGGTGTTCATGCTCGAGCTGCAGTAGGAGTTAATTCTTTACCTCTAGGTTTTACAGTAGAAATTGAGGCAATGTTTAAAATCAAGAGTTAATTTCTTAATTGACAATTAATTAAATTTAGCAAAATATTAATTATTAATGCTTGGAGTTTGAATTATGGATTTTCATTTTGAAAACAATACTATTAAGATAATCCATCAAAATAAGACATTTCATTTGCATCCCATTTGGTTAAGAGAGAGACTACCGGGTGAAAAGTATTTTGATTTAGATACTAATCAAAGATTATATGAGCCATCCTCTATTGACTTAAAGTTGAAAATTGAAAATTGTAAATTAACAGATAACAAACTTGATGTTGAATTTAATGATGGGGCACAAGGTCAATATCGTTTAGATGATCTTTTGATTGAAATGGATGAAGAAAAAAATAAAAGAGGGCCCTTACCAAAAAGAATTTTATGGAATTCTCAACTAGAAGATTTACCTGAAGCTATTTTTGAAGTAGATATGGTTGAACAAGAATCTATGTATAATCTTCTTATAGATTTTTATAAATATGGATTTGTTATTATTAAAAATGTACCAACTGAGAGTAAGTATATTTTAAAATTTGTAAATTCAATCGGCCCAGTTAAGGTCACAAATTTTGGAGAATTTTTTGATGTGATGTCTAAACCAAATCCAAATGACTTAGCCTATAAACCTATTGCATTACCGCCTCATACTGATAACCCTTACAGAAAACCAGAAGCACCCGGGATACAGTTTTTGCATTGTTTAAAAAATGAAGTGAGTGGTGGTTTTTCTACACTTGTTGATGGTTTTTCAGTTGCAGAATATATCAAATTAAATGAGCCAGAAGCATTTGAGTCTTTAACTAAAACAAATTTACGTTACCGATTTCAAGATAAAGATATAATTTTAGAAAATTGGGGAGAGTTAATTGAATTAGACAAGGATGGCGACTATAAGCAAGTCAGGTATAGTACTAGAGTTGATTACGTGCCACCTTTAGAAAATGAAAAGTTAGAGAGTTTTTACAAAGCGAGAAAATTATTAGGAGATTTATACACTTCATCTGACTTCGAGATAAAATTTAAGCTCTCACCAGGAGATGTCATGATGTTTGATAACCATAGACTTCTCCATGGAAGAACCTCTTATGACTCGAGTGAGGGAGCTAGACATTTACAAGGTTGTTATTTAGAATTTGATTCAACCGATGGAAAACTGAGACATTTATATGAAAAATATCATCTAAGTGAGACAAATTTATGAATGAGAAAAATGTAAAATTTAAACATATGAAAGATGGAGATAAAGAAGATTATCTATTGCTCCAAAAATATGAGGAAAAGTATGTTTCTTTGACATATGAAAGAATAATCGAAGAACTTACAAGACAAGGAAAAAATACTATGGAGGGTTACAAGATAACAAGATTAGATCATGGCCTACAATCAGCTACTAGAGCTTATAATGATGGAGCTGACATTGATTGGATTGTTGGTGCCTTACTTCATGATATTGGAGATGGGCTTGCTCCTCAAAATCACGATAGGTTTTCTGCTGAAGTTATAAGACCTTATGTAAGAGATGAAATAACATGGGTGATTGAGCATCATGGAATTTTTCAAATGATTTACTATGCACATCATTATGGATGGGATAAAAATGCCAGAGATAAATTTAAAGATAATATTTATTTCCAAACTTGCGCAGATTTCTGTGAAAGATGGGATCAAAAATCTTTTGATCCCGAATATAAAAATAAAGATCTAGATTTTTTTAAACCTTTGATTAAAGAGGTATTTAGCAGACCTCCCTACAAAGATGAATACATAAAAAAAAATGAAGTTTTAGGTTTACCAAAAGTTTAAATCTATAAATCCAGATAATTTAAAGTAAGTATAAATTATCATGAGAATTTTCTTGATAACTTTGAGTATTTTACTCACAAGCGTAGGGAGCATTATGGCGAAAAACTTATATAACTTTAGTATTCAAGATATTGATGGAAATACAGTTAATCTTGATAAATTTAAGGGTAAACCCATTCTTCTTGTTAATACGGCTAGTAGATGTGGTTTCACAAAACAATACGCTAATCTATCCAATCTTCATCGTGAGTATTTTGAAAAGAATTTAGTAATAATTGGAACTCCTTCAAATAGTTTTCACCAAGAATTGAGCAACAATGAGGAAATTAAAGAATTTTGTTTAGTTAATTATGAAACCAAATTTATTATATCAGAAATTATTAGTGTTGTTGGTGAAAATGCTCATCCAATATACAGCTGGATGACATCTAAATATAATGAAACTCCTAAGTGGAATTTTTATAAGTATCTCTTTGATGGAGAGGGTCAATTAGTTAAAAGTTGGTCATCTATGACCAAACCTGATAGTACAAAAATCACTTCTGTTATTGATAAATTAATCTAACTTTCATATATAAATAATTTCAAAAACAAAAATACTTTTTATAAAATGTTTTTATTTAGTTTAAATTTATATATCACAATAAGAAAATTGAAATTTTGTATTTTTTGAACAATATTAATCCTTGTTGTGATCTTTTAAATATTGCGAACTTGTTTCAGATCCAATCGCACTAGCGATAATATTACCAACTTTAAGGCCAAAAATTTTGATAATTAAATTTTTAAAAAATTTAAGGAAATTTTTAAAAATCTTTTCATGAAAGTTATGCTTAACCACTTTGAAAAAAGAAGCATTACCAATATATTCATAAACATCATTGATAGCTTTATTAATTTCATTTTCAAGTAAATGTTTGTCTTTTTTTTTTATAAGTATGATATTAAACGAATTAGAGTATTCAAAATCTCTAAATATTGTCTTATAGCCTTTACTAATTAAATAATTTTCAATTTCTTCAGCGTACCAAGATTGATTTTTAAATATATTGTTTTTTTCAATTTCAATTTTTATTACTTTACAATTTTTATTTTTTATTAAATCTTTTCCACCTGTTAATACTTCTTTTTGCATACCTTCTACGTCTATCCATAAAGCTGTGTGTTGATTAGTAAATTTTAAATTGTTATTAAGATGATCTAAAGTGGTTATAGGAACTTCGATCTGTACGTTTTTTATTAATTTTTTAAAGTGTTTATGTTTTTTTGAGGGTTGAAGAAATGTAGAGTATCCAGCAATATTGAGATGCTCAGGACAATTTAATTTAAGAACAGTTACTTTATCACTTAAACCAATATTAATTTTAGTAAATTTGTTGTTTGACTTCATTATGATTTTTTTAAAAGCAATTGGATTAGGTTCAATCGCTATCGTATTAAATCCCATTTTATTAGCTTTGAATGAAGTTGCTCCAATATTGGCACCACAATCTATAAAATTTATAATTGAAAATTTATTACAAATATCAAAAAATAATTTATCCAAACGGCTAGCACTTAATTTACTAATATAAAACTCAGTTAATTTTGGAAAAATTTTGTAAGTTAAAGTTGATCTTTTAAAAATTATCATTTTTATCTTTAATATAAATTACGTAATTCAGTTGTTGGCATATCCTATATATGTATTATTTTATCTTAAAACATATTTCATTAAAAAATCAGAATATTACAAGAATGAATAAATATTTAAAAATGCATAATTTAAAGAGCTTTTTTTTTCTATTTAAAATACATCATTGGGTAAAAAATTTTTCAATATTTTTGCCAGTATTTGCTGCAAATTCACTTAATTTTTTTTATTTTAATCAATATATTATTCATTTCGTAATTTTTTCTATTGCTAGCTCTATTGTTTATTTTTTTAATAATATTTATGATTATGAAAAGGACCTTCAAAATAAAAAATTAAATTACTCATTTAATATTTATAAAAAAAAAAATTATTATATTTATGGATTAATTTTTTTAAGCTATTTTAATTCTAAAATATCATCGATAATTATTTGTTATATTGGTCTATCAATTTTATATAATTTATTCTTAAAAAAAATTAAGTATATAGATATTCTTACAATTGCCAGTTTTCATTTAATTAGAATTTATTATGGATCAGTGGTTTTTGAAATTGAAATTACTAATTATTTTTTTATTTTTTGTCTTTCTGTATTTTTAATGATTGGTTCAAACAAAAGACTTTATGAAATAGATCATGACTTTGTTAATAGACCTTATAATCAAATTGATAATAAAATACTAAAATTTCTTCAATTAATATTTGGATTGGTTTCAATTATAACTTTCTTATTATACATTTTAGACACGAGCAATAATATCGTATTTCAAAATATATATTTATCAATTCTAAATCTTTTTTTATTAATTTTTATAATAATAAATTTCCTATACATCCAAAAAAATAAGGTACAAGATGTTGTAATATTCATTTACAGTAATAAATTGAATTTAGTTTTAGTTTTATTATTCTTTAGCATTTTTAGCTTTAATTTATAACTTTTTTAAAATTAGAAAATAATGATCATATAATAAGATTCTTTTATGATATTTGTTTATGATTTTACAATTAATATCTAAATTTTTTTCAAAATTACCGAAATCGAAATAATTTATAATTTGCTTTGAAATCAAAAAATCATGAAGAGAATTCCAAAATTTAGTTATAAAATTTCTAGGATAAATATCTTTAATGATAAGAATGTCTCCATTTTTCATTTTTAAAATTATATTTTCAAGAAAAAATATTTGTTTTTTTTTTGGTAAATGATGGAGTAAATCAATAATCATAAAGGTATTATAGTTACTAATATCTCTATTAATAAAATTTAAACAGTCTGATTGAATGTAATTTATATTATCTTCATTACTATGTGCAGGAACAGTCATATCTACTCCTAAATATTGAATAAAATCTTTTAAGTATTTTGTTAAGACTCCTTTTCCACAACCTAGGTCTAAAATATATGCATTATTTGGAATCCATTTAACAATTTCATATACTGGTAAAATAAGAGGTCTTAATTTAAAGTAAATTTTTTTAGGAATTGCCATTTAAATTTATGTTTAACTAGTATATCCAAAATCATAGTTAATGAAATAAACCAATACATCCAATAGTATCTTTCATTCATATCAAACCAAAATAAAGTCAGAAATTGTGTTATTAGTATAATTTTGAAATAATTATTCAACTTAGGTATAAAAATTAAAATTAAAAAAGGAAGATTAATTGACACTATTCTATCTAAATAGAATTCAATATCCTTTGATAATATATTCTCTAAGCTAAGTATTCTAGACCCATAGCCAGTAAACAAAGTAAGTGAATTACCAAAATAGTAATTATGTATTAAAGGGAACAAGTATATTGATGAAATTAAAGTCAAATAAATTAATTTTTTTAAATTAAAAATATTTACTCTTTCAATAATTGTTTTGATTAGAACAATTAAAACTATTGATACAACCAGATTGGGTCTCAAAAAAACGGAAATTGCAAATAATAAATTCATTTGCACGTAATTCTCTTTAAAATTGTTTAAAAACATTGTCAGGCCAAAAATAAAAAACATATAACCCAGAGACTCTGGAAATAATCGATATGCATGTCTGATATATTGATAATAACTAAATCCTAAATGATGAAATAATGGAATTAATAAAAAGGAAATAGTAACTATATATGCAATTTTATTATTAAATCGAACATTAAAAAAATTAAAAATAATTTTTGGCAGGAAAAATAAAATGAAAAAGTATAGGTAATAGAAATCCCCTGATATAATTTGATTTATAAATAAGAAATATCTTAATCCAGGTGTAAAATAAAATACGTTCTCACCACCTCTAATGAAACCTAAAATGTTTCCATTTATAAAGTTATAGTATAAATCATTAACAAAATTGATATATGTTAAACCATCACCACCCTCGAAACCGAAAAAATAAAAATTAAATAAATTAAATACTCCAAACCATAAATCAAACTTTGATATAAAAAAAATAATAAATACGCTTATTAATGTAGGAATAAAGAGTTTTAAGTTATTTTTTAATTTTAAGTAATTAATGTTTGATATCAAAATTATTAAAAAAATTAATAATAATACCTCATCAGTGTATTCATCGAAATAACTACTTTTTTTTGAATATATTTCTAGGTTATTACTTTTAGTACTGAAACCAACTAATTCTTTGATATTTAAGTTATTTGAGATGCAATATAAGTCATCTGTATCAAAGACTTTATTTTTCCTATCTTCATATTCAACTATTAAGTAACCTTTAAAGCAAATTTCTTTTAGTGTGTTTAAATTTGTAAATTTTATTATGTATGGTGTTTCAAATTTATGAATATAATTTGGGTTTATTCTTCCATCTCTGGTATTTACAAATGGCGCCCTTAAATTTCCTAAATTCTTAAAACTTATTTTAGATATTTTTCTCGTGAAATTATCATTAATATTCAAGAGAAATTGATCAGGTGATGTAATTATTCTATTTTCAAATTCGCCGTTATTATAACAATCACTAATTTCCAAAATACACTTTTCGTTATCATTTAAATATTTTGTTTTTATTAATGAGTATTTTTCTTTACCTATAATTTTTTCATAAAACTCTTCAGAACTTGAGGTAATTTTTAGTATTGTAGAAACTTCAAAAATAGTTTTCTTTTCATTAAATAAAAAAAAAATAGATAAAAAAACTAAAATTGTAAAAAAAATTTTTTTTTTAATTTTTTTTTGATCTACATAAATTAATAATAAGCTAATTATTATAAAAAATGCTCCTTTTATTGGTAATTCTATATCTAGAAATCTTAATATAATAAAAAAAATTGCAATGAAATAAATATTTGGATTTAAAAGCTTACTCATTGAAAGACTATCTTATATAAATAATCTTAGATACTAAACTTTTTATAAATAATAAAATTCTGATTTTTTTAAATAAAAAAGGGCGCAAAGTGCGCCCTTTTTAGGAGTACTATAATTAGATTTATTTAAATTCTGGATAAGCGTCTGTGGTAAGTTCTGCACTGTCAAGACCAGAAGCTTCAGTCTCTTCAGACACTCTTAAGCCTACAGTACCTTTTAATATATAAAAGAATATACCGCTAACTGGTACAACCAGAACACCTGCAGCTATTATTCCTATTAACTGAACTATGAAATCACCACTACCAAAGATACCGACAGCTAATGTTCCCCATATACCTGCAACTAAGTGAGCAGAAATTGCTCCAACAACATCATCGATTTTCATTTTATCTAGCATTGGGATAGCAATTGTGCAAAGGATACCGCCAATAGCACCTACGATCATTGATAGGAAATGGTTACTCAAATCAGGACCGGCAGTAATTGCTACAAGGCCAGCAATGGCACCATTTAATGCAATTGATAAGTCAATCTTTTTATACATTAATTGAGATAAAATGATTGCAGCTACAACACCACCACAAGCAGCGATATTGGTATTTACAACTACTATTGACATTGCGGACGCATCAGCAGCACTACCTAGAGCTAATTGAGATCCACCATTAAAACCAAACCATCCAAACCAAAGGATGAAGGTTCCAAGACAAGCTAAAGGCATGTTTGCTCCTGCAATTGGAGTAATTTTACCATCTTTACCATATTTACCAGCTCTAGGTCCTAGAATTAAGCAACCTGTTAATGCGGCCCAGCCACCAACTGAATGAACAATTGTAGAACCAGCAAAATCAGAAAAGCCCATTTCTGTGAGCCATCCACCGCCCCAAGTCCATGAACCATAAATTGGGTAAATAATTCCTGTCATAAATGCAGCGAATATCATAAACGGCCATACTTTAATTCTCTCTGCACAAGCACCAGAGACAATTGAAATTGCTGTTGCACAGAATACCATTTGGAAGAACCAATCTGATGCTAAAGAGTAGCCACCCTCTTCAGTTGCAGCTGTTAAATCATCAGCAGTATCGTAAAACATACCACCTAATGAACCTATCCAACCTGAAACATCTACATACATTAAACTGTAACCGATTAAATAAAACATTATTCCTGCAATTGAGTATAAAGCTATATTTTTTAATAAAATTGCTGATGTGTTTTTTTTACGAACAAATCCAGCTTCTAACATGGCAAAACCTAATGCCATGAACATCACTAAGACTCCACTAAAAACAAATAAAAATGTATTAAATACAAAAGCTGTTTCAGCAGATACTTCCGCACTTGCAACTCCAGAGAAAAGCAAAGTAGGGATTAAGAAAGTTAATATTTTTTTCATTGGATCTCCTTATTTAATTGCCTCAGCGCCTCGTTCTCCTGTACGTATTCGGACAACTTCTTGCACTTCAGTTACAAAAATTTTGCCATCTCCAATTTTTCCTGATTTTACTGCTTCAGAAATTGTTGTGATGACTTTTTCGACGTCTGCAGAATCTACTAAAACCTCTGCTCGAGATTTAGGAAGAAAATGTACCTCATATTCTGCGCCTCGGTACAGTTCGGTATGACCCTTCTGGCGCCCATATCCTTTAGCCTCAACAATAGTTAAACCTTGGATATCCACACCTGTGAGTGCTTGTCTCAAAGCTTCAACTTTATCGGGCTTGATAATTGCTGTTATTAGTTTCATAAATACCTCTCTTATTTTTGAGTTGAGAAACTTATAAATACTGAATCAAAAAAAAAATAATGCTAAGAAGTTAATGAAACTATGCATCTAGTGAATATCCCAGATTGTCCAATAAAATCAGTCATATTGGTAAAAAAAACATCAATAAATATGATTAAAATAATAAAAGGAGCAAGACTAAATCTTAGATCAATAAGCAAGTGTTTGTGACTTAAAGAGGATTCTTCCAACCAACTTGATAGATTGCTTCATTCCTTCGAAGATTAGGCAATGTAAACGGACCATCATAAGTAGCTTTAATAGCGGGTCCAATTACTTCAATATTATCAGTAATTAACTCACTTTTTAAAACATCTCGGTGTTTATAAAAATTTTTATCGGAAGCAAAACCAGAATATCTAATTACTGCAAAATAACCTGGCTCAATTGAAGAAATTTTTACTGAATTATCTGATGGTAAAGGTATTTCATTTGGTTTGTATTTACTTGGTAAATAAAATTGCATAACGTACTCGTTTTCAATTTGAGTAACATTCACTGGTGTGGTCATTGAAATTTTTTCACTTTGTTTATTATTGCCAGAAATATAATTAAAAAGTTTTCGAAATCCATTATTTTGATTAGTGTATTGGGTTTGAACCACCAGACGCTCCTCATAAAATCTAATTTCATATGTATCTGTCTGATGAACTACTTTATAAGGCGATTCATTATAGGCCATCAAGTCTTGTACCACGAGTAATGTAAATAGTAAGTATTTAATCATTTAAAATTTGCTTTTCTTTATCAGAGACTCCCCATAATCTGTCATCTATGGGTATCCATCCTTTAATAGAGGATTTATTGCCCTCAGGTATACTTACTTTCACCATTGTTTCTTTTACCTCTAACAAGTTTACAATTTTTGGTGCAAGTATTACTCCTTTTTGAATAGTCATCCAAGACTCAGGGTCATAAGATTTCAATGCATACAGCTCAATATCCTCAAGTATCAGCAATGTTCTTTTTTTAGATAACTGATTGTGAGCAATCCAACCTTGTATTCCATTAAATAATTCAATGCGGTACCAGTCTGTATAAGAACTCCAACTATTTCTAAACTCTTCAATAACCTTTACAGGCATATTTTCCTCTGTAAGGAGAAACTTCTCAGTTTGTTTATTCAAATCTTGATTTTCTGGATAGTGACGTAGCCAAGACTCATCATGAGCAAGAGATTTATAATATGGAATATGTTTATCAGAGTATGCGGTAAATGGGAGTACCAGAAACAAAAGCACTAACCTGATCATTAATTTTATCTTTGTGAATTTTGCCAATTTGGATGGGTATAAGGCTGTAGATTTGATGGTGCTAAAAGAGGTTTTCCCAAAATATGATCTGAGGCTTTCTCACCCGTCATTATAGATGGAGCATTAAGATTGCCATTACATATTTGAGGAAAAATTGATGAGTCTGCAAGAAATAAATTTGAAAAACCCTTTACTTTGCAATCGTTTAGAACGACAGAAGAAGGGTCATCTTCTTTTCCAATCTTGCAGGTACCACATGGATGATAAGCACTTTCACAATTATTTTTTATAAATTCGTCGAGACCTTCATCCGAAACAACGTCATCACCAGGTTGAATTTCATCTCCTTTAAAAGGAACTAAGGCATCTTGACTTAGTATCTCTCTACTAAGTCTAAGTGATTTTCTAAAGTTTGGAAAATCATCTTCATGAGACATGTAATTGAATTTTATAGTTGGTGAATCAAATGGGTCACTAGATTTTAATTTTACAAAACCTCTAGATTTTGAACGCATTGGCCCTACATGCAATTGAAAACCGTGACCTTCGCTAGGCGCCTTTCCGTCATATCTAATTGCGACTGGAAGAAAATGAAATTGTATATCAGGATATGGTATGTTTTTATCAGAGCGAATGAAACCAAGAGTTTCAAATTGGTTTGTTGCACCTGGCCCACTTTTAAGAAACATCCATTGCATGCCGATAAGTAATTTAGAAAAAGGATTTAAATATTTATTAAGTGTTACTGGTTGTAAACATTTGACTTGAAAATAAACTTCTAAATGATCTTGTAAGTTTTTACCAACACCTGGTAAGTTTTTAATAACCTTGATCCCCAAATTATTTAAATCATTGCCCTCTCCAATACCCGATCTTTGAAGAATTGTTGGACTATTGATAGCGCCAGCTGATAAAACTACACCAATATTTGCACTAAAGGTTTTTTTTTGGCCCCGATGGTATACTTCAACTCCCTTAGCTTTGTCTTCTTGAAAAATTATTTTATCGACTAGAACCTTTGTTATGAGTTGTACATTTTTTTTCGCTAATGCAGGCTTTAAATAAGCTTTTGCTGTTGAAAAACGAGAGCCTTTCCAAACGGTCATATCAGCTGGTCCAAAACCCTCCTGTCGAAAGCCATTGTAGTCATCAGTGTAGGTGTATCCCGCCTGCTCGGTAGCTTTTACAAAAGCATTGTGTAATGGGTTATCTCTTTTGCCATGAGTTATGTTTAGAGGACCTGATTTTCCTCTAAACTCTGAATTGCCTCCGTGGCTTGCTTCCATTCTTTGAAAATATGGAAGGACATCGGGATAATCCCAACCTTTTGCACCACTTTCTGCCCATTGATTATAATCACCAGCATTACCCCTTACATAAATCATTCCATTAATTGACGAAGACCCTCCTATAACTTTACCTCTAGGGCACACGAGAGACCTACCATTTAAAGTAGGCTCGGGTTCTGCTTTATAGCCCCAATCGAATTTATTCATATTCATTGGGTATGAGAGTGCTGCAGGCATTTGTATAAAAGGACTATTGTCATTGCCGCCAAATTCTAATACTAGAATTTTTAATTGAGGGTTTTCCCCAAGTCTGTAAGCGATTGTAGATCCTGCTGATCCAGAACCAATTACGATATAATCAGGTTTTTCAAACATAGATTAGTTCAATTTCTTCCTCTACTACCATGTTTTAAATAAACATTTTTTGCAAGTATTTTATGTTCTTGTGATTTGCGAATATCAAAAATTTTTTTTCTAGCATACTGAGAAGTTTCTTTAACATTTATTATTTCTTTTTGAAACTCATTATCGAACAAATTTACGTTCAAACTTTTTTTTGGGGGATTATGAAAAAAAGCAGGTGGGAAATTTTTTACTTCAGGAATTTGTGACTTAATAAATTTACCGAGAGGATCTTGATCCATAGCTTGTTTATAAGGATTATACATTCTAATCGTATTGATACCGGTTGTACCTGATTGCATTTGTATTTGACTATAATGAATTCCAGGTTCAAAGTCTGTAAACAACGCTGCCAAGCGTGGCGCAAAATATCTCCAATCAAGCCATAAATTATAAGAAGCAAATGATGCTAACATTGCTCTCATTCTAAAATTGATCCATCCATAATTTCTTAAATAAATCATACATGCATCGATAAAATGAACTCCGGTCTTACCTTCAATCCAAGCCTCTAATTTCTCTTCATCTTTATCACGTATTTGATCATACACAGGAATAAAGCTTACATGTTCAATTGATGGCTGATCCTCTAATTTTTGAATAAAATGCGATCTCCAATATAACCTAGATAAAAATGAATTTATAGATTTAGCAAAATTTTTATTGGTATGCTTTATTAGATCTCTTTTTTTTTCGGCCTCTTGAAAAACTGTGCGGTGTGATATTGTACCGTATGTCAAATGAGTTGATAATCTTGAGCAGCTTTTTTCAGCAGTTATCGGGCTAGACATCTCAAATTGATAATTTTCACCTCTTTTATTTAAAAAAGACTGAAGCAATTTTTCTGCTTCGACAGATCCACCCTTTTGCCTATATGGACATGGTGTTGAATCATAAAAAAATTTTGGTAATTCATGGTTTGTTAATTCTAAATTAACTGATTGTTTTATAATGGGCAAATTAGACTTTTTAATAATCTCGTTTCCAAAATTTTTTGCCCATAGGTTTCTATCATGTTGTCCTCTTTTAACGCCTGGGTAAGAGCACTCAATCCAATCAATTTTATTTTGAAAAAAAAATTTTTTTAATTTTTTATCTCTTTGGTAAGTCCATTCAATACCTGTTTCTTGTTCGCTAATTACGCTTGAAAAGCTATGTTTATCTTTTAAAAACTTGAATATTTCAATCGCGTCACCAAAAAAGATATTTAAATATAAATTATTTTTTAATAATTGTCGTTTAAGGTCATTTACACTCTCTAATGTAAATTGCCATTGCCTTAAAGACATATCTTTTTGCTTCCACAGCTCGGGTTCTATAATGTAAATTAATATAGATCTTTTATTTTCATCAATAAGAATTTCATTGTCTTTAAATCTTAAATTCTTCTTAAACCAGACGATCCTATTTGACATCTGTTACTAGTCTTTAATTTTGAAGCCTTTTGAAAATATATAAATAATTGCAGAAATATTTAGAATTAAAAAAGTAAATATCATAATCAAACTTGTTGTAATACTTACATCAGCCATTTCATAAAAACTCCATCGAAAACCACTTACTAAGTAAAGAACTGGATTTACCAAAGAAACGTTCTGCCAGAACTCTGGTAACCAGTTGATTGAATACAGCGAGCCGCCAAGAAATACAAGTGGAGATAAAATTAGTGTAGGAAATATTGATAGCTCCTCCCAATTTGATGACAACATCCCTATGAGAAAACCTAGTAAGCTAAAAGTTAAAGATGTTAAGACGAGCATTAAAATCATTGTAAAAGGATGCATAATATATATTTCAACAAAAAATAACCCTGTTGCTAATATTAAGCTTCCTAAAATTATTGATTTTGTAGTGGCCGCGCCAACAAAACCAATAACAATCTCTGTTGTTGATAGTGGGGCAGCATAAATTTCATTTATAGTTCCAAGAAATTTTGGAAAAAAGATACCTGAGGAAGCGTTTGAGACACTTTGTGTAAGTAAAGCTAACATTATCATACCAGGCACTATGAAAGAACCATATGATATATCTTCAATCACAGGGATGCGACTGCCGATTGCAGCACCGAAGACTACAAAATAAAGAGAGGATGATATCACAGGAGAAAATATACTTTGAACAGTTGTTCTTCTCATTCGATCCATTTCATGCAAGTAAATCGCCATTATGCCTGTCCAGTTCATACACTCTCCTCCAAAAGTTTTTCGAATATCGTCTCCAGCGATGTCTGGGAGGAATTTAAATCTTTTAATTTTAGACCAGCTGTCTTTATGTCTTGAAGAAGTGCAGTAATACCAGTCGAAGATCCATGAGAGTCATATGAATATGTTAAAGAATTATTATTATTCATTTTTAAGTTATACGACTCTAAAGTAGATGGGATTTGACTAAAAGGCTCTTGAAATTCTATAGTTAAATTCTTTTGACCCATTTTTCGCATTAAATCATTCTTATTATCAGTGATTATAATTTCGCCATTATTGATTACAGATACTCGATCAGATATAGCCTCAGCTTCTTCGATATAATGAGTAGTAAGAATAATTGTTACTCCATTTTCTTTGAGTTCTTTCACTGCTCTCCACATATCTCTTCGCAAATTAATATCGACACCTGCAGTAGGCTCGTCAAGAAAAAGTATTTTTGGTTCATGACTCAATGCCTTTGCAATTAATGCTCTTTTCTTCATACCACCAGAGAGCTCACGAAGCTTACTATCTTTTTTATCCCAAAGGCTGAGATCTTTAAGAATTTTTTCTATGTATGCAGGATCTTTTTTCTTACCATAAAGACCTCTTGTGTAAGAAACATTTTGAAAAACTTTTTCAAAGGCTTCTAAATGTAGTTCTTGAGGCACAAGACCAATCATCGATCGAGTTTTTCGGAAATCTTTAACAACATCATATCCATCAACTGAAATGGTTCCTGATGTAGGTAAGACTATCCCACATATGGCATTAATAAGTGTTGTTTTTCCAGCACCATTTGGACCAAGAAGTGCAAGAATTTCACCTCTTTGAATTTCTAAATTGACTCCTTTAAGGGCTTCTAAACCTCCTTGAAAAGTTTTTTTTAAATTATCAATTTTAATTAAGATATCTGCTGACATAATTAGATTGCGTACAGTATATTATAAGCAAATAACATCAAGATAGTTTATCAGTAATCTTATTTTTTTTACTTTTTTCAATTAAGTAAGTGCTTATTAAAACAGCAATAAGGGCAACAATAATTTTATAAGTTATTTTTTCGTTTAAAAAAAGATATCCAAATATCAAACCAAAAATTGGAATGATGTAGGCAACTTGTGATTGAAAAACTAAGCCGTTATTTTTAAGAATATAAAATCTCATTAACCAAGCTATCGCTGTCGCAACAATACCAAGATACAGAAGAGAAATTGTAGCATTAAGAGAGGGTCTCAATTCTGTTGGATTTTCAAAAATGAACATAATTGGTAATAAAAGAATAACTGCCCAAATTAAAATACTTGATGTAAGTACTTCATTTTTTATATGTTTTAGCTTGAGTGAAAATAGTCCACCTATGGTGTAACAAACTGGACCCAAGATTACCATAAAAGCATAAAAGATATTTGACTGATTGATTAGAATGTTATCTGAAAATAAATAAACGATACCAAGAAAGCCAATTAATATTCCAACAAATTTTAAAAGATTAATTTTTTCATTTTGAATAAATAAATGCCCTAAGATTGTTGCTGCAATAGGTGCCGTAGACATCAAGATTGCTGCTAGATTACTTTGAACCTTTAATATGCCGAATGAAATAAAAAAAAAGGGGAGAACTAAATTCACAAATCCTATAGTTGCGTACCATAACCAATTCTCTCCAAATGCTTCAATTGAAATTTTTCTTATCCAACAGTAAACAAGCATTACTATTGCAGCAAAAAAAATTCTACCAAAGGCAAGTGCCATTGGTGTATAGCTTTCTGAGGCAATTTTGATGTTAAAGAACGCACTTCCCCATATACCAGCTAATAAAAATAAAAGTAAAAAATCTTTAAAAGATGCTTTGTGCATTATATGAGAGTAAACTGAACACGTTTATTCATTTTTCCTTTACTCTCATACTTCATAAATTTGAATTCGCCAATTTCATTTGTATTTGCTACGTGAGTTCCCCCACACGGTTGTAAATCAATATCTCCTATTTTAACAAGGCGAATTTTATCATTTGTTCTTGGCGGTTTAACTGACAAGGTTCGCACTAGTTCAGGTTTTTGATCTAGCTCATCATTTGTTATCCACTGATAAGAAATAGAATGAGATTGTTGAATAAATTCATTAATGATTTTATTTAAAGTTTCAAATTCAAATGTTTCTTCACCTAAATCAAAATCAATCCTACTTTTTTCTAAACCAATTGATCCTCCTGTAACATAATAAGGTAATGCTGCACACATTAAGTGCATTGTGGTGTGCATTTTCATTAAGCGATATCGATGATCCCAATCAATATGGCCTTTTATTTGCCCAGATAGATTTAGATTTTCTGAGTCAACAACATGGGCAATACCTAACTCATGTTTAACTGTGTTGATAACATTGAATTTTTTATCATTAATTTCAAGTACTCCCTTGTCTCCGGGTTGCCCACCACTTTGAGCATAAAAAGAACTATCTTGAGTAATGATTTTGTCACTCTCGACTAATAAAATTTTTTCTTCAAAGCTCTTTGTATAACTATCTTTGAGATAAATCATTTTTTTGCTTCCTCTATCATAAAATCAACACAAGACTCTATACCTCCTTGTGTGTTGCTTTGTTTTTCACATTCCTCATAGTATTCATGGTATTCAAATGTCGAAGAAATATATAGGCCTAAACCAATAATGCCAAACACTGCAATACTATATAATATTTTTTTACCCATCTTAAATTAATCTGTCTTGGAAACCTATCAATTGATTGTTAACAATGATATCTGATTTTTTAATAGGTCTTAGCAGTTCTATACCTTCCAAACTTATACATCTACTTAGTGCAACATAAAGTTGTCCTGGAGCAAAAGAACCTTGACTCATATCTATAATAACTTTTTCAAATGTTTGTCCCTGGCTTTTATGAATTGTAATTGCCCAAGCTAATCTCATTGGATACTGTTTGAAAGATCCTGTTATTTCCTCTTGAACTTCTTGTTGATCATCATCATAGGTATATTGAATACGATCCCATTTTTCTTTTTTAACCTCATATATTTTATTATTGATTTTTACTTTTATTTTTTTTTGAGCGATATCATGAATTATACCAATGGATCCATTAACCCACCTTTTTTCAGGATCATTTTTAATCATAATTACTTGGGCTCCTTTTTTTAATTTCAAGATTTCATCAGTGGGAAATAATTCTTTATAAAATTGGCCAGTAGCTTGTCCCCTGTAAGAAAACTCCTCCTGATTTAACTGGCTTAAATATTTTTGATTAATGCTACTCGCTCGAGCATTAGTTGTAGTAAGTATGATTTTACCTTCATCCATCTCAATGTGATCAGTTAAAGAGTCGTGTATATTCTCGATCTGCGTGTGAGTAATTGAGCCATCTCTTACAGAGTTAAGCAAATGAATAAAATGGTCATCTTTTTGTCGATAAATATTATGTAGTTCAAGTGTTTTAAATTGTGCGTCTTGGAAAATATTTGAGTGAAAGAAGAAATGACCTTTAGGATAAATGCGCTGTAGAAGTCCTGACTCATCCATATTCACAACTGGTGGTAGTTGAAATAAATCCCCAAAAACTATTAACTGAACTCCGCCAAATGGTTGTGTAAGTTTTTTTCTGTGAACACGAAGGCTATAATCAATCGCATCAAAAACATCAGCACGAACCATAGATATCTCATCAATAATTAATGTTTCCAAATTTTGAAGAATTTCGATTTGTCTTACTTTTTTTATATGTCGTGTTTGAATAACCTTTGGTGGAAAACCAAAAAATGAGTGAATAGTTTGTCCTTTAACTCGAATTGCAGCAACTCCTGTTGGAGCAAGAACAACTGTATTCTTCTTTGTTATAGATCGAAAGTAGGCCAATAGTGTAGACTTACCACTACCTGCTTTACCAGTAATATAAAAATGATCTTTTGTGCTTTCTAGTTGCTCAATGATATTTTCAAATTCTTTACTGAGCTCGAAATCATCAGGTAGTAAACTATTATAATTTCGCTTATAGCTCATCTATAATATTATTTAACATGTGAAAACATTCTTTCACTGTGCCTTTTTGAATTTGAATTCTAGAAAGTTTTGGATTGAAATTTAATTGTTCGATATAAACATTTTTTTTAAAATATAATCCGATAAAAACTAAACCTACAGGTTTTGATTTAGTACCACCGTTTGGACCAGCTACACCTGTAGTTGAAAATGTTAGCTGACTTTTGGAAATTTTGTGCAAATGTAAACACATTTGAGCACATACTTGACGGCTGACTGCACCGTACCTTTTGATAGTACTTGGTTTGACTTTGAGATTTTTAATTTTTGAGTCATTTGAATATGTTATCAAACCAGTTTTATAAATTTTAGATATACCAGACACAGCTGTAAATTCTGCTGCAAGCAAACCACCAGTACAAGATTCTGCTGTTGAAACTGATATGTTTTTATCGAGTAAATATTTGATTGTTTTCGAAACAACGCTCATAAGCTAGTTATACTTATTATAAGGACGAAGAAATAACAATGGTGCTTATTGGTATAAAAAAAATGCATAATTAATCCCCATAATTCACAATAAATGTGGATAAATTAACAAAATTTGTCTATTAATATGCAAATATTGCATATTACAATGAAATCCTATAACCTAATTAAAGGAATCATGGAGGTTTAAATGGCAGATATGTTTACAGGACACTACCCCTTTATAGTTATGATTATTTGGTTCATAGCAGGTTTCATCGGATCAAAAATGTGATTGTTATGAGGGCAGTCCACGCTGCCCTCTCCCTACCCTAAAAGATGACATTATTACCCTTGCTGAAGCAATTGTGAGGGAATAATGTATCTCTATTAAAATCAAGAGAGAAAATGAATAAGCCAAATAATTTAGAACCGCTGTGGATGCCTTTCACTCCTAACAAAGTATTTAAGAAAGATCCAAGAATTATAGTCGGTGCTAAAGATATGCATTTTATTAGTGACGATAATCGAGAAATTTTAGATGGCACTGCAGGGCTTTGGTGTGTAAACGCTGGTCATGGTAGAAAAAAAATTCAAGAAGCTGTAAATAAACAAATTGAAAATCTTGATTACTCTCCACCTTTTCAATTTGGACATCCAAAACAATTTGAACTAGCTAATCGTTTAGCAGAGATTTTTCCTGAAGGAATGAATCATGTTTTCTTTTCTAATTCAGGATCTGAAGCAGTAGATAGTGCATTGAAAATTGCGCTAGCTTATCAACGTGCACGCGGACACTCATCTAAAACTAGATTAATAGGTCGCGAAAGAGGTTATCATGGTGTTGGCTTTGGAGGAATAAGCGTAGGTGGTATGGTAAAAAATAGAATGTACTTCGGATCAATGCTAAATGGTGTTGACCATTTACGCCATACCCACAATTTAAAATTAAATGCTTTTTCAAAAGGTGAACCTGAACATGGAGCAGAACTTGCCGATGATTTAGAGCGTCTTGTTCAATTGCATGATGCATCAACTATTGCAGCTGTAATTGTTGAGCCAATTGCTGGATCAACTGGTGCGCTGCCTCCGCCTAAAGGATACTTAAAAAGATTAAGAGAGCTCTGCACAAAACATGACATTTTATTAATTTTTGATGAAGTCGTAACTGCTTTTGGCCGTATGGGAAAAGCAACTGGCTCTGAGTTTTTTGGTGTAACACCAGATATTATTTCATGTGCAAAAGGCATTACAAATGCCACCATCCCTATGGGTGCAACCATAGTTCAAGACTTTATTTATGAGTCAATGATGGAAAATGCAGATGCTCCAATAGAATTATTTCATGGATATACTTACTCTGGTCATCCTGTTGCTTGCGCTGCAGCCTTAGCAACACTAGATATTTATCAAGAAGAGGGATTATTTGATAATGCTGCTCATATGGCTCCT
The DNA here is from genome assembly GCA_902518505.1 of uncultured Alphaproteobacteria bacterium. Classification (GTDB taxonomy): domain Bacteria; phylum Pseudomonadota; class Alphaproteobacteria; order HIMB59; family HIMB59; genus HIMB59. The sequence goes on from CABYGG010000006.1 coordinate 63,289, forward strand.
ATTATTGAAGAAGCCGCTCATAGCCTGAAGGGAACAAAACATATAATCGATATTAGAAATTTAGGAGTGATTGCTGCACTCGAATTAGAGCCTAAAGGTAACGCTGTTGGTGCAAGAGGGTTTGAAGCTATGAAAAAAGCTTGGGATCTTGGCTTAATGGTAAGAGCTAACGGAGATACGCTTGCTTTTTCTCCACCTTTAATAATTAAAGAAAATCAGGTCGATGAAATGTTTACGAAAGTAAAAAAAGCCCTGGAACAAGTAGACTAAAAACGTCCCCACTACAACCATACCCTGTTTCAAAAACACCGCTTGGTTGGTAAAAACCACATAACATTACCCATCTATATAAAAAGACAATTCCAGGAACTAAAATAATCGCATTAATAAGAAAAAGAGCTATAGAAATAACTACCCTCATTGGTAGCTTTGTATTCATATACTGTTTATAAAAAATACGAATTATCAAACCAGTGGTTACAGCAGATAGCAATAGAAATGGTGCATCAAGGTATGTAACTAAAAATTCATAATACATTTCTTTAAAACTTAGCAATGATACATTAAGACTTTAAAAATGCAAAAATACATATCTGAATTTATAGGCACATTTATTTTATTAGTATCAATTGTTGGATCTGGCATAGCAGGACAGCAATATACGAATGATCAAATGGTAATTTTATTTAGTCATGCTGTTGTAATAGGTTTCACACTAATTTTTATAATTAGAATATTTGCAAATTTTTCTGGAGCTCATTTTAATCCTATTGTTTCAATTATATTTTTCTTACAAAAAGAATTGAGTTCTAGGGATTTATTTCTTTATATACTAATACAAATCATTGCAGCTGTACTAGGCACACTTTTTGCTAATTATATTTTTGGATTAAATGTAATTGAGATTTCTTCAAATATAAGAAGTGGGGCAAATATATATATTTCCGAATTTTTTGCTGCAACTGGATTATTATTGGTCATACTTTTATCTAGAGCAGATGGTAAAAATGTAGTTTCATTTAATGTTGGTATTTATATTACAGCAGCTCTTATATTTACATCATCTACAAGTTTTGCAAATCCGGCTGTAACAATTGCTAGAATGTTTACTGAGTCATTTACGGGTATCAATCCCTCCACTGTAATATTTTTTATTAGTTGTCAAGTTATTGGAATGTTTGCTGCCTACATTTTGTATAACCAGTTCTTTAAAAGCAAATAATTTCAAGGATTTTTGTAAATTATTAACAGAGACAATTCGTATTGTTGACTTACTTACAGGTTAAATTTTAATGACTTCAATATTAATTAAGTAGGAGAGAAAAATGAGCGAAGCCAAATGTCCCGTTGCTCACGGAGCTAATTCAAATATGGAGAAGTCATCAACTGATTGGTGGCCTAAAAATTTAAATCTAGATATTCTCCATCAACATGATCAAAAAACAAAACCGTTTAATGGTACTTATAATTACAGAGAAGAAGTAAAAAAATTAGATTTTAAAGCATTAGAAGCTGATATGCATAAATTAATGAAAGAAAGTCAGGATTGGTGGCCAGCTGATTGGGGGACATACGCAGGATTAATGGTTAGGCTTGCTTGGCACTCTGCTGGTACTTATAGAACTGCTGATGGGAGAGGTGGCGGTGGAACCGGTGATCATCGATTTGCTCCTTTAAATTCTTGGCCTGATAATACTAACTTAGATAAAGCTAGAAGACTTTTATGGCCGATTAAGAAAAAATATGGAAACAAGATTAGCTGGGCTGATCTTATGATCTTAGCTGGAAACATTGGCTATGAATCAACAGGATTTAAAACATTTGGTTTTTCATATGGGCGTGAGGATATTTGGCACCCAAACAAGGATATATACTGGGGACCAGAAACAGAAGCATTAGCATCTGATAGACACTCAGATAAAGAAGATGCCTCTTCGTTAGAAAGTCCACTTGCTGCAAATCACATGGCCTTAATCTATGTGAACCCAGAGGGATTTGAAGGTAACCCTGACCCATTAAAAACAGCTCAGCATATTAGAGAGACATTTGCAAGAATGGCTATGAACGATGAAGAGACTGTTGCTCTTACTGCAGGAGGTCATACTATTGGTAAAACGCATGGTAATGGTAATGCTGATAATCTTGAAGCAGAACCTGAAGGGGCAGCAATTAACGAACAAGGCCTTGGTTGGATGAATAATACTTCCAGAGGAGTTGGAAGAGATACGGTGACATCTGGAATTGAAGGTGCATGGACTACTGAGCCAACAAAATTTGATAATGGATATTTTGACATGCTCTTTAAATATGAGTGGGAACTTAAAAAAAGCCCTGCAGGAGCTTGGCAATATGAACCTATCAATATTAAAGAAGAAGATAAGCCTGTAGACGTAGAAGATCCATCAATTAGATATAACCCAATCATGACAGATGCTGATATGGCAATGATCAAAGATCCAATTTATTTAGAAATATCCAAAAAGTTTCATAATGATCATGAGTATTTTTGTGATGCTTTTGCAAGAGCTTGGTTCAAACTTACCCATAGAGATATGGGTCCAAGATCTAGATACATAGGACACGACCTTCCAAACGAGGATTTGATCTGGCAAGATCCAGTTCCCGCTGGAACACCTAGTTTTGATGTGGAACAACTCAAAGAAAAAATCAGAAATTCTGAATTAACTGTTCAAGAACTAGTCTCAACTGCATGGGATAGTGCAAGGACATTTAGAGGGTCGGATTTAAGAGGGGGAGCTAATGGAGCGAGAATTAGATTTTCACCACAAAAAAATTGGAAAGGCAATGAGCCTCAAAGATTATCAAAAGTGCTAGATATATTAGAACCTCTTGCAAAAGAAGCAGGCGCTAGCATTGCAGACACAATTGTCTTAGCTGGAAATGTTGGTCTAGAAAAAGCTATTGAAGCTGCGGGTTTTAACGTTCCTGTTCCTTTCAACCCAGGAAGAGGAGATGCCTCTGAGGATATGACTGACTCTGAGTCATTTTCTCAATTAGAACCCATACATGACGGTTTTAGAAATTGGCAAAAAGATAATTATGAAGTAAGAGGAGAGGAGTTGTTGCTTGATAGAGCTCATTTACTTGGTCTTACTGCAGTTGAAATGACTGTACTTGTTGGAGGTATGAGGGCTCTGGGTGCTAACTATGGTGAGAATAAGCATGGTGTTTTTACTGACCAGGTAGGTGCTCTTACAACTGACTTTTTTGTTAACTTGCTTGATATGAGTAATAAATGGAAAGCGTCTAATGGACATTATGAGATTATTGATCGAAAAACAAATAATGTTAAATGGACGGCAACCTCAACGGACCTTGTATTTGGATCGAACTCTATACTTAGATCTTATGCAGAAGTGTATGCACAAGATGATAACAAGGAAAAGTTTGTAATTGATTTTGTTAAAGCTTGGAACAAAGTAATGAATGCCGATAGATTTGAATTGAACAATAATTAATTAATGTTCAATTATGGTAATATCCAACTTAAAGTTTGTGGTATTACAGATCAAAAATCTTTAGAAGTAATTCAAAAGTACTCTGTAAGTAGGGTGGGCCTTGTAAGTGATTACTTATATGGCCCAAATACACTTAGTACTAAAGAAATTCAAGAACTGACTATTGCATCCTACAATTTAAAATTAAATCCAATTTTATTGATTGGAAATATACAGATACAAGAAGTAATTAGTATCGTAAATGATGTAGCAATAAAAGAGGTTTGCATATCTAATCAATATAAAAATGAAGAAATTGAATTGCTGAATAATAAAACAGATGCAAAAATTTCAATTTCGGTAAATTATGAGAATTTTGACTATAATTTCTTTGAAGAGATTTTAAATAATATAAGTAGTTTTTATTATGATTTAAATATTTACAGAAAAGATACTATTGAAAAAAAATCTCTTGTGGAATGTGAAAAACAAATCAAACAATTAAAGATCTTTGCGAAACCTCTCTACCTTGGTGGGGGAATAAATATAGATAACATAAAAGAGGCAATTAAAACAATATCTCCTCATGGAATTGATATTTCAACAGGCTTAAAACAATCTAATAGTGTGGATGAGGAAAAGCTTAAAAAAATCCTTGATAATCTTGGGTTTGACGAGATTTCTTAATAATAAATCGTTCCTCTAAGTTATTTATGAGTCTTTTGTAAGTATATTGGGTTTTTAAATCAATAAAATTAGGATTGAGGTCTAATACTGGCTGTATAACAAAATCTCTTAAATGTGAGGAAGGATGAGGAATTGATATTAAATGATTTTTAACTTTCAAGTTTTCGAATTGAATAAGATCTAAATCAATTCTTCTTGGCCCATTCTCTAGAAGTTTATTTTTTTTTATCAGCTTTTCTACAGCGTTCATTTTTATAAATAGCTCATTAAAAAATAAATTAGTGAGAAATAAAAAGGCAGCATTATGAAAATATTTTTGGGTGGTTAAGCCAAAGGGCTTGGTAAAATAAACCCTACTGACCTTTTTAACATGACCAAATTTATTCATTAAGTTTAATGCATTGTTAAAATTACTTCTCCAATTGCCTACATTTGATCCGATAGCAATATATGATTTATATCGATACGCTAACTTTTTTTGCATTATATTTTTTAGCAATCTCAATTTTATTTATTTCTAATTTTTCTATTTGAATTGGAAACTTATCATCTAGTTGTTTTTTAAGATCTGTAATTAATTTTTCCAATGTTTTATATTGAGAGGCTGAAACAAATTTTATTATTTCATTTTTGATATCTGAATAACTTGTAACATTTTCAATATTGTCAAGATCTTGATTATGATCAATGTCTAACTGGCATTTTATACTTATTAATATAGTTTGGGGTTTTAACCTTTCTTCTTCGAACACTCCAATAATTGTGTCGACTTTTAGTTCTTCTATTTCGATAAAAAATTTCATTTATTTAATGCTTTCAAAACTTTTATCATTTGATTTGTCTCTTTGACATCATGAATTCTATATGTATGAATATTTTGTTCGAGAGCATGCGCTACAGAAGCTAAAGAGCCTCCAATCCTTTCATCAGCATTTGATGGGTCAATATAGTTTATCCAACTTTTTCGTGAGGATCCCAATAATACTTGGATATTTGCACTACTGAATTTCTTCAAAGATTTCATTAATTGTAAATTTTGATTTAGTGTTTTGCCAAATCCTATACCAGGATCAAACCATACCTTTTTGAGATTAATCTTCATTTTATTAAGTATTTTCAATCTTTTTTTAATAAAATAATCAAATTCACTTACCATATTTACTCTAGAATTAAGTTTTTTTTGCATTTCCTTTGGTGTTCCTCTTTTGTGCATTAAGAAAAGTCCTGCGTTATATTTCTTTATAAGTTTAAATAGCTCTTCTGATCCTCCATTAATATCATTAATGATATGGGCACCTTTTTTCAGTGCATACTCTTGAGACTCAATTTTATACGAGTCCACAGAGACAAGGTATTTCTTATAGTTTAAATATGGTAAGATTTTGGCTAAACGATTTATTTCTTCAATATATGTAATTGGCTCGCTATTTGGTCTAGTGCTTTCAGCACCAATATCAATAATTTGTGCACCATCTTTAACCATTGCATTTATATGTTTCAATGCAGTAGATCGTGAAAATGTTTTTCCTCCATCACTAAATGAGTCAGGTGTAAAATTACATATACCTACTAGTAAAGGCTTTTTCAAAGCAAAGGAATGTTGATTAAATTTCATAATAATTCCTTTTTATCATAGTTTCATAATCTTTTTTTAATTTTTGAAAATATTTTGTAGACGCTCTCTCCCATAAAACACTTTGAATTTTTTTTATTGAGGTAATACCTCTACCAGAGCCAATCGATAATATCTCACTGTATTCTTTTAGATCCTCTAATAAAATTTTTCTTTTAATAAATTTCGATTTTGATATTTCTTCAATAAGCTTCAAAGTATTTCCATGGTAATACCCAGTTTTGGGAATATAAATTTTATCTCTCTTTACAAAAACTAAATTTGTGACTGCTCCTTCTGTAATTTCATCGTCTCTTAGTAATATAATTTCATTTTCAGAGTAATTTATTTCACTCATGAATTTTAATAATTTTTTGTAAAATAAGTTTTTATTTTTAAAGTCTCTTCTTTTGTATTTTTTTATAAATCCAATGACACTGTCTTTAGTTGTTGTTCTCTTTCTAAACGAAATTGATAATGTTGTTCCATTAGTTGCTATTCTCAATAAGTGATTAAAATTTTTGATTTTCTTTAAATCCGCTCCTACTAAACTTCTGATAATGTTTAAATCTATTTTGGTAGCAAATTTATAATCTCGACATGTTGTGTTAAAAGTTCTCAAATATTTATTTAAACCTATTAACCTTGGTGTTTTTCCAATTACAGGTATGGATGTAAAAACACCTTTTTGACCCCACAGTGGCTTAAATTGTGAGGAGTAATATGAATTATTTTTTATATTGAATGATTTTTCGAATAAATTGTTTGCCATTTGGAGTCAAAAACGAGTCTGGGTGAAATTGTAAACCACAAATATCATATTTATGACTTTCCAAACACATTGCAACATTAGTTTCTTCACATCTCATTGTAATATGCATTGAAGAGGAATTAAATGGCTCTTTTAGTTTTAAAGAATGGTATCTACCTACTTGATATAAAGCATTATTAGGAAATCTTAAACTTTTTGAATTCGTTCTAATATAAGTCTGATAACCATGAAATATTTTTTCTTGCTTAGAAATAGTTCCGCCCTCTCCATTAGCAATAAGTTGAAAACCAAGACAAATACCAATTATTTTTTTCTTTGATTTATAATTATTATAAATATCAAGTGATACTGGGTAATCTGAGGGCTTCCCTGGTCCTGGAGAAAAAACAATGATGTCAGATTTTTTTATAGATTTTTCTTTAATGTCATAAAAATTTTTTACTTCTAAATTACCAAATCCTGATAACAAATGTGCCAGGTTATAAGTAAAGGAGTCTTCGTGGTCAATTAAAAGTAAGTTCATTTTAATAAATCCAATAACGATTTAGCTTTTAAGTAATTTTCATGGTATTCATTTTTTGCAGTACTATCTAAAATCACACCACTGGCAGCAAATACCTCATTATTTTTTTGAAAATTTAAAATAGATCTAATTATTATGTTAAAACTCATATCCTGTTTAGAGCGATAGTAACCAAAAGAACCAGTATAAATTCTTCTTGGTTCTTTCTCCTCTTTATTGAGTAATTTTAAAGTATTAATTTTTGGACAGCCTATAACTGAGCCACCAGGCATCATCGCCTTAATAACTGCAGATAACCTTACATTATCAAGAAGCGTTCCTGAAATTTCAGAGACATTGTGGAAAATATATTGGTATTTTTGAACAAATTTTAAATTTTGAATTTTGACAGTGTTTGCCTTAGTTATACGACTTAAATCATTTCTTTCTAGGTCAACAATCATATTATGTTCTTTGTCTTCTTTTTGATTATTTTCAAAAAACTTTCTAGCCTCTTTTGTTGATTTTACCTTATCTCTACTTACTGTTCCTGCTATTGGGGAGGTGATTATTTTTTTTCCTTTTACCTTAAAAAGGTTTTCAGGAGAGCAGCTAATTATATTAAAATCATTTGTTCTAACACAAAAAGACTCTGGACTAAGATTTTTCTTCATCAAATTGAAAAATAAATTCACTACATCTAAATCTTTTTTGTTCGAATATTTCTGAGCAATTTTAATTTGATAGGTTTCACCAGCCCTTATATTTTTTTTAAATTTATTAAAGATTTTTTCATATACTTGGACGTTTGGACTTACAGATATTTTATTGCTATTTGAAGAAGTAGTTTTATTTAAAGCTTTAAGGTCTTTTAGTAATTTTGATTTAGATTTGGTTATAATTTTAACTTGTTTATCTAAAATTATTTTAGTTTGTGGTCGAAAAAAAACTCCCTCTGGAAAAGATGAATTATCTTTATTTACTTTTAAATTAATATTCTTACAAAGTAATTCATAACCAAAGAAGCCAATATAACAATCATAGGGTTTATATGATTTAAATCGCTCTAATTTATTTAAAAACTTATCTAAATTACCTATATTTAAATTAACTTTTTCAGCAAAATCCGTATATATTTCGAAATTATTTTTATCTGAGTTTCTATAAATTATTAATTCTTTATCAGAATTTAATAAAACACTGAGTATTTCAGAATTATTCATAAGCAAATTTTAGTTATAAAGATTATTTATTCAACTGAAGCGATTGCTACAATTTCACATTCATTTATGAAAAATGCACCCTAACCAATGGGGTGTATCGGGCCTATTTGAAGCGACCAACCTTTAAAATATAAAAAATCTACTACTCGTCGTAATTTATTTTATTTAAAATATTAACAACAGCTTTTCGATTTTCAGCTATTTTTAATAAATCAATATTGTCAAACTTAGCGCCTCCTGCTAATTCATTAACACCATCTGATAATGGTACTTCGGGTGAAACAGGAAATTCATTATTGTCATTTGCGTATATGCCCTGGGCTTTTTGACTAACTAAGAAATCCAAAAGTTTTTCAGATTTTTCTCTAGAACTTTCTTTAAGTAAAGCTATACCAGAAATATTAACATGAGTTCCTCTATCCTTTTGGTTAGGAAAAACAATTGTTGCTTTCTCGAGCCATATCTTTTGTTCTTCATTATTGAGCATCTTGAAATAATAATAATGGTTGCCGATACTTAGATCACAAACCCCTGCAAATATTGCTTTGACTTGGTCTCTGTCGTTACCCTGAGGTTTTCTAGCTAAATTTGCCTTTAAATTAATCAAATAATTCTCTAACCACTCCTCACCATGATGAGCCATCAAAGATGCAAACAATGAAACATTATATGGGTGAAAACCTGATCTTGTACATATTCTTCCTTTATATTTTTCAGATACTAAATCCTCATAAGTAATATCGTTAAGACCTAAATCTTTATTTACGTATATAATCCTTGCTCTTTGAGTAAGGCCTATCCAATTATCACTTTGGAGATGAGAGGGCACAGTAGAAGAATTATTAATTTTAATAGAGGCTCCTGCTTCAGCTACATCAATTAATCTTGATATATCTGATGCTAAGAATACGTCAGCTACAGGTTTATCTTTTTCTAAAATAATTTTTTGAACTAAGCCTTTTTTGGAATATATCCATTCAACATCAATACCAGTTTGACTCTCAAATTCATTTAAAAGAGGTTCAATTAACATTGGTTGTCTTTCTGAGTAAATTTTTAATACATCATCCGCATGTGCACTACTAAAACCAATAAAGAAATTAATTACTAAAATCTTTACTAAAAAAGAAATTAAATTTTTCATATCATATTACTAATCTCAAATTGAAAAAATCTAAATACAAAAAAAAATGAATGTTACAAATAAATAAAAAAAAACTATTTCTGAAATGAACTACAGATTAAAAATTTACTTTTTTTTTAAATTTATAACTAGTGAGTATTCTTCAAGAAGTGATAAGCAAGCTGGTATTGGAAGATCTTTGTGAAGCTCTTTGCAATCGTCATAATCATAGATTCGGTTTTCTTCTTGATTATAAACATGTATATGATCGGTAGTATTAGTGTCGTAAAATGATTGTTTATCAACAACGATTTGTTTTAAATATCCTTTATCAACAAGGGTATTTAGATTTTCATAAAGAGTAGTCAGAGAAAAATAACTTCTATTGTCTTTTAGAATTTCATTAATTTGATTAATAGAAAAATGTTTATGATTGCCATCAAAAATTGACTTTAAAAGCACCACTCTCTGTTTGGTCTGTCTCCAGCCACAATTTTCTAAGACCACATCAATATCTTTTTTACAAGCGTTTGATAAGTTCATCAGAGTTAAACTATGTTAAATTTCATTATTTATCAATACTTTCAGGATAAAAATTAAAGACAAAATAGCACTATTAGATTGAAATAGGTTTTAAATAACTTTGTTTAGTTAGCTGTATCAAGGCTTACTCAAGTTAGTGACATTCACTTTATTTTTTTTTTGAGAGTTCAATTGATACATAACATTTACTCTATCAATAAATGATATTGGATAATATTTTTCCTCGACGATTCTTTTTATTTTAAGATTACAAACTTTATTTTTAATTTTTCTCATAGGCATATAAAATGCCTATAAGAAAGATATGTAAATTAGTTTTTTTTTTGCCTTTAAGTTTCTATGACTATTTAAATTTTCTGAAACTTATTTCAAATTTTATTAGTGACAATCTTTAATTGAATTTGCAATTCCATTAATTAAATCACTATACATTGAAGGTCCAGCATCTATATAAGCTCCCAAAGGATCCATTACACCAGTAGAAATTTTCATATCATTCCCGATAGTTTCAATTATTTTTGGATTATATTGAGGTTCAGAAAAAATACATTTAATACCTTTGTCATTTATAACATCTTGTATATCTGCTATTTGTTTAGCTCCTGGTAAAACATCTGGATTTAAAGTCAATGCTCCAGCAGGAATTACTCCAAATCTATTCTCAAAATATTGGTAAGCATCGTGAAATACAATATAGCTAATATCTTTTGATAATTCTTTTTCTACACTATTGATTAAATTATCTAGTTCCAATGTTGCCCCTGCAGTATTAACTGAATATTGTCTTTGACCATCTGGATCTATTTTAATTAATTCGTCTCGGATAATTTTAACCATTTCTTTAGCATTTTCTGGGTCTAGCCAAATGTGTGGATCAAACTCACCGTGTGCATGCGCATGTGCGTCCTTGTGATCGTCATCGTGACCATCATGTTCATCTTCATGGCCATCATGATCATCATCGTGATCGTCGTCCTTGTGACCATGATCATCCTCATCCTCATGGCCTTCATGTTCATCTTCATGGCCATCATGATCATCATCGTGATCGTCGTCCTTGTGACCATGATCATCCTCATCCTCATGGCCTTCATGTTCATCTTCATGGCCATCATGATCATCAAAAATATTTTTTTCTCTAAATTTTAATTTTTCTATAGATGATAGCTCCATAAATGAAATAACTTGTGCTTTCTCAGCAAGTGAGTCTAAAGGTTTTTCCATAAAAGCCTCTAAATCCTCGCCAATCCAAAAAATAATATCAGCTTCTTCAATCATTTTTGCATGAGATGGTTTAAAAACAAATGTGTGAGGATTATTTGTACCTTCAATAATTAATTGAGGTTCTCCTCTTGTTTCCATAATTCTTGATATCAATGAATGCAAAGGCTTTATTGTAGTGACTACTTTAATGTCCGTTTTCACATCTGCATAAGAATTAAAACTTAAAAATAAAAAAGAAAGTCCGAAAAATATTGATCTTTTGAAAAAATTCATATTAATTACCACCTCTAATGTTATACTATTACATATGTAATAATATAACACTATTAATAAGTCAAATTAAAAAATGAATAAGAGTCTGGTTGAATTAAATAATTGTGGAGTCTTTAGAAATCAAAAATGGTTAGTGCGGGGTGTTTCCTTAAAAGTCTCACAAGGAGAAATTGTAACACTAATCGGCCCCAATGGATCAGGTAAATCAACTACTGCTAAAATGTCTTTAGATATTTTAAAACCTGATGAAGGTACAAACACAATTAAAAAAGATATTAGAATTTCATATGTACCACAAAAAATTTCAATTGATTGGTCTTTACCCTTAAGATCAATAGATTTTGTTAATTTAGTAACAAAGCATAAAACTAGTGAAATAAATGATGCACTTGGAATTACAGGTATCCAACATCTGATTAATGAAGATGTAAGAAATTTATCAGGAGGTGAATTTCAACGATTACTCATGGCCCGTGCCATAGCTAAAGAACCCCATTTTCTGGTATTAGATGAACCTGTTCAAGGGGTAGACTATTCTGGAGAGATTGCTTTATACAAAACAATTCAAGAAATTGTAAAAAAAATTAATTGTGGCATTCTTTTGATATCGCATAACTTACATGTAGTTATGTCTCAAACTGATTATGTTATTTGTCTCAATGGGCATGTTTGCTGTTCTGGTATTCCCAGTTCAGTTATAAAAGATCAAGAATACATTAAGCTATTTGGTAGTAATATTGATCCTACTTTATCGCTGTATAAGCATAATCATGATCATCATCATTTGCCTGATGGGAGCATAGATAAGGTGGATAAAAATAAATAATGTTTGATGATTTTATTATCAGAGCGTTTGCAGCAGGTATTGGTTTGGCATTAATTACAGGCCCACTTGGATGTTTTATTATTTGGAGGAGACTATCTTATTTTGGTGACACAATCGCCCACTCTGCATTGTTAGGTGTTGTTATCGCTTATGCGATGAATTTTAATCTGATCATTGCAGTTTTTGCTGTTTCTTGCTTTGTTGCTTTATCACTACTTTTTTTACAAAAACGAACCAACCTACCTGATGATGCATTACTAGGTCTTTTAGCACATTCAGTTTTAGCAATTGGTTTAGTTCTATTAGGCATACTTTCGTTTATAAGAGTTGATCTTATGGGTCTTCTTTTTGGTGATATTTTATCAGTAAACATCACTGATGTTTTGTTCGTTTGGGTTGGTGGAAGCATTGTTTTGATAGTGTTAATACTAATTTGGAGGCCTCTATTTGCTGCAACTGTAAATTTAGAATTAGCTAAAGCAGAAGGTTTAAATGTTGATCTAGCTAATGCTATTTTTACAATTCTAATTGCCAGCGTAATAGCAATTTCAATTAAAATTGTTGGTATATTATTAATTACAGGTCTTCTGATAATACCTGCTGCTGCCTCTAGAAATTTATCATCAACCCCTATACAAATGGCAATAATTTCTTCAGTGATAGGACTTGTTTCAGTTGTGCTCGGATTACAAACTTCAATGATTTGGAATTCTCCGACAGGTCCAACTATACTAGCAATAGCCTTAGGTGTCTTTATTTTAACTCTAATACCTCTGAAAAAATTGCTAATTTCAAAAAAAAAAATAGAATTGTCAAATTGAGATGAGTTCAACACATACACATTCTAAAAAAAATCAAAGTTTGACCAAAAATCAAAGAATTGTTCTTGATCTCTTACAAAACAGTGGTGAGCCTTTAAAGGCATACTTTATATTAGACAGTCTGAAGAAAGAGGGTTTAAACTCACCTCTTCAAGTTTACAGAGCTTTAGATAAATTGGTTGAATTAGGAAAAATTCACAAAATTGAGAGTATTAACTCATTTATAATATGTAATAACTCAAACTGTGCGAGCAATACCGCTTTTACCATTTGCGAGAGATGTGGAAAGGTAAAAGAGATTAAAAATAAATATTTAAAGGATAGTGTCAGTGATCTGGTTAAGGATAATCAATTAGAAATCACAAGGTATAACCTTGAATTTTATGTTTTGTGTAAGTCTTGCAAAATAAATTAATCAAAAACTAATCCTCAAATAAATCCCTATTTTATTGCATTTTTGACTATTGACATAAATAAAGACCTATATATATTGACCGACTTATTATGTACGCAGTTCTTAAATCAGTTGGTAAGCAATTTAAAGTGTCTCCAGGAGATGTTTTAAAGATTGATAAAATAGAGGGTAACGTTGGTGATACAATATCTTTTAAAGATATCGTTGCAGTTGGAAATGGAGATAAGTTTGAACTTGGTTCTCCAGCCGTAAAAGGTGCAGAGGTATCTGCAAAATTACTGTACCAGACAAGGGACGATAAGATTAGAGTTTTTAGAAAAAATAGAAGAAAACATTTTCAAAGAACTAAAGGTCATCGTCAATATATCTCTATATTAAAGGTCATGGCAATCAAGTCCGCCATTGGAGAAGAAAGCTTTAAAGAGCCAGCTAAGAAAGCTGCGCCAAAAGCAGAAACTCCAAAAAAAGTTGAAAAAAAGGCTGAATCTCCAAAAAAAACTGAAGTAAAAGCTACAGAAACAAAAAAAGTTGAAGCTAAAGCTGAAAAACCTAAAAAGGTCGAGGCTAAAGAAAAAAAGACTGTGAAAAAAGAAACAACTGAGGTAAAAAAGTAGAAATATGGCAACAAAAAAAGCAGGTGGAAGTTCCAAAAACGGAAGAGACTCGGCTGGTAGAAGGCTTGGAGTTAAAAAGTTTGGTGGTGAACACGTAATTCCTGGAAATATTATTGTTCGTCAGCGTGGTACAAAATTTTACCCGGGCGAAAATGTTGGGATTGGAAAAGATCATACTCTTTTCTCCTTAGTTGAAGGCAAAGTTCTGTTTAAAAAATCTAGAAACAGACAGTTTGTTTGCGTTAACTAATCCCACTTTAAAAAAACTTCAAATTAAACTGTTATGGCATTTATAGATAAAGCAAAAATATATATTAAATCAGGAAATGGTGGACACGGTGCTCTTAGTTTTCGAAGAGAAAAATTTGTAGAGTACGGAGGCCCAAATGGTGGAAATGGTGGAAAAGGTGGTGATGTTATTTTTCGAGGGAATAAAGGAATCAACACTCTTCAAAGATATCGTTTTAACCAACATCATAATGCGCAAAATGGTATGGGTGGTGCTGGTCAATTAAAAACTGGCGCAAGCGGCAAAGATCTTATTTTAGACGTCCCTTGTGGAACTGAGATATACACCGAAGACATGAGTATTAAAATTCATGAGATATTAAAAGATGATGAAACTTATCATTTTTTAAGAGGAGGTCAGGGAGGCAAAGGTAATGCTCACTTTAAAAGTTCTACTAATAGGGCGCCTCGTAAGTTCCAACAAGGAGAAAAAGGACAAGAATCAACTGTCAGGTTAAAGCTAAAAATATTAGCTGATGTTGGTTTGGTGGGAATGCCAAATGCAGGTAAATCTTCAATTTTAAATTTTGTAACAAATGCAAAGTCAAAAGTTGCTGATTATGCATTTACAACACTTCATCCACACATCGGAATGGTTCAAAAAGAAGATCTTGAATTTGTATTAGCAGATATACCTGGACTCATAGAGCACGCGAGTGATGGGAAAGGACTGGGTCATGATTTCTTATCCCATGTTGAAAGGTGTAAAATTTTAATTCACGTCGTAGATATCACTGAAGAAAAACCATTTGAAAATTATAAAGTTATTCGAAAAGAACTTTTAAATTATGGAGGCAAAATAGAACAAAAAAAAGAAATTATTGCACTAAATAAGATTGAAATTGCTGATCAGAAAAGGGTTGAGGAAATTAAAAAAGAATTTGAAACTTCTTTAAATCAAGAGGTTAAATTGATTTCAGCTGCAACAGGTCATCAATTAGATCAATTAACAAATTTATGTTTAGAATACTTACAAGATGAATAAAAAATTTTTAGAATTAGCTAAAAAATCAAAAGTTATTGTCATTAAAGTTGGTTCAAATATTTTAGTTAACGAAAAGCATGTGCTGAGGAAAAAATGGCTAAACTCCCTAATTGAAGATGTTAAAGAACTCCAAAAGAGAGGTTCTAAGATAATCATTGTCTCATCTGGTGCAATCGCTTTAGGTAAGAATATACTCTCGAAAAAAAAGTTGACTAATTTGCATGAAAAGCAGGCTGCTGCATCAATAGGTCAAATACAACTCTCACAACAATGGCAAAAAGCTTTTGCAAAATTAAATATTCAAAGTTCTCAAATTTTAATTACTGCTGAAGATTTAAACGAAAGAAGAAAATATTTGAACATCAGAAATACAATTTACTCTCTTATGGATCTAGATGTTGTTCCAATAATTAATGAAAATGATACTACCTCGACAGAGGAAATTCGTTTTGGAGATAATGATAAACTTTCTGCTATGATTGCCAATGCCCTATCAGCTGAGTTATTAATTTTATTATCTGATGTAAATGGTCTGTATACTGCAAATCCAAAGAAATCATTGCAAGCTAAACTGATTACATCTGTTGAAGAGGTCGATCAACAAATAGAAAAATATATTGATAAAGATTTAAGTGAGTTTGGCTCTGGTGGGATGTTGGCAAAAATAAATGCTGCAAAACTTTGTATTCAATCTGGATCCACCATGATCATATCAAATGGTTTGGTAAATAATCCTTTAAATAAGATTGATCCTCAAACTTCAACATGGTTTCATCCTTCCAAAAATATTCTTACAAGTCGCCAACAATGGATTTGGAATAGACCAATACAAAAAGCAATTGTTCATATTGATGAAGGGGCCTCAAAAGCACTCAAGAAAAATTCAAGTCTGTTGGCAATTGGTGTAAAGTCAATCGATGGAAAGTTTTATCGTGGTGATACTGTTTCGATTCATTACAATAAAAAAGAATTAGCTAGAGGTATGATTAATTATGATTTTCAGGAAATGGATAAGATAAAAGGTAAAAAATCATCAGAATTCAGTGAAATTCTTGGTTTTGTCCGAGAGGATGAAATTATTCACAAAGATAACTTGGTGAGATCTAGATGAGCGACTATTTTCAAGAAATTTTAAACCATTCGAAGAGGGCATCGAGTGCTATGTCCAAACTATCTGCAGAGGATAGAAGTAGAATTTTAATGAATATTAGTGGTTTTATATTATCAAATAAAAATGAAATTCTAAAAGCTAATCAAGCAGATGTAGAAAGAGCTAAATCTAATAATGTTTCTGCACCTATGATTAATAGATTAGTTTTGACTTCAGAAAAAATAGATCAACTTTCTCGTGACGTTGAGAAAATAGCCCAAATGCAAGATCCCCTTGATCAAACTTTAGAAAGTTGGACCAATGCCACTAATGGATTACAATTTACAAAAGTTTCAGTGCCTATTGGTGTGATTGGTATTATTTATGAGTCTCGACCTAATGTCACAATAGATGCCGCATGTCTTTGCCTTAGATCTGGAAATATTTCTATTCTTAGAGGGGGCTCTGAGTGTATCGAAACAAATAAAAAACTTTATGAGTGCATTCAAGATGCTTTAAAAGATTTAAATTTTGATACTCATCTTGTCTGTTTTATTCAAAGTACTGATCGTAGTTTTGTTGAAGAGTTGTTAAAAGCTGAAGGAGATGTAGATGTGATTATTCCTCGTGGGGGAAAATCGTTAATTGAAACAATATCTAAAAATTCAAAAGTTCCTACAATTAAACATTTGGAAGGTTTGTGTCATACTTTTTGGGATGAAGGATATGATAAAGATAAAGCCACTGAGGTCATCGCAAATGCCAAGCTGAGAAGACCAGAGATTTGTGGGGCAACAGAGACTTTACTTATACACTCTAATAATTCAGCAGAAGATATTTCATCAGTTTTAGATAATTTAAAATCGCAAGGATGTGAAATTATTGGATGTAGTCGCCTCAAAGATATTTATGCCATTGATCGAGATGCAACAGAAGAAGATTGGTCAACTGAATATCTAGATAAAAAAATTACAGTAAAACTAGTTGATAACGTTGAAGAATGTGTAGAACATATAAACAAATATTCTAGTGGACATACAGAGAGTTGTTTAAGTAACAATCAACAGTCTATAGAGTATTTCTTTCAAAACTGTAAAAGTGCCATTTTAATGAATAATGCTTCCACTCAATTTGCCGATGGTGGAGAATTCGGATTTGGAGCAGAAATAGGTATTTCTACTGACAAGCTTCATGTGAGAGGGCCAGTGGGAGCAAAACACCTAACAACATTTAAATATCAAGTAATAGGCAATCACACCACTAGGCCTTAATGGAATTCCGTAATAATTTTCAAGAATTAAAATCTCAGATCGAATATCTTAGCTCTTTGAACAAAGAGGATGTTACTCATATAATCAAATCTTCAATTTATGAGTTAGAAAGTTTAAAAGTTTTCAATGAAGAAGAATTAAATGAAATGAATAAAGTGACTCTTATAGGTGAGCCCTTTAATAACCTTTTCTTTAAATATAATAAAGAGCGTTTGATAAACAAAGGTGTAGTTTACATAGAGGAAGAAAATGATCTGCAATTTATTATATCTTTATTTTATTTTTTTAAACAAAGAGTGCCGATTTTATTTCATACAAGTTCAAAATTACAATTACAATTTTTAGATATCCTAAACAAATTCCTCGAGGAAAATGGTATCTCTAAAAAATTTTTGAGGAAAATAGATGAATAGAAAAATTGGACTGTATGGTGGATTTTTTAATCCCTTACACGAGGGACACGTTCATGTAATAGAAAGTTCAATAAAAAGTTTAAATCTGAAAAAACTATTTGTCCTACCCACTTATCAAAATCCCCTTAAGGCTAATCAAAATTTAAACTCAATAAATTCTCAATTATCAAATATCCGATCAAAAATTAAAGAGCCGTTAGTAAAAGTTTCTGACTTTGAACATCGTTATAAAATGGAATGTACCTATGATGTGTTGCAAAAAATTAAGACTAAATGTGACCTTAGCTCTTTTTATTTAATTATAGGTCTTGATCAGCTTGGTCATTTTCACGAATGGAAAGAATATGAGTGGATTTTAAAAAATATTAGTATTTGCGTTATTTATAGACCGAGATATGATGAATTTATTGAAAATTCAACAGTCCAAAAACAATTCTCCCATTTATTTATGCCTAATTTAAATAGTTTTATTAACTGCTCTACTCCTTGTTTCCATATTCTTGATAATATAGGTGTTGAGATGTCATCTAGTGAGTTGCGAAATTCTTAATCACGATAAAGACCCTTCTGTTAAGGCTATAGTCGACAGTCTTGAAGACAATAAGGCTGAAAACATCTCAGTTATTTCTCTAAAAGGAAAGGCAGAATTTGCTGAATTCATGATCGTTGCATCTGGGCGATCAAATAAGCATGTGGACTCAGTTTCAGATAAGGTTTACCGATACCTTAAGAAAAATAAACTTTATTGCAATAAACCAGAAGGAAAGCCCCTTTGCGACTGGACGGTCATTGATGCTGGACATGTTTTAGTGCATATTTTTAGAAATGAAGTTAGAGAAATATACGATTTGGAAAAACTATGGTCCGAAGACTTCAACACTATCAATACTGCCTCTTAATAAGTCAAATATGCTCAAAATATTTTTTATTTTAATTTTAATCTTTAATGTGAATATCAGTTTTTCTGATACTAAAGAAACCTATAAACAATTAAGTATTTTCAACGAAGTATATAACCGAGTAAAAAATCAATATGTTGAAGAAGTAACTGATAAAGAGTTAATAGAAAAAGCTTTGAATGGAATGCTACAGGCTCTGGATCCTCATTCAAGTTTTATGAGTGAAGAAATTTATAAAGAAATGCAAATGGACACGTCAGGTTCTTTTGGTGGATTAGGCATCGAAATCACAACAGATAAAGGTTTCATAAAAGTTGTCTCTCCAATTGACGATACCCCTGCCTATAAAGCTGGAATTTTAGCTGGAGATTATATAACGCATTTAGATGGCACATCAGTTGTTGATATGACTTTAAAGGAAGCAATTGATATTATGAAAGGTGAACCAGGGACCACTATAACTTTAACAATTTTTAGATCTTCCGAAGAACCATTCGATGTCGATATTAAAAGAGATATAATTAAAGTTGCATCTGTTAAACATCGTCTAATTAACGATGTGGGATATATAAGAATAATTCAATTTAATGAGCAAACAACAACAGGATTAAAAAAAAGTATAAAAGAACTTGAAGACGTTACTGATCCTCCAATTGGTTATGTCCTAGATTTAAGAAATAATCCAGGAGGATTATTAAATGAGTCTGTGTCAGTTACAGATATGTTCCTTGATAAAGGAGAAATAGTTTCAATCAGAGGAAGAGAAAAGAAAGATGTTCAAGTTTACTCTGCTAAAAAAGGGGATCTAATTAATGGAAAACCATTGATTATATTAATCAATGAGGGTTCTGCTTCGGCGTCTGAAATTGTTGCTGGTGCATTACAAGATCATGATAGGGCAGTAATTATGGGTATAAAGTCATTTGGAAAAGGTTCTGTGCAAACCATTATACCTATTGACAGCGGTGCAATCAGACTCACCATCGCAAAGTATTACACACCAAGTGGAGACTCAATACAAGCAGTTGGTATTGAGCCAGATGTTGTAGTACCTAGAGCTGAATTAAATGTCATTGATAATAACTTTACGTTTAGAGAGTCAGATTATCGAGAAGCTTTAGATAACGAGACAAATGAAGAAAGTGAGGAGGAAGAGTCCACTGATGATATTCTTGAAAGAGATTATCAGCTATCTCGTGCCATTGATGCAGTCAAAACCATAGCTGTATTAAATTAATGAAAATAAACCCCAAAGATTATCGACCAAATGTTGGTATGATGATTATTAATCAAAATAAAGAAATATTTGTTGGAAAAAGAATAGACCACCCTTCAGAATTTTGGCAAATGCCACAAGGTGGGATTGATCCTAAAGAAAAATCTGAAGTGGCAGCTCTTAGAGAAATGGAAGAAGAGGTTGGTATTAAAAAAAATAAAGTTAAATTAATCTCACAGAGCAAAGACTGGTATTACTATTCTTTACCTAAAGACTTATCAAAAACTCTTTGGAAAGGTAAATACAAAGGTCAGCGTCAAAAATGGTTCTTGTATGAATTTAAAGGCAGTGAGAAAGATATAAATATTGAAACATCTCACCCTGAATTTTCTGATTATAAATGGGTTAAACCAGATTTTTTGGTTCCCAACATAGTGCCTTTTAAAAAAGCAATTTACGAAAAATTATTAAAAGAATTTAAAGACTATTTATAAGGCGGATTATTTACCACTTGTTCAAACGTACCCAAAGCAGTTTCATTACCCTCTAGTTCTTGATAGGTTTTAGATTGTTGGTAGTTAGAGCTATTAACATCAGACAATGGCTCTATTTGATCAACTAAGACTTCACAAACCTTTTCTTTTAGCATAACCAAACCACCTGACACAAAGAAACTCTCATCGACTTTGTTTGAAGACATAATTGCCATTTGACCAGGTCGCAAAGAACTGATGAACGGAGAATGATTAGGCATTGCAGCAAAATCACCCTCTGCTCCTGGCAAAACTGCCATTTCAACTTCTTTTTCAAAAATCACTTTTTGAGGGGATACGACCTTCAAATTAATCATAACTACTTCGTTGCTTCCTCAGCCATTTTTTTAGCTTTTTCTAATGCTTCTTCAATTGTTCCAACCAAATAGAAAGCTGCTTCAGGAATATGATCGTAGTCACCTTTGACC
>CABYGG010000007.1 GCA_902518505.1 uncultured Alphaproteobacteria bacterium
GCGGGAGACTCTAATGAAAAATCCTTAACAATTACTCTTTCATTATTTCCGTTGGTATCCATAACTCCTATATGAAAATTTCCCTGAGTTAACTTGGTAAAAGCAATCAAGTCGCCTCTCGGAGACCAAACTGGGTTTCCATATACACCTCTACCTTTTGAAATTCTTTTTATATTATCTCCATTCTTATCCATAATAAATAATTGGGGACTTCCACCACGATCAGAATTAAAAACAATTTTTTCACCATCTGGAGAAAAAGAGGGTGATGTATCTATTCCAGAGTCATTTGTTAGTCTTGAGCGAGATCGGGTGTTTAAATCCATTAAATATATCTCAGAATTTGCTGCATTCTGAGGGTCAGAAAAAGACATTACTACACTTTGACTATCTGGAGAAAATCTCGGTGCAAAAGTCATTCCAGGGAAATCCCCAACAACTTCCCTTTCACCGGTTTTAAGATTGTAAATATAAACTCTTGGAAGATTATTTTTGTACTCCATGTATGTAATTAATTGTTTGTTTGGAGCAAAACGTGGAGTTAAAACTAAATTTTTTCCATCTGTTAAAAATTGATGGCTATCTAAATGTCCATCTTGATCCATAATCGCTAGTCTTTTTACTCTTTGATCAAGTGGACCAATTTCAGAAACGTAAACAATTCTTGTATCAAAGTAACCCGTCTCACCTGTTATTCTCTCATAAACGATGTCACTTACGGTATGACCTACCCTTCTAATCAAATTTTCATCAGGTATTGTTAGTTGTAATTTTTCTATCTCTTTACCATTAAATACATCATAAAGTCTCATACGTAATCTAATACTATTATCCGTTTTGCTAACATCTGCACTAAGTAAGAACTGAGCTTTGATAAGCTTCCAATCCTCAAACCGTGGAACTTTTTCTACTAAATTATCGGATTGAATATAAAGGTCTTCATTTACAGTATAAAAAAGTCCAGAATTTGTAAGATTATTTGAAATAATTTGTCTAAGAGTGTTTCCATATCTAGCGGTGTCTGAGTCAGCACCAAAAATTTGAGTTATAGCTATAGGAGTAGGTTCAACTTTTCCTTGTGCAATGGTTACCTCCAAAGCAGCGTTTGCATTAAGTGAAAAAAACATAATTATTAGAATTTTTTTAATCATAAGAATATTTCTATTAGATTGCGCGCATTATTTTAAATTTTTATTAATCAAACATCCAGCTGAAATCAAAAGTAAAGTTAATTTCTTTCCATTCTTCATATTTATCTGCAGGTAATAAAAGAGGGCTACAATCTGGATTATTTACTGCTCTCATCGCAGCTTCAGCAGCAGTCCTAAATGATGGATCATTTAATTTCTCTTTATTGACTACTTTAGAACTTTTTACAGTTCGATCAGGGTTAACTTCAATGTAAATAACAGGTTTTATTTCTTTTAAATTTGCGACACCAACATTAAGATTTAAACAGCCATGTAATTGTTGCCTTAATAAATCAATTTCTGAAATAGTCATCGTTAGTCCAACTTTTTCTGTGAAAACTTCCTCTTGTTTGACTTCGGATGCTTCCTGCTCTTTTTTAAATTCTTTATCTTGATTTTCTAGATCTTTTAGAACAGTACTAACATTGAAAGTTTTCTTTACAGGCTTTTTCTTAACAACAATCTCAATATCTTTTTTGGGTTCAGGTATTTCTTTAGGTTCAGGTTTTTGTTTTAATTTAATCTCAAAATCATTTTCTATAGGTGGCGGTGTCTCCTCATCTGGTTTTTTAATTTCAGGTTTTATTTTCTCATCAATGATAAATTCATTCGTTTTGTCTGCAGAGTTATCAACTAATACTTCTTCATTAGTATCCTGAATTATTGGATCAATTGAGTCTTGAGATGCTATTTCTTTTATATCTGGTTCAATAGCCTCAGTTTCATTCTGTATTGGAGTTTCTTCTTGAAATGTCGGAACAATTTCATTTATCTCCTCCACAAATTCAGGTGCAGCTGTCTCTTCCTCAATAATGAACATTTCAACCGGTAAAATCATTGGGATATCACTGATTTTTTTTTCAAAAGTAAAATTTATCATTGGTATCAAAATTAGTAGGTGTAATAGAAAAGAGAATATTTGAAAATAAAAATCACTTTTTTTGTAACTAAAATTTTCAATGAATAAGATGAAGTTTCTAAAAGGATTAATTATTGAAATAGCAGACACTTAACTTGGTTTTTTCGTTACAAGAGCAATTTTTAAAAAACCAGATGTGTTCAGAGCACCAAGAACCTTCATTACTTCTCCGTAACTAATTGTGGTATCAGCTCTTAAAAAAATTCTTATGTCAGTATTTGAGCCTGCAATAGTTTTAACTTTCAATATTAACTCATCAAAAGGTATTAATTCTTCACCTAAGTAAATTTCATTACTTTTATTAATTGAGATTTCAAGTGGTTCCTTTTGTGCATCTAAAGAATTAGCCTCAACTTTTGGCAAATTAACTGGAACACCCACAGTTAGAAGGGGAGCTGTGACCATAAACACAATAAGTAAAACCAACATAACATCAACCATCGGTGTAACATTTATATTAGAAACAGGTCGATGTTTTTTTCTCATATAATTATTTAACTTGGCGTGAAATTATATTAACTAAGTCCTTCCCAAAACTCTCAGCCTCTGACAAATAGTTGTCAATTTTAGAAGTTATGAGGTTATAGTAAGCCGTTGAGGGGATAGCAACGAAGAGGCCCAAAGCAGTTACAAATAAAGCCTCTGCTATACCGGGTGCAACTACAGCGAGATTAGTATTTTGAGCAATTGCTATTGCTTGAAAACTATTCATAATTCCCCAAACTGTTCCAAATAATCCTATAAAAGGTGCTACGGATCCAGATGAAGCCAAAAAAGATAATCCTTTATTTAAATTTGTATCTTCAACAGCAATACTTAAATCAAGAGAGGTATAAAGTCTTTGAATGAAAGCCGAGTCTATTTTATTTTTCTGAATTCGAGATTTTTCATATTCATTCATAATATTTCTAAATATATTTGAGAAACTCTCTTGATCAAACTCGTCAATTTGTTTGTGTAGTTCATCTAAAGACACCCCAGACCAAAAATGGTTTTCAAATTTTTTTGATATTTTCTTAAGTTTATTTATTAACAAAATTTTTTGAATGATTGTCTTCCAAGATTGAATTGAAAAAATCACTAGCAATATTATTACAAATTTTACAACCCAGTCAGATTTTAGAAACATTCCCATCATTGAGAAATCTACCGAACCTTCAAGGGATGCTAAGTTAACTACTTCTTCCATTAATTATTCTTCATCAATTATATTTTTATTTTTAAGTTCTTTAGAGACTTTATCAAAATCATCTGAATGTACCATTATCCAAAAACCAGGTCTATTTTTTTCACATAATGCAATGACTGGGGTCTTTTTTTCCTTGTCTGCTAAAGATTTTGTATCGTCCCATAATTTAATAGCTGTATGTTTAGCTCTTAATTTACACTCAATGAATAAATTATCGTGAATTACATCTGAATGAGTAACTTTTGAATTAATCCCACTAAGGGCATTTCTCATACCTCCAAAAAACTTTGCTACAAGTCTTTCCCTATTTTTCCAAGCTTTATCAGGCATTATTAACCTCTAGAAGTTCACTATCAAAATCAAGATTTGAAAAACAATTTTGAACATCATCGTTATCCTCTAACTCTTCATTTAATCTAACAAGCTTGTCAAGATCTTCCTTTTTTTCAATTTTTACAGTTAAATTTGGCTTCCAAATAATATTTGCACTTTCGATTTCAAAGTTTTTATCTACTAGTATTTTCTCAAAAGATGCTAATTCCTCAAAGGAAGAATAAAGATATGTAACATCGTCATCTGTATTGTAATCCTCTAAACCATGGTCAAGTAAATCCTCCAGTGCACTATCATCTATTTCTTTTTTGATTTGTATTTCTCCTACTTTATTAAAATTAAAACTCACACTTCCTGTCTCCCCCAAATTTCCCCCATTCTTTGAAAAAATAGATCTAATTTCTGAAGCTGTTCTATTTTTATTATCTGTTAAGGCCTCGACTATAAAAGCCGTTCCAAATGGACCATATCCCTCATAGCGAACTTCTGAATAATCAGAAGCTTCAGTATTATTTTTATTAATAGCTCTATCCACATTATCCTTTGGCATATTTACACTTCGAGCATTTGTTATTGCTAGTCTCAATCTTGGATTGGACTCTGGGTCAGTACCTCCAATCTTCACGGCTATTTGAATTTCTCTTCCTATTTTTGCAAATTGTTTTGCTCTTTTTTTGTCTTGAGCACCTTTACGATATTGAATATTTTTAAATTTTGAATGTCCTGCCATGAGCTAAGATAATAAATTACTATCCAAAACACCACCTATTTGAATAGATTGAATTGAATTCGTTTCTCCCTCTTTTGTAGTTATAACTGCTCCAGAAATAGTGGCCAATCCCTCTGCGGGTTCTAATCTATGTGAGTTCGATCCAGTTCTCATTCTTTTGATAGCGTTTTCTTTTTTCATACCAATAACAGAATTATAATCTCCTGTCATGCCAATATCAGTTTGAAAACATGTGCCTTTTTCTAATACCCTTGCGTCTGAGGTTGGAATATGAACATGAGTCCCATATATAGCTGTAAATTTTCCATCATAATTTTGAGCTATACCATTTTTTTCAGATGTCACCTCAGCATGTACCTCTAAAAATGAATAATCTATTTCATGGTCATTAATTATAGATAAAAGTTGTGTATCAATAGAATGAAAAGGGTTACTTAAGGGAAGGTCAATAAATGTTTGACCATGAACTTGGCTTACCAATATTCTTTTTCCATTTTTATGAGTAAAAATTTTAAACCCTCTACCAGGAGATCCAACTTCGAAATTTAAAGGTCTGATAATATTATGATCTGGATTTTGATCCATATATTCTATGATCTCTTTTTGTTTCCAAGCATGATTTCCTAAAGTGATAGCGTCAGCCCCCCAACTTATAAGCTCTTCGTAAATTTTTCCTGTAAGTCCATAACCACCAGCTGAATTTTCAGCATTAATTATTGTAAAGCTAATTTTGAATTGATCTTGAATATTTTTTAAATTTTCTTTAAGAGCTGTTCTACCTGTTCTACCAACAACATCTCCTATCACTAAAAAATTCATAAAGAATAGATTTTTTGTTCTGAACAAATATAATCTACTTTTTGGTCAAAACTCTCCTGAAAATTGTAGTTGGTTTTTTGAATTTCAAAAGCAGCTAAAATAGTTTTTAAATTTCCTTTTTTTTTCAATTCTTCAATAGTTCTATCAAAAAAACCCCCTCCATAGCCTACCCTAAAACCTTTTTCATTAAATGCAGTGCATGATGCAATAATTATATCAGGATCTAATGTCTTTTCACCACTAGGCTCCATAATACCGCCAAAACCTTTTTCCAAATTTGGACTATAAGGGTTATATTCAAAGTACTTTAAAGAGGATCCTTTTGATATTACTTTGGGAAGTGAACATTTGATATTTTTATTTATTAAATCATCAGAAATTCTCAATACATCTACCTCATTTTTATATGGATAAAATAAGCCAACTGAACTATTTGGATTAATTTTTTCAATTAAATCTATTATTTTTGAATTTATTTTATTGGAAAAAATATCTAAATCAGAAGTGCTTAGTTGCATTCTTAGTGCCAGGTGATGTTTTCGAATTTGTTTTTTATTCAATAATTATATTATCATTTAGTTTTTTGAAAATTTGCTCAATGTCAGATTTTAGATGATTATTTTCATTCTGTAATTCTTGAATACGGCTCTCATAAAATAATTTTTTATTTAAAGAATCTTGTAATATTTTTTCTTTTTTCAAAACATCTTCCATGGATTTAAGATAGGCAATAAGTGTAGATGTTAAAAAAGGCACATTCTCTTTCTTCTCATCATCTATGAGTTTACTAATTGAAGAAGCGATCTCTTTTACAGTTTCAACATTATCATCGGAACATTGTATTTTTAGTGGTCTTCCTCCTATAGTTAGAGTTAAATTAGCCATCTATATCTATTGAACCCAGTAATTCCTCAATTTTATTAGTTGCTTGATCAATAAGTTGAGATTTTTCAGATAACTCAAATTTGTTATTTTCTAATTCGGTTACTAATTCTGACTCTCTTCTCTCTAAATATTCTACCTTGGCTTTTAATTCTTGTTTCTCATTGATTAATTCTTGGTTATTAATTTTATAATTCTGAAGTTTTGATGCAATTTGCTCAATTTTTTGAAGTATTTGTTGTTGAAATTCGTTCATACTTTAATTATTAGTTATTAAGAAAAGTTATTCCATTGAAAAATTATACTAAATTAGCAAATTGTATCAGATTTTTATCAATTGATGCGGTAGAAAAAGCAAAATCTGGTCATCCTGGTATGCCTATGGGAATGGCTGACATTGCCACAGTGCTCTTTCATGATTTTCTTACTCATAATCCCAAAGACCCAAACTGGCTACTCAGAGATCGATTCGTTTTATCTAATGGGCATGGTTCGATGTTGCTTTACTCACTTTTATACCTCACCGGTTATAAAAAAATGACAATTTCTCAAATTAAAAATTTTAGACAATTGGGCTACATTACAGCAGGACATCCTGAGTATGAACCAGATGCTGGAATAGAAATAACAACCGGTCCTCTTGGGCAAGGTATTTCGAATGCAGTAGGAATGGCCATAGCCCTTAAAAAGCTTTCAAAAGAGAAAAAATTATCTAAAGCCCCAAAGGTATATGTTTTTTGTGGTGATGGATGTTTAATGGAAGGAATTAGCCAAGAGGCAATAAGTCTAGCTGGGCACTTAAAACTTAATAATTTGATACTAATATACGATAACAACAATATTAGTATTGATGGATCTACAGACCTAGCTTTTAGTGATAACACAAACCTTAGATTTAAATCAGTAAATTGGGAGGTACATAGCGGAAAAGGCCATGATCATAAAAATATTTATAAACTTTTAAAAAAAGCACAAGTTTCAAAAGTCCCTTGTTTGCTAAATTTTAAAACAACAATTGGATTTGGTTCTCCAAATAAGTCTGCAAAAGCATCATCACACGGCTCACCCTTAGGTTCAGAGGAAGTGAAATTAACGAGAAGTAAATTATCTTGGAATGAAGAACCTTTTCAAATTCCTGATAAACTTTTAAAAATTTGGCGAAATTCATCCACCAAAAATTTACAAATTTACAAAAAAACTAAATCAATATCTCACACAACTTTATCAAACAAAGACATCGATAAGTTATTTAATAAAATAGAAACAGATTTAAAAGATTTTAAGTCTGATCAGGCTACTAGAAAATCCTCTGAAGCAATATTACATTATTTCAGAGAAGATCATCCGATACTCGGAGGCTCTGCAGACTTAACTGGCTCCAATAATACCAAAGGTAAAGAAATGTCTGTAATGGATAGTATGAACACAACAGGACAATATATCCATTATGGTGTAAGAGAACATGGTATGGCTGCCATAATGAATGGTATTGCTGCTACCAAAATTTACAAAACATATTCAGGAACTTTTTTGAGCTTTGCTGATTATATGAAGCCAAGTCTTCGTTTAGCTGCACTAATGAAAATTAATCCTATACAAATTTTCACACACGACTCTATTGGATTAGGTGAAGATGGCCCTACTCATCAACCTATTGAACAAATTAATATGTTAAGACTCATACCAAATAGTTATGTTTTTAGACCCTGCGATCTTAAAGAAACAATTGTTTGTTGGAGAGAGGCTTTAAAAATTAATGATGCACCTTCATTTATCTGTCTTTCAAGGCAAAATCTACCACAAATTTCAAATAAAAAATTAGACTCAAAAAAATTTAAAGGTGCTTATGTTATATATGGTCCAAAAATTAATAACGATATTACTATTATAGCTACTGGTTCAGAAGTATTTTTAGCTGTCAATGTAGCTGTAAGAATTAGAGGTAATGGTATTATTGCAAAAGTCATTTCAATGCCATCAACTTCTGTTTTTGAAAAACAATCAAAAACTTTTAAAAACAATTTATTAAAATCTAAATCTGATGAAATTTTTGTAATTGAGGCTGGATCAACAATGTATTGGAATAAGTACACAAAATATGAAAATATATTTGGATTAGATAATTTTGGTGCTAGTGCACCTGGGAATGAAGTTTTTAGAAAATTTGGTTTAACAACAGAAACCGTATCTAATAAAATAATAAGGAAAATTAAAACAAAATGAAAAAAAAAGTAGCAATTAATGGTTTTGGTAGAATTGGCAGGCTTGTTTACCGAGCATTTTTGGAGAGATTTAATGAATTTAGAAATCAATATGAGATAAGCTATATAAACGACTTGGCTGATATTGACTCAAATATTCACTTACTTAAATATGATAGTATTCATGGACCTATAAATATGGAGGTTAATAAAATCTCCAATGAACAATTTTCAACAGGGGAAAATACAGTATCTGTTACATCTGAGAAAAACCCTATTGATTTGAAATGGGGAGATAAGAAAGTCGACATTATTTTAGAGTGCACGGGTGTTTTTGCATCTAAAGAAAAGGCAATGTCTCATATCGAAAGCGGAGCAAGTAAAGTTATAGTTTCTGCTCCATGTTCTGGTGCTGATATAACGGTTGTGCAAGGAGTTAATAACAAAAATATTAATATAGATCATCAAATCATCTCTAATGCCTCTTGTACAACTAATTGTCTTGCGCCTATTGCTTTTGTAATAGATCAAGAGTTTGGAATTGAAAATGGATACATGACAACTATTCACTCTTATACAGGAGATCAAAATACAGTAGACACATTTCATAAAGATCTTAGAAGAGCAAGAGCAGCAGCGAGTAACATTATACCAACAAGCACAGGTGCAGCAAAAGCTGTCGGTCTAGTCCTTCCTCATTTAAATGGAAAATTAGATGGTACAGCTATTAGAGTTCCAACGCCAAATGTATCTCTAGTAGATTTTAAATTTAACACAAAAAAAAATATCACAATTGAAAATTTAAATAATAAATTCAAAGAATATGCAAATAGCTCTCTTAAAGGTATTTTAGGAGTGGATACAGACCCTAAAGTATCAAGTGATTATAATCATGACGCAAGGAGTTCTATTTTAGATTTAAGTGAAACTACAACAGTGTCAGATAATTTTGGTAGAATATTGACTTGGTATGATAACGAGTGGGGATTTTCAAATAGAATGCTTGAGACAACCGCTCAAGTGTGTAATTTATAGGGACTATTATGAAAGTAACAAATACTACAAGAAAAATTATATCAAACTACACTCACGAAAATATAGGTGTCAGATCAAATCTGATGAAAATTTTGGGACATGGAAAGTTAGGCGGAACTGGAAGAATGATAATTTTACCTGTCGATCAGGGTTTTGAACACGGGCCCGATAGAAGTTTTGCTGTAAATTCCCCAGCTTACGATCCAAACTATCATCACCAACTTGCAATAGATGCTGGTTTATCTGCTTATGCTGCTCCTCTTGGTTTACTTCAAACGAGTTCTGGGAATTATAATGGTCAAATTCCAACTATATTAAAAATTAATAGCTCTAATACTCTTGCAAGTTCTCTTGATCAAGCTGTTACTGGGAGTGTCAATGATGCATTAAAATTAGGATGTGCTGCAATAGGTTTTACGATTTATCCTGGGTCTGATCATAATTTTGAATTAATGGAAGAATTCAAAAGACTTAGTTTCGAGGCTAAAGAAAAAGGACTAGCTGTTGTTTTATGGGCTTATGCGAGAGGTACGAAGATTAGCAAAAAAGGTGAAACAGCGATGAACATAATTTCATATGCAGCACACATGTCTGCTCTATTGGGGGCAAATATAATTAAAGTAAAACTACCTAGTGATTTTTTAGAAGAAGATCCAACTAAAAAAGCATTTGAAGAGAATAATATACCTATAAGCACTTTAAAAGATCGTGTGGCTCATATCAAAAAAGTTGCATTTGATGGAAAACGCTTAGTAGTATTTTCGGGTGGCGATGCAAAAGATGATCAAGCTTTAATTGATGAAGTGCTTGCAATTCACCAGGGAGATGGAAACGGGTCAATTATCGGAAGAAATTGTTTTCAAAGATCGAGAGTAGAAGCCTTGGCTTTATTAGAGCGAATGATTCAAATTTATAAATCTAAATGAAGATTAATGCTAACGATTTAAAGATAGGAAATATAATTCAGCATAACAATTCGCTTTGGAAAGTCGCAAAATTATCTCACACACAACCTGGAAAAGGTGGTGCTTATATTCAAGCTGAGTTGAAAAATATTTCAAACCAGTCAAAATTAAATGAAAGATTTAGAAGTTCAGAGTCTCTTGAAAAAATTCGCGCTGAAGAGATAGATCATCAATTTTTATTTCGTAGTGGAGAGGATTTTACCTTTATGAATAACCAAACCTATGAGCAAATAGTTTTGAATATAAGCCAAGTGAATGAAAATACAGCAAAATTTCTTGAAGATGGAATGGAAGTCTCTATTGAGTTTTATGATGAAAAACCGATGAATGTTAATCCTCCTGAAAGTCTTACAGTACAAATAGCCGAAACAGAGGCTGTCGTTAAAGGACAAACAGCATCTTCATCTTATAAACCAGCATTGTTAACTAACGGTGTAAGAGTTACTGTTCCACCTCATATTGAAACGGGTGACAAAATTAGAATAAACACGTCTGAATTAACTTACATAGAAAAAGCAAAATAATTTTTTCTATGGCTATTGTTCCACCAGTAATTGTTGTTATGGAAAAGGCATGTAGGAATGCTGCTAAATCTTTAATAAGAGATTTTGGAGAGCTTGAGAAACTTCAAATTTCTAAAAAAGATAAAAATGACTTTGTATCCTCTGCAGATATTAGAGCATCTGAAACTATCAGTTATACTTTGGGAAAAGATAGACCTGATTTTCTTCAAATTGACGAGGAGACTTTTAGTGCTGAAGATTTAGATAAGCTTAAAGGTGATACTCCTGTGTTTATCTCAGACCCACTTGACGGAACAAAAAATTTCATACATGGAAATGGTTACTTTGCAGTAACCATTGGATTGATGCAAAAAGGAGAGATTATTGCTGGTGTTACATATAACCCAATTTTGAATGAATTATTTTGGGCTCATAAGGGTTCTGGATCTTGGATTAACAACCAAAGACTCAGGGTTTCCCAAAGAGATAAGTTAGATGGATGTATGTTTACATCTGGTGTACAAATCAAGCATGAAGATATACTTGAAAAAGGAATTGCTCAAATAGGATCGCTTCAAAGGAAAACAAGTGTCAGAATTCTTGGTTCTTCAGCTCTTGATTTAGCGAATGTGGCATCAGGAAAATTTGATGGATTTTGGTCATTAAGATTAAATCTTTGGGATATCGTAGCAGGTATTATTTTAGTAAATGAGGCGGGCGGGATATGCCTAAATGAAAAAGGTAATGTTTTTGATCCCTTAAATGATGAAAGTTTAATAGCCTCTAGTGCAGCAATTAGTGGTGAATTGCTGAAAAGTCTATAAATATTTACTTGATTTTTTAACCTTTGATCTCTATTTTCTCATAACCATGAAACAAAAAATACATCCTGATTACCATGAAATTACTGTAGAGCGTACTGACGGATCAACTTACAAGACGAGATCTACTTGGGGTAAAGCTGGCGATACTATGAAGCTTGAAATTGACCCATTATCTCATCCAGCTTGGAATCAAGGATCTGGAAAAATGGTTGACTCAGGTGGAAGAGTTGCACGTTTTAAAAATAAATATAAGTCATTTAATATTTAATATTTTAACAAGACAATGTCTGACAATAAACCTTTAATGCCCTTAGCTACGGCCGTATGGTTGGTAGACAATACTGCTTTAAGTTTTTCCCAAATATCACATTTCTGTCAATTACATGAGCTAGAAGTTCAAAGTATTGCAGATGGTGAGGACGCTTATCGTATGCAAGGATTAAACCCTATAGCCAGTGGTCAATTAACTATGGATGAGATTAAACGTTGTGAGGGAGATCATTCACTTGAACTTCAATTGCAAAATAAAAAATCTGAGTCCATTCAATCGAGCATTAAAACAAAAAAATACTTACCATTATCAGTAAGACAAGAAAGGCCTAAGGCTATAGCTTGGCTAATTCGTGAGTATGGACAAATACTAACAGATACCCAAATAGCCAAACTTACAAGTTCAACTAAGCCCACTGTTGCCAATATAAGGGCTGGTAATCAATCTCAACCAATTACGGAATTTAGAAACCCCACTGATCTTGGTTTATGTAGTTATGAAGAGCTCGAAGCACTAGTTGAAAGAGGTCAGCGAAAAGCAGAACGTGAGAGAAAAGCAAAAGAAAAAGCAGAAAAATTACAGTCTACTACTGCTTAGTGAAGAATAAATAAACATCTCCTAACCTTATACCAAATTTTTTCATAGTAGCTTTGTTAAATACATTTTTTTCATCTTGCATAATCATCCAATCATCAAATTTAACATTCATTATTCCATCACCATACTTGAGTTTTAATGTGTAATGCCAATTTAAAGCATTGCCTGAACTTTCACCTAAAGCTACACCTATAATATCATCAGAAATTCCTTCGTAAGTATTTTTACCAGTTTTTTTTATTTCCCATCTTCTGAATTCTTCCTCTCCATCATCATAGAGGAAGGTCTCATTGAGAATAAAATTATCTTCCTGTTGAATACCTTCCATTTCAACAGTAAATTGTCGCCTTACTTTTCCAAGTCTATCAATAAAAAGACCACTAGCTGTTGTTTTTCCTAAAAAATACTCTTCTATTTTAAATATTGGTTTTTTGTTGGCAAAGTCTTCAAGTTTCATGTTA
Source organism: uncultured Alphaproteobacteria bacterium (assembly GCA_902518505.1). Lineage (GTDB taxonomy): Bacteria > Pseudomonadota > Alphaproteobacteria > HIMB59 > HIMB59 > HIMB59. The sequence continues at coordinate 12,920 of CABYGG010000007.1, forward strand.
TTGCACCCACTGACAAATATTAATAAAATACTCGCTATTAATACATTTCTCATACACACAATCAATACGCTCATTGATGAAAGTAGATCTTTAACAGATTAAATTTACTTATTGATAAAATCTATTTGATATACATCAATAGTTTTTGCCTTAAAACCTCCTGAACAATATGATAAGTAGAAATTCCACATTCTTTTGAAATCTTCAGAGTAACCTAAATTTTTTATTATATCCCATTTATTGTTAAAATTTTTTCTCCACATCTCAAGTGTTTGATAATAACTATCCGCCATTTGATTTTTAATTTGGAAGTCGAATTTTTTTTGATTAGCTATTTTTTCTAAAGCTTTTACTGATGGTAACATTCCACCAGGAAAAATATATTTTTGAATAAAATCAATTTTTCGAGTATACCTCTCAAAGAAATCTTCAAAGATTACAATAGTTTGCATTGAAAAGACTCCCGATGGTTTCAACAAGTCTTTAATTTTTTCAAAATAAGTTTGCCAATATTGTATTCCAACAGCCTCAAACATTTCAATGGAGTAGATTCTAGAATATTCTCCTGAATGTTCTCTATAATCTTTGTATATGACATTTAGCTTATGTTCTAGATGATGTTCTTTAATTTTTGTTTTTACAAATTCGTATTGCTCTTTTGAAATAGTTAAAGTATCGATTTTGATATCAGGGAATTTTGAAATTAAATAAAAAGCAAAACTTCCCCATCCAGACCCAATTTCTAAAACATGATCACCTGGTTTTGGCTCATTACCCTCAATAAGACTTTCAAATTTATTTTTTTGTGCCTCAGATAACGTTTCCAAACCTGTTTTAAAAAAACCTGAGGAATAAGTTAAAGTATCATCCAGCCACTCCAAATAGAAGTCATTACCAAGATCATAGTGAGCATGAATATTTTTTTTACTCTGAAATAATGAGTTTTTAGTTTTATTCATATATTTTTTTGATAAAAATCTGTAAAACTTAGATCCACTCATTTCGTTACCAAAAGCTCTTTCATTTAGTGCACCAAATTCTAAGAATTTACTTAAATCGTCTGCTTCAAATTTCTTTTTTATATAAGCTTCACCAAGCCCAACTGAACCGCGAAAAAACAAATCCCATATCATAGAGATACGATTAATTGTTAAATGCACTGAAGGACCCTCTAATTCACCGTAAAACTCATAACATTTACCCTTAACATTCAATGTCAAAGATCCATATCTGATTTTAGAACAAACTTTTTTTATATATCTATCAATAAACAAGATTTTACCTAAATTTAATTAATCTAAGTATAGATTATCTTTTATTCTATTGGAATATTTAAAGAATTTACTTTTTTTTAAAAAAAGCTTGATTGCCTGATAGTGAATAAGAGTGATTGTTTTTACACTCCCAAAAATATTTAAAATTAAAAACAAAATAAAATTATAGAAAGTTATTTCTTTTAAATTTAAATCTATAGAGGCATAAAATATTTGCTCCTTTTTAAGGTTAAATTGATTAATATTACAAAAAAAATGGTCTTTTCTTTTATTTTTTGAAGAAATCTTATAAGTGCAGTCCATTTCAATAAATGGTGATACATACATATTTTTTTTAAACTCTTTATCTTTAAACTTGTTCAAAGTTAAATAATGAACTTGGTCTCCAAATGTATTTTTCACTTCATATATGATCGACTTAACTTTATTTTTACTATCAAGATATAAATAAAAGCTAATAGGATTAAAAGAATAACCAACAATTGATGGGATACATATAAATTGAATACTATTAAAATTAATATTGTGTTTTTCAGCAACATTTTTTGCAAAATCATATAAACTCTTTTTTTTATTTCTAAATCCGTGCTGTTTATAAAAAATTGAAAAAAAGTTAAATCTATTTAGAGATATAAATGGATGGATATTTATTGTGTTACTTAGATTTATACTTAAGTAAGGTGCATTATATTGAAAAAAATTATCAGTATCCCTTGTTCTTTTATGAATTATTTTACCTATTCCAAAACAATGAGAGGAAATTAATTCCATTGCACTCTTGATGTATCCGCATTTTTAAACTCCTTCAAATCAATATTTAACCTTTTACAAACTTTTATAGCAGATTGAATACCGTCTTCATGAAAACCATAGCCAAGATAACTACCAACATAATAAGAATTCTCATAGCCTTGAATTTGTGAAATATTTTTTTGGGCATTTAAAGTTTTAGGTGAGAATATTGGATGTTCGTAAATTGTTTGATAGTGATTCTGATTTTGATCCTGATTTAAAGAGACAAAGAAATTGTCATTAGTTTCTAGTGGTTGCAATTTATTCATCCAATAACTTAAAGTGCATTTATTATTTAAATTCGTATGAAAATTCCAACTTGACCAAGCTTTTAAATGAGTTGGCATAAGAGAGTTATTTTGATGCAATTGTGCTAAATTTTTTTGAAAATCAAATTCATTTAAAACCTCATGCTCTTTCTGATGTATTTTATCTAAAAGAGGAAAAAAATGGTTGGGAGGACATGCAAATATTATAATGTCAAAAACAGATTTTTTTCCTTCAAAGAAAATTTCAATCTTGTCATTTCTTGAAATTTTTTGAATTCTACATGACTTTTTGATTTTAAATTTTGCAGATTTAATTAATAAATTGATATATTGTTTAGAACCTTTTCTTATTGTTTTCCATTGTGGTCTATTCGTGAAATTAAACAATTTGTGATTTTGAAAAAAATTAATAATACTTTTTAATGGCTGATTAAGAGAGTCTTGATCGGGAGTTGACCAAATACTTGAAATTAAAGGAACAAGATGGAAATTAATAAATTCATCAGAGTAATTTTTTGTTTTAAGAAAATCTCTAATTGAAATATCTGATGTAATATTTTTTTTTTGATAAACTTTATAAAAAATAATGATGTCTTTTAACATTTTGTAGAATTTTAAATTAAAAAAATTTTTACGATCTGCAAATAATGCACTTAAACTTCCTCCCCCGTACTCGAATTTGTTTTCCTCATTAAGAAAACTAAAGGACATATTGCTATTAACAGTTTCGACTTTGAGAAGATCAAAAAATTTTGTTAAATTTGGGTATGTCAGTTCATTGTAGACAATAAAACCTGTATCTATTGGTATAGTATTTCCATTACTATCTTTGACTTCTCTTGTATTTGCATGCCCACCTAAATAATCATTTTTCTCAAATAGTGTTACATCAAAATATTCTTGTGAAAAATATGCTGTAGATAATCCCGCTATACCAGATCCAATTATAGCTATGCTTTTTTTCAAATTATGATTTCGTTTGTTGATAAGCATCAAGTGCTCTGTTGCGGGACTCTTTCAAATCAACGATTGGATTAACATATTTTTTTTCTTTGACTAAACTATCTAATAATTTTTTATCTAAATATGGCTCAAATACTGTTTTTGATGAATTAAATATTTTTAATTGTGGAATATACTTCAAGATAAATTGAGCCTGTGGATCGAACTTCTCTGACTGAAGCACAGGATTAAATACACGAAAATATGGGGAAGCATCTGCGCCACAGCCTGCTATCCACTGCCATCCAGCTGCATTACTAGCTTCATCATAATCCAGTAAACTTTTTTGAAAATACTGCTCACCTAATGTCCAGTTTAATAATAAATTTTTCACAAGAAAACTTCCAACAACCATTCTAAGCCTATTATGCATCCATCCCTCTTCATAAATTTGACTCATTGCAGCGTCTACAAGAGGTATGCCTGTTTTACCCTCAGTCCATAAAGCAAAATCTTTTTTACTACTTCTCCATGGGAATTTTTTAAATTTTGGGTTAATCGGTTTAGTTGATAAATCTTCAGAATAATACAACAATGAATAAGAAAATTCTCGCCAGCCAATTTCTGATAAATAAGTATTTACAGCATTATTAGATTTTTTTGAATTTTGGATTTTTTCAACTATTACCCGCGGGGATATCTCTCCAAATCTTAAGTGAGGAGATATTCTTGATGTTTGATCAAAATCAGGCCTATTTCTATTTACATCATATTTATCTATATGAGAAGAAATGTAAGTCTCAATTTTTTTCAAAGCTGCATCCTCTCCTGGACTCCAATAATTATTAAACTTCTCATACCAACTTCTATTTGATAAAAAATCGATTTTAGTTTTTTCATTGTGTTTAAATGATTTGATTAATGAATTTTTTTGGTAAGAAAATTTCTTGTTCAAATAAACTTTAAAAGCAGTTTTCCAATAAGGAGTAAAAACTTTAAAGAACTGACCAGAGTTATTTTGTATTTCCCAGGGCTCATTAAGTAAGTGTGAATTAAAAGTTTCAACATGAATATTTTTATTTTTAAAAAAACTCTTTATCTCAGTGTCTCTTTTAATAGATTGGTCTGAGTAGAGCCTATTCCAAATTAATGATGAAATTTTGTATTTTTCAATTAGGTGTGAGAGATTTTTTTTTGCTTCACCATCAGTGATAATAAGCTTTACATTAAATTTTTGTTCTAAATTCTTGGAATGCAAATGAAGAGTTTTATTTAACCACCATTGACCAGCATCTCCAGTGGCTTTCTTTTCAATGTCATCATATATATAAACAAGTAATGCTGGGGATTTTTGTTTTGATATAAATTCCAGACAGGGATTATCAGTAATCCTAAAGTCTCTTCTCAGCCAATATAAAGTTCTATTTTCGATGATAAAATAATAACAAAATTATTTACTATGAGGAGGCATTTTCTTTTCTACAAACCAAACATGCTGTTTCAAAACAGGGTCATACTTTCTCTGGCGAAGTTTGTCAGAAACTTTCAATCCTTTAGTGGGTTTACGTACAATATATTTTGTGCCGGTTTCAGGTTTTTCTTCAGGTATTAGCTGTTTAAGTTGGTATGTAGACTTTTTAGCCATTGGCGTAAACTAAACTAATTTTGAATTTGGTCAACATTGATATTTAATGAAATTAAAGAACTTTTTTCCAATGTTCTCGCTTATCTTTGAGAGAACGTCTCTTTTTTTCTGTCATATTATCAAAACAGATGGAACATGAATATCCCTCTTCATATTTAGGAGATTTTCTCTCTCTTGGAGTTAAAGGCATGTTACACCCGTAACAAAGCTTACTCGTACCTTGAGAAAGTTGCTTGTTCAAAGATACTCTGTAGTCAAAAACAAAGCACTCACCCTTCCATGAGTCAGCAGATGTGGTTTCAAAATATTTTAATATTCCTCCTTTAAGTTGATATGTCTCAATACCATATTTTTCCATTAAAGGTCCTGCTTTTTCACATCTAATACCACCTGTACAATAAATACCAACTTTTTTATTCTGAAATTTTTCTTTGTTATTCTTTATATAATTTTTGAAATCTTTAAATGTTTCAATTTTAGGGTTGATAGCATTTTTATAATGACCAATTTTAAATTCATAATCATTTCTTGTATCAAGAATTTCTACATTTTTATCATTAGCAAATTTATCCCAATCACTTGGTTCAATAAATTTAGATTTTTTAATGTCTGAAATTTTTAATCCAAAATCAGATGTAACTATTTCCTTTTTAAGTTTAATTTTAAACTCGTTAAAAATTCTTTGGCCATTAAAGTCTGATATTTTTATATTTTCTTTAGTGACTCCTAAAGACATTAAATAGTCGATAATTTTTTTTTCTAATTTTGAAGAGACTGCTATTGTACCATTTAAACCTTCCTCACTGACAATAATCGAACCTTTTATTTGTTTTAAAAGAAAGTGTAAATTTAACCTCTCTTTTAATAATCTGGGATTGGATACGTTAAAGAAACTATAAAAAGCAATGACTCTCATTAGTATGTTTTATAACAAATGTATAGATTGATCAAATAAGGCGTTTAAATTACTTTGATTTTATTAGTAAATTGATTTTCAAATTTAACTAACTGAGGCATAAATTTAAACCAAGCATCTTTCAAAGCATCTACAAATTTTTCAGTAGACTCTGGGTCATGACATGGAGTGGGAGTTATTCTTATTCTCTCAGTTCCTTTTGGGACTGTTGGATAATTAATAGGCTGAACATAAACCTGGTGCTCATTTAAAAGAAAATCACTAATCTCTTTACATAATTTGCTATCTCCAATTAATACTGGGATTATATGTGAACCTGAGTCTAAAAAAGGAATACCTGCGGTTCGTAGTTCTTTTTTAACAAAATCAACATTCTCAAAGAATGAAGATCGAATTTCATCGTTTTTCTTTACTTGTCTAATGCTCTCTAGACTTCCAGCAGCTACTGCTGGGCACATGGATGTTGTGAAAATAAATCCTTTTGAAAAACTTCTAACAAAATCAATTATTGTCTCAGTCGAGGCTATGTAGCCTCCAGCTAGACCAAATGCTTTTGCCAATGTTCCATTGATAATATCAATATGCTCAGATAATCCTTTTTGATCTGCTACACCTGCTGCATTGGGACCGTATAAACCTACAGCATGAACTTCATCTAAGTATATTAATGCTCCATTATCCTGAGCAACCTGAATAATGTCTTCTAGTGGTGCAAAATCAGCTTCCATTGAATAGACAGACTCCAAGACGATGATTTTTGGTCGAGAAAAATCTACTCCCTTTAGAATGTCCTTTAGGTGTTTTACATCATTATGACGATAAATAGCTTTTTCTTTTTTACTTGTACGAATTCCTTCTATAAGTGATGCGTGATTTAGTTCATCACTTAAAACTAAACAATTATCAAAAGCAGATATAATAGACTTTAGTGCAGACTCATTAGCACTATATCCAGAATTAAATGCTAGAGCTCTTTCTTTTTTATGTAAGAGTGCGATTTCTTTTTCGAGTTGAATATGGAAATTAGTAGTACCTGATATGTTCCTTGTTCCTCCGCTTCCCGCTCCTAACTTTTCAGCAGCAGATTGCATTGCGGAAATAACTTCTTTGTTCTGGCTCATGCCTAAGTAATCATTTGAACACCAGACATCAATCTCTTCGGTTTGACCATTACTATGTCTTGTAGCTTTGGGATACTGTCCGGCTTTTCTTTCTATGTTGTTAAATACTCTGTAGTGGCCTTCATCCTTAATTTTATCAATTTCAGATTGAAGGGTGCTTAAATAATTAGATTTCCAATTATGATTTTTCACAAATATTAATTTATTTTTTACTAATTTAAAAGATACTGCAATAAAGACGCATAAAGCCTCTAATTAGGGGCTTTTTGTCCTATTTATCCTAGGAATTACTTCTTTGCCAATCAGTTCAATAGATTTGATTAAATTTTCATGGGTAATATCAGCAATATCCATTTGAAATTGGAATCTATCAATACCTCCAAGGGCTTGACTATGTCTCATAATCTTTTCAGCAACCTGATCTGGATCTCCTAAAACTATAGCGCCTAATGGACCAATTTGATTGTCAAATTGGTCTCTCGTCACAGGACCCCAACCTCTTTCTTTTCCAATTTTTGTAAACATTTTATGATAACCCTCATAATACAAATCTATTGCTTCATCCATACTATTTGCGACATATCCTAATGAATGAAGTCCTACTGAGAGTTTTTCTGGGGGATGTCCTGCTTCTTTACCTGCCTGTCTATAAATATCTACCAAGGGCTTAAAGCGATGAGTATTACCTCCTATTATGGCAATCATTAAAGGTAAGCCCATTGAGCCTGCTCTAGCAAAAGATTGAGGTGTGCCACCAACACCTAACCAAATTGGGACAGGGTTTTGAATGGGTCTTGGATAAATAGGTAAATTATTTATCGAAGGTCTAAATTTACCAGACCAACTAACAAATTCATTTTCTCTAATTTTTAAAAGTAAACCGAGCTTTTCAATAAACAACTCATCATAATCTTTGAAATCCAAACCAAACAATGGAAAGGCTTCAGAAAATGATCCTCTTCCAGCAACCATTTCTGCCCTACCTCCAGATATCAGATCAAGAGTAGACAAGTTTTGAAATACACGAACAGGATCTGCTGCACTTAAAACAGTTACAGCACTTATTAGCTTAATATTTTTTGTTTGTGCTGCAGCAGCAGATAATATCATAAATGGTGCTGAGTCTAAAAATTCTTTTCTATGATGCTCTCCTATCCCAAATGAATTTAATCCAACTTCATCTGCAAAAATAATCCTATCAATAACATTATTAATGGCTTTAACACTATCTGAGCCTTCTCTTTTATCTGCAAAACTGTCTATACCGATTTCCAAGGTGTTCTTCTAAAATTTTTCAGTGTTTGTTCTAATTTCAATTTCCCAAGACCAAGCTTTTTTATCCTGTAAATAAAAATTTAGGTATTGTTTTGCAATTTCATCAGGGTGTATCATTTGATAATTTCCAACTGGTTCTTTTCCAATTCCTCCATCTATAACGAAATGACCTATATGAATATTTTGTGGGTGCAGCTCTCTTGCCAAAGATTGTGCTAAGCCTCTCAAACCAAACTTTCCCATAGCAAAGGACGCAGATTTGGCAAAACCCTTTACACTTGCAGATGATCCTGTGAAAAAAATATTACCTTTTCCTATTTTTAACATTCTTTTTACTGATTCATGCGCTACTAGAAAAGCCCCATAACTATTTACTTTTATTGATTTAAGCATTTCATCAGGATCGTATTCAATAAAAGGTTTTACAATTCTAAGAGATGGATTATAGATAACAATTTCTGGAGTGCCTATAATTGAATCAGTCTGCAAAAATAAATTTTGAACACTTTTATTTTCCGTTGAGTCACACTTAAAAACTAAAGCGTCGATCTCTTTTTTTAAACTATCAAGTTTGTCTATGTTTCTGGCAGCAAGTACAATTTTCATCCCCTTCGAATTAAATGCTCTAGCCAAAGAAGCACTTAAACCTGATCCTGCTCCGACAATTAAAACTGCTTTTTGTGTCATAATTTCAAACGTTATTTAGATATAACATATTTTAAAATAAGTACATATTGACCAATAAGTCTCGCTTAAATTGTATTAGCGTTGATTATTTGTTATTTCTTAATGTCATCAATGGTTATGAAAAAGATTGTTTTATTATCAAGAAAAAGTTTTCTCGCTAAAATTCAGACACACATTGCGGAAATGGAAATTAATAAAATACAAAAAAATATAATTGATACGCATTACTCATCAAGCGTTGGTGACACGGACATGTCAGCTAAAGCTTGGGAAAAACATGGATTTGGAATATTTACAAATTCACTCTCAAAAAAATTAATCTTAAAAGATGTAGATGTGGTAGTTCATTCATTCAAAGATCTCCCTGTTAAAAATCTTAATAAGACCTCTTTTATTTGTCTCAAAAGAGATGATCCAAGAGATGTTATTCTTATTAAAAAGACTTCATTAAATAAAAAAAAATTAGTTATAGGGACATCCTCTCCTAGAAGAAAATATTATTTAAAAAAATTAAGAGAGTTTTTACCCTTTGAAGAATTGAAGCCATTCGACATTAGGGGAAACGTACCATCTAGGCTGGAAAAAATATTAAATTCCTCAAAAGAGGACGGGGTGTTTATGGCAAAAGCTGCTATAGATAGAATTTTTAATTATGGAGAAAAAATTAATAAAAAAGATTATAGAAATTTTAAATTGAAATTTAAAAAGTTTGAAAAAATAATTTTACCAATTTCTGAATTTCCTAGTGCTGCAGCACAAGGGTGTATTGCTTTGGAATATAGGAGAGGTGATCAAAAAACAGAAAAAATATTGAAAAAAATTAATCATTTACCTTCGTTAGATGATTGTCAAAGAGAGAGAAAATATTTATACAAATGGGGAGGTGGTTGCAATTTAGATGTAGGTGTAACTATTGAAAATATTCTAAATGAAAAAATCTTATTTGCACAAGGGAAAGATAATCAAACAAAAAAATATTTTAAAGAAAAAAAATATCTAAATAATAAAAAAGTTAAAAAGGTTAAAAATATATTTCCTTCAAGCTTATCAAAATATCAAATGTTTCAGAGAAATTTGCATGAATTTAATAAAACAGTAAAAAATAAAAATGTTTTGGCCACAAGATCAGAATTTAAAGAGTTTAAATCTTTGAAAAGTGTATCAAATCTTATAACTTCCGGCGTTAGTTCTTGGAAAAAAATAAGTAAAATGGGCATTCTTGTAAATTCTTCTCTCGATAGTTTTGGTGAAAATTATCGAGAAATTAAAAATTTTTATAAAGATAATCAAAAACCTACTTATAAACTTACATATGAAGGAAATATGCTAAATAAAAAATTCCCTGTTATATCACACTATAGTTTAGTCCCTTTGATTAATGACAATACGATTGATAATTTGTTTGTAGCGGAGAGTTTTTATTGGATGAGCTTCTCTGCATTTAAATTAGCTATACAACTAAGACCAGAAATACTAAATAAGCGTAATTCTTGTGGACCTGGTCAAACGTATCTTCAAATTTCCAAATTTATTCCTAAAAATCAATTAAATGTATATCTTACTTATGATGATTTTAAAAATTTTGAACTTAAATGATTAAAAATTATTTTCCTATTGATCAATCAAAATCTCTTAATAAGAAAATTTTAATTCAACCTTTATTTGTGGATCAAAAGGTAAAAAATTCAAAGGAAATTAAAGGATTAGGTGATAATAAGAGTTGGTCATCTTCATCTATTATTAAGGCAATTGAAAAGGATTTAAAAAAAGGTATCAAAAATTTTCTTCTTTTTATCGTTCCAAATAAAAAACAAAAACATCCAGAGGATTTTAGCTTTCACTATGAAGTTATAAGAAAAATTAAAAATTATTTTGGAAAAGATATAGTTTTACTTATAGATACATGCTTATGCTCAATAACTGTTGATGGGCATTGTGGAGTTACTCATAAAAAATCAATTGACCTTAATAAGACACATTACTCTTTAGGATTAGCTGCAAATACATATCTTGAGGCCGGAGCTGATATAATTGCACCAAGTGACATGATGAAAAATACGACTAAATATTTAAGAAAAATATTTGTTCAAAATGGTTTTTCAAATTCTCAAATAATGAGTTACTCAACAAAATTTAAAAGTCACTTCTACGGCCCGTTTAGAGATGTTGCAAAATCATCACCAAAGGGATTTGATCGATCATCATATCAATTACCTGTTGAAGACAAAGTAAAGGCGATTAAAAGCTCAATTAATAATGCAGCTCAAGGTGCAAATTATTTAATGGTTAAGCCTGGAATGACTTCAATAGATTTAATAAGAGATATAAAAAAGGAGACGCTGCTTCCCACGGGTGCGTACCAAGTAAGTGGTGAGTATGCTAGTCTACAAATGCTCAGCAAAGCTAAATTTGGCAATTATGTTGATTTGCTCCTAGAGTCTTTAACGGTACTCAAAAGAGCTCAAGCAGATTTTATTATTACTTATGGAGCTAGAGATATTGCAAAATACCTATAACAAAAATTTTTTTAATGCCTTAAATAAAGTTGAACAAAAAATTCCTCCAATTTGGTTTATGAGACAGGCTGGTCGATATCATCAGCATTACAGAAAATTAAAAGAAAAATATTCTTTTGAACAATTATGTAAAGAGCCTGAGCTTGCTTGTGAGGTAACTCTTGGACCTATTGTTGAATTCGATTTTGATGCTGCAATATTGTTTAGTGATATTCTTTTTCCTTTAGATTATTTAGGTATGAGTTTGAAGTTTAATCCTGGACCAATATTTGAAAAAAATTTAAGTTCAAAAATGATATCCGAATTTAATATTGATGAATTTGAAAGTTTTATAGATTTTCAGAATATATCTCTAAAACATATTAGAAATGAACTATCAAATGATAAATCCTTAATTGGATTTACTGGTGGACCTGTAACCTTATACCATTTTGCAACGAGGAATAATCCTGTATCACAAACACTATTTCAACAAACCCTGCCCGTTTTAGAAATGTTAATACAAAAAAATATACAAATTCAATTACAAAATGACATTGATTTGTTAATGATATTTGATACTGAGGCTAATAAACTAAATGATAAAGATTTTGATGAATTCGTTATTCCTTTTTTAGTTAAAATTTCAAATAGTTATCCAAATAAAATTGGATATTTCACTAAAGAAATTTCTCAAACTAAATTTAATAAATTACAAAATTTAAAAAATTTAAAACTTACAGTTTTAGGCACTAATTTGGAGGTTTTCACTGAATTACCAAAGACACATTTATCTTTACAGGGGAATTTTTCAAATGATTTGTTAGCTATGGAGGACACTAAATCCTTTTCTGATTATATTGATAAATATATTGAGAAATGCTTACAGAGTGAGCCTTCTCATAGATCTGGGTGGATTGCTAGCCTCGATCACGGTGTAAAAAAAACTACTCCTGAGGCTAATGTTCATTTATTCATAGAAAAGATAAGAACTAAGTTATCATAAAAATCGTAATGTTTTTCAATGGCTTCATTTAAAGGTAATAATCTCTTCGTTCATGGCTCTGGTCTTAAGACAGGTATTTTGATCACAAATTTAGGAACACCAGATGAACCAACTAAGTCATCTTTAAAGACTTATCTAAAACAATTTCTATCAGATGAACGTGTCATAGAAACGCCAAAAGCTATTTGGTGGCCTATTCTTAATGGGATAGTTTTGAATACTCGACCAGCAAAGTCAGCTAAAAATTACAAATCTGTTTGGACAGAGGATGGTTCACCTCTTCTATTCCACACAAAAAACCAATTATCGAAAATAAAAGAATTTATTAATAAGAAATATCAAAATATCGTATTTGATATTGGAATGCGTTATGGGAATCCTAGCATCTCGAAGGGTTTAAATAATCTTAGAAATCAAAATTGTGATCGTATTATTATTTTACCTTTATACCCTCAATATTGTGCGGCTACAACGGGCTCAACGTTTGATGCTGTTGCAGAAGAATTAAAAAGTTGGCGTTGGGTACCATCTCTTCGTTTTATTGGAGGATATTACGAAAATGAACTTTATATTAAAGCTCTAAAAAATAGCATTGAAGAATTTTGGACTAAAAATTCAAAACCAAAAAAAATCATATTTAGCTATCATGGTGTTCCAAAAAAATATTTAGATAAAGGGGATCCGTATCATTGTTTTTGCAGAAAAACTACTAGGCTGGTTGCAGAGACCATGGGCTTACCAGAGGAAAGTTATATGACCACATTTCAATCTAGATTTGGACCAGCAGAATGGCTTCAACCTTACACAGATAAAACTATAGAGAGCTTAGCAAAAAATGGTACAGACCACATTCATGTTATAAGTCCTGCTTTTTCCTCAGATTGTCTCGAGACAATAGAAGAACTTAACGAGGAAAATAGAGAAATATTCATGGAAAATGGTGGAAAGGAATTTGGATATATTCCTTGTCTAAATGATCGAGAAGATCATATACTCCTACTCACTTCGTTGATAGAAAACGAACTGCATGGGTGGGTATGAGTGATCAAATAAAAAATCAACAAACTAAAGCAGAAAAGTGGTTTCGAGAACTTCGAAATCAAATGGTTGGATCAATACAAAAGCTTGATGGGTCTAAATTTATAGAAAAGGAGTGGCAAAGACCTGGTGGTGGTGGAGGTTTGATGTCCTTACTAAAAGGAGAAATATTTGAAAAAGTAGGAGTAAATATTTCAACAGTGCATGGTAATTTTGCTGAAGAATTTAAAAAATCAATGCCGGGAACCGAAGAGGATCCAAGCTTTTGGGCCAGTGGTATCTCAGTCGTAGCTCACATGAAAAACCCGAAAATTGCTGCAGCTCATTTTAACACTAGGTACATAACCACAAAAGGAAAACAATGGTTTGGTGGTGGTTGTGATTTAACCCCTGCAATACCTGAAAAATTAGAAACAGATAATTTTCATCAAGGTCTCCAACGAACATGTGATCAACATAATTCAACTTATTATGAAAAATTTAAAAAACAATGTGATGAATACTTTTATTTAGAGCATCGAAAAGAAAGTAGAGGCATAGGAGGGATTTTTTTTGATTATATCAATACAGACTTTGATAAGGATTTATCATTCATAAAAGATGTTGGGCAATTCTTTGTTAATTTTGTAATTGAAAACTCAAAAAGAAAAAAAGATTTTAACTTTAATCAAGATGACTTAGATGCTCTCTCAAAAAAAAGATCTCGTTACGTAGAATTTAATTTGCTTTATGATAGAGGGACATTATTTGGATTAAAAACCGGTGGTAATATTGATGCTATATTAATGTCAATGCCTCCAGAGGCTAAATGGTGAAAAAATGTATGAGTTATTAAAAATTTTACATATCATATCTTTTGTATCATGGTTTGCAGGGTTATTTTATTTACCAAGACTTTTTGTTTATCATGTAGAAAACATAACCAATCCTGAAATAAATAGTGTATTTCAAAAAATGGAATATAAATTGCTAAAAATTATAATGAACCCAGCAATGATATTGACTTGGGTATTTGGTTTAGCCCTTATCCATTATGTAGGTTTTGAATTATGGCTTTTTTTGAAAATTATATTAGTTCTTATTCTCTCTGCATTTCATATGTATTTAAGTAAAATTAGAAAAAGTCTAGAGAGTAATTTTAGAGACTATACCTCAAAATATCTAAGAATAATCAATGAAGTGCCTACTGTTCTTCTAATTTTAATTGTAATACTTGTAGTTGTAAGACCTTTTTAATTTTATGGATCTTACCCAAGGGGATATAAAAAAACAATTAATCGGTATGGCTGTTCCAGCAGGAACAGGTCTTTTGTTTTATACTCTGTACAATGTAGTAGATACTTTTTATGCAGGTCTCATAAGCACAGAGGCTATTGCAGGCTTATCAATATCTTACCCCTTGTATTTTATTTTATTAGCCTTCGCTGTAGGTTTTGGACAAGGCACCACAGCTCTTGTTTCAATAGCTATTGGCAAAAAAAAATTTAATGAGGCAATTAAGATACATACCCAAGCTTTAGTTATCACTTTATTGGTTTCAATAGCCATAGGGCTAACAACGTTTCTATTATCTAGACCTGTATTTTTATATTTTGGGGCAGAAGGTATTTTTCTTAACAATGGTCTAAGATACATAAAAGTACTCTCAATTGGTGCTCCAATTTTTATTGTTTCTTTTGTTGTTAATTCTCTTTTATATGCACAAGGAGATACAAAAAAAAATAGAAATGCATTAATTATAAGCTTTTTTATTAATTTAATATTTAGTCCTTTCTTATCTTTAGGTTATGGTCCTTTTCCTGCAATGGGAACTCTCGGCATAGCTCTTGCAACAGTCATATCTCAACTATTTCATTTTTTCTTTTTAAGCTATTATGCTATTCGCAGTCCTTTGTTTAAGTATTTCAATTACAATTATATTTGGTTAGAATCTAAATTCGTATTAAGAATTCTAAGACAATCTATACCCTCTAGTATGAATATGTTCATGATTGCAGTTGGTTTCTTCATAATGCAAAAGTTTGTTACAAGTTATGGTGCCTCAGCTAGTGCAGCTTATGGTATAGCTTTAAGAATTGAGCAAATTATTTTATTACCTGCCATAGGATTTAGTAGTGCTTTATTAAGTATGGTAGGACAAAATTTTGGTTCGAAGAATTTTGATAGAATTTATGAAGCTTTTTTAATTTCATTAAAGTTATCTATGACAATGATGATTTTTGGAGCATTAGTGCTTATATTTGCGGGTGAAAGGATTGCTAGTTTTTTTTCAAGAGACAGTGAAGTGATAATTATAGCTGGCAGTTACTTGTTTATGGTAGCTTTTTTGGCATTTATATATCAAGTTATTGATAGGTGTGACTCTGTACTTTCTGGTTTAAGAAAACCTTCTGTAAATGTGTTCTACACTTTTATTAGATTGGTATTTCTTCCCCCATTTGTAATTTATTTATTTTCTGAGACTCTTGAAAAAGGCCTAATTGGTATTTGGTGGGCTATATTTTTTACAAATTTACTAGGCTCAGTGTTTGTTTTTTTTCATATGAAATATTTATTTAAAAAAGAATCCAGTATCTTAATAAATTAACTAAAATCTTTCAGGTCTTCCAAATGCTTACTAAGAGCTTTTGTAGATAATTGTATTTCATAGATAAATAACACTATAGCTATTGAAAATATCAATATCCCTAAACCAAAAAAGTTTAAGGCTAAGTCATAAATCTTGATATAGCTAAAAAAAATAGATATTAAATTCAGCAAGAAGCTGATCCCAGAGAGGGTTTGAACTGACCTTACTAATGTTAAACGGGTTGTAAGTACTTTAATTTGATCTAAGTGATGTTGAACCACATTGCTAGTTGGTCTATTTGTAATTATTGTGTCATGGATCTTTCTGATTAATGAAGCAAGAGAAGTATATCTATTGCCAAACGATATCATCATTAACGGTATAGCTGGAAACAAAAGTGCAGGATAAAGTGTTGTGAAGCTTGGCATACTATTTATGGAGCAGTTTGTTATAACTAGGAGGGAATAACTAAGTATCTATGTCAACACGGAGTTAATCGAAACTTTAAAAACTGCTCCTAATAAATTTATACATATAATAATCTAAAAAACTCGTGTTATGATTGCATAACAACTATGCAACTTACAGACAGCTGATGAAATAATTTATAAATAAAAATTAATTATCAAATTATTTCCAAGAAAATAATAGATAAGGTAAGTATAAGTAAATAAAGAATTATTATTATATTAACTAATTTCCAAACTTGCTTGTTCAAAAAATATAATCTTAGTGATTGAGCACCATAGCCTAAAAAATAAAAAAAAATCAATGACGCTAGACTTGCACCTAATCCAAATAAAATCTTGTCAGAAATAGTTAGGAAATTTTTTGATAAATTTCCTAAAATAAAAACAGTATCTGAGTAAACGTGTGGGTTTAAAAAAGTAAAGGCAAGTGTCTGGAGGGCTATTTTTAACTTTGACGATTGTGTATGTGTTTGTGAAAATACAATATCATGTTTAAATGTTTTTACTTTTGACCATATAAAATTTAAGAGAAAGAGGACAAGCCCTATAGATAATAGTAAATTGATCAGATCGTTGATGAAATTTTTAATAAAGTGAAATATGAAAATTCCAAAAAAAATCAATAAGAAATCACCAACTATACATATTGAAGTTACTAAAAAAATATTATTTTTTTTTATACCTTGCTCTATAACAAATAAATTTTGTGCACCTATAGCAAGTATTAAACTTAAACCTGTTGAAAAACCAAAAATAAACTCGTTCATGACAATTTTGCACAGTTTATATACTTTACACCTAAAATCTATTTAGTAAGTTTGTGTTATGAAAGTTTTTGTTGGTGGAGTATTTTTTGCTTTAATATTTATTTTTGTTGTAACTGATGGTTTTGTAAAAATTAGTCTACCTCTG
The DNA here is from genome assembly GCA_902518505.1 of uncultured Alphaproteobacteria bacterium. Classification (GTDB taxonomy): domain Bacteria; phylum Pseudomonadota; class Alphaproteobacteria; order HIMB59; family HIMB59; genus HIMB59. The sequence goes on from CABYGG010000007.1 coordinate 30,331, forward strand.
TAAACCTTCTTCTTTTACCACTACTCCACTCATCACTAAATTTTAAAGTCCCTAAGTGTAACGGTATTTTTTCTTTAACAATTAAATTATTTTCCGAAAATTCAAAAAAAGATTTATGAAGATAGCGAAACTCAAGCAAATGATTCATAATTCCAAAGTTTATATCTTTAATCACATTAGGATCTACATTCTGGTTTGAAATAAAAACATAATCATTATCTGCGGGAAAATTTAAAATTGAACGAAGCGATAAATTAGAGGGACGATTGAGTAAATCTGATTTTTTAATAATTGCATATTGAAATTGATTTTGTTCAATTTTTTTAATTATTTCATCAACGCTATCATCGAGGCGTGTATTGCATTCTAACGTGTTAGAACCACCATAACTATGAGATATTTCAAGTTCCCTGTCCAATACTTTGCAAATACTTTTAGCTAGAATATATTCTGTTCCCAATGTAGAACGAACCATGATTGTTAAAGAAATATCTTGAGAAAGGGCAAACAATAAATTCGTTTTAAGAAATAATATTACAATAAGAGAAAATATTACTTTTAAATACATAGATTACTTTTAACATAAAACATTCTAAATTGTTAAATAGAATTAAATGCCAAATTTTTCAACTATTGCATTAATAGCTTGTTTTGCATACGCCATTGAAAGTATTTTTGGTTTTGGTGGTACGATAATCTTTCTGGGAATTAGTGGATTTTTCTTTGACTTTAATTCTTTGTTAAAGCTTGCAATGATTGTTGGGCTATCCTCCGGTTTAGCTGTTTTAATTCAATCATACAAATATGTCTCTTTAAATCATCTGATCAAAATTTTAATTTATACAATTCCTGGTGCACTAGTTGGAACATATTTTATCAGTTATTTTGCATCAGATATTTTAATAAAAATATTTGCAATAATTTTAATTATTTATGGATGTTTTAACTTATTCTTTCCTGATATCAGGTTTCCTCAACTCTTGAAAAATTTTTTTGTAATTCTAGGTGGATTTATTCAAGGAATTTATACTATTGGAGGACCATTTGTATTAATGGGGTATAAAGATTATTTCTCCTCAAAACAAGAGTTGCGATCAACTATGGCTGGATATTTTTTTATTATAAACTCTTTGAGAGCAATATTTTTTATGTTTTTGGGAGGAAGCTATTTAGAGATAGTGAAAATATACTATCCAATAGCTCTTTTAGTTATGTTAAGTGTTTGGCTGGGTTATTTTATACATAAACAAATACCGGAAATCCTATTTAAAAAACTTATTATTATTGCTATCACTTTGATAGGAGTATTGATTTTATTTACAAAATGATCGACTGGGAACCATATGGACCTATTTACTCTGTAGCTCCTGGAATAAAAAAAATAAAAGACCTTCCAATCATTGAATATGATGAGCATGAAGAAAGATATTTAAGTTTGAAACAAAAATGTAAAGAAAATATTTTTATTGATGATTATTTTACAAAAGAAATTGATATAGCTGTATGCGAGAAGTTAAATTCTATATTAAAAAAAGAATACCCATCTAAAAACTCTAACTTTAATAACTTTGTAGAACTTGGTTATAATCTTCAAGAGGATATAGCCATTTTTCACAGGTGTAACAAACTTATAGCTTTACATGTTTCATTTCCCTCCGTTTGGGTGCCTAAAGAAAAAATTGGTCTTAGTTTTGCTCAAATCCATCAACCTGTACCAGGTATGGAAAATTTTTTAAAAAATGAGGATAAATATGTTCAGATGATGATTGAAGCAACAACTCCTATTATAAGATATGTTTGGGGAGAGCATTATGGTTATTATTTATGTGAGCATGAACCTTTGCAAGAAAGTATAAAAGTGATGCACACAGAAAGACAGACTTTTATTGGAATTCCAGAGAGTGATATTGGTATTTTCTTAATTCGAAAGAAAGTGATGTTTTATGATGACACATCAAATGATTTTAAGGAATGGTATAAAAAGCAAGTCAGATCTATGACAGAGGATCAAAAAATTTATAAGATAAAAAGAATCTGAGTCGATACTAGCGATCGAAAAAATTAATATATTTGAAGGTAATCAGATTACTGTTCCTGATTTCCCTCAGCTGGAGCATTTGGATCTGTAAGGCGCTCTAATTCGGCTAACTCTTCTGCTTCTCTTTTTGCTTCTCTTTTAGCCTTTTTAGCGGCAAGTTTTTCTTGGCGCTTACGCTCTTTCTCCATAGCTCTTTCACCAGCTTTTGATTTATAGTCAAAGTGAAGTCCCATAAAAAGATTATATCAGAATTTTTTTGATACTAAAGTTTCACTTCATTGAATATTTATTAATTTAGAACTCTTTTTAAAAGATTAATCCAATTTAAATGTGAAATTTTAATCATTAAGTTTTCATTAAAACCCTGTGAAATTAATAGATCGATTAATTTGTGCATACCTAGAACACTATTTAGATCTTTTGGCATCATTGCACCGTCAAAATCTGAGCCAAATCCAACTTTATCATCTCCCAAATAGTCAATAAGGTACTTAAAATGATCAACTATTATTTGTAAATCTGTATCAGAAACCATTTTTCCATCTTTCCTTAAAAAAGCTGGGGCAAAATTAACTCCAACCATCCCTTGAGTTTCTTTGATTGCATCTAATTGCTTATTTGTAAGGTTTCTAGAATGTGGGCAAATCTGATGAGCATTGCTATGCGTGGCTACTAGGGGCGAATTTGAATATTTTGCTATATCCCAAAAGCCTTTTTCATTTAAATGAGAGGTGTCAATTAACATATTTAGTGAATTACAATTTTTTATTAGTTCTATTCCTATTTCGGTTAAACCATCTCCAATATCTGGTGAAGTTGGAAAAGCAAAGGGAACGCCCTCTGCAAAAATAGTAGGCCTTGACCAAACTGGCCCAATTGATCTAAGACCAGCTCGAAATAAAGTTTCGAGATTATAAAAATTTTTATCTATACATTCTGCACCCTCTATATGCATTACTACAGATAATTGGTCATCATGTTTAAACGAGTTTTCCAAATCCTTGCCAGATAAACAAATCTTAACTTTATTTTTTGAGTTTCTTTCAATTTTTGAAAGGATAGACAATTGATTTAAAACAACTGGTAATGCATCGTTTACGTCTACGGGCCTTGGAAGTGGTAATAAATACTCATCTTGCTCCATATCTTTATAGTTGACCAACTTATCAGAGTCAGAGATATCTTGTTCTGGGGTAGGAACATATATGGCGCATAAACCTCCTTTAAAATTAGCTTGGTTCATTCGAGGAAGATCTAAATGTCCTTCTTTATCTCCATCGATAAAATCAAGATAGGAGTCAGGTTTGTTCTTTAAAAATAGTCTAAATAATACATCATTATGACCATCGAAAATTTTATAATCCATGTCATAAATTTATCATTTTTTTTGTTACTTAGACTACATGCAAATTAAAAATATTTAATGAATTTGTTTGAAGTCTCATAAATAGACATCAGCTGTCTATATTTAGCAAAAGTAAAACTTCTTTTTAAAACTATATATATGTAAGAAAGGAAAAAAAATTATGAATAAAATTTTTGGATTTACAGAAAGATCTTTAAAATTCTGGTTATCTTTATTTACTAAAAAAGAAGACAGTATTATAAATTTTTGTAAGGTTGAATATGGCCCTGATTGGCAATGGGCTTACTCCGAGTATCAAAGAAATCAGTCATTTCCAAATAGCTTAAAAGAGGCTGCCTAATGAGCAATCTATTTAAATCTATTAGAAAAATAATTATTAATGGAAAAAATGACCAAAAATCAAGGTCTTACAAAGAAGAGGTATATTTATCTCAAGCTATCGACATGATTGATCTTGAAAGAAGACAAAAAGAGATAGATAGAAGATTTATTAGAAAATTTTAAAAAGCCCATCTAGGGCTTTTTGCCTAGCCTAACACCCAAATTTCAATAGCTACAAATATAAAAAGTCCAGCAAATATTAAATTGACAATATTTTTAGGTCTATTGAAGTAATTTGAAAACTTTTTTATACCAAAAAAGTGGCCGATAATTGAATAATTCATTGCTGAAATAAAAAAACTACCTGATGCAAAAATTAGAGCGATACTAAAATTTAGGTTTTCACTGAATTGTAAAGTTGCTAGAGCAGACCAAAATGCGAAAGCTTTGGGATTGGTATAAGCAACAATTATTGCTTTCTTCATACTGTTTAAAAAATTTCTTTCATTAGATAGTTTTATGAGTTGATTTTCAGAGCTAAAGTATTGGCTGCCAATTTGATATGCTAAATAAATCATATAAAGACTAGCTAAGATCTTTAAAACAATAAAACCCCAACCCATTAAATTTGAAATTAGAAAAGAAATACCTGTTGTAGCAAGTAAGCACCAAGTAAAAGAACCAATAGCAGTACCAACTGCAGCACCCCAAATTTGTTTTTTCTGTCCACTAATTCCAACGGATGCCACAAAAAAAGTATTAGGTCCTGGCAAAAACACAGCAAAATAAAATATTATCCATCCGGATAATAAAGCCATTACAACTTCATTCATCTTATACTTTTTTAATGATTAAGAATTTGACTTAAGAAAAGTTTAGTTCGATCACTTTTTGGGTTATTAAAGAATTCATCTGGGGATGCTTGTTCAACAATTCTTCCCTCATCCATAAAAATCATTTGATCAGCAACAGTTTTTGCAAATCCCATCTCATGAGTAACAACTAACATAGTCATACCCTCTTCAGCTAATTGTATCATCACATCCAAAACCTCTTTAATCATTTCAGGATCAAGAGCCGAGGTAGGCTCATCAAATAACATGATATCTGGGTTCATCGCGAGAGATCTCGCAATAGCCACACGCTGTTGCTGACCACCTGATAATTGCCCAGGAAACTTTTCAGCTTGTTCAGGAATTTTTACCTTTTCCAAGTATGACATGGCGATTTCTTCAGCTTCTTTTTTAGGCATTTTTTTAACCCAAATTGGAGCCAAAGAAATATTATCCAAAACTGATAAGTGAGGAAAAAGATTAAACTGTTGAAAAACCATTCCAACGTTCTTTCTAATTAAATCAATATTTTTGAGGTCATTAGTAAGTTCAGTTCCATGAACTACAATTTTACCTTCTTGATGTGCTTCAAGACGATTAATACAACGGATCATAGTTGATTTACCGGAGCCACTGGGACCACAAATCACAATTTTTTGACCTTTATCAACAGATAAATCAATATCTTTGAGAACGTGAAAGTCATCATACCACTTATTGACTTTTTCTAGCTGGATTACTTGCTCTGTCATTTTAACTATTATCCGTCTTCAATTTCTTTTCTAAATATAAACTATACCTCGACATGCCAAAGCAGAATATAAAGAAAACTAGAGAAATAAAAACATAAACCTCGTAATGTAATTTTGCCCAATCAATGTCTGCAACTGCCGCTCTTCCCACACCAAGTAAATCAAATAAACCAATAATTAAAACAAGTGAAGTATCTTTAAAAAGACCTATGCATGTATTAACTATAGGTGGAATTGAAATTTTTAAAGCTTGAGGAAGAATAATTTTTCTAGTGCTTTGCCAATATGTCAATCCTAGAGATTGAGCAGCTTCTAATTGTCCTTTGGGTATGGCTTGTAATCCTCCTCTTATTGCCTCTGCCATGTATGCGGATTGAAATAAGGTAACAGCAACCAAAGCCCTCAATAAATTATCAGGACGGACTCCTTCTGGTAAAAAGAGAGGTAACATTACATTAGCTGTAAATAGCAATGTAATTAAAGGAACACCCCTAATAAATTCAATAAAAATTATACAAATAGTTTTTATTACTGGCATTTTAGATCTTCGACCTAAAGCCAAAATAATGCTTAAGGGAAATGCTAATAGAATGCCCGTTACTCCTAAAAATAAAGTAACAAGAAGTCCTCCCCATTTACTAGTTCCAACAACATCTAAACCAGCCCCACCATATAAAAGGAAATACCCAATGAAAGGAAATAAAAAAGTAAAATAAATAAAATACTTTCTGAAAGGTAAATTATCAAAAAATATTCCAACTAAGGCAAAAGGTAATAAGCCATAAACTAAATTAACTCTCCAGGCTTCCTCAACAGGGTAAAATCCATAAATAAACTGATGAAATCTTACTATGATAATTGCCCAGCAAGCCCCATGTTGGCCAGGTTCAATATTTTTTGAACAGAAAGTCCTGTCTGTTATTTTTTCACCTCTAAAATTATTAACAAAATCAGCCTCGAATATTGTCCAATTTAAAAAGAAAGAAGACACTTCATAAATGAAATAAATAGAAAGTATTGTAATTATTCCGTTAATCCATGATGAGAAAAGATTATTTCTACACCATGAGTAGTATTTATTATGTGTAAATGAAATAGAACTACTCATGCGTTACCTTTAAATTGAACAGCTTTATTATAAATATTCATAAATAACGAAATTGTTAAGCTTATAGTTAAATATGTGACCATCACCATTGACATAATTTCAATCGCTTTACCGGTTTGATTTAGAGATATACCACCAAAACCATGAACTAAATCTGCATAACCAATTGCAATTCCTAAAGATGAGTTCTTAGTAAGATTTAAATATTGTGAGGTCAAAGGTGGAATAATCACTCGTAAAGCCTGAGGTATGACAATCAATCTTAAAACTAAGTTGTTTTTTAAACCTAAAGCTTGTGATGCTTCTCTTTGCCCTTTAGAAACAGACATTATACCAGATCTAACTGTTTCAGAAATGAATGCTGCAGTATAAATTGAAAGACCTAATAGCATTCCCATGAATTCAGGTCTAACAACCATACCTCCTTTGAAGTTAAAACCTTTTAAAATAGGATGATCAAAATCTAATGGCATACCCATGATATAGAAAAAAATTATTGGTGTAAAAATTATTAATGCAGAGTTAACATAAAATATTGGATATTGCTTTCCTGTCTGCTCTTGTTTTTTCTTAAAATATTTTTTTAGAAAAATTGTGAATATTATTGCAATAACAAAACTCCATGCAACTATTGAAAATCCATCTTTAAAAATTGGAGATGGGGAGTATATGCCTCTATTAGTAATATAAAAAGTATCAAAAAGCACCAAAGCCTGTTTAATCTTGGGAAGGTAAAGTAGAATTGTGTAATATAATATAATTTGTAAAAGCACCGGTACATTTCTTGTAAACTCTACATATACGTAAGCAATATTTCTAAATAACCAGTTGCTTGAAAGTCTGATTATGCCAACAAGAAAACCAAGTATAGTGGCAAGAAAACATCCACATATTGAGATCATAAGAGTATTTATTAAACCAACTAAATAGGCCCTAAAGTGAGTACTTTCACTTGTATAAGGAATAAGCCTAATACTAATATCGTATCCAGCAGACATATTTAAAAAACCAAAACCGGTTCCGATGCCTCTTTTTTCTAAATTATAAGCAGTTTGTTGCGTAATAAGATAAATAATTAAAGCGAATATGCCGATTATGAGAGTTTGAACAACTAATGATCTAATTTTTTCATCAAAAATTAGTTTTCTTAAAAAACTATTAGACATATTTTTAATTTATTATTCTTTGAAATTTTCGGGCTATTATTTTAAATAGCCCGAAAAAAATAGATTTTATCTAAATGGAGGTGCGTAAAGAATACCACCATCTTTATAGAGAGCGTTTAAACCTCTGGCTATATTAATAGGTGTGTTTACACCAATATGCTTTTCAAAACTCTCTGAGTAGTTACCAACTTGTTTGATGATATTGTAAGCCCAATCATCATCTAAGCCTAACCAAGCTCCATAACCAGCACCAGTATCTCCTACTTTTGAAACACCAAGTAATCTTAAAGTTTCTGGATCTTTTGAGTTTTTCATTTCATCAACATTATCTGAAGTAATGCCTTTTTCTTCTGCGATAATCATAGCATTCAATGACCATCTTACGATGTCAGCCCATTCACTATCACCGTGTCTTACTGAAGGGCCAAGAGGCTCTTTAGAAATAATTTCTGGTAATACCATATGAGCAGAAGGGTCTGGATATCCAGCTCTACTTGCATACAAACCAGATGCATCAGTAGTATAGATATCACATCTACCAGCTAAGTAAGCCGCATCAGCTTCAGAGTTTGTTTCAACAGGAATTGGTTCATAAGACATGCCATTAGCTTTGAAATAGTCAGCTAAGTTCATTTCAGTTGTTGTACCAACCTGAATACAAACAGATGCACCGTCTAATTCAGATGCACTTGAAACGCCAAGGTCTTTTCTAACCATGAAGCCTTGTCCATCGTAATAGTTAACACCAACAAATTCTAAACCAAGCTCAACATCTCTTTGTAGAGTCCAAGTTGTGTTTCTTGAAAGCATATCAATTTCACCAGACTGAAGAACAGTGAAACGTACTTTTGAAGTGGTTGGTACGAATTCTACTGCATTAGCATCACCAAAAACAGCAGCTGCAACAGCACGACATACGTCAACGTCAATACCTTCCCAAACACCAGCATCGTTAGGGGCACCAAAGCCCGCAAGACCTGTGTTGGAACCACACATTAGTTTTCCTCTTTCTTTTACTAGATCTAGAGTGCTTCCGTGACTACCAGCGATAGCTGTTGAAACACCTAGTGTTAAAAGAAGAGAAATAAACAACGATTTAATTTTTGTCATCGTTTCCTCCTTATATATATAAGCCTCGGCAGTATAGACCTATCTGATGCGAAACTAAAATATAAAAATACTAGGAATTTCCAGTGTTTTTTCGATCAATTTAGGAAAAATATTAATCTTTTACTTAATCTTGATTAAACAAGTCTCTAGTAAAAATCTTGTCTTGTACATCATCTAGCTCTGAATGGCTTCTATTGCAAAGAATTAAATCAGCATCTTTTTTGAATAATTCTAAATCTTGATAAACCTCTGAATTGAAAAATTGTTTATCTTTGATTAAAGGTTCATAGACTATTACTCTTATACCTTTAGCTTTAACTCTTTTCATAATGCCTTGCATGCTTGACTCTCTTATATTGTCTGAGCCTTCTTTCATAACTAGTTTATAGACACCAACTGTTTTTGGTTTTAATTTTGCAATTTCAGAACCAATAAAATCTTTTCTCATTGAATTAGACTCTATTATTGCTTGCATTATTTTTTGTGGAACTTTATCGAAATTTGCAAGTAGTTGTTTTGTATCTTTAGGTAAACAGTATCCCCCGTATCCAAATGAGGGATTGTTATAATAGTCTCCAATCCTCGGATCTAAGCTTATAGATTTTATGATCTCTTTTGTATTTAAACCTCTTGACATTGCAAATGAGTCTAGTTCATTAAAAAATGTAACTCGCATTGCCAAAAAGGCGTTAGAAAATAATTTTGATGACTCTGCTTCTGTAGAATTTGTGTAGATTGTTTGAACTTTTTTATCAAGAGAAGCATCTTCTAATAATTTTGCAAAGTCTTTTCCTTTTTTAGAATGAGAGCCAATTACTATTCTTGATGGATAAATACTATCTTTTAATGCCCTTCCTTCTCTCAAAAATTCAGGCACAAAAATAATTTCAAAATTAGGGTACTTATTCTGTATTTTTTTTACAAATCCTACGGGTATAGTCGAACGAATTATTACAGTTGGGTTTGATTTAGATTTTTGAATATTTTCTAATGATTGTTCTATTGAGGATGTATCAAATCTATTTGTTTCAATGTCATAATTTGTTGGGGTAGCTATGATTACAAAGTCAAAATCATCAATTCCAGTAGGGAAACTATCAACTGATTTTAAATTTAATGTTTTTGAGGACAAATACTCTGATACTTCTTTATCCTCAATTGGCGAAATACCATCAATTAACTTCTTTGATTTTGAGACATCTAAATCAAAGCAGGTAACTTCATTATGCTGTGATAAAAGAACAGCGTTTGCAGTACCAACATAACCAAGCCCTACTACTAATATTTTCAATACTTTTAAACTATTATAAATTAATTATTGAACAATTACTTTTTTATAAAGATTAAGTTAATAATGCGACACATAGGCTTAAAAATAATAGGGAAATTTGGATTTTTTTGTCTTAAATAACTTAGAAATTTAAGAAGATATTGGTATATTGTATACCAGATTTTTTGGGAAAGGATCCAAATTTAAATGTCAGATATAGAGATAGCAAGAGCTGCGAAAAAAATTCATATAAGAGATGTTGCTGCTAAAGTAAATATTCCTGAGGAAAATCTTATTCCTTATGGTCATGATGCAGCTAAAATAAATTTTGATTTTATTGAAAAAAGTAAGTCTAACCCTGATGGAAAATTAATATTAGTTACTGCAATTAATCCGACACCTGCGGGTGAAGGCAAAACTACTACATCTGTTGGCTTAAATGATGGCCTGAATAAAATTGGAAAAAAATCTATTGTTTGCCTCAGAGAACCTAGCCTTGGTCCATGTTTTGGCATGAAGGGTGGAGCTGCTGGAGGTGGATATGCCCAGGTTGTGCCTATGGAAGAAATTAATCTTCACTTCACTGGTGATTTTCATGCAATAACTGCTGCTCACAATTTATTATCTTCGTTAATTGATAATCATATTTATTGGGGAAATGAATTACAAATAGATCAAAGAAGAATTACCTGGGGTCGAGTTGTTGATTTAGGTGATAGATCTCTAAGAAAAGTGAATGTCAATCTTGGAGGTGTTTCAAATGGATTTCCTAGAGAAGATAAATTCGACATAACAGTTGCAAGTGAAATCATGGCTATTTTTTGTCTAGCAAATGATATTAACGATCTTCAAAAAAGAATTGGCGATATTATAATAGCATATAAAAGAGATAAATCTCCGATATATGCACGTGATGTAAAAGCCGATGGTCCAATGACAGTTTTATTAAAAAATGCTTTAATGCCAAATCTAGTTCAAACATTGGAAAATAATCCAGCAATTATTCACGGAGGTCCCTTTGCAAATATTGCTCATGGTTGTAATACAGTAATTGCAACTAAAGCTGGCTTAAAACTTGCCGATTATGTAGTAACCGAAGCTGGATTTGGTGCTGACTTAGGTGCTGAAAAGTTTTTAGATATTAAATGCCGGAAAGCAGGCTTAAAACCAAGTGTAGTAGTTATTGTGGCAACTGTGAGAGCATTGAAATCTCATGGAGGCGTGGAAAAAGCAGACCTCAATAATGAAAATGTTGCTGCGGTTGAAAAAGGATTCGAGAATTTACAACGTCATATTGAAAATATCCAATCTTTTGGACTTCAACCAATAGTAGCTATCAATAGTTTCACACTTGACACTGAATCAGAGAGTAAAGTTATCTCAGAAGGTTGTCAAAAATTGGGAGTAAAAGCAATCCTCTGTTCGCATTGGGCAAATGGTGGTGAAGGCACTTTAGTGTTGGCTGAGGAAGTAGTCAAAATTTGTGAGTCAAGTGATCCTAATAAATTTAAATTTATGTACGAAGATAACATTTCATTAGAGGAAAAAATTCGATCTGTTGCCCAAAAAATCTATAGAGCCGATGATATTGTGATAGATAAATCTGTCAGTGATCAACTTAAAGGATTTGAGGAAAGTGGTTATGGAAACCTTCCTATTTGTATTGCTAAAACACAATATAGTTTTTCAACAAACCCCTCTTTAAGAGGCGCTCCAAATGGTTTTACGGTCCCAGTTAGGGAGGTAAGGCTATCAGCAGGAGCAGGTTTTATAGTTGTTGTAACAGGACAAATTATGACAATGCCGGGCTTACCTAAAGTTCCAAGCGCAAACTCCATTATGTTAGATGAAAGCGGATTAATCCAAGGTTTATTTTAAAAATCAATTTATTTCAATATAACCCATAAATGGGGTATATTCGTCTAAATGTATTCTAAAACAACCAAGGGTGTCACTGTGACTGTTACTCCTTACTTTCTTGATGATCAATCATCTCATCAAGAAAGTCATTATGTGTGGGCTTATCAGGTAAATATCAAAAATCTTAGCGCAAGTACTATGAAACTTAATCATCGTAACTGGATGATTATTGATGCAAATGGGAAAATTATTAATGTGCAAGGCGAGGGTGTGGTTGGAGAATTTCCCATCCTTCAACCTGGAGAAAGTTTTGAATATACCAGTGGTACACCTCTGAAAACCACCAATGGAATTATGCAAGGGTTTTATTTAATGTCTCAAAATAATGGGGAGCAAATAAAAATAGATATTCCAACCTTTTCTCTAGACAGCCCTTATAACAAAAAAAACCTACATTAATTTTTAATGCTCAATTTAAAACCAATTGGCCTAGTCGGAGGGACAGTTATATGTGCTGTAGGTTTTTTACTTTTTATTCCGCTAATAACAGAAATTTTTTATGAATCAGAATCATGGCAATCCTATGTTGTTCCTATTCTAATTTATCTTATTGTTGGAGGGTCTTTGATTATAACGAATCGAAGTGTAGAACTTAAAATATCTACAAAAGAAGCTTTTATTATCACAGTTTTATCATGGATACTTCTTGCATTTTTAAGTGCTGTTCCTTTTATTTATACAAAAATAAATTTAAGTGTGGTTGATGCTCTTTTTGAGTCAATGAGTGGAATAACTACAACTGGATCAACAATAATTAATAATCTTGATTACCTACCTAAAGGAATTTTAATTTGGAGAGCAATGCTTCAATGGCTTGGAGGAATTGGTATCGTTGTTATAGCTTTGTTTATTTTACCTTTTCTTCGAATTGGTGGAATGCAGCTCTTCCATTTAGAGGGTGATGACCCCTATGAAAAATTTCTACCTAAAATCTCCTCAGTAGTCTCCAAAATCATATTGGTTTATGTGGCTCTTACCTTAATACTAATTATTCTTTACTACCTTAATGGTATGATATTATTTGATGCAGTTGCTCATAGTTTTACGACAATTTCTACCGGAGGTTTCTCGACACATAACGAGTCCTTTGCATATTTTCAAAGTAATTCGATTTTAAATATAGCAATCATTTTTATGATCATTGGAAGTATACCTTTTCTACTATTGGCACAAACGACTATTACTAATTTTTTAAATGTAATAAAAGATCATCAAGTAAGACTTTTTTTAACCATACTAATTATATCCATCATCATGATTTATTATTTAGCAAGAGATTATGTTGAAGGAGATATATTTCATCAAATATCAACGATTAGTTTTAATACTATTTCTATTATTTCAGGCACAGGATTTGTTAGTGATAATTTCGAAAACTGGGGAAATTACGCTTCGGTTCTTTTCTTGTTTTTAATGTTCATTGGTGGATGTGCGGGTTCAACCACCGGAGGTCTTAAAATATTTCGATTTCAAATTTTATTTAAGTACATTGTCCTTCATTTAAGAAAAATGCTCCAGCCACATATGGTCATCACCTCTCATTTTAATGGAAAAAAAATAACTGACTCTACATATGAATCCGTTATGACCTTTTTTTTTATCTATATAATCACTTTTGCCTCATCAGCTTTACTTCTGTCCTTCAGCGGAATTGATTTTTTAACTTGTATCTCTGCCGCAGCCTCTGCGATTTCAAATGTTGGCCCTGGTTTGGGGGAAATTATTGGACCTGAAGGCAATTATAGCAAACTTACTGATTATTCAAAATTAGTGCTAACGCTAACCATGTTTTTAGGAAGGCTCGAGATGCTCACTATATTTGTACTCCTTTTACCATCTTTTTGGAAAAATTAAGCCTTTGATTTTAGATAACGACTGAGTCTTAAAATTAAATTACTCTGAGTATTTTGGATCACTGTATCAAATTCAATTAAACTGAAGTCTCCTGTCAACGTTCCAAAAGAGGATACTGATCCATCAATCTTTTTAATTTGAGATAAGGTTGGTTTATTTAAAATGACATTAAAAGAGAGAGAAATATCAACTCTCTTTCCATCGGCAATTGAGGTGACCTCCTCCAAATAATCAGAAATAGTAAATTTCATCTCCCCATCAAATCCGTTAATCTTTACTTTTTGATTGAACCACTCTTCAACCAACATATGCAAATGAATGGGTAAGTTAGGTTCAATAACTAATTGCTTTTGAACTACATCGAAGGAAACATTTTCAAATTCTAACTTAATGGGATCGATATATGAGGCCTTTGTTTGACATCCAACTAATAAAATACCTAATAAAAGTAAATAAATTTTATTCATTAAAAATAAATATATAAGAAGGCACAGCTATTACAATTTCTATTGATATATGAATTGTAATAATTTTTGTTGAGCAATCATTCGATTATAAGCCTGTTTCCAAATAATGGATTTAGAACTCCTAAAAACATCCTCTTCCACTTCAAAACCTAATTTAGCTGGTAAACAATGCATAAAAATGCTGTCCTCAGCAGTTTTAGACATGATATCATTTGTTACACAATAAGGTTTCAAAAGAGATAACTTATCAGCGCTACCTTCATCATTCATTGAAATAAAAACATCAGTCATTACGCAATTAATTTTTGTTAAGTCAATATCATTTAAACTATCAACTATACTTACGTTTGAATTTATTGGCCATTTTTTTTTATTGCTAATTGATAAAGGTGAACAAATTATTAAGTTTATTTCTTGAAATAAATTTGTAGCCTCTACTAAGCTATAGCAGACATTATTCATATCTCCCATCCAAAGAATATTGCAATCTAATTTTCCAAAGTGTTCTTTTATTGTTAATAAATCACTAATTGATTGGCAAGGGTGAGAAATATCGCTTAGAGCATTAATAATTGGTTTTTTGAAATACTTTGATGCCTCTAACAGCTTTTGATGATTATCAGTTCTAAAGACCAAACCATCCAAATAGCAGTTCATTGCCAAAAATGTATCTTCGAAACTCTCATATCTACTGATATTGAGTTCTTTAAATCTAATATCAATTGAATTTCCTCCTAATTTAGAAATTCCAACATTAAAAGATAAACGTGTGCGAGTAGAATGCTTTTCAAATAAAAGACCAATTGATTTATTATTTAAAGTTTTTGTATCTTCTTTGCTATTCAGTATTTTAAGAATGTTTATTTTGTCCAAATCAGAAATATTTAAAAAGTTAGTCATATTTAATTCATATATATTAAAATTTTTAGAATGAGCAAGTAATGTATTTTTAATATTAAATTAATTTGATTATCTATAATCATAATGATTTAGCTTTTTCTAACAAATCTGAATAAATACTCAAATGATTTTCTATAACTTTTTTGATTTGAAATTTTTCTTCTGCTAATTTCCTTCCAGCTTTTCCCATTTTGACTCTTTTTGATGGATTTTTAATTAACCAAATTATTGCCTCTGCCAGCTTATCAACATCTTTAACCGGAACTAGTATGCCGGTTTTGTTGGGTATAATTGCGTCCCGACAACCAGGAACATCCGTAGTTACTACTGCCCTACTCGCTGCAGCGGCCTCAATGAGTGATTTTGGTAAGCCCTCTCGATATGAAGGCAAGCATATTATGTTAGATTTTGCATATAAAACTGGAATTTCATTTTGATAACCCAAAAAATCTATTAATGCTTCATTTTTAATTTCTTGAAGTTCTCTAAAATTTAAACCTGTGGGATTTTTTGTATCCAAATCGCCGGCTAATAGAAATCTAGCTTCTATTCCTCTTTTTTTAATTAAACGAGCTGCTGAGATATACTCGAATACCCCTTTATCTTTTATTAATCGAGCTGCAAAGCATACAATAGGAGTACCAAGAGGTTCTTCAAAATTTGAAAAATTTTGTAAGTCTACACCAGAACCATTTATGATAATGGTTTTCGATGATTTTAATATTTTTTTATTAATAAATTCATTTAGATCATCTTTATTTTGGAAAATAACAATTTGATTAGGGTGATTAAATGCATATTTATAAATAGGATATAATAGAGTACGTAATAACCTAATATTAAATTTTTCTTCAATAAATAAAGTTCCAAGACCAGAGACTGACGAGACGACACCTTTTACTCCTGCAATTCTTGCAATAATCCCTCCATAAAGATATGGCTTAATAGTGACTAAATGCACAATATCTGGTTTTATTTTTAAAAATAATTTTAATATAAGAAACAGTGATCCAATTTCTTTAAATGGATTCATGCCTGCTCGATCTATTGGAATATATATAGCTTCAATATTTCTATTTTTTAAAAAACTAATCTCGCAACTTCCAAGTTCACCATATCCTACAAAAACACTATAGCCTGACTCAACTACAGACTCGGCTATTTGTAAACGATGAGATATAAAAAAACTTAAATCATTTACAAGAAATAAAATTTTTTTTTTCATAAGTTTAAAATTGCTAAATTTACATTTAATTATTTACTATTTTAGAGTCTCATACTAGTTTGTTTTTTTTTAAACAAAAATTTTAGGTCATAGATAACATGATTTTCTTTACATAATTTTGAAATTGTTCTAAATCCTATTTTTTTAAATTTTTTATGTGCGACTGCTATTATAATCCCATCATAGGTATTATTTTTAAGTTTTGCACATGGGAATTTACCATATGTTTTTTTAACTGTTTTTCTATCAGCCCATGGATCAAATAAGTCACAGCTACAATCAAATTTTATTAACTCTTTTACAACTTTTTCAACTCCAGAGTTACGAGTATCAGCACAATCCTCTTTAAAAGTAAGACCCATTATTAATATTTTTGCTTTATTAAGTTGAATATTCTTATCTCTTAGAGTTTTAATAAAATTTCTGGCCACAAAGGGCCCCATATTGTCATTAATTTTCCTACCTGCTAAAATAATTTTAGGATGATAGCCTATACTTTCTGACTTATGTGTGAGGTAATATGGATCTACTCCAATACAATGTCCTCCTACTAAACCTGGTTTAAAATTAAAAAAATTCCATTTACTACCTGCAGCTTTTAGTACTTCTTCAGTATCAATATTTAGTTTATTAAATAAAATTGATAATTCATTTATTAGAGCGATATTAATATCACGTTGGACGTTTTCTATAACTTTTGCTGCCTCAGCCACCTTAATATTTGGTGCCTTATAGGTACCTGCAGATATTATTTCGGAATATAAATTGTCTACTAGATCAGCAATATCATTGTTTGATCCTGAAGTAACTTTTTTAATTTTAGAAATTGTATGAGTTTTATCACCTGGGTTTATACGCTCTGGACTATATCCACAAAAAAAGTTTAGATTAAATTTTAATTTTGAATATTTCTCTAATATTGGGACACATTTTTCTTCAATACATCCAGGATAGACTGTGGACTCGTAAATGACTATGTCATTTTTTTTCAATATTTTTGAAATCATTTTAGTAGCTTTTAATAATGGAAGTAGATCTGGCTTTTTTTTCTCATCAATTGGTGTAGGAACAGTGATGATATAGCAATTCAAACTGTAAAGATCTCTTACATTGTTTGTGAATATCAAATTTTTCGTATTTTTTAATTTTTTTGTTTCAAACTCTAAATTAATATCTATTCCGGATTTCAGATCATTTATTCTTTTTTTATTTATGTCAAATCCAATTACTTTTCTTTTTTTTGAAAATTCAAGTGCTAAAGGAAGCCCTACATACCCAAGTCCAATCACAGCTAAATTTATATCTTTTTGACTTAGGTTCATTTTTGATAAAAACTTTTGTACCAATCTACAAAATTAGCAATACCTTCAGTAACTGATGTGGATGGTTTATAATCAAAATCTGAATTTAAATTATCTATATTTGCAAAAGTGTCAGGAATATCACCCTTTTGTAATGGTAAAAAATTTATTTTTGCTTTTTTTCCTAGGGAGAACTCCAGTGCACTTATATATTTCATAAGTTGAACTGGCTTATTATTTCCAATGTTATAAACACGCCATGGCGCTATACTAGATGAAGGATCTGGATTTTTACTATCCCAATAAGGATTAATTTTTGCTGGATTATCAATTGCTTTGATGACACCTGAAACTATATCGTCAATATAAGTAAAATCTCTTGTATGCTTTCCGTGATTAAATACATCAATAGGTTTATTTTGTAAGATATTATTCGTAAATTTAAATAATGCCATATCTGGCCTCCCCCATGGCCCGTAAACTGTAAAAAACCTAAGTCCTGTTGTAGGGATTTTAAAAAGATAACTATAAGAATGTGCTAGGAGTTCATTAGAAATCTTAGATGCAGCGTAAACAGATAGTGGATGACTGACACTATCATTTTCTGAAAATGGCATTTTAGTATTTGCGCCATACACGCTTGAAGTGCTAGCATAAACTAAATTTGCTATTTTGTAATTTCTGCAATTTTCTAGTATGTTTGTGAAACCAACAATATTGCTATTTATATAAGCCATAGGATTTTCCATGGAGTATCTCACACCAGCTTGGGCTGCCAAATTAACTACTTTCGAGGGTTTATGGTCTCTAAAGACATCCTCTAACTTATTTTTATCACACAAATCTAAACGATAATGTTGATATTTAGAATATTTTGTTAGTTGTTGGACTCTAGATTCTTTAATTTTGGGGTCATAATAATTGTTATGGTTATCAATACCTATAACGACCTTTCCTTGACTTAAGAGACTCTTGCTAAGAGAGTAACCAATAAAGCCAGCAGATCCTGTAACGACTATTTTCAATCTTTATAAAATAATTTATTTATAGTTTTTATCAATTCCATATTATTTTCTATTGGGAATATTAATACCTAATAACCCTATATATTTGTTATTAAATTCAATAATACAAAAATTCTCTTTGTTTTTATTAACTAGATTTTTAAAGTGTAAATTATCTTGAATATCATCAAATATAATTACTGTTTTTGAATTGATGTTAGAATATAAATTTTTTAAAAATTGTTCTCTGCCACTGTAACTTTTATCACTATCATAATGAATTATGTTAATAGGGTTATTTCCTATTTTTTTTTTAATTTCATTGATTGCAACATCATCACCCCTAATATCTAAAAACCAATTCATTTTATTTGACTCATTTTTTGCTAAAATACCAATATACTGCTCAGGATTTTCTAATCTAAAATATGGGAAATCACTAGAATATAATTTTCCATTTTTATTTTTTTTTAAAGCTCTTAAAATTGCCAAACTTGACCAACCAGCAGCTACTCCTGTTTCAACAATTATGTTTGGCATAAATTTTCTTACTAAAAAGTATAAAAGAGTATAATTACCACCACCACCTAGTTTAACTTTAAGCTTGCTTAATTTTTCTTTAGCTTCATCCTCAAATAATTTAACTTCTGGAAGTATTTCATCAAATAAATTTGAGTCAATTGAGCTACAAAATTCTTCTGTCGAAAAATTAGTATTTAATTTTGCCCAAATCTTAGCTTCATAAGAAGTATTTTTCTCAAATCTTTTAAAAATTTTTTTTATTATTACATAAAAATAATCTTTTTTAATTATATTTGAAAAAAAGTTTTTCATTAATTTTATAATCCCTTGTTTTTAAATATTGTATTTAATAAGTTTTAATACTTGGTTTTATAAACTCTTGTCCACAATTTATTATATTTTTTAATCATAATACTAATATCAAAATTTTTAGAAATTTTAGATCTTGCTTTAATACATCTTTGGTTCCATTTTGTTGAACCTATTTCATAAAACGATTTCTCTAAAGCATTTGCCATATGATTTGGATTATTGGGAGGAACTATCCATCCAGTATTACCTACTATTAAAGATGCATCTCCAACATCAGTTACAATACATGGCGTTTTACATGCCATAGCTTCTGCAACTACATTTGGAAAACCCTCTCCAAAGCTACTACTTTGAACATAAACATCTATACCATTCATAACCTCTGAAATATTATTTTTTTGGCCCAGTAGTTTAATATGTCTAGTTAGTTTTAATTTATTTATTTCTTTCATTAATTTTAAATTATATCTATCAATGTTATTACCAGCTAACATACAAGAAAATTCGATTTTTTTATTTCTCAGAATAGATAAAGCATTTAATAAGTTTAAGTGATCTTTTTTTGGATCATATCTCGCAACATTACCGATTATAAATTTTTTATTTTTAAGATTGTTTTTAGCAATAAAAACTTTTCTTTTTTCACTATCTTGCTTTAGGGATAATAAGTCGTAACCATTTGGGATAAAGATAAAATTATTTTTGTTGTATCCTTGCTTTTCATAAATATTTATTGCTTTTTTTGAAACAATGACAATTTTTCTTGGAATTATGTATGATAATTTTGATAAAAGTTTAATTATCAACATAGTCATCATTTTTGTTTTTCCTAGTTCAAAGTTTGAATAACGAATATTCCAAATTATTTTTTTATTTCCAGCTAAGAATGATGCCATACCCCCAACAAAGTCAGCATGAACAAGCCATGTTTGTGTAATGTCTGGTTTTAACTTTCGAATAGAATTTACTAAAAAAAAAAATTTTATAATCGAGTAATACTTAAAATTTAAACAAAAAACTTTTACTCCTATTTTGTTTAATAATGGAAAATATTTATCTCTTCCTTTAAGGGATATTACAATATGTTTATTTTTAAAGTCATACTTGCAAATCTTGTATAAGGTATGTTCAGCACCACCATCACCTAAACCAGTTATTATATGTAATATTTTCATTTATATTTTGACCTTTTATATAAAGTTATTTTTGGCAGCAATGAAGCAGCTAACAAAACAAACATAAAAACAAATTTTGATCTATGACGAATTCCAGTTCCAAAATTTCCTACTCCAATGCTATAAACAATCAAATATGAAATTAAAATCAGAAGAATAATTCTTAAATTAGGGTCTGATAAAATGACTTTTCTATTGCGAACTATTAGGAAAGTTAAACCAAGGTATAAAATTCCATCTAAAAAACCAATAATGTGATCAAGTTTATTTACATCCCAAGGATATGGTGCTCCTATAAAATAAATAATTCTGATAGGAATTTTATAATATAATTCAGTTTTATTCTCAGGTACTGCCCATTTTGGATATTTTGCAGTACCTTTATCGACGTTTTTTATTTGAGTTAAAATTAGGTCAATTTTTTCATCAAAATTAGTTAATGATCCAATTTTAGGTACTTTAAATTCTTTTGTATAAACAATTAATGAGAGGGTTAATAAAATTATGAAATAACTGAATGATTTTAAACTAATCTTTAATTTTGTAGTGCCAATAAATAGTTTTCTTAAATTTTGATAAAAAATGACTAATAAAAAAGTAATTAAGCCAATTATCATAGCGCCATGAAAATGAGCAGCTAATATAAATCCCAAAAATAATTTAATAAAAGATTTAAAGTTTTTAAATCGAATCCAATCGACAATTCCATTTAATGCAACTAATAAGAAAAAATATATATAAGCTTCACGAAGTATTATGCATGAATATAAAATCAAAGTCGGAAATATAGCTAAAGTCCATCCAACTTTTTTTGAAATATTTGGTCCCCATATTTTTTTTGATATAATACAACCGAGATAAATTGAATTCATGCCAAAAAATAGACTCAACGCTTTAGCCATTAACTCACTTTGCCCGAATAATGAATAAAATATTGCGATAAACCAGCTAATAAAAAAGCTATTAAAGCCAGGATAATTAAGTAATAAATTTGAAATACCTAGCTTTGATAGCTCATAGGCTCTTAATTCAAATCTTCCCGCATCACCAACACCATCGGGAAGCACTAATATAATTTGGCTCAAAAAAATTGTAAAAATTCTCAAGAATAAAGCTACATATAAAATTGTTGCAAAAGAGGGATTTCGTTTAGCAAGAAAGTAAACAAAAATAGTGACGATTATCAAGAAAGATAAGCCATTAAAATCAAAATTCATTATAATTTAAAATTCTCTTTGTTAATTTTCGATATTCATTTATATATTAGAATAAATTTCCTCAATATTTTTAAAATAATTTTCAATATTAAATTTGTTTCTTACTGTCTGATATAGATTTTCACCATATTTTTCTCTAATTTTTTGATTTGAGGCCAATAAATTTATTGAGTCGCAAAGCTTTAGATGGTCAATTTCTTTAGGTTTTTGCAAATCTAAAGTATCAGGATTAATAACAAATTTTGGTAATGGAAGAGCACCGATTATACTATTTTGAAAAGAAATTTCTTTATCTGGATTAATTAAAATACCATTAAATCCATTTTTAATTATTTCGGCTATACCGTCTACATTTGATGCTATTACAGGTTTTTTAGCATATCCTGACTCAATAATAATATTTCCTAATGGTTCACGTATTGAAGGTACAATTATAGTATCCATTTTTGAAATGAACTCTAATGGTTCTTTAAAACTTCCTAAAAATTTTACATTAGAAATATTATTAGCTAACTGTTTTAATTCATTTTCTAGTATGCCCTTACCTGCGATGAAAAAATCGTGAGAAGGAAGTTCTTTAGCTACTTTTATCAGTATGTGAACACCCTTAGGTGTATCAAGTCTCCCTATGTATCCAACACTAAATCTTTCACTAAATCTATAATTTTTAGATGGAGGATAATAAAAATCTTTACTAAGAAATCCATTGTAAATTACTTTAATTTTATTTTTATCTATTCCAAATCGTTTAATGAGCATTATTTTTGTAGCTTTAGAATTTGCGATTATAATTTTTGATCTGTCTGCGTTATTTTTATAAACTTTAGAGTCTTTATCAATTGCATTCCACACTGATCCTCTTTCGTGAAAAATAATGTTATTAGATGGTATAAATTTTAGTAATCTTTCGACAGAGTAACTCCCCAAATTATTGTAAAAATGAATAATATATTTATTAGAGAATAAATAAAAAATAAATTTAATTTTGTTAACAAATGAGTTACCAAAATCATTATGATATTTTTTTACTTCAATAAAATTATCAATTAAATCATACATACTAAAAATACTATGATCAAAAATGCTTTTCTTTTGAGCATACGAAAAATAGAGGGTAAAACTTTTTTGTACACCTCCAATATCTGAAAGAGAGATTTGATGTATTATTTTTTTAGTCAATTATTTGCTCATCATATTAAAACGCAAAGATATATCACTTTATTTTGGTTTCATTAAATATTCGTCTAATGCTAATTCATTTTTCGAAACTAAATGTTCATCGATACAAGATAAAAGTTCATATGAATATTTTTCACAATAATCATAAATTTCACTTACATTTCTGTTCAAAAGTTTAAGATGCTCAGGATGCAATGAAATAATTATCTTAGGTCTGTACAATTTTAAAATCAATTTAGCACCATCTAAAACATTAAACTCAGACCCTTCAACATCAATCTTTATTACATCAGGAATAATAAAATTTTCTTTGACAAAATTATCTAAGTTAATTTGCTTAATCTTTAAATGATTTATTATGATGTTTCTCTTTTTAGATTTTAAATTTACGATTGATGGAATGCCAGAACCGTCTCCTGTATCATAAAAATCAACGACATCATTATTTTTTTTTCCAACCAGATAGGGAACAATGGTAACGTTTGTACAATTATTAATATTTATATGATTATATAAATATCTAAGATTAGTTGGTGAGGCCTCAAAACTAAAAACTTTATTTGTCAAATGAGTTAAAGGCAAAGTGCACAAACCTATATGCGCTCCAATATCAAATACAATTTTTGTACTGTCTGATATATCTAAAAGTTTTTTAAAGCCTTTATTATGTTTATTGTGAAAATTTTCAAAATTACTAAATGCAAATTTACTATTAATTAAAAATGTATACTTATTTAAAATTTTAATTTTTTTGAATTTTCCGTAAATTAATCTAGCAAAGGTTTTTGCTAAATTTTTAAAAACTTTTTTTAAAAAAGTATTTTTTTTTAAAAAAGGCAATTTCGAAAAAAAAATTATAATTTTTACAAACACTATTTATTTCAACTCTAATAAAACAGTTCTAATACCACCATATTCTGTTATAAAAGTAATGAAATCTTTATGATTAATATTTTTATAAATTCCTCTTTTGAAAGGGAAATCTTTTATAATTTTAAATGGAGAATAACCGTTTTTTTTGAATTTTTCTTTAGGTTCATCTATTGAAGAAAAATATTTTATAGAATATCCAATATTAAATAATTTATTAATAATATCTATTACATATTCTTTTTTGGAGATATAAATAGGAAAATGAGTTTCAAAAATAATTTTTTTGGGTAAATGATATTTATATTTATAAGAAAAATTAATTAAAGACTCAAATACTTCAATTTCATGCCCCTCAATATCCATTCTAATTAAATCGATTCTTTTTTTATTTTTAAGATACTCTCCAAGATCATATGTTTGGACCATGATTGAATTATAATTTTTTTCATTTTTATTTGGTTTAAAGGAGCTTAAATTAGTTTTAGAAGTTAATACAAATTCTGCTTTTTCAGTTTTATTTGATATGGCACCACATTCGACTTCGAATAGATTTTCAAGACTATTTAAAGATATATTTTTTTTTAAAAATTTAAAATTTCTAGGATCGGGCTCAATTGCATAAATTTTTCCTGTTTTACCAATTTTTTTTGCCTCCATAATCGCGTAATAACCTATATTTGCACCTAAATCTAAAACTATATTTCCAAAAGATAATTCTTTATCAATTATCCATTTGTGGTCTAATTCTCTAGATCTGTAGATATATAAAGCTCTTCCAATACCATCATATTGCATTGGTATATGCATTTTATAATCATAAATATTGATTATAAGAGAGCCTTTAGGGTTTAATTTTTTGAAAAAGTAAAAAATTAAATATTTGAAAATTAAGGATAAAGAGTAAAATTTATAAAATTGAAATAGTTTTAAAATTTTTTTCATTATTTAATTTTGCATCAATTTTATAAAGTAATTACAGAACTTTTCTTGGCCTAATCTACCAAAAGAGTACCTTTTATATTGATCTTGTAATCTTATTGCATAACCAATGTAATCTTCATAATTACTTATAACTTTTTGTACCATTTCTAAAAGATTGGATAAGTCCCATTTGTACTGAACTACAGTATCTTTATTAAATATATCTGGCCAAGTATCTACGTGTGATATGTCAGGTTTAAGTAAAATCGATCCTGAGAGTGCTACTTCATAGTCTCTTGGAACATTAAGTTCACCCCAACCAAAAGGAGATACAACTACTTTTGAATTACGAATTTCAGAAAAATAATCATGTCTGTTTAGCTTGTCTGTAGATATATAATCACTTAGGATTTTTGAAGTTTGCTTACGGTGATATTCTATTCCTTTACTATAACCATCAGTCCAAATTCTACAGGATAAGTCTTTTGATCTTTTCGATTCTGGATTTATGTACTCAAATGATTTAATACTTTTTAACATTTTACTATATAAACTAAAAAAACGTCTATTAAATCTATTGAGGTAATCGTATTTCCATAAATTAGAGTTTGAACTATGATCTGCAAATGCAGCATTAAAACCAACCTGAATTTTATCTAATAAATCTTTATCTTTCTTATTTAGATATACAGGTAAATATTTTAAATTTTTTTTTGATGAAGGTTCATCATTATCAATTATTTTATTTTTAGAATAGTAATCTGATATAATTGTATTTCCATATAATGGTATACAATAATTGCTCTTATCTTTGAAAATAAAAGGTTTTAATAATTTATCAACATAAGGTAGGGCTTCTAGTGCCCAACAAAATGTAGAGTCATTAAGTTCATAATAAAATACCTTATTACTATTTGTCTTTAGTTTTTTTAATAAATCAAAAATACTTGATTTATTTTCACTCCAATCATTGATAACAAATTTACTTTCAACTATAACAACATCACAAGATTTAATAATTTCAGAGTATTTAAAATAAAAGAAAATATCTATTCCTAATTCTTTTAATCTAGGTTTATTTTTTAATATTGGAAATAACCATCCTCTAGAGGTAGGGGAAAGGAAACCTTTTGTTAGTATATTAATTCTCATTATTTGTTAATTCGTTAATTTTTTTTTGATATTCAGAGTCAATAAACTTAGATGTGCACATACTACTTACATATTTTGCATTTTCTACTAATACATACGTGGGTATTTTTAAAATAATTGAAATTTTTTTAGCCCAGGTATCTGGATTAAGTTCTAAACAATATCCTCCTTTACCATCTATGATAACATTGTCAGTTATATTTCTTATAAGGTTACTTATGACAGGAACCCCACATACTTGGGATTCCAATAATGGTGTACCTAATCCCTCAGCTTTTGATGGAAATAAAAAAATATCACTCGACTTAATATACTCATCAAAATTTTCGACAAAACTAGTATGGATTTGTACCCTTTCATTTAGTTTTAAATAATTTATTTTTTTTAATATTTTTTCGAAATAATATTCATTTTCGTTTTTTAAAGGGCCTACAAGGATAAGTTTATATTTTTTCGGCAATATATTAAGAACATCTAATGCAAATAGTTGATTTTTCCTATCAATAAAATTAGCAACAAGACTTAACAAAATATCATTTTTACTAAACCTAGTTAGCTTATTTCTTAAGAAGAATTTTTTTTCATAATCAATAAAAAACTTATTTTCGTCAACAGGATTATATCTATGCCAAATATTTTTCACTTCAAAATTTTGTGCTACGATTTCCAATTTTTTCGAAATAGCAATCATTAGTGTATTATTCTTTTTAAAAATAGGTTTCATATATCTTTGAAATTGAATCGGATATAGTGGATTATTTGTATCGTTACATAATTCTCTAATAATTGGCTTATTTTTTTTTGAAAAATACCATGTCAAAAATCCAATTGTCCAGGTATTCCCAAAAGTATGAAGTAAATCAAATTTATTAATATTTTTTTTTATATACATCCAGCTGAAATAAACTTCCCAGATTAAACCAATTAAAATTAGTATATTACGAATGAAGCTTTTTTTTTTTGATATTTTAAATGGAGGCGATATTCTATATACATCAATACCATCATAATTCACTTTTTTATTTCCCTGATAAATTATTGAATTTGATAAAACAACAAATTTTAAATTAAATTTTTTTTTTAATCTGATATAAGTATTATGCGCTCTTAATCCAGAACCTGAATATTCTGGTTGATATTTACTGCTAACTACAAGTATCTTCAATTTAATTCATCCAAATTAAACTTTTTGATAAAATTATTAATTTTGTCTGGTGAAACAGCAATATAATTTAATAAAGATTTACAGATTTTAGGATAATTTTTTAATGAACTTACTAAAATATCTTCATTTCTTACTAGGTAAAATATTTTATAACCATTCAAATTTAAAAGGTCATATATTTTATCATAATTATCTTCTTGGTATTCGAAAATAAAAAAATCAACTATTTTGTTGTTTAAATATTTAGATAAACCTTTAACGACAAAATAATCTGATCCCTCGGTATCAATCTTACAAACATTAATATTTTTTATTCCATTATCATAAATATAATCTTTTAAAGTAATTACTTTTACATTTTCATTACGCTTGTTAGCACTTTTTTTTGAATTTCTGAAATACAATTGATTCTCACCTGGCTTTTCTTTATAAGTTTCTAAAATTGCAGATCCAGACTCATTAGAGACCGCAACATTGTTTAAATTAATCTTATGATTAAATGGATCCAATTTAATATTTTCTTGTAGTTTTAAAAAAGACTCATTAAAAGGTTCGAAGGTATGGATTTTCCAATTCTTTTTTTGATTACGCAGTTTTTTAGACATCAATAAAGTAATTACTCCTATATACCCACCCACGTCAAAGCAATTAATAGAGCTTGTATTAGTTAGTTCATCGGAAGTTAATATTTTATCGATTACATATAGAACTGTTGTGTCATCTGTTCTAACGCCATTTTTAAAAGTGTCCCTTGGCCTAGTATTTTTATATATATAATATGATAATTCATAACCATCTTTAAATAAAAATTTTTTATTAAAAAGGAAATAAAATTCTAAAAAAATTTTTCTTATTACATTTTGTATATACATTAATATGACATGGAGCTTAATATATAATTTTCATATTTATATATTTATTTATTAAAGTTTTTTATTAAATAAATTAAAAAACATATTTTTACTTATTTTTTTTCATCAAATGTTTTCAAATAATCTATTACCTGCCATGAGACACTGTTTCTTGGTTTTTTAAATATATCTTTTACAACTCTTATGTAATTAAACATTTCCCAAGTATGAGGGATGCTTGTAAAATATTTAAAAAAATTTATGTCAAATTGTTTCCAAGCTTTTTTACCCAATTTACCGAATATACTAAAAGGAATTTTACAGATAAATCTTAGTGGGATGACCCATTTTGGTACTATAGTTTTTTTATTAATATAAATATTACTTCTCCATACCCCTCCAAAATTATTATATCTAAGCATCTCTAAATACAATTTTTGTCTAAACTTATGATCAAGAGGTAATTTTCTCCAAAAATTTAAATAATCTTGATCCCATAATGGCAATCTCCAATCATATCCATAGTATTCATATATTCTCTGTCCATTTACAACATATTTACTCTGTCTATCAATAAATCCTGAATATTCATAAATAAGATGATCTCTTGACGGGTCTTCAAATGAAATAAGAGATTTGTTAAATTCATAAGATAGATTTTTTTTTATAATACTAATGTTTTTCTTATTTTTTAGATAGCCCCATAACGAAAAGTGCTTTATCAAAATTTGATCTAAAAGATTATTAAACCTCAATTTAGAGTTTTTAACCTTTATGTTGTTTTTTAAATCTATATTTATGTGACCACCAGAGATAAAGTCACCGGCTCCTCCGTTTATAAAAATAGCATCACTTTCTATCCAATTTTTTTTTATTAAATACTTAATTGTCGACAAACTTTGGATATAAGGTACTGAGCAGAATGTTTCACTAAAATCTAAAAATTTTTTAAAATCTTGAGATTGAAAAAATTTTTTTTCACTTTTATAAGTAAGTGGAATAAAAATCCAATCATAACCTAGTTTTTTTGATATTAATTGAGCTACTTTCGTTTCATAATTTCCAGGAGTTCCGTAAGTATAGCACTTTACATTTTTAACATTCAAGTGTTTTAATAACGAAACTACTAATCTTGAGTCATTGCCACCACTTAAAGGAACTATAATTTGTCTATTGTTAATTTGACTAAGCATTTTTTTAAAAATTTTTAAAGTTAAATTAGTTAATGATTTAATATTTTCATCAAAACTATCATTTGATATTTCGCTAAAATATTTATGATACTGTATGTATTTGTATCCATTATTTCTAAAAATTACTGCTTCTCCTGCTTTCAATGTATGTAAATCTTTATAAATAGTTTTATTACCAATGGTAAAGCCCGACATAGACAACTCTAGTTTTGCATCTTCATTAATTTTTTTTTGAAAGTTTTTTTTGTTTATTAAATTAATAGGTTTTTGATCAATGTAATAATCATTATCTATAACTGTAAAAAAAATAGGTGTACTTCTTATTTTGTCAACTGCAATAAATGTTAAGTCGGTTCTTTGAAAAATTAAAGCAAAATTACCATCAATAAGCCTCATAAAATCAAATATCTCATTATGTTTAATTTCTTTGAAAATATTTAATAAATCTTCTAATGAATGTGAGTAAATATGTCCTTTAAACCATAAATTAGTATTATCTGAATTAAGTCTTTTCCAAAAATAATTATTTATATTGACACTAATCATTCATTTAATAGTGCTTTATGGGTATAACAAAACTTTTAACAACATCAGACAATCTTATATACATCTAAAGTAGAATAATAATAAAAAATAATTATATTATTAAATCAAACTTTTGGCTAAAATGAAAAATTTACATAATATTAACTTTGATGATAAAAAAATTATAAAGAAAAAAAAATGTGTTTTATGCTTTTCAGATAAAATCAATACAGTATTAGATTTTAAAAAAACACCATTAGCAAATTCATATAAAAAAGATTTAAATGATCAAGAAGATTATTTTAAATTATCTTGTGTTTTATGTGCAAATTGTGGCCATCTCCAATTAAGTCACGTAACTAATCCAAAGATAATATTTGAAGATTATTTATATATTTCAGGAACATCTAAAGTGCTAAAAAGACATTTTATTGATTATGCTAAAAAAATAATCTCTAAGTTTAAACTCAACACTCAATCTAAAATACTTGATATTGCTTGTAACGACGGGACATTTCTAGAATATTTTATAAAAAAAAAATTCAAATATGTTGTTGGAGTTGAGCCAGCTAAAAATTTAAGAAAGTTAAATATAGAAAAAAAGATTGATATTAATACTAAGTTTTTTAACTCATCATACAGTTTCAAAATGAAAAGAAAATATAATACATTTGATATAATTACAGCGAATAATGTATTTGCGCACTCTCCAAACCTTTATGATTTTTCACAAGGTGTTAAAAACCTTCTCTCAATTAAAGGAGTTTTCATATTTGAAGTTTCATATTTATTAACAGTTATCAAGAAGAAAACTTTTGACACAATATATCACGAGCACATGAGTTATCATAGTCTGGGACCATTAATAAATTTTTTTAATAAACAAAATCTTCAGGTTTTTGATTTTGAATTAATTGAAGCTCAAGGGGGCTCAATAAGAATTTTTGTTTCACATAAAAATGCATATAAGATTAATAAAATTAAAATTGAAAAACAAATAAAAAAAGAAAAATTAGAAGGATTATATTCAAGAAGAAGATACCAAAGGTTTTTTAAAGAAATACATGATACAAAAA
>CABYGG010000008.1 GCA_902518505.1 uncultured Alphaproteobacteria bacterium
TCTTTCTTTCCACCTTCAAATGAATATTCAGTCTTTATCAAAATATCATTCCATTGACCCCTGAAGCTAGATAATTTTCCAACATAACAATTTCTTTGACCTAAAGAATTAAATGTAAGGTTAACACTTATGCCATTGGCTTGGAGCATCCAAATTGGATGTCTCCAATTATGTATTTTAGACTGAGCCCAGCTAGCTTTATTTAGTGTAGGATAGTCTTTATCTATATAAATACTGAAACCAATCCATTTAGTCTCATTTATACCCTTCCATACAATTTCTCTTTCTACTCTCTGTCTATCGTTTGAACAATCATCCCAATATTCATCTTGACCACACTCCCCATGCTTTAACTCAAATCTCTGTGATGTTTCACCTAGTCTTACTTCAATATCGGAGTTTTTATAATTGTGATCTGCTTTATGATTTACTGAGTTAGGAATTGTTGTCTTTTCATTAATCACACTCCCCCAAATTAAATATGGCAGAAATAAAAAAGGGGCTAAAAAAGATAGCCCCTTTAAAAAATTTATTTTCAATAATGTTTATCTACGCTGACCAAATAATTGCATCAACATTATGAATAGGTTTATAAAGTCTAAGTATAATGTTAGTGCACCCATGATAGCAGCTTTTCCTGCAAAAGCAGTTCCTGCAACTTGATAATAAGTTGATTTAATTCTTTGAGTATCGTAAGCAGTTAAACCCACAAATACTAAAACACCCACACAAGAAATTACAAATTGCATCGCTGAACTTTGTAAAAATATATTTACAATACTAGCAATAATAATTCCAATGAGCCCCATCATTAGAAAAGAACCAAACTTGGTTAAATCTCTTTTGGTTGCATATCCATAGATGCTCATCGCTGCGAATGTACAGCTTGTGATTAAAAATACTCTAACAATGCTGACACCAGTGAAAACTATGAATATATAAGACAGTGATATTCCCATCACCGCAGCGAAAGCCCAAAATGTCATTTGAGCTGCAGAGGTGGACATTTTTTGTAATCTTGCACCTAAAAAGAAAATAAATCCAAGTGGAGCGAGCATTACAACCCATTGTAGTGCTGTGCCATAAATAGCCCCCATTAAAGTAGGAGACTGAGAAAATCCCCAAGCCACTAAACCACTTATCGCTAAACCAGAGGTCATGTAATTATAGACTTTCATCATATAATCTCTCAAGCCCTGATCTATAGCTGTAGATTGCGACTGCGAATATGTATTTTGTTTTAATTCGACCATTATTTCTCCTTAATTATTTTTAATATGGCTATTATCTTGATATTTTTCAAGTAAAACCGTATGAATCTTTTATGAAATTTAAACCCTTAGGAAATACTGAATTACAAGTTAGCCTTATATGCCTTGGTACTATGACCTGGGGAGAGCAAAATACTGAAAATGAGGCGTTTGAGCAAATGGATTATTCTATGGAAAAAGGGGTAAATTTCTTTGATACCGCGGAATATTATTCAGTTAAGGGAAAAGAAAAAACATACGGTTCCACTGAAAAAATAATTGGTAATTGGTTTAAACAGAAAAATAACAGAGAGAAAGTAATATTAGCAACCAAGGTCGCTGGCCCTGATGTAAAATGGATTAGAGGAGGCGGTCTTCAGTTCAATGAGAAAAATTTTACTGAGGCACTAGAAGGAAGTCTAAAAAGGTTACAAACAGACTATATTGACCTTTATCAACTACATTGGCCAGAGAGAAAAACAAATTTTTTTGGAAGGCTGGGATATAAAAATTATATAGAAGAAAAAGATTGGACTCCCTTTGAAGAAATATTAGAGACAGCAAAAAAATTTATTGATCAAGGCAAAATTAGATATTTAGGTTTATCTAACGAAACTCCTTATGGGCTCTCTAGTTATATCAATTTAGCAAATTATAAAAACTTACCTAAGGTTATGTCTGTTCAAAATCCATATAGTTTATTAAATAGAACTTATGAAGTTGGTATGTCTGAAATATCCATTAGAGATCAAGTAGGTTTGTTAGCTTATTCCCCTTTAGCTTGTGGTGTGTTAACTGGAAAATATAGAAATTCAAAAAAACCTGATGGTGCACGTTTAACAATTTGGGAGGATTGGACTAGATACACTAATGAGAGATCAATTGTTGCTACAGAGCAATATTGTAAAATTGCAGAGGATAACGGCCTTACCCCTACTGAATTGTCACTTGCATTTGTTAACCAACAAGACTTTGTTACAAGTAATATTATTGGTGCAACAAAAATGGATCAGTTGAAAGAAAATATAAATTCAGTGGATATACAATTATCTAAAGACATTATTGATGAAATTAATGATGTGCATGAAAACAACCCATCGCCCGCACCTTAAGCTATGACTGATTGGCCAAAAGACAATAAGGGTAGATTGACAAAAACTTTTGAATTCAATAATTACAGAAAAAGCTTTGCCTTTACTAGCCAAGTGGCGATGTTATCTGAGAAAAAAAATCACCATCCTCAAATTATTTTAGATTACGGAACTGTTACCATTTCTCTTATTTCTCATGATGTTCAGAAAGTTACCCAAAGAGACCTAGATTTAGCAGAGCAAATCGATAAACTTTATCAAGAATGATTTACCTTATAGGTGTTCCTGGTTTAATTCCTTTTTATCTTTGTTTCTACAACATCGATTTAATATTTCTTGATTTTGATAAGGACATGTTCGTTTATTACTCTGCAGTCATAATGTCATTTTTAGGTGCAGTGTATTGGGGTGTTTATCTTCAATCTAAAAATAATATAGCTATTTTGTTTAGTGTTTGCCCAGCTGTTTATGCATTTTTAGTTTTAGCATTTGACTTAAAATTTGATGAAACTATTGGGCTTTTTATAGCAGGTTATTTCATAGTTTTATGCTTTGATTTCTTTTTTTATTTCAAAGAAAAAATAATTAAAACTGATTATTTTATTTTAAGGTTAATACTAACAGCCGGTATTGCTCCAGCACATATTCTATATATTTTATAATTAAAATTAGTTAGCGATTAAATTTAGTAGTTTACCAAATTTACCGGAGAATTTAATTTTACCGTGAGTGTAAGCAAGTCCGATACAGCCAGTTTTTGCATCACCAACAGGTGTATGATTATGATCTTCACTTCTTACTTGTACAGTACCTTGTTTATAATTGCCATACTCATCACTATAGGAGCCGTGCAAAACTAAAAAACTTTCATTGCCTTCATGAGTATGCTGAGGAATTTTTGCACCAGGCATTACATGGATGAGTTCTAGTTTTTCATTATTGTCCTTAGGAAGTATTGAAGCAACTTTAACATCTTTGAAAGATTTCCATTTTATATTTTTATTTCTTATATGAGATCTCAGAGTTACTGGTAACTGACTTAACAGAGGATCATGATCTTCGTTAATTTGAGGTACTGATTTTTCATTATTAGTTTTATCTAAAACTTTATTCCATAATTCTTTGGACATTGGAGACGCATCAGCCCTATCTAAAAAATATCCGCCCACCTCATTCATCGCAGAGTTAAGAGACCTATTTTCAGGATCAACTTCAGCTAAACATTGTTGAAAAATAAGACTCGCAGGTGAATTTACTGGTGTGCTAAGAATTTCGAATGTCATCAGTTAACCATACTTCCACTATCATTATTTAGATTAACCATACTGCCGTCTTGTTCCAATTTGCCGCGGATCTTCTCTAATGCTAGACGAATTCTTGATTTTACAGTGCCTAATGGGATTTTAGTGATCTCAGCAATTTCACCATGTGATTTTTCCTCAAAGAAATTCATTTTTAGCAGATCTAGTTGATCTTTTGGAAGGTCATCTAAATATTGTGCCACCATTTCAAATTTTTGGTCATGTTCTATATTTTCATCTGCTTTAGACTCAACAGGAGGTAAAATGGCAGTCTCAATATCCTCCAAGACTGCTTTTCTAGTTTTTCTTAAAATATCAATTTTCTTGTTACGAGCGATAGTATAAATCCATGTGCTGGGTGAAGCCACTGACGGGTCATAATAATCAGCTTTAGTCCAAATAATAGTCATGGTTTCTTGAATTATTTCTTCAGCGATTGCATCATCTGCGCCTGACTTCATTAAAAAAGATTTAAGCCTTGGACCAAAATAATCAAAAATTTTTTTAAAACTCCCAATATCTTGCCTTTCAGCAATATTCTGAAGCGCTTCCACAAAGGGATTTTTAACTTTTACCATTAATCTCTCCAAATACATTTTTCCATTTATTATTTTAAAAATCAATCTTAATTGGTATATTCTCTGACATCAAAACACCATGTTTAAACAAAAATTATCGTACTTAACTTTATGCTTATTTTTTTTAATGACTAATTTGTTTGCCAGTCACTCCATTGACTTTGAGCATGGCAAGTGGTCTTTCAAAAAAATAAACAACAAAACATGTTCAATTTTTCAAGTACCTACATCAGAAAAAGGTGACTATAACAATAGAGGTGCGGTAATTTTTTATGTGTTTAAAGAAGGTGCAGCTGAATATGTGAGAATAGACGCTGGCTATCCATATGATTCACAAAAATATGTTAAAGTTACTATTGACTCTAAAAATTATCAATTTTTTGGAGAGGATGATTCTGCTTGGTCCATGGCAGATGACACTGTCATCATTAAAGCTTTAAAAGCTGGTAAAAAAATGACAGTTGTCGGGTATTCTAAAAGAGGTACAGAGACAACAGACACATACACGTTAATTGGTTTTACTAACGCGTATAATTCTCTTCAACAAGACTGCTAAAAAAATGAAAAATAAAATTGTTTTAGCCTACTCAGGTGGATTGGACACAAGTGTCATACTAAAATGGCTGCAAACTGAATATAATGCAGATGTCATTGCCTATGCAGCGGATCTTGGTCAAGGCTCAGAATTAACTGAAGCAAAAATTAAAGCAAAAAAACTTGGCGCAAAGAAAATATATATAGAAAATTTAAAAGAAGAATTTGTTCGAGATTATGTTTTTCCCATGTTTCGTTGTAATACAATTTATGAGGGTGAGTACCTTCTAGGTACTTCAATTGCTCGGCCGTTAATTGCAAAAAGACAAATTGAAATTGCAAAAAAAGAAAAAGCTAATGCCGTGTCTCATGGAGCAACAGGTAAAGGAAATGACCAAGTAAGATTTGAATTTTCATACTATGCCTTAGATCCTAAAATAAAAGTGATTGCACCTTGGAGAGAGTGGGATTTATCATCAAGAACTAAACTGTTGGAATTTGCAAATAAAAACAAAATCCCTATCATGAAACACAATAAAAAGGAGTCCCCTTACAGTGTTGATGCAAATATTCTTCATCGATCTGCTGAAGGAAAAATCCTTGAAGACCCTTGGAAAAGACCACCTGAAAATGTTTTTGGAATTTCAAAAAGCCCTCAGTCAGCACCAAACAAAGAGATAGTGGTAACTATTCAATTTAAAAATGGCGACCCTATTGCTATTAATGGAAAAAAACTCTCACCATTCAATCTATTAGAAAAGTTAAATAAATTAGGAGCATCAAATGGAATTGGAAGAGTGGATATTGTAGAAAATAGGTACGTAGGAATTAAATCACGCGGTGTATATGAAACACCTGGCGGTACAATTCTTCTTAAAGCACATCGAGCAATGGAAAGCATAACACTTGATAGAGAAGAGGTTTTTACTAAAGATGAACTCATGCCTAAATATGCAAGATTAGTTTATAATGGATATTGGTTTGCTCCAGAAAGATTGATGATGCAAAAAGCAATTGACGCAACGCAGAAAAGAGTAAATGGCCAAGTAAAACTTGTGCTATACAAAGGTAACGTTATTGTTATTGGAAGACAGTCGCCTAATAGTTTATATGACGAAAATCTTGCAACATTTGAAGGTTCTAATTACGATCAACGTGACGCAGAGGGTTTTATAAAACTTAATGCACTAAGGCTAAAAAAAAATAAAATTAAATTCTAGGGCCGACATTGCCTTCGGCAAGGTGAAGAGTGTCTATTCGGTCTTCTACTTTGAATATTTTTCCATCATCATTATAATGGGCAAATTGAATATCCCAAATATCAGTTATTGTAGAAGAATTACCTTTTGAAATAATAATAAAAACTTTTTTTCTTGATCATGATAAACCTCATCAATGGATTCACTCCAGTTGGGAAAAGATTTCGCAAGATGAGCAAAAAGGTCATAAATACTTTTTCTGTCATATTCCCCTGCTGCAACATGCTTTGGATGCAATATAAATTTAATATCATCAGTACAAAATTCTAAAAATTTATCTAAATTATGATCTTTTAAAAGATAATTAAAAATTTTCTTGGCTTCATCCTCGTTCACTTGTTAATTTAACCTTGGGTCAAAAAATAATCTGATATTCCCAGTTCCATGATATCGGCAATTACATTTACAATTTGATCTTTATGTTCTGGCCCTACTAAAATCCTGTACATTACTGGATCTGAAACTAATGTTGGCCTGACTTCCACGCGTGTGCCTATTTTTTTTGCTACATCATCAGCAACAATTTTTGAGACTTTTTCTTTCTTAAAAGCACCAATTTGAATAAACGCTGATTGATTGGGATCATAAGAAGTCATTGACTCTATTTGACTCCCGAGACTGTCATTAAGAGCAGCAATTAAAACATTTTTACTGGGCTTGGGCTTAGATTTTATTTTGAAACTTGAGTCGAAGATTATGTCAGATGTTTCCTCTACATTTTGTTGCTCTTTAAAATTGAGTGCTGCTATTAAAGAGTCAAGCTGTTCCTCATTTACTTCCTCATCAAAGATAATGATACTTTTAAGTTTTGCTTCAAGTATCTCGTTTAATTCATTCAATAGATCTTCATTAATTTTTTCTTCAGGTATGTTTTCAGGGCGCAAATTATTTGTATTCCAACTAAGTGTAAATGTATCAGAAATATTTGTAATATCGTTACTTGCTTCAACTATTAAATCTAATGATCCCATAGCAAATGGCGGACTAGCAACAAATGTATGTTGTGAAGGAAGAAATACGAGCCATGATGGTAAGGCATCCCCATTAGCCATCTTTACACTGTATCTAGTTTTGCCACTACCCTCTAAATAAAATGTTTTCTCATCAAATTTAAATATAAAATCCACGAAATCATAATTTGATAAATTCACATTCTCTTCGACTATTTTTGCTGATTGAACAAGGATAGGGTTTTGCTCATTCAATGGTATAGTTACAAACGAATTATATTTTTTTGTCCAACGATTTAAATTTTCTTTAAGAGCCAATGCTAGTTCATTATCACTAATTTGAGATAAATTTTCTGGGGTAAAGTTCATTCCCACAGATGAATATAACGTTCCCAGGCTATATTGTAATTCAGCATATGCAATGTCATTTCTCAATTGCGAAACAAGCAGGCTTGCTTCTTCTCTTATCATTTCTAATTCTCCAAAACGAGAAATTTTTTGAGCATTTGAAATTAAATCATTTATTCTCTTAGCAACATTAAGGTAGTGTTTAGCGTTACTGTATTCTCTTAAACTTTGTGCATAGTTGATATTAGCAATGTGGACTTGAGATAAAACAGCCATTGAAACTGCCAATCTTTGTTCTTCGATGAGTTTTTCATTAATTTTATTAATATCATTAATATTACCAGCTTGGAAAATATTCAATAAATTAGCGCCAAAAACAGCACCGTACTCTACATTATCTTTGTTTAACAAATATTTATTAGAGTCATATGTCCATGTGGCGTTAAACTGAAGTGAAGGAAATAATGAGAGCATGGAAGCTTTTGCTTCTTGTGCTGTAACTTTTTCTTGGTATCTAACTTCAAGAAGCTCAGGTCTTGAAAACAACGCTGCCTCTTCTTGCTCTTCTAGAGACATGTTTAACTCCGTTAGAGGCTGTTCTGTTTTGATTAAAATATATTCTTGATTTGGTAATAGTCCCATTAATTTAGATAACTGTGCGCGAGAGTCCATTAAAGCTCGACGCTGTGTATTTAAAATTTGTAAAACATCCAGTAATTCTTTTTGGTATAATAAAGCATCCATAGGCGAACTAATTAAAAGCTCTTCAATATATTCATAATCATCTAAAGCCGCATTAACCCTATCCATTAAAGGATTTATTTGACTTAATAGCTCGTCAGCAGAAAGTGTCTTCCAATAGGCATAAATAACTTCTTTTGTTAAATTATGAATGGCCTTACGTTCTAACTCTTTTGAAATTAAATATTTGTTAGCTTGCTGACCTGCTCTGACATAAGACAAACCAAAGTCTAATGCATTCCAAGTGAAACCTATATCATACGAATTTGAGGGTGTTTGTTGTGAAAGTGTATAAGTAGGGCTATCAGCTATAGCTTCTGCAGCTGTATTTTCTGTACCAGTGATATCATTTCCAGCGCTGTCTTTTTCAGAACTCATATTAACACTCGTTGAAGCGGGGTGTTTTTCTAAAACTTTATAACCTGCGTTGACTGATAGTTTCGGCAACATATCAAACTTGACTACATCAATTTGGCCCTGACTTAACGCCGAGTCCATTAGATTCAATCGTAAATCACGGTTATTTTT
Organism: uncultured Alphaproteobacteria bacterium; assembly: GCA_902518505.1. Lineage (GTDB taxonomy): Bacteria > Pseudomonadota > Alphaproteobacteria > HIMB59 > HIMB59 > HIMB59. The sequence goes on from CABYGG010000008.1 coordinate 8,581, forward strand.
GATTGCAATAGCAATAGCCTGGTAAAGATCAATTTCTAAAGGGGCACTTTCAGATGTTTGTTTGAGATACTCTAAATCCTTTTGGGATGAAAGCTGGACTTCTTCTTTTACAATTGGCATGGGTGTCTTTGAACACCCCCAAATGAAAATTGTAGCAATAAATACAACAAAAACCTTATAATTAGCCATTCTTTCCCCGTCAAAAATAACAAAATAAAATCTCATAGTTGTGGATAAAAAACAACCAAGAAATTTTTATGTATTTTTACAAATTCAATGAAAATCCATTGAATTTATTGTATATTTCTGGGTTGGAGAGATAAGAGGAGAGTAAATAAGTGGCTGACAAACAGAAAACTTATCCACATTTTAGCATTCAAATGCTGGAACCGAGGATCATGTTTGATGGTGCTGCTGTTTATGCTGCTAGTGAAGCCATTGAAGCTGTCGAAGACCAAATTCAAAACAACTCTCTCAATGAAACTGATCTTTCAACAAATTTAAAAGCGATTACACACAACAATGACTCGAGAAAAGAAATTGTCTTCATAGACAAGGGTGTTGATGATTATCAAACAATCATTAACTCCATCGATGACACAAAATCTATCTATTTAATTGACTCCAATGAAAACGGCTTTGCAAAAATGCAAAGTATTTTGCAAGATCAAAGTGACATCGATGCAGTACATATAATAGGACACGCAAGTACTGGTCAGGTAGTACTGGGCAATTCAATATTAAACTCTGAAACGATAAATTCTTTTAGCACTACACTTCAATCAATTGGTACCTCGTTAACTCAAGACGGTGACTTATTATTTTATGGTTGTAACCTGGCTCAAGGTGATCAGGGAAAGTTACTTATTCAACAAATTGGAAATATCACTCAAGCAGATATCGCAGCCTCTGATGATATTACAGGTAAGGGTGGTGATTGGAACTTAGAAAAAAAATACGGTATCGTTGAAACTAACGGAATTAGTGTTGTTGATTACAAACACTCTCTTCTTCAAAATGGAATTTCATCATTAGATGGTTTTGTAGAAAATACGGGAACTAATTTAAGAGCGGGTACTAGTGATGGTGGACACGCAGCATCTGCTTCTAATCACACTGATGGACACAGTCCCTATGTTATTACCTTAGAGAGAGAAAATATAAACTCAGGCTCATTTGCTTTTTATAAGACTACAAATTTAGGCACTGGATATGAAGAAAATAATAGCGGTGTCCGAACTAGAGGTCCTGACATAACATCAGGCACTACTACTGTTGATGCTTCATCAACGCCTATGAATTCATATTATGTTTATGCCACAGAAAACTCAGGAAGAAATACTGTGAGGTCAGTTACTTTTGAAAATGAAATACTAGGTGTTTGGTTCAACATGAATAATATCATTGCATATTCAGGAGTTGATAAAAGTGGAGGGAATTATCACACAATAAGCCAACATGGTAGTGGAGGCCAAAATGCATTCAGCACAGAGAAATTAAAATGGGAGTGGAGCGCAAGTGTTTCAGATACTAGTAAACCCTCAGGCCATAAACATGACTGGTTTGGTGTCGATACTGACTCAAATAAACTTTATATAGGATTTAATAATGGTGCAGATCATGGTGATATAGTAAGAGTATTTACAAAAGCAAGTAATCAAGCACCCGTTGCTGTAGATGATACAGACAGCGTTAATGAGGACGCTACTGTTACAAAAACAGGATCTGAAAATGACGTGCTTAACGACGATAGTGATCCAGATGGAGATACAATTACTGTATCAAAAATTAATCATAACGGCGGCACTAACTCAAATGTTTCCTCATCAAGCACATCTAGTAGTGGCGGAACATCAGTCACTGGAACATACGGAACTTTAACTATTGGAGGTGACGGTTCTTATACTTACGTCGCTGATCAAGATTTAACAGATGATCTGGATGCAGGTGATCCAGCAACAGATATTTTTGTTTACACAATTACAGATGGTGGACTTACAGATACCGCAAATTTAACTATCTCAATTACAGGCGTGAATGACGCCCCTGTTGCAGTTGATGATGCAGACTCTGTTACTGCAGCTCAAAGTGTTTCAAAATCTGCTTCACAAGATGATGTTATGAACGATGATAGCGACCCTGATGATGATGACTCATTTACTGTTACCCACATAAAAAAAGCTGGTGGCTCAGACTCAACTGTATCTTCAGGGACCACTAATTCCAATGGAACCTCAGTTACTGGTACATATGGTGTTCTTACAATAGGAGCTGATGGTTCTTATACTTATAACGCGAATAACGCCGTTGGATTGGCTCTTAATCAAACAGCCATTGATACATTCGAATATACTATTACAGACACTCAAGGCGGTACTGCATCAGCAGATTTAGTTATTACGATTACAGGTATCAACAACTCCCCTAGTGCTCAAAATGATGTGGGTGTGATTGATGAGGGCGAGACATTAACAGTTGCAAACGGCGTTAATGCTAATGTTTCTGGAAGTTTTGATGCAGATGAGGAACATTCTGGTGATCTAATTGACACAAGTTCAAGCTCACATAAAGACAGTGACCCTGATGGCGACACTCTTTCGATAACACTCATAAAAGAGACAACCGCAGGTTCTAACAGTAGCATCACTTCAAACAGCACATATAATGGTACTGGCAGTAGTGCTGGCACATCAGTTTCTGGATTGTATGGTACACTTACAATCGGATCAGATGGCTCTTATAAATATGTTGCAAATGATAGTATATCTGGTTTCGACTCCAGTGAAACACTAACGGATAGCTTTACTTATACTTTAAGTGATGGAAGTGCAACAGATACGGGCACTTTAACAATTACGCTTTTGGGTAAAGATAATGAAAACCCCTCGGCTACCGATAACACTAACGCAGTTAATGAAGACGCAACAGTCACTGTTACGGATGGAACAACAGGTGTCACAGGAGATGTTCTTATAAATGACACTGATCCCGAGGGAGATACTCTTACTGTTTCAAAAATAAAAAAGAATAATGGAAATTTCTCAAATGTATCCTCAGGAACTACCAATAGTAATGGAACTAGCGTTACAGGATCTTATGGAACATTAGTCATCGGCGCTGACGGATCTTATACTTACACTGCTGATCAAGATTTAGCAGACGCTCTAGACGGTGGTAGCCCAGCTGACACTATTACAGATGTGTTTGTCTATGAAGTTTCAGATGGAAATAGCGGATCAGATACAGCAAATATAACAATTACTATTACAGGCATAAACGACCCAGTTGTTGCTACCGATGACACTGACTCTGTCAACGAGGACGCTTCAGTGACAAAAACTGGAGCGCAAGATGATGTATTAGATGATGATACAGATGCAGATGCGTCAGCATCTTTAAGTGTGTCGAAAATTAAACATAGTACAGACAGCTCATACTCTTCTGTTACATCAAGCAGTACACATTTAAGTAATTTTACAACAGTCACCGGAACCTATGGAACATTAAAAATTGGTGCTGACGGATCATATATATACACAGCTGATCAAACAGCAGCTGATGCTATAGATGCTAGTGATACAAAAACTGATGTCTTTGATTATGAAGCTACAGATGGCACACTTACAGCTACCGCAACTTTAACTATAACTGTAACGGGAGTGAACGATGCCCCCGTTGCGCAAAATGATACTGGAACCATTAATGAAGATGGAACCTTGACTGTTATTAATAGCAGTAATAATACTACCGTAACACCTGCATCTCTTGATACTGGTTCTCCATATGCAACTACAAATACAACTCGTTCTGTAGCATTTAATCATGATGGGACTAAAATGTTTGTTCTTGAACATAGCAATTCACCAGATATCTCTGTACACGCTTTAACAACTGCTTTTGATATAAATACTGCTACTCAAAGTAGTACAACAGACATTTCTTCTCACGCAGGTAATCCACGTGGTATAAGATTTAATAATGATGGTACGAAGCTGTATATAAGCAATGGCTCAGGAAGTAATAAAAAGATTCATGAATTTGCTTTATCTACAGCCTATGATATTTCCTCATTACCATCACCTACTTCAACTGTCATAAGCGGTCAAGACGGCAACCCTAGAGGTTTTACTTTTAATACTGATGGAACTAAAATGTTTTTACTGGGAGATATTAATGATACTGTTTATGAATATTCTCTATCAACCGCTTTTGATTCCTCAACAATTTCATACACAAGTAGAAGTTTAGATTTTAGTGCAAAAGAAGGAACACCAAGGGGAATTTCATTTAACGCAACAGGCACAAAATTGTTTATCACAGGTCAGCAAAATGATGATATTTTAGAATACGATCTTAGTACCGGTTTTAACTTATCTACAGCAACATTTAATGGTGCATTTGATGTGAGTAGCTATGCAGATAAACCAACTGATATTATATTTAATAATGATGGATCCAAAGCATTTTTAGCTCGAGCATCAAGTAACGGAATCCAATCTTTTTCACTTTCAAGTCCATATAGTTTTGTAGACATCACCGGCGAATATACCGGCGATGTAATAGATACAACCTCAAGTTCAAACAAGGACTCTGATCTTGACGCTAGTGCTTCTTTGAGAGTTTCAGCAATTCAACATAGCTCGGCAGGCTCTTCCACAGCTGTAAGCAATAATACTACTTACGGTGCTTCTGGAACTACCGCGGGCACAACTGTTAGTGGAACTTATGGTCAACTAACCATTGGTTCAGACGGCTCATATAAATACGTTGCTAACGACTCCGATGCGGACGCTCTTGATGCAGGCGATATAGTCACAGACGTATTTACTTACACATTGACTGACGGGACTGCAACGGATACTGCAACAATTACTATCACAGTTATTGGTATAAACGATACTCCTACCGCACAAGATGACGAAGGTGCAATAACCGAAGATCTAACTTTGACTGTTACAAACGGATCAAATTCCAACATTTCTGGTTCTCTTGACACAACAGGAGAAAATTCAGGTGATGTTTTAGACACCTCCTCAAGCTCTCATAAAGATACTGATTTAGATACATCAGCTTCTTTAAGCGTAAAGCTCATTAGAAAAAATCTTGGCACAGATTCTTCTGTTCAACCAGGAAGTTCTTATAACAGTAGCGGTACCTCCGTAACAGGAACTTATGGTACTTTAACAATTGGTGCAGACGGATCGTATAGTTATGCTGCTGATCAGGCAGCTGCAGACTCCATTGCAGCTGGAGAGAGTCAGAATGATGTGTTTGTTTACACCATAACGGACGGCACGCAAGATAACACAGCAAATATTACTATTAAAGTATTAGGGGCAAACGATAACCCATCAGCACAAAATGATGTCGGCGTCGTCAATGAAGGGTCTACACTAACTGTTCAAAATAGTGCAAATGCAAATGTTGACGGCAGTTTTGATGCAAACGGTGAACACTCAGGTGATGTGATACATACAACTTCAAGTTCACACAAAGATAGTGATCTTGATACAAACGACACTCTTAGAATCACTCAGATTAAAAAAAGTGGTGGTGATAATTCTAGTGTTTCTTCAGGGAGTTCCTATAACAGTAGTGGTACATCTGTAACGGGTTCTTATGGTACTTTGACAATTGGAGCAGATGGTTCTTACACATATGTAGCTAGTTCAAATATAGCCGGTTTAAATGATGGTGCTACAGTATCTGATACTTTTACATACACTTTATTCGATGGAACAGCAACAACCACGGCAGATCTCGTACTCACTGTTATTGGAGGCACTGCAAGCAATCAAAGCCCAGTAGCTGTTAACGATACAGATAGTGTGAATGAAAATGCATCTGTAACTAAAACCGGCGCTCAAAATGATGTTTTAAATGATGATAGTGATCCAGATGGAGATACAATTAGAGTTGATCAAATTCAACATAGCACTGCAGCTTCAGGCACATCTGTAAGTAATAATACTACTTACGGTGCCTCTGGAACTACCACGGGCACAACTGTTACCGGAACTTACGGTCAACTAACCATTGGTTCAGATGGCTCATATGTATACTCAGCAAATCAATCAGCTGCTGAAGCCCTTGCTACAGATGTTCAAAGGAATGATGAATTTACCTATAGAATTACTGACGGTTCTGCAACCGCGACGGCAACACTAACTATTACTGTTACAGGTGTGAATGACGCCCCTGTAGCTGTTGATGACACCGATAGTGTGAACGAAAATGAAACTGTTACCAAAACGGGATCTCAAAATGATGTTTTAAATGATGATACAGATGCTGATACCGGTGCGTCTCTTTCAGTGTCAAATATATCGCATACGAATGGCAACTCTGGATCAGTCTCCTCAAGTTCGACTTATAATAGTAGTGGTACGCAAATAGTTGGTACTTATGGTACTTTAACAATTGGTGCAGACGGATCGTATAGTTATACTGCTGATCAAACAGCAGCTGATGCTTTAGATGTTGGAGAAAGTAAAAATGATGTATTTACTTACACATTGACGGATGGTACAGCGACTGACACAGCAACACTAACGATTGCAGTTTCAGGAAAGAACGACACACCCGTAGGTGTAGACGATACCGATAGTGTGAACGAAGATGCTACTGTTACTAAAACGGGATCTGAGGAAGACGTGTTAAATGATGATACAGATGCTGATACAGATGCTTCGCTAACAGTTACTAATATATCGCATACAAATGGTAACTCTGGAACTGTTTCTTCGGGTTCGACTTATAGCAGTAGTGGCACACAAATAGTCGGTACTTATGGTACCTTAACAGTTGGAGCTGATGGTTCTTATACTTACACAGCCGATCAAACTGCAGCTGATGATTTAGATGCTAATGATCCTGCAAGTGATGTCTTTACTTATACGCTAACCGATGAAAATTCTGCAACCGCGACAGCATTACTGACAATCAATATTACTGGTGTAAATGATGCTCCAGTAGCTGTTGATGACACCGATAGTGTGAACGAGGATGAAACTGTCTCTAAAACCGCTTCACAAAATGATGTTTTAAATGATGATACAGATGCAGATGACTCAGCCTCTCTTACAGTTTCTGCTATTAGAACTGGGGCAGAGGATGGAACGGGTAATAGCGGCACTGTTGGATCTGCTTTAACTGGTACTTACGGAACACTAACTCTTAATTCAAATGGATCTTATACTTATGTCGCTGATCAAAGTGCAGCTGATGATTTAGATGCAGGTGATACAGCAAACGACATCTTCACCTATACAGTTTCTGATGGAACAGCAACTGATACAGCAACATTGACAATAACTGTAACGGGTGTCAATGACACCCCTGTAGCTGTTGATGACACCGATAGTGTTGATGAGGACTCTAGCGTCACTAAGTTAGCTATTCAAGATGATGTTTTAGATGATGATACAGACGCTGACGATGACGACCCCGCCAATTTAACTGTTACAAAAATTCAACCTGACTCCGGATCAGAGTCAAACGTTTCATCTGGTACTACACATCTTAATGGCACATCTGTGACAGGCGCTTATGGTACATTGGTGATTGGATCTAATGGAGCATATAAATACACAGCAGATCAAGCAAAAGCTGATGCCTTAGATGCTGGTGATACAGAACCCGACGTCTTCACCTATACAGTTTCTGATGGAACAGCTACTGACACAGCAACATTGACAATTACAGTAACTGGTATTAACGATGATCCAGTCGGTGTAAATGATACGGACTCTGTGAATGAGGATGAAACTGTTACAAAAACAGCAGCTCAGAACGATTTATTAAATGATGATACCGATGCAGACGTTGATGACTCCTCTTCATTGACGGTAACAAATATATCTCACTCAAATGGCAATTCAGGCACTGTTGCCTCAAGCTCAACTTATCAAAGTAATGGTACTCAAATAGTTGGTACTTATGGAACATTAACTGTTGGTGCAGATGGATCTTACACTTACACTGCTGATCAAGCTGCAGCTGATGTTATAGCCGATGGCTCTTCTGAGATAGATGTCTTTACTTATACTGTATCCGATGGAACAGCAACTGATACAGCAACAATTACCATTACAGTTACCGGTCAAAATAATGAGGTTGTTGGAAATAATGATACTGGAAGTGTTACAGATGGTAATACTCTAAGTGTTGGAAATAAAGGCTCCGGTCTATTGTCAAATGATACTGATAGTGGAAGTGATGCTGATGAGAGCGCAGATGCAACAATTTCTGCTGTAAGAACTGGAAGAGAGGCGGGCACTGGTACAGGTGGCACTGTTGGATCTTCTTTAAAAGGTACTTATGGAACACTAACACTCAACTCAGACGGTACTTATTCATATGTTGCAGACCAGGATGGAGCAGACATTCTCACTCCTGATACTACCGCTATAGATTATTTTACTTATACTATCTCAAATGGAACAAGTACTGATACAGCACAATTAGCTGTGACAGTTACTGGTATTAATGACGCTCCTACTTCTTCAACAGCTCCTACGTTTAGAGGTGCTGAAAATAATAGAATTGTCATTCAATCAAAACTTTTCTTCGATGACCCAGATCCAAGCACCAGCACTTACGGGCAACTAACATATAGTTACGGCGGTTTACCATCAGGGCTGACAGTTAACGATGCAGGAAGAATAAGAGGCCGCCTACCTGAAGGTACCTATACTTTTACAGTAACTGCTACAGACGGAGGTAACTTATCTACGCAACAAACATTTACAATAATCATTGGAAAACCCGGTAAGCCTGGTGAAGCACCAACTCCACCACTGATTGTGAAGCAAAAAACATTAGAAGCTGCAATTGCTGATAAAACAGTAACGTTTGAAACACCTAAAGTTAATGACCAAATAGCTGATCTTGCGGTGAGAGGAAATTTAGGCTCCCTAGTCAAGGAATACACATTCAATGGTGGTATGAAGGTAATCGATGTTGCTGTTGAAGATTTAAATATTGATCAAAGTGGAAGGCCTGGAATAAATGAAAATACTTTATTAGGATTTGCTATTGGAGATGATTATAGGCTTAATGTGAAACAATACACAGGAACCTTAGAGGATGGCTCCTCTCTTCCAAGCTGGATACGTGTTGATCCATCAACAGGTCAGACGATCGTTCAGTTTCCTCAAAATATTTACTCAATCGATGTCAAGGTGATAGCAATCGATAATGATAATAGCACAAGAGAGATTAATGTTACTCTGGATAGAAACTCTGTTAGTCAGGACAAAGCCTTAAAACGCGACCTCGAACCTTTCATAGACCGAAGTGCAGCTTTAAAAACCGAAGTTACTGTTGATGAAAAAGGACAAATATTACTTGACACACAAAATGATTTAGAAGATGGGTCGATTATAAATAATACTCTTAACCCGAATGAATCAATCAATAATGAAAACCAAACACCAAACACAGACGATCAGTCAAGTCTTATTGATATACCAACTATTCCAGGAGAAATTGATGAGGCCACTTCTCAAGACTCTATTGTTTTAAATACACAAAATCTTGAAACAGATGAAAAACTTATTAAATTTGCAACACTTCAAGAGCAATTAGATTTACATTATGAAGGTCATGAAAATTATGGAGATAAACTTGTTAAAGTTTCTGGTTAAAATAATCATTTTATCTCTCCTATTTACTGTTTCCTCTAAAGCAGAAGTTAGGGAATCAAGAGCTTTAGTGGTTGCATCACAAGAAGCTGTTCTTTCCAGTGAATTGGCCGCTCGTATTACTAGTATTTCTGTAAAAGAAATGGAAAGATTTAAAAAAGGAGATTTACTTATTCAATTCGATTGTAGTTTATATGAAGCACAAAAAGATGTAGTTAGAGCCAATGAAAATAGTGCATTGATCAAACTAAAAAGTGATGAACAGATGTTACAGATGAGATCAATTGGAAAATATGAACTTGAACTCTCTATATCAGAGTATGAGAAGGCAAAATCAGAATTACGTATTGCTGAACTAAATGTAGAGAGATGTGAAATTAGAGCGCCTTTTGATGGTGCGGTTGAGGAAGTTGTGGTAAACGCATTTGAGTCGATACAGCCTCAAGTTGAATTAATGAAGATTATAAAAACTGATGTCCTTGAATTAGAAATGGTAGTATCTAGTGAATGGGTTTCTTGGCTAACAATAGGCCATCCAATCACTGTTTATATTGATGAAATACAAGAAGAATTCAATGCCTCTATAAGTGGAATTGGTGCAAATGTTGACGCTGTAAGCCAAACAATTCAACTAAAAGGTACTATTACAAACGCTAGCTCTGCCCTTCTGCCTGGAATGAGTGGGCGAGTTGTATTTTGAGTCAAGACCAATTAAATCGTTTAGCAAGGATTTTCACGTTTGAAAAAAAATTACGTGAAGCAAAGTCTTTTGTAGAAATCAGATATACAGTTACAAACGAACTAAGAAACATAACCCCTTTTGTCTTTGCTTTTTTTGGAGAATGGACAAACTCAAATAAATTTAAGATTGATGCTATTTCTGACATAGCAGTTGTAGAACAAACTTCTTCGACAACTATATTAGCTCAGAAAATAATAAGAGAAAAATTAAAAGAGGGATCTCCTGATACACATCCATTTACAATCGAAAAAGACTCATTAATCCCTGCTAAAGGTGAAAATCCAATTCCAGATAAACTTTTATGGGTTCCTTGTTTTTCAAATCAAAAAGGCCCTCAAGCAGCATTGCTTCTTGCAAGAGATGAAAATTGGGAAGAGCAAGATATCGAGTACATTAGACACCTGAGCTCATCTATTGGACACGCGATGGGATCGCTCAAAGAAAATAATTTTTTTGAAAGCACAATTAAAGTTTTTAAAAATACATGGTTTCAATTTTTAATTATAGCGGGACTTATTGCTAGTATGTTCATTCCAATTTCTCTTTCAACTGTTGGCAAATCAGAAATTGTCCCAAAAGATCCCTATGTTATAAATGCTCCTATTGAAGGCGTCATACAAGAAGTTTTTATTCAAAATAATGATGAAGTTGATATTGGAACTACATTAATATCTTTTGAAAAAACAGGTTTACAAAACGATTACGATTTAGCCTTCCAAGAATTAAAAGTAATTGAAACAGAATTACTTCAGGCAAAACAGTCTTCTTTTCAAAGTAAAGAGGACAAAGCAATGGTCAGTCAACTTCAGAGTAAAATTAAACTTGTAGAACAAACCTTAAGTTATCAGAAGTATCTATTAGATGAATCTACAATCAATTCTCCCGCTGATGGAATTGCAGTTATCAAGGATAAAGCACTTCTTATAGGCAAGCCTTTTAAGGTAGGAGAGACAATAATGGTTATTGCTGACCCATCGAATGTTGTTGTCGAGATAATGATGCCAGTAAAAGATGCTATAACAGTCAAAAAAGACGCAGAAATAAACGTTTTTTTAGACTCTGATCCACTAAATGTTGTTCCTGCAAAGGTTTCAAAATTTTCTTATGACCCTGAACTTACCAGTGAGAACACTCTAGCTTACCGAGTAACAGCGGAAATTCTTACGGCCAAAAACTCTCCAAGAATTGGACTCAGAGGAACTGCAAAAATTTTCGGTGAAGAGGTGAAACTATTTTTTTACTTATTTAGAAAACCAATTATTTTTGTTCGACAAACACTTGGTATCTAAATGATTACTCCATCAATAAGACAAGACCTTCAACTTTTACCAGGAACTCCTATGGAGGATGGTTCTCCATCATGGCTGATTTATGATAATTTAAGAAATAAATATTTTACATTAGGTTTAAATGCTTTTCGAATACTGAGACATTGGATTGCAGGAGTAGACTCAAAACAGTTTATTGAAAAAGTAGAAGCTAAGGGGGTTTCTATCGAGGAGGAGGAGTTAGATGATTTTATAAATTTTTTAAAGGTTAATAGTTTAATAACTCACTCAAGTTCAGAAGATGTTAAACTATTACTAGCTCAACATCAGGCTAAAAAAAAGCATTGGTTTTTAAATTTAATTCATAATTATCTTTTTTTTAAAATACCTTTGATTAAGCCAGATCCTTTTTTAGACAGAACAATAAATATAGCTAAGCTTTTTGGAAAAAAACTTTTTAGATCAATAATTTATTTTTTTGGTATTATTGGAATTTATTTTGTTATTCAAAGCTGGGATGAATTTTTATCTACTTTTTTGTATTTCTTCAATTTTAATGGATTAATTTTTTACGCAATTGCATTAGTAGGTGTAAAAGCAATTCATGAATTAGGCCATGCTTACACAGCTAAGAATTTTGGATGTAATGTCAATTCAATGGGAATTGCGTTTTTAGTTTTTTTTCCTTTTTTATACACTGATAATACAAATGCTTGGAGGCTTAGAGATCATAAAAAAAGACTGACAATAAATTTTGCTGGAATTTCAACAGAGCTACATTTAGCCTTGCTGGCTACTTTTGTATGGGGAGTGTCTGATCCAGGAATTTTGAAAAGTGCCGCTTTTTTCGTTGCTACGACAGGATGGATTTCATCACTTCTTATTAATATTAGCCCATTTATGAGGTTTGATGGATATTACGTATTTGCTGATTTTATAAAAATAGACAACCTTCAGCCCAGAGCATTTGCTATTGCAAAATGGAAATTGCGAAATTGGTTGTTTGGATTGAGCCTTAGCCCTCCTGAGCATATGAGCCAACAACGTCAAAATTTAATTACTATTTATGCCTGGTCGACTTGGATTTACAGGTTCTTCCTATTTATAGGAATAGCTTTACTGGTTTATTTTTTTGCATTCAAAATTTTAGGAATATTTCTTTTTGTAGTAGAAATTATTTGGTTTATAGCACTGCCTATTTTAAAAGAGTTAAGAGAATGGTGGAAACTACGCTCTAGTTTCTTTTTAAATATTCGTATAATTAGAACAATTTTAATTTTAGGAGCCTTATCATTTATTTTATTCTACCCTTGGAAAAATACTCAGTCCATTCCTGCAATTTATCAATCAGAAGAATATATTACAATTTACCCAACAATAAATTCACAAGTTTCAGATATATACATTAAAGAAAATCAATCTGTACAATTAGGAGCAGACTTAATAAAACTAAATTCGCCATTACTTAATTCAGATATACAAAAACTTCTTGAAGAAAAAAAATTAATTTCAATTCAAATAAACAATGCTTTAGAGGGCGATCAAAATAAATCAGATTTAATGATAATGCAAAGTGAAGAAAAAAAAATCATAACTAATATTAATAATTTAGAAAAAATTAAATCATCGTTAAATATCACTGCACCATTTAAAGGAGAGATTGTAAGCTTAATTGAATTAAAAAAAAATCAATGGCTAAACAAAGATGATCCAATTATGTCAATTGTAAATAAAGAGTCATTTCAAGTCATAGCTTTTTTATCTGAAAATGATATTTCAAAGGTTAAAGAGTTTAAAAATAGTTTTTTTGTTCCTAATTCAATTGAAATGCCAAAGGTTGATTTAGAAGTAGTGTCTATAAGTAAATCACCAGTAGACGATTTTAGTCTTTATCCCTCGGTTACCTCTATATTTAACGGCCCAATAGCTGCAAGAGAAAAACCTGGTGGAGGAATACAATCCGAGAGATCTTATTATAAAGTAATTTTAAAATTGTCGGAAAATATAATCTTTTCCGATAAGAAAGTTTTAGGTGTTGCAAATGTAGGTATTCAGCCACAGTCCTATTTTGATAAAATATTAAATCTAATATCTGCGACCCTTATAAGAGAAATAAGTTTTTAAGTCTAAGAATTATGATGTTTTCATTTGATAATTTTAATAGGATAAATTATGGCTAAATTTTTGAGTGTCGTGCGTTTCAAAGTTAAACCTGGTAATGAAAAATCCTTTATTGACTCAATGAAGAAGTTTTCAAATCCTGATGGAGTTATTACCCGCAAAGTTATAAAGACAGGTGAGAGATCCTATTGTAGCGTTGTCGAGTGGGTTGATGAAAATAGTCTTGCCAATGCTCGCCAACAAATGATCGCATATCTTGACACTATAAGAGATATTTTAGAGGAACTCAGTTCAGAATTGGGAGTAACTGATCCAGTCTCCGGCCCAGTAATTGTTGATGAACAAGGAAACGTAGTAACACCTGGGTCTAGTATTTCAGGAAAAATTAAAACTTAATTTTAATTTGATCTTGGGTCCTCAAGACCAGCATGACGATATGCTGATGTTACAGTATTTCTTAGTAGACATGCTATAGTCATCGGTCCAACACCGCCAGGCACAGGAGTAATCTTTGATGCTTTCGTGGAAGCACTTTCAAAGTCTACGTCACCCACTATCTTGCTTCCTTCACTTCCGTCTTGTTTCGTAATAGTTATTCTGTTTATGCCAACATCAATAACAACCGCACCATCCTTTAACCATTTTGAGTCAATCATTTCAGCCCTTCCTATAGCTGCAACAATAATATCTGCTTGTGAGCAAACTTTTTCAATTTCTTTGGTTTTGGAGTGTACCACTGTGACAGTACATGACTCTTCAATTAAAAGTTGAGACATTGGCTTACCGACAATGTTTGATCTACCAATCACAACAGCACTTTTACCTTTTAAATCATCTATTTGGTCTTTTAATAGGAGCAAAGATCCTAATGGTGTGCAAGGGATAAAAGCTCTCTTTAACATATCCCCGCCTATTGAAAGTCTGCCAGCGTTAATCGCATGAAAACCATCAACATCTTTCTCCACTACGATGGCATCTATTACTTTTCTCTCATCAATCTGTTTGGGTAAAGGTAACTGCACTAAAATACCATGAACAGATACATCATTATTTAGGTCATCTATCAATTCTAATAATGTCTCTTGATCTGTACTTGCATCTAATTTGTAATCTTTAGTTTTTATATTACATTCTGCAGCCATTTTTGTTTTTTGTCCTACATAAACTTTACTTGCTGGATTTTCACCCACTAGCACCACTGCTAAACAGGGGTCAACTTGTTTTTGACTTATTAATCTGTCTGAGTCTTCTTTCACCTCAGCTCTGATTTTTGATGCAAAAGCTTTTCCATCAATTATATCTGCCATTTTTTTAATCTCCTTATCGTTATCCTCTAGGCCAATACTCAATCAGTAAATCTTTTAATAAGTAAATTATTAGTATTAAAAGCACTGGTGAAATATCTAAGCCGCCTAAATTTGGTAAATATCTTCTTATATAATTTAATGGGGGGTCAGTTAGTTTTTTAAAACTTTCAAAAACTCGCCACAAAAAAATATTTTGACTATTTAATATGTTAAAGTGAAACAACCAAGATACGACTACATAAAAAAAAACAATAATTGTGTAAAAGTCTAGTAGTCTTACCAAGAACAGTAGTAATGAATTCACTTTGATAAATTATAAAAAATTATTATTCGCGTCTATTAAATAAGAAATTCCTACAACGCTCTGATTGGGGATTTGTGAAAACTGTGTCAGGATGTCCTTCCTCCTCTACCAGACCATCATGAAGAAAAATTACATTATTTGAAACTTTTCGAGCAAACTCCATCTCATGAGTTACAACTAACATTGTTTTTCCCTGTTCAGCTAAATTACGTATAACAGATAAGACCTCATCTACCAATTCTGGATCAAGAGATGACGTCGGTTCATCAAATAATAATATTTCTGGAGAAATGGCGAGTGCTCTTGCTATTGCTGCTCTTTGTTGCTGTCCTCCTGATAGGTAAGAAGGATATTCTTTTGCTTTATCCGCGATCCCAACTTTTTTTAATAGAGTCATTGCTTCTTCTTCTGCAACTTCTTTATCTATTCCTAAAACATTTACCGGGGCTTCTG
The DNA here is from genome assembly GCA_902518505.1 of uncultured Alphaproteobacteria bacterium. Classification (GTDB taxonomy): domain Bacteria; phylum Pseudomonadota; class Alphaproteobacteria; order HIMB59; family HIMB59; genus HIMB59. The sequence goes on from CABYGG010000008.1 coordinate 24,420, forward strand.
TTATGTTATCTAAAATATTCATATGAGACCAAAGATTGAAACTCTGAAAAACCATACCCAATTTTTTTCTAATTGAAGTAATTTTCAATTGCAAATTCTTATCGGGTTTTTTAAAATTTTCATCGCTACAATTGATGATTTCACCACAAACATTTACGGTTCCACTATCAGGTGTTTCAAGGAAATTTACACAGCGAAGCATAGTACTTTTTCCCGAACCAGAACTCCCAATAATACTTATAACGTCTCCTCTATTGGCTACAAGATTAATCCCTTTTAAAACTTTATTGTCACCAAATTTTTTCTTTAACTGATTTAGCTCAAGTATTTTCATCATTTAGTAATATTTCACTTTTTCGATTTCAAAGATATTGCTAAAAAGATTAAATCTAAAAGTTAATTTGTTAATTTATATCAAATTTATAAAAATCAGTTTTATTAGTTCTAAAAACCTAATTAATTCAATGTTTTTAGAGAATAATTTAGATTTTATGAATATTTAGATTGTGTTAGGATAAGTTGATGGATGAGATTAATAATGAAATGGATGAAAATAGTACTGACCCAGCAGGTGATGAAATTCAATCTACTCCAATAGATAATGATGCTAAAGCAGTTAACATAGGTTCTGGCGTTAGAGTTGATGGACGAATAGAGGGAGCAGAAACCTCAGATATTTCTGGAAATCTTACAGGAACTCTAAAATCTTCAAATATAAATATTAACAGTAAAGGTGCTTTTAGCGGAGATATGTCAGGTCAAGAAATAACAATATCTGGGAGTGTTGATGGTGAGATAAATTCTGAGGATTATTTGATCGTTAATAACTCTGCAAACATTAAAGGAGTAATTGAATACGCTTCACTACAAGTAAGTTATGGTGCAAGAATTCAAGGCACTTTAAGACATAGAGGTACTGTCCAATCATACTCACCAGCTTCTACTGATGAAGTTAAACAAGATGAGATTAATGAAAACCATGAGGGTGATCAATAATGGCATTATTTGGATCTAGTGAAAAAAAACCTGAAGTAAAAACTGAATTTATGTTTGACACCGATAATACCGTCAACCAATCAACTTTAGCTAAAGATGTAAAAATAAATGGCTCTCTTGAGTCCACAGACTATATAGATTTTTCTGGACAATTAACTGGTACCATAAAGTCATCAACCATTAATTTAAAACCAGGTTCTTATGTTAAGGGGACTGTTACTGCTGATACCATAACAGTTGAGGGAGAAATTGATGGAGATATTCAAGCTAAAGATATCTATATTAAGTCAACAGCAAAAGTTAAGGGAAATATTCGCTATCAAAATATTGATATTCAAAACGGTAGTATAATCAACGCTGATTTGTTCTATTCATCATAATTAATCAAATATTCTAAGCGTTCTTATAAAAAGTTTATCTATTTACTCTATTTTAGTTTATATTTCAGTAAGTATTTATTCGAAGTAATAGAGGAAGAACAAGGAGAAAATTATGAAAAAAATAATACTATCAGCATTTGCTGCGCTCTTTTTAGTTGGTTCTGCTTTTGCTGAAACAGTAAGAATGGGCACAGAAGGTGCTTATCCTCCATATAATTTTATTAACGATAATGGCGAAGTTGATGGATTCGAAAAAGATGTTGGAGACATGCTTTGTATTCGTGCAAATCTAGATTGCGTTTGGGTTATAAACGAGTGGGACTCTATCATTCCTAATTTAGTATCTGGTAACTACGATACAATTATTGCTGGTATGTCAATAACTGCAGAGCGTGATGAGGTGATTGACTTTACACAAGATTATTTTCCACCATCTCCATCAGTATACATGGGAATGAGCGGCGCAGACATTGATGTAGATAGTGCTGTTATTGCTGCTCAAACTGCAACTATTCAGGCAGGTTATGTTGCTGAAAGTGGAGCAACTTTAGTTGAATTTGCAACAGCAGAAGAAACAATATCTGCAGTGCAAAACGGCGAAGCTGACGCTGTCTTAGCGGATGGTGATTACCTCGCATCTATCATTGCAGAATCAAATGGTGAATTTGCAAATATAGGAGAAGTCTCAATCGGCGGCGGTGTTGGAATGGGTATCCGTGAATCTGATACAGAGTTAAAAGCCAAAATGAATGCAGCTATTAGCTCCATGAAAGACGACGGATCACTAAATGCACTTATTAAAAAGTGGTTTGGTTTTGAAGCCGCAACTTTTTAAGATTATCTAATTTAAATTACAAAACAAGAGGACGGAATATCCGTCCTCTTTTTTTCTTTATAATATTTACTCAAGAAACATTGAAACATAATATAAAATTTCTCTTACAATGATTATAGTTGGGGCAGGAATTTTAGGTGCATCCTTTGCCTACCATGCTTACAGAAATGGTGTTGATAAGATAACTGTTTTATCATCACATTTACCAGGTGATAGAAACCAAGCTACTTCAAATACTTGGGGTTGGGTAAATGGTTATGCCAATAATGATAAAAGCTATGCTGATTTTCGTTTGGCTAATTTGAATTATTGGCCAAAATTAATAAATTATATTTCAAACTTAAATTATACATCAAAAGGAGCATTTATTTGGGATCAAGAAGAGAAAGAGCTTCAAAAAACTATAAAACAGCATCAAAGTTGGGGGCAGTCTGTAAAAATATCAGTAAAATCTGAACTAAAAAAACATTTACCTTGTTTAAATAAAATTCCAACTATGGCCGGCTATGGTATTGATGATTTGGCCATTGATGGTGTTAGAGCAACTAAAGAACTTTTCAAAGCTAGTAGATCGAAAATATTAAAAATTAACGTAAAAGAGTTAATATGTGATAGCAACAATGTTATTGGTGTCAAAACCGATGATGAAATTATTAATGATAATGAGGTAATTTTAACTTCTGGACTTGGCGCTCCAAAATTATTATCAACAATTAATATTCCTTTTGAAATGCACTCAAGTTTAGGGTTATTAGTTTATACAAAACCGTTGCCCCCATTATTAAAATGCCCAATTACAGGTTTTGATTTCCATGCAAGGCAGGACGACAAAGGAAGATTAATAATAGGCGGAAAATTTGATGATGACTCAAGCCAAGAAGAAAATATTATGGCTACTGCAAAAAAACTTATTCAAGACATGGCAACTAGGCTCAACTATAATGGAAATATGATTTTAGATCATTTTACACTTGGTAAACGACCTTTGCCAGTTGATGGAAGACCGAAAATTGGACGTCTCAAAAATCAAAAAGGTGAAAAATTAAATGGATTATATTTAGCAGTCATGCATTCAGGTATAACTAATGCACCTTTGGCTGGCAAGTTTGGTATAGATGAGGTTTTATCAGGAAAAAGAAATAATTTAATTAGAGATTTTTCACCTCAAAAAAACAGACACACAAGAGTAATTAACTGATGTTTAGTTATTGTGTGGACCCTAAAACTTTAGAAGGATTAATGTGGTTATCATGTTATGTGACTACAGCAAAACATATGTCATTTTATTTTTCTTTTTTAGTTGTTATGGGTTTGCTTTCTTTGGCGGCTCCATTGGCAATGGCATTTGGTTTTGCAGGTGCTACTGCTTCAAGATCCACCTTTAGAATTATTCGCTCTTTAGGAAAAGGGTATCTTGCGATGATAAGAGGTATTCCAGATATTGTTTTCTTTTTATTTATTCCAATAGCACTTGATCAAGCATTTGAATATTTGCGTCATAAAGTTTTATGTTCTGATGTTACTGAGCCAATAAGGCAAGGTAATGATTTTGTCGTTTGTGCAGCTGCGAAACTTCCTTTAAACACTGCTAGTGAGTGGGTGCACGATATTTATGGATTTTCTCTAGCTTTACTCGCTTTTGGCTTTGTTTTTGGAGCCTTTGCCGGAAACGTTTTGTCTGGAGCTATGGCTGCGGTTCCAAAATCTCAAATAGAAACAGGAGAGGCTTACGGCTTTTCTCAAAGTCAAATTTTTAGAAGAATTCTCATACCACAAATGTGGATTTATGCATTACCAGGTCTTTCAAATTTATGGATGATTTTAATTAAAGCAACCCCACTTCTATTTCTTCTTGGCATTGAAGATATAGTCTATTGGGCTAAAGAACTAGGTGGCATTAAAACTGGTGTATATGAGTACCCGCATCCTGATTGGCGAGCTTGGTATTTCGGAGTACTTATGATTTTTTATTTATCATTAACTTACTTGTCACAATCTGTATTAGACAAAATATCAACTCGTCTTTCTCAAGGACAAGCTACCATGGCAGGTAAAGCTGGCTGATGTCGAGTTGTTTTCAAACACTATCTGATTACGGCCTTAGATCTATAGGTTATGGAGAGCGACTTTTACCAAAAGCTGACATAACACTTTGTGAACAATTTGTATTAATTGGTTCGGGAATGATTTGGAACATATATTTTGCCGTTTTGGCATTACTCCTTGGTTTTTTCTTTGCAACAGTTTTGGCTTTAGGTAAAAATTCTAATCTATTTCCATTTAGTGCTCCTTGTAGATTATTTATTTTTATTTTTAGAGGCTCTCCTTTATTCATTCAATTTTTCTTTGCCTATGACTTGTTTGTTCTTTTACCAAGATTAGGATTTGATATTGATCTAGGATTTCTTGTAGTTACAGTTGAAACGCGTTGGCTTACCAAAGCTTGGTTAGGTGCTTTAATGGTTTTATTTTTTAATACATCTGCATACGCAGGAGAGATTTTTTATGGAGCATTGCGTGCCGTCCCAAGTCAAGATTTAGAGTCAGCTGATGCTTTTGGTTTTACAGGAATTAAAAAATTCAGACGGATTATATGGCCAACTATGCTCCGCTTGGCATGGCCCTCTTACACTAATGAAGCAATTTTTATGTTTCATGCAACAACATTGGTTTTTTTTACTGGTTTTCCAGCGTGGCAACAAAAAGGAGATGCGATTTATTATGCCAGTTATCTCGCTGATAAAACCTTTAACCCTTTTGTTCCTTATCCAATTGTTGGACTTTACTTTATTTTATTAACATTATTGATTATTGGTTTATTTGGCTTAATTAATAGAAGATTGAATAAACATTTACCAACTAACGAGAGAAAAAGATTGAGGTTTAATAAGTACAATTTGATTAGATAAATTATTTTATACTCTTTTAAAAAATCTAATTTTATTTCTAATAAATATAAAAATAATTATTAGTACAATCAAAGGCGTCCCCCAAAGTAGTATGTGATTTTTAGGTGGATCAAAAGATATCTCTTCACCATAAATTTTGATTAATTCTCGATTGATTTCTTTAATGGGTATTCCAGAATTATACTTTTTTTGGATTTGCTCTTTTAAATTTATTGCAAACTCTGTATCGGACTCTTGAATACTCTGACCCTCGCAAACCAGACATCTGATTGTTTTGAAATAATCACTTAGCTCATTTACTCCTGCAAAGCTAATTACAGATATATGAATTATTATAAATGGTATAATCAGTTTATAAATAATTTTCGATATCTTCATAAAATAAAGGCCCTTGTATCTTTTTTTGAATTATTTTATTTACAATAAAAAATGTCTCAGGAACACCAATTAAACCCATCTCATAAGCGATGGTACCATCATCTCTTAAAATATATTCAAAAGGATTTCCATGCTCATTAATCCATTCTTTAAAATTCTCTTCATCGTCTCGAAAATTAATACCAATTATTTTTACACCTTTTTTTTTCATTTCCATTAATAAAGGGTGCTCTGCTAAGCATGGCTTACACCAAGAGGCAAAAAAATTAACAATGTAAAATTCACCTAATGTATTTTCATTAATTAATTTATTGTTGTAAAAGTCTGATGTTTCAAATATTAAGCTCGATACTTCATCTCTTGAATTATTTTTGTTATTCGATTGATTAGAGTAAAATAACACACTTACAACTAACACCACTAATCCAATTACAGGTAATAATAGATGTCGCTTCATCGTTTTTTAACGACAGATAATAATATTGCAAATATAAGCATAATTGCACTTAACCATAATAAATTTATAAATGGTTTATATACTAAATTGATCCCAACCTTATTGCTCTCAATTGTTGATATTGTTGCATAATATTGACTAAAGAGGTTATTGGTAGTACTGACCTCATTTGTGACTTGCCCTGAGGGCTGGTAGATATTTTTGGAAGGTGAGAGCTCTTTTTCTTTTTGTCCATCAGAAATTAATAAGTCCACTGATACTCTTTGATAATTTTGGAATTTTTCGTCTTTAATATTTTTAATTATTGCAGTTCTATTATTTTGTAATTTTATTTCATTAGAAGATTCTTTTTCAAATAGTAGGTTCTCTTCATAGTCAAATTGTTCTGTATATACAGCTGCTATAATAAAAAAACCAATACTTAAATGAGCCAGCCATTGAGAATAAAAACTTATATTTTTGTTAAAATTATTTTTTAAAGCTAAAATACTTTTCAAAAACAATGGAACTGTAATAAATACACTAAGCGCAAAATAAAAGTTATTTGAAAAATAATAGGATACCAAGCAAACAAATAATGAAAAAATTATTATAAAAGGTATTTGTTCATCTTTTTTTTCATGTTTTCCCCAATTTATCTGCGGTGCAAATGCCATGAATAAAATTAATGGTGCTAGTAACAAATTAAATGCGAAATTATAATATGGTGCGCCAACTGAAACTGATGTTTTAAGAATCATTTCACTAAACAAAGGATAAACTGTTCCAATGAAGACAACTAGTGCAGAACAAATAAAAAATATATTATTTAATAAAAGAAAACTCTCTCTGCTAATTAAATTAAAAGAGTCCTCATTGAAATTAGAAATACTTCTTATATTTAGCCTTACTGTCATAGCTAGCAAATATGCGATTATAATAATCAAAAATAATCCTCTAAGTGGGTCTGTGGCAAAACTATGAACAGATACAATTAAATTTGAACGAACCAAAAAAGTTCCAAACACTGATGCAATGAAACAGTAAAGCCCTAAATTTAGGCTCCATAATTTTAGTTGGTTACTTTTGATTGAAACTTGAAGGGAATGTATCAAGGCGGTATTTAATAACCATGGGATTAATGAGATGTTTTCTACTGGATCCCAAAACCACCAACCTCCCCATCCTAGTTCTGAATATGCCCAATATGAACCTAAAACTATTCCCCCAGTTAAAAAAAACCATGAAATTTTTGACCAAATCAACATTTCTTTGAATAATTTTTCTGAAAAGTTTTTACTCACTAGCATATGTGCAGATATCACAAAGGGAATAATTAAACCAATATATCCTAGGAACAATGTTGGTGGATGAATTACAAATAAAAAATGTTGCAAGATTGGATTCAGGCCCAGACCTAAAACATTTTCATTTGCTTCTACATAAGTAAATGGATTTGAGCTAACTATTACATAAAGAATAAATAGAGTTGATATAAATAATATATTTTTATGAATCTCAACAGTTTGATTTTTATAAAGGAAAAAAACTCCAAATAAGTTAATTAAAAAAACCCATAATAAAATTGATCCCTCATGACTGCCCCAGGCAGATGTCACTTTATAAAAAATAGGATCATCAACATAAGAATTTTCGACAACGTTCAATAAAGTGAAATCTGAAATTGAAAATGCGTATACTAAAAGACCAAAGGGAGCAAGATTTATAAAATAAATTAATTTTAAAGAGGAAGTAGTTGATGGAATTACTTTCTTTAAAAAATTTATATAAAACAAGATAGTGAGCACCAACGAAATATAAATAAAGCTATTACCTAAATAAGATATCAATTAATTTCCTCTCCATTTTCCTTCTTCTTTAAGTTTATCTATAGCGCTTTGGGGCATGTAGTTTTCATCGTGTTTTGCCAAAACTATCTCTGCAACAAAAATATTATCAATAAACTTTCCTTCAACGATAATACCCTTATTTTCTTCTACTAGATTTGGAAGTGTTTTAGAAAATACAACATTTACAGAATTTTGATTTTGATCAACTACTTCAAAAATCCAGTTTCCATCTAAAAATTTTAAACTATTTGTTTTAACAAGCCCCCCAACCCTTAAATACTTATTTTCTATCCCATCCATACTTTTTAGATCAGTTGGTTCAACAAAATATGCAATTTGATCTTTTAAAGAATAACTAATTAAAAATATAGAAGTAGAAAAGCAGGCGAATATTATTAGTAAAAAAATAAATCGCTTTTTTATTTGTTTATTTAGTTTGATTATGCGCACTAACCATATTAAAGACTTTTTTCTTAAGCAGCATAATTACAATCGTTGTCACAGCACAGATGACCCCAAAAAATCCATAGCAAACTAAAACGAACTCTAAACTAGTCATTAAGCAATATAGATCTCTCCATTTTTCTTTTTTCAACAATTATATAAAAAATGTTAGAAAACCAAAATATTGTAAGCATCAAAATACCAAAAAAACTCACTAATAATGTAATTAAATAGTCATTAGTCATACTGGGCCCTCCCATTCTTAAAACACTACTTTCTTGATGAAGAGTAGTCCACCAATCAACAGAAAATTTAACAATAGGAAGATTCACTAGCCCTATTATTGCCAAAATTGATGCTGCAAAATCTGCTTTTTGGAAGTGCTCAAATGAATATAAAAGAAGAATGTGGCCTAAGTAAATAAAAGCTAAAATTAACATTGAAGTTAACCTCGCATCCCATACCCAATAAGCTCCCCATGTCAAATTTCCCCATATCGAACCAGTAACTAAAACAATAATGCTCATTATCAATCCTATTGGAGACAACGATCTTGCAACTGTGAATGCTGTTGGGGATTTAAATATTAAGCCAATTATACTGCTAATTCCCATCACTAGAAAAATTGCCAATGATAGCCAAGCAGTGGGCACATGGATAAACATTATTTTGAATGAAATACCTTGATAATAATCATTTTCTAAAAAAATAATCAGAAAAATAGAAACACTTATTAATACCAGAGATAATAGAATAACATATCTGGATAGAGAGATCATAAAATTAGAAAGTGCATTTGGAGTAATAGCAAACATTAGACTGATAATTTTTTTAAAGCAAAACTAGTTAGCAAAGGTGAAAAGGCTAAATTTAATAAAAAGTAAGCTACAAAAAATAAATACATCTTACCTGTATTAAAATCGATTAAATCAGTTATTGCCATAGAAAATATAAGAATAGGGACAAAAAGAGGCAATGTTAAAATACTTGTAAGTGAGAGTCTATTATTCTTAGAGATTGTTATAGACGCAGTCATTGAAGCTATAAAAATAATACTTAAAAGAGATAGCGCTAGAAGACTATTAATCTTTAATAAATAAGTTAGATCGATATTTAAAATAATCAAAATTAGTGGTGAGAATATAAAGAAAAAAATAATTAAATTTAAATAGATCATCATGTTTTTAACAAAAACAATTATCTCTAAAGAGAAAGGAGAAAGGAGATACTGATGAAGTTTTGCTTCATCAAAATCTTGGTCATAAATTTTTTCAACTTTAAATAATGAAATAAAAAAAATCATTATGTATAAGAAAGATAATCGAGTATTTATTTCCATTGACTCATCTTTTAATGATAACGCAAAAATAGCGCATGAAATAATTAATAAACAATAAAGAACAAAACTAAAGACACTTCCTTTAATCATTAGTTGAAATTCACTTGAAATTAATTTAAGAAAGTTTTTTATCATTTTAATTGAAGTGTTTTATAATTATTTAAATTAATATTTTGATGACTTGCTAATATAATTATTCCCTTATTTTCTAACTTTTTTTCAAATAAAGTATTTAAATTTATTATTGTTCTATCATCAAGCCCACTAAGTGGATCATCGAGTATCCAAACAGGTTTATTTACTAACATAAGTAGTAGCAATTGAAGTTTTTTCTTTTGACCAAATGAGAGCTGATAAAATTTTTTATCAAGATTCAATTCCTGAAAAAAATAACTTACACTTTTATTTTTTATTGAGTTATTAAACTTTACATTGTGTATTGAGAGCCAGTATTCAATATTTTGATTTAAAGTCAGTGAGTCATGGGCAAAGTTAGTCTCACCAATATATAAAAAAGATTGAGAGGCAATATGGTTATCAATTACTAAGTTATTGTAAGTTATACTACCTTCTAGTGGATCTATAAAATTGACAATATTAGATAATAGGGTTGTTTTGCCAACACCATTTGCACCCTGAATGAGTAGTAATTCACCAGGACGTATTTTAAAATTAATATTTTTGTAGATAAGAGTATTTCCCCTAGCAAAAGATAAGTTATTAACTTCTATCATAAAAAAAAAAGCGGGTGATTATAACCCGCTTTTGATGTTTTAAATATTTAAAACTTAGAAAATTATCTTCTTTTTCTAGAAGCTTTTCTCTTCTTAGGAGCTGCTTTTTTCTTTGCAGCTTTCCTTTTCTTAGGAGCTGCTTTTTTCTTTGCAGCTTTCCTTTTCTTTGGAGCTGCTTTTTTCTTCTTAGGAGCTGCTTTTTTCTTTGCAGCTTTCCTTTTCTTAGGAGCTGCTTTTTTCTTTGCAGCTTTTCTTCTTACAGCTTTTTTCTTAGTGGCTTTTTTCTTCTTAGGAGCTGCTTTTTTCTTTGCAGCTTTTCTTTTAGGAGCTGCTTTTTTCTTTGCAGCCTTCTTCTTCTTAGGTGCTACCTTTTTCGCAGCTTTTCTTTTCTTAGGAGCTGCTTTTTTCTTTGCAGCTTTTCTCTTTTTAGCCATTATAGCCTCCTTACTTTTTACACTTACTAGTAAGTATAAAACGAATATCTAATGATATTCATTTTCTTAAAAAAAACTTAAGAAAGTATTTAATTAAGTCAACATTTTATTTATGGTAACTTCTTTTCATTGAATGAATCAAATTGAAATAATTTTAGGTCCAACTAACACTGGAAAAACATTTTATGCTTTTGAACAAATGTTTTCCTTTAAAAACGGTGTTTTTGGTTTCCCTTTAAGGCTTTTAGCAAGAGAAAATTATGATAAAGCATGCAAACTTTATCCAATAAATCAAATTGCATTAATAACTGGAGAAGAAAAAATAATCCCTTCAAATGCAAAATATTTTTTTTGCACTGTCGAATCAATGCCAGATGATTTTTTCGAATTTGTTTGCGTAGATGAAATTCAATTAGCATCTGACTATGAGAGGGGACATATTTTTACTCAAAGGCTTTTACATTCTCGTGGAGAAGAAAAGACAATCTTCTTAGGCTCCCTTACAATGGAAGAAATTATTAGAGAACTAATTCCTGAGGCAAAAATAATTTTTAAAAATAGATTTTCAGAATTAATTTTTTTAGGTCATAAAAAAATTCAAAACGTAAAGCCCCGTTCAGCGATTATTGCATTTAATTTAATTCGACTTTATGAAATAGCCGAACAAATAAGAAGCTTAAAAGGAGGTGTGGCTCTTGTTGCCGGAGCGCTCAGTCCTAAAACAAGAAACTCCCAAGTAAAATTATATGAGGATGGAGAAGTCGATTACATTGTCGCCACTGATGCTATTGGTATGGGACTAAATTTAGATATTAACCAAGTGTATTTTTCTGGTCTTGATAAGTTCGATGGAAAATATGTACGACCATTGAATGATATGGAAATAGGTCAAATAGCAGGAAGGGCAGGCCGCTATACAAAATCCGGTTATTTTGGAACTACCCTTGGGGCAAAGTTTACAGATCTTGAGTCTATAGAAAATATACAAGCTCATAAATTTGAACCGATTAAAAAAATATTCTGGAGAAACCATCTTCTGTCATTTAAGTCAGAATATGAATTAGTAAACTCTCTAAAAAAGAAAACCGATAATCATCGGTTAATTCTTAAAAAAGATGCCGAGGATCAAAAATTTTTATTTAGGTTTCTAAAAGATAATAAAAAACATTTTAAATTTGACAACCCTGAAACATTGAAACAATTATGGGACGTATGTCGAATACCAGATTATCAAAATATTTCTGACGAAAAACATGTTGAACTGTTAACAAAAATATTTGGTGAACTAATAAAAAATCAATGGGTATTTAGTGATAAATTTTTAGACAATGAAATTTCTTACCTACAAAATTATAACGGTAGCATTGATGATCTTATCTACAACTTAAATGAAACAAGAACCTGGCTGTACATTACTAACCAGAAACATTGGATAAAAAACCCTATTTGGGTTGAAACCGTTAAAAATATTGAAAACAAACTGTCTGATGAGATTCATTTAAGTCTAATGCAAAAATTTGTCGATAAAAATAAAAGTGAGATGGTTCAGAATTTAAATATTAGTAAAAAAAATATATCTTTAACTGATAATAGATATGTTAAGATAAAAGACTATAAAATAGGAGTTATAAAAGGTTTTAAAATTTTTTTTGATGAGAAATATAAAGATATTTTAAATAACAACTACCATAAAATAATTAAAGAACAAATTTCCCCATATATGTCTTTTAACGTTGATAATTTTATAGAAGCTCCGAACGAAAGTTTATTAATCGATTCAAAAGTTGATGAGAATGGAAATTTTCAAAATTTATATCTTAAATGGGGGGATGCAAATGTAGCAATATTTAAAAAAGGTAATGACATAACTCATCCTATTTTAGAGCCAATCTTAGATGATTTAATAGTATCACCTGATCATATTAAAAAAATTCAGGAGAAAATCCAAAAATGGTTTGAGGAAACTTATCTCTCGAAGTTGGATTTATCAAATAAACTGAAAAAAATTAATTCAAAACCTGAGGAAAGAAGTTTTATTTTTAAGATAATTGAAAACCAATATAATCTATATCAAACAAATATATTAGATGAATTTAAGCTAATTGATGAACCACAAAGAAAAGAAATTCATTCATTAAATTTCAGACTAGGAAAGAACGTAATATTTAATTCTGAATTAATCAGACCTGAATACATGAAGTTGAAGTTTTATTTATGGAATTTATATTATAATGAATTTTTAAATATTGATGAATACATACCAAAAGATGGTAACGCAACTCTTAATATTCAAAATAAGTTAAATGAAGAGCTATTAACTTACTTAGGCTTTATTTCTAAGAATGACTTATTAATCAGACTTGATATTTTTAATGAATTTGAAAAACAATTATTCAAAAGAGAAAACAGAGGCCCTTTCACACTTCCTATGGACTTATCTAATCTTTTGGGAATAAAAAAAGATAAACTAATCAGTATTTTAAAAAGTAGATCCTTTCTTATTCATGAGATAGCAGAAAATGATTTAATTATTTCTAAAAAAATTAATGCTAATAAGACATTAGAGTCAAAACAAAATAAAAACAAAAAAGTATTGAAAAAACCATCAAAAAAAGTAAAAAAGCCATCATCAAAAAAGTTATTTAATAATCCTTTTGACCAATTAAAAAACATAAATGTTAAATAAATTCTTCCAATCCTTTAATGAAAAGAAGGATAAAAATGATGATCACTCTTTTGAGTCAGATTTATATAATCTGATTTACGAAATTATTATTGCAGATCATGTAATTTCGGAACAAGAAATTAATTTTGCCTCTGAGTTAGTAGAGTTTTACTTTAAAATACCAATTCAGAGTAATAAAGAGCAATTTACTAAATTAGCCAATAAACAACATTTCAACACCGACTTATCTCAGTTTTCATACAGACTTAAAACATCACTTAGTTATGAACAGAGAATGGATGTAATTTTAATTTGTTGGCAAGTATTAATGGTTGATGGCAAAGAAGATCAGCTTGAGGTTTCTACTGCGAGAAAAATTTCAACGTTACTTGGCCTAGAAGATAAAGATTTTATATTGATTAGAAATAGAGTAAAAGACAGCCTATGACTTATTTAGTTAATGACAAGTGTATCAAGTGTAAATATATGGATTGCGTTGAGGTATGTCCCGTAGATTGCTTTTACGAAGGTGAAAATATGCTTGTTATTAACCCAGATGAATGTATTGACTGCGGAGTATGTGAGCCGGAATGTCCTGTTGAAGCGATTATCCCAGATGACTTGGATGATGGTACAAAATGGTTAGATGTAAATGAAAAATACTCACAAGTTTGGCCCAATATAACTACAAAAAAAGATGCCCCTGCTGATTCAAAACAGTGGGAAGGGGTAGAAGATAAATTTGAAAATCATTTCAGTGAAAAAGGAGCTGATTAATGCCAAATAAAAAAAAAACTACAACAAAAAAAGTAATAAAAAAAACTACAAAAAATAAGATTAAAAAAAAAGTTGAAATTAAAAAAAATTCACATGCCAAAAAAAAACAACTTGTAAAAAAAATAGCTAAGAAAAAAGTTGCAAAAAATATATTAAAAAAAGTAGTTAAAAAAATTGTTACTCCAAAGGCTCCTAAGATTAAAAAAGTAATAGTTCCACAAGATTTTAAACCAGGAGAGAACATTGTTTACCCAACCCACGGTGTAGGAAGAATCCTCACTATAGAAAAGTTTCAATATGATTTAGTGGAGGAACAACTGTATGTAATTCAGTTTTTTCAAGACAAATTAACAATCAGAGTCCCCTTTGCTAAAGCAAAATTGATTGGTTTGAGAAACATTACTAGTAAACCATCTATGACTAGAACACTTTCTGTTTTAAAACAAAAACCTAAAATTAAAAAGGCTATGTGGAGCAGACGAGCTCAGGAGTATGATCAAAAGATAAACTCTGGTGACATAAAACTTCTCTCAGAGGTCGTTAGAGACCTATTTCGTAAAGATGATCAAACTGAGCAATCTTATAGTGAGCGCCAGATGTTTCAGGTAGCTTTTGAGAGATATACTAGAGAATTTGCGATATCTTCAAGTTTAAAGTTTGAGGAAGCATCAACAAAAATATTAGAAATTTTAAATAAAAGATAAATTAATTAGTTTCTTCTTCGTTTTTATCAGTTGGGATATCAATGCTTATATCTTCTGCTAGGTTATCGGCATCTTCAGTTTGAGCATCAGTATCTTCTGTTTCTTCAATTAGGTCTTTTAATTCATCGTTTTCTTTGGCAGTCTTAGTGGGTGTTGCAACACTTATCCCCGCTTTTCTTCCTCTTTTAGGTTTAGCAATATTTACAGCTTCAATGGATTTACCACATTCTGGACAATTAACTACATCCTGATAAAAATCATAATACTTTACACTACCACAGGGGCATGTTCTTTTGTGGCCTAAATCGATTTGCTCTTCTTGCATTGTGGGCAGATTTATACATTATTATTGTAATTTATACAAATTTTTATTATGTTATCGCTCTAATATGGCAGTTCCAAAAAGAAAAACCACACCTTCAAAAAGGAATATGAGACGCTCTCATCATAGAGCAGGAACTCAACTATTTACAGAAGACAAAAAATCAGGTGAACTAAGAAGACCTCATCACATTGATCTAAGTACTGGCATGTACAGAGGTAAACAAATAATTATTAAAAAAACCAAAAAAGATAAAGATACCGAGGGTCAAGCACCCGTTAATACTGATGAAACAACTAAAACTATTGAAGCTCCTGCTCCTAAATAATTAATCTCTAATTACTTTATATATTGAATTTTCTGAAAAGCTTTGCTGATAGAGCTTTTTTTTAAGCTCAGTAGTTTCTAACTTAGATAGTTTTTTTCTTAAAATAAATCGTTTTAGAATATCCAGCTCTAAATCTGGGTTTTCAGATACTTTTTTAGAGATATATTCCTCAATTAAGCTTTGTTCAAAACCTTTTTGAAACAGTTTATTTTTAATTTTTTTGATAGAAAATAAGGATTGCTCATAATAATGAAATACTGTTTCAATGAAGTGCCTCTCGTTGATTATCTTCAACTCATCTAATTTTTGAATAATATTATTAATTAGTTCTTGTTTAGAGATATTTTCTGGAAAAATGACCTTTTGATAATTTTTTTTGTTTCTTAGTTTTTTTTCAAGTATTTCTGAAATCTTTTTTTTAGTGGCTGGATATTTTCCTAAATATTTAATTGCTTCATTGAATAAGTATTCATCAGCTTTTTTTTTCATAGTTTATATTATTTTATGAATTATTATTATTAAGTATACTTATAAAGGCGCTTGTAGCTCAGTAGGATAGAGCACCAGATTCCTAATCTGGGGGCCGCAGGTTCGATTCCTGCCAAGCGCGCCAAATAATTAATATTAATTTTTCTCGTGTAAGAAGTCTAAAAGTCTGTCTAAATATTTCTCATCAACATTATAAGCTTTTTTATAATGTTCAATACAATATGGTTTTGTTGGAATATTTTGACCACCGCAATAGTGAAATCCCTCTTCAAGTGGATCGCCAATTGGCCATTGACAGGATTTAAAGTTACCGGTGCCAACAATGCTCTTTTTAAAACTAAATTTTTCTCTTCTTCGAACAGGTTCTTTTCTTACTGTATTTTGGGAAGATGAATTACTGGACTCCCTGTACATAGTCACTGATGAAAATTGTTGATTTTGAGTTGATTTTTTTCTGGAGTTTTGACGTCTTTCTAGGCCCAATCTAAAAGCTTTACCAATAACGGCATTTTTCGTAAATCCGAGCTGCACGCCAATCTGGCTTGTAGCAACCCCTTCATTCCAAAGTTTTTTAAGATCTTCTACTTTCTGGTTATTCCAAGACATTTTTTATATACCTACTCTATTTAGTTCCTTATATGGGTAGTTTTATACTATATATAGTAGTAGTAATCTAGCCTAAAATGATTAAAAAAATGTGAATAAATATGAAATCTCTTAAAAATCTGAACTTTGAAAAAATCCGAAATGTAGGTGTTAGAGTCGATTTCAATGTTCCCATTGATAAAAATTTTAGAATTACAGACAAAACAAGATTAGATAGATCCAAAGAGACCATCAATTTTATTAAAAATAAACAATGCAATATTTTTCTTATTTCACATTTTGGAAGACCAAAAGAAAATTTTGATGAGATGTATTCTTTCTCAAAATTAATTAATCAGTTTGAGGATATATTGGAGTTAAAATTAAATTTTATTACATATAAAAGTTTTTTAGAAAGCGGTCTTAATGAATTAGATATATATAAGCCAACTATAAGCCTTTTAGAGAATATAAGATTTTTTGAGGGAGAAATAAAAAATGATTTAACTTTTAGTAAATCTATTACAGATAAATTAGATTTATATGTTAATGAGGCTTTTTCTGCCTCTCACCGATTTCATTCATCAGTTAATCAAATGGCTAAAAATATATTGTCAGCACCTGGATTTAATTTTGAAAGAGAAATTTTAGCAATAGAAAATATAAAAAAATCTTCAAAGAAAAAATTAGCGATTATTGGCGGATCAAAAGTTTCAACTAAAATAAAAACACTTCTATTTTTAACATCCTCTTGCTCAGATATTTTTATTGGAGGGGCAATGGCTAATAATTTTTTTAAATATAATAGTATAAATGTAAGCAATTCTTTAATTGAAGAGGGCACAGAAAGTATGATTGAAATGATTTACAATTCTGCAAAATCAACAAATTGTAAAATTCATCTTCCATCAGATGTTATACTTGACACAAATGAAAATAAATTAATAGATGAGCTTCCTACAAGCTCTGATTTTAAAATCCTAGATATATCAGTTTCTTCACACGCGATTTTAGAAAAACTGATAGGTAACAGTGATATCGTTTTGTGGAATGGACCAATGGGAATGATCGAAGACAATAAATTTTCAAAGGGATCAGTAAATTTAGCACATCTCCTTGCAAAATCTCAAGCAGATGTTGTTATAGGTGGTGGAGACACAATTTTAGCAATCAACATGGCTGAGGAAAAATTTGAAAATTTTTATTTCGTTTCAACAGCTGGTGGTGCTTTTCTTGAGGCGCTCGAGAACAAAGACCTTCCTGGAATTCAAGCCCTTATGGCTGATTAATAAAATGTTTTTTTAACAATGGAATTTGAATTATTGTAAACACAATAGTAATTCCCATTATTCCAAATACTTTAAAATTTACCCAAACATCAGTTGTTTGAGTTCGCCAAACTATTTCATTTAAAACAGCTAAAAGAATAAAAAAGCTTGACCACATTTTATTCATTAATCCCCAACCCTCATCAGTCAATTTTAATGATGAGTTTAATAATAACTTTAAAACAGGTTTATTAATTAACGTACTTCCAATCAAAACTGCAGCAAAAAGAGTATTTATAATTGTTGGCTTCATTTTAAAAAATATCTCATTTTTTAGAAAAATACTTAAACCACCAAAAACAACTAAGATAATTGTACTCACTAACATCATGGTTGAAATTTTTCTTTCTTTGAAATAGATAGCTATAAGGGAAATAAATGTTGCGACTATTACAGCAGCAATACTTAAATAGAGATCTTTATCTGATTTATAATAGACTGCGAAAAAAACAATTAAGGGAAAAAATTCAAATAGTTGTTTCATTTTATATTAGTCTATCTAAATATTCTTCAAATTGAAACTCTCTTAAGTCATTCATACCTTCGCCATATCCTTCAAATACTACAGGAATATCAAAATCATTTATTATTGTTAGAAGAGCTCCATACTTGGCATTAGAATCTACCTTATTTAAAATAATACCATCTAAAGTGATATATTCTTGAAAACCATCTATTATATGTTTTGATGCAAGGCCAGTATTAGCGTCTAATGTTAAAAAAGCCCTTATTATATTAAATTGCTCAGATTTTTTTGAAACTATATCTGAGATTTTTTTTAGCTCAGCCATTAAATTTTTGTTGTTATGTTGTCTCCCAGATGTATCAACAATAATAACATCACTCTCTTTCAGATTATCAATACCTTGAAAAATAACTGCAGATGGATCTTCCATATTATTACCCTTATGAATGGGCACTTCAAATTGATTTGTGAAATGTTCAAGTTGATCGATTGCGGCAGCCCTAAATGTATCTGCTGCAATTACGCCAGGTTTTAAACCATTCTTTTGAATTAGATTTATAAATTTACCTATAAATGTTGTTTTTCCCGAGCCGTTATTTCCAGCAATAATATATAAGCTTTTATCTTGAGGAGAAAAACCACCAAATTTTTTTTCTTTGAATTTTGTAAGCAGTTCATCTTTAATCACTTTTTTAATATCCTCTTCTTGTGATTTATTTTCTTTTATCTTTGAAATTATTAAATCAGCAAATTTTGGTTCTACACCATTATCAAACAAAAGATCTTCTATCTCATCTATATTTAAATTCTTTTGAAAGATTTTTTTTAAAAAAAACATTAGACCCTTATAACCTCTCCAACTGGCACACCTACTAAGGGTACTTTATGTTTGATATAATTTTGATCATACCCAATAGCTAATCCTGAATTTAACTCTTCAATAAGGATCTCCCTTGGTAATGAAAG
This sequence comes from uncultured Alphaproteobacteria bacterium, assembly GCA_902518505.1. Lineage (GTDB taxonomy): Bacteria > Pseudomonadota > Alphaproteobacteria > HIMB59 > HIMB59 > HIMB59. The sequence goes on from CABYGG010000008.1 coordinate 43,785, forward strand.
TTTGGATTTTACTTTTTTTAAAATTAATTCTCCAAGATCTCTTAAAACTTTTGCTCTCTTTTTAATAATTGATTTAGAGACCTGAGGCATCCTTGAAGCAGGAGTATTGTTTTTTGGAGAAAAAGGAAATATGTGAAGGTGAGAAATTTCATTGTCTCTTAATAGTTTGTATGTATTTTCAAACATCGTATCTGTTTCTGTGGGAAATCCTGCAATAATATCTGCACCAAATGAAATATCTTTTCTAATTTTTTTACAACGATCAACAAATTGAAATACATCTTTTGAGCTATGTCTTCTTTTCATTCTTTTCAGTATCATGTCATCACCTGATTGTATACTAAGGTGAAGATGCGGCATTACTCTTAGATCTTTTAGTACTTCATTAAAATTTTCATCAATTTCAACACAGTCTATTGAGGAGAGTCGAAGACGTTGCAATTTAGTTTTATCTAAAATATCTAAAATTAAATTGCTCATGTTATATTTGTGATCAAAATCGCTTCCATAATCTGATATATCAACACCTGTTAAAACAATTTCTTTGACACCATTTTCTACAACTCTTTCCACCTCATCAATTAAGTAAAAAGGATCAAAACTCCTATTATTACCTCTACCAAAAGGAATAATACAAAATGTGCACCTATGATTGCATCCTTGTTGAATTACAAGGCTTTCTCTTATGTTAAGGTTTTTCTTATCTAAAGATGGGCGGATATCTTGAGGAGAGTCAAATATGTCTTCTTTGAAATCTACTTCGAGTTCTTCATCAAGTAAGGATGTCCAAGTTTCTGATTTCAGTTTACTTATATTATCAATAACTTTATCGACCTCAGTCATTGAAGAATACTTATCTGGAGATATTTGTGCAGCACAACCTGTCATTACAATTTTTTTATCGGGATATTCTTTTTTAATTTTTCTAATAGTTTGTCTTACCTGCCTCTCAGTCTCATTTGTGACGGCACAAGAGTTTATAACAACCATATTTTCATTATTATTTACTAATAATTCTTCAATTTTTTTTCCTTCAAAGTTATTTAGTCGACATCCAAAATTAACAACTTTAGACATTTAAATATTAATCGATGATTGATAAAGTAACTCTGCAGGGCCTTGAAGGAATACCATCTTGTCCTTGATTTCTGTTTTTAATACTGATCGTTCAGTAACTACTTTGATTTTAGAGGACACAAAGTCATTATGATTTAAAACAAAAGCAGTAGCACAAGTTCCTGAACCACATGCTAGTGTATGTCCGCCACCTCGCTCCCAAAATAATACTTTTACTTTTGATTTTTTTAATACCTCTACAAAAGTAATATTAGCTTGATCAGGAAATAATTTATTTTTTACAAGTAAAGGTCCTAACATATTTAATTTAATTAGCTTTAAATTCTTTACTAATACTACACAATGAGGGTTTCCAATATTTGCCCCCATTATTTTTATTAACCCAGGTATCTTTATTCTTTTAATTTGAATACTTTGAGAATCAATTTTTTTTGATAAAGGAATTTTTTTCCAATCTAAAGTTACTTCCCCAACATTGATTTTGTATTCCTTTTGAGTTTTCTTACCAAAATGTAAAAATTTATGAGTTTTAATGACTGCCTTTTTAACTTTTTTTATTTCAACTAAATATTTGTAGGCACATCGCAATCCATTCCCACAATTTTTCCCAAGTGAGCCATCTGAGTTATAAAATGTTACTTGATAATATGAACTGATTTTTTTTAATAGAATTAATTGATCGCAACCTACCCCAAAACGCCTGTCGCAAAGTCTTTTAATTACCTTTTTTGACTTTCTAATGAAATCAACGTTTTTATCCAAAATTATAAAGTCATTTCCTGCTCCTTGAGCTTTCATAAAAGGTATTTTCATAGACCAGCTATAGTGATATAAATTCCTCACTAAATAAAGGAAAAATTAGTCGGCCGATGAGTATCATTCGCCGATTTTTTTTATTTTTTAAATGTTAGAAAATATAACAAATAAGATAACTGGAATTTTTCAAGGTCTCTCAAATAAAGGCGCTATCACTGAAAAAGATTTAGAGACAACCCTGAGAGAGGTTAGAGTTGCTTTGTTAGAGGCAGATGTCTCTCTTAAAGTATCTAAAGATCTTATTAAAAAAATCCAAGAAAAAGCACTTGGCCAAAAAGTAATTGAAAACGTCCAGCCAGGACAACAAATAATTAAAATAGTAAGTGATGAACTAACAGAAATACTTGGTGTACAAAGTAGCGAGTTAAACTTTAAAAATAAACCTTCAACTTTTTTAATGTGCGGTTTGCAGGGTGCAGGTAAAACAACATCAATTGCAAAACTTGCTCATTACTGTCAAAATTCTCTGAATAAATCTGTAGCACTTTTGTCAACAGATTTAAGAAGACCAGCCGCTATAGACCAACTTCGTATTTTATCTCAAAAAAATAATATTCAGTTTATTGAGCCAATAAATGAAAATATAAAAGATATTGTCAATAATGCTCTTGAACAAAGTAAAAAACTTTTATCAGATGTTTTAATTATAGATACCTCAGGTCGAATTAGTACAGATGAGGATTTACTTTTAGAACTGAAAACAATTCATGATCTGGCAAAACCACAAGAGAATTTACTTGTTTTAGACTCAATGATGGGTCAACAAGCCCTGAGCGTTGTAGAGTCTTTTAACTCCACAGCACCACTTACTGGATTTATATTAACAAGATTAGATGCAGACCCAAGAGGAGGAGTTGCACTTTCAGCAAAATATCAAACAGGTTTGCCAATTCGTTTCTTTGGATCAGGAGAAAATATTGAAGATTTTGAAGTTTTTCACCCAGAGAGAATAGCATCTAGAATTCTTGGTATGGGAGATGTTGTTTCATTAGTTGAAAAAGCACAAAAAGATTTTGATCAAAAAGAAATGGAAAATCTCCAATCTCAGATGATGAGTGGGAAATTCAATATGAATGATCTTTTAAAACAGTTTTCTCAAATGAAAAAAATGGGAGGAATGTCTGGACTAATGTCACACATGCCTGGTGTCAGCAAAATTAAAAACATGATGGAGAGTGGAGATTTTGACGAAAAAGTTATTGATCATCAAATTGCAATTATTTGCTCAATGACAAGAGAAGAAAGAGTTGATCCTGATTTACTAAAAGCTTCAAGAAAAAGAAGAATAGCAACAGGGTCTGGTAGACAGGTACACGAGGTCAACAGGCTTTTAAAACAATTTGAGCAAACTAAAAAACTTATGAAACAAGCTCAAAAACCAGGTTTTGCAAATAAAATAAAAAGTTTATTAGGCGGAAACCAAATGCCAACGATTGAATAAATACAGAAGGGAGAAATCATGGCGACAAAAATAAGACTAGCAAGAGGAGGTTCAAAAAAAAGACCTTTCTATAGAATTGTGGTTGCAGATGAGAGAGCACCAAGAGACGGTAACTTCATTGAAAAAATAGGCAACTTCAATCCAATGGTTCCCAAGGATCACAAGGAAAGAGTAATGCTAAGCAAAGAAAGAGCTGAACATTGGCTTAAGGTTGGGGCCCTGCCAACAGAAAGAGTTCAAAAAATTCTCTCTGAATTAGGAATGATGGAAGCTCCAAAAATAACTGAGAAAACAAAAAAGCATTTACCAAAGGCAAAGGCTCAAGAAAGAGTAAAAGCAAAAGAAGAAGCAGCATCAAAAGCTGCAGAAGATGCAAAAGCTACTGAAGAAGCAGCTAAAGCAGAGGACGAAAAACCTACTGAAGAGGTGACTACCACAGAGGAGCAACCGCCTGTTGAAGAAGCAGCAGTTGAAAAACCAGCTGAAGAGGTGAAGACAGAAGAGACTTCTGAGCCGGAGGAAAAGAAAGAAGAAGCTCCTGCAAAAGAAGAGCCCAAAGAGGAAGAGGGTTCAACTGAGGTTTCAGAGGATAAACCCGAAACTAAAGAGTAATTACTTGTGACTCCCTTTGAGAAGCATTTCATACAAGTTGGTGTAATTGGCAGACCTAAAGGAACTAAGGGTCTGCTAAGGTTTCACAGTTATTTAAATGATGATCGTGATGTAAATCAATTTAAAAAATTTTATTTAGATAATGAAAAAACTATTAACTTAAAACTAGTATCTTTTGATAAAAAAAGCCCACTTATAACAATTGACGAAATAAATAATAGAACAGACATTGAAAAGTTTGTTAATAAAAAAATTTTTTTAAAAAAAGAACAATTATCACCAGTAAAAGGAAATGAATATTATTTCCACGATCTAGAAGGACTTGAGGTATTTGATAATAAAGACCAGAGAGTTGGAGAAGTTGCTTCAGTTGTAAATTTTGGTGCAGGGGATTTATTGGAAATATATTTTATTAAAAGTAATAAAAAAGAATTTTTCAGATTTACTGAACAAAACTTTCCATTTGTAAATATTAAAGAAAAAAAAATTATAATTAAAAATTAATGTTAAAATTTAATATTCTTACTTTATTTCCGGAAGTTTTTCCTGGAATTTTACAACATGGCTTATTAGGCAAAGCTCTGTCAAAAAATCATTTCGAAATCAATACGATCAATATAAGAGATTACAGTGATTTATCTGCGAACTCTGTTGATGATAAACCATTTAGTGGTGGCGCAGGTATGGTATTAAGACCTGATATAATTTCAAAATCTATCGAAGCAAACTTTAATAAAAATGAATTAGATAACTGTATTAAAATATGTTTTTCTGCCAAAGGTAAAAAACTCACTCAAAAAAAATTAACTAATTATAATTTCAATCAAGATTTTATCTTACTAAATGGTAGATATGAGGGCATTGACCAAAGAGTAATTGATTATTATAAATTTCAAGAGATTTCTGTGAGCGATGTAATCTTAAACGGAGGAGAGATAGCATCATTATTATTTATTGAGTCGTTAATGAGACTTCAACCTGGTGTTCTTGGAAATAATGATACCCACACTATTGAGTCATTTCAAAATGGACTAGTTGAACATGATCAATTCACTAGACCAAACCCATGGATAACCCCTGATCACTCAGAAATAGAAGTACCTTCCATACTCTTGAGTGGTAAACATGCTGATATTGATCATTGGAAACACCAAAATTCGTTGGAAAATACTGAAAAAAATAGACCAGATTTATTTAAAAACTATTTAAAAAAAAACAAAAATGAGTAGAATATGCCGCTCTGACACCACCCACATATTAATATTGGATGGAGCACACAATGAATGAAATTATTAAAAATTATGAACAATCACAAATTCAGCAGATTTTAAAAAGTTCTAAGGTTTCAGACTTCGCGCCAGGTGACACTGTCAAAGTTAACGTAAAGATTAAAGAAGGAAATAAAGAGAGAGTGCAAGCATTTCAAGGTGTCTGTATTGGTAAAAAAAATAACGGTCTTAATTCTTCATTTACTGTTAGAAAAATTTCTAGTGGTGAAGGCGTTGAAAGGGTTTTTCCACTATACAGTAATGTTATCGACTCAATCGAACGTGTAAAAGTTGGTGATGTAAGAAGAGCTAAATTATATTATTTAAGAGGTTTGTCTGGTAAAAAAGCAAGAATTGCCGAAAGAACTGACGGTCGATCATATGATGATAACCAATTTGTATCCACAATCGAAGATGCTGAAGAAATTTCAGAGGTTAGTACTGAAGAAAATAAATCAGAAACACCTGTAACTGAAGAATCACCAAAGGAAGAAGCTAAAGAGACCGAAACAGAAGAAACTTCAACTCAAGAAGCCCCTAAGTCTGAAGACAACTATAAAGAAGAAATTAAAGAAACTAAATCAGAGGTATCATCACCACAAGAAGATCCCAAAGCTGAAGAAGAGCCAAAAGAGGAAAAGCCTGTAGAGAAAAAAATAGAAGAGGCAGAAACTAAAAGCTAAAAGTATTATCTTGAGCAACCAAGGCCCAAAAACACTTTTTGATAAAATCTGGTCTGAGCATCTTGTCGGTCAAAGAGAAGATGGGACTAATCTTTTATATATTGATCGTCATTTAGTTCATGAAGTAACTAGCCCCCAAGCTTTCGAAGGATTAAAACTATCCAATCGTCCCGTTCATAGACCAGAGGCTACGATAGCTGTCGCAGACCATAATGTTCCTACTATAAATAGACAAAATATTGAGGACCCACAAAGTAAAATTCAGGTCGAAACTCTAGCAAAAAACACTAAAGAGCATGGAATTCAATATTTTGATTTAATGGACCAAAGACAAGGTATTGTTCATATCATTGGTCCTGAGCAGGGAATTACCCAACCGGGCATGACAATTGTCTGTGGAGACAGTCACACCTCTACTCATGGAGCTTTCGGGGCTCTCGCTTTTGGTATCGGAACAAGTGAAGTTGAGCATGTTCTGGCTACGCAAACAATTGTTCAAAATCCTGCAAAAAATATGAGAATTTCGGTAAATGGTGAACTTCCCTTTGGAGTAAATTCTAAAGATTTAATCTTGTACATAATTGGAAAAATTGGAACAGCTGGGGGAACTGGTCATGTAATTGAGTATGCTGGTTCATCTATCATGGGCCTTTCTATGGAAGGCAGAATGACTATTTGTAATATGAGCATTGAAGCTGGTGCTCGCGCTGGATTAATTAGCCCAGATCAAACAACTTTTAATTATATAAAAGGTAGACCTTATGCCCCTGGAACTGAACACTGGGATCAAGCAGTAGAATACTGGTCATCTCTTCCCTCAGATAATGATGCAAATTACGATCATGAAATAGTTATAGATAGTTCAGAAATTGACCCAATGGTGACATGGGGAACTAGCCCTGAGGATGTTGTGTCAGTGAAAGGCACGGTGCCAAATCCAAGTAGTGCTAAAACAGAAAATAAAAAGAAAAGTATTGAAAGATCACTTGAGTATATGGGTCTTAAGCCCGGAACAAAAATTACAGACATAAAATTAGATAAAATATTTATTGGTTCTTGCACAAATGGTCGAATTGAGGATTTAAGAAAAGTTGCATCTATTGTTAAGGACAAAAAGATTGCTTCACATGTTCAAGCAATGATTGTACCAGGATCAGGCTTAGTTAAAAAACAAGCAGAAGAAGAAGGAATTGATATAATTTTAAAAGATGCTGGCTTCGAATGGAGAGAGGCTGGATGTTCAATGTGCCTTGGTATGAATCCCGATCAATTAAAACCAGGTGAAAGGTGCGCATCAACTTCTAATAGAAATTTTGAAGGTAGACAAGGCCGAGGTGGTAGAACTCATTTAATGAGTCCTGAGCTTGCTGCGGCATCTGCTATTACTGGAAACATTTCAGATATAAGAGATTTTACATAAAATGGATAAGTTTCATTCTTTAAAAGGTATCGCAGCTCCTTTACCAATTGTTAATATCGATACTGATATGATCATCCCAAAGCAATTTCTCAAAACAATTAAAAGAACTGGTCTTGGTGTAAGTTTGTTTTATGAGATGAGATATGATAACGATGGAAACCTCATCAAAGATTTTGTTTTGAATACATCTCCTTTTGATCAGTCAAAAATTTTGGTTGCTGGTGATAATTTTGGATGTGGATCAAGTAGAGAACACGCCCCTTGGTCTCTTAAAGATTTTGGAATAAGAAGCGTAATTTCAACAAGTTTTGCAGATATTTTCTATAATAATTGCTTTCAAAATGGAATTTTACCGATAGTTGTCAGCCCTGAAAACCTCGATCAATTAATGACAGCGGCTAAAAATCAAATTGAGTTCACTATCGACCTTCCGGAGCAAATCATTAAAGCTGGCAATCATTCAATCAATTTTGAAATTGAAGAATTCAGAAAAGAAAGACTTTTGCAGGGATTAGACGATATAGGCATTACCCTTGGTTACCAAGACAAAATTAATGCATACGAAGAGGATAAAAAAAATAAAAAACCTTGGTTATTTAAAAAAAATTAAATGAGTTCTAGAATTTTAGTTTTACCTGGAGATGGCATAGGTGTGGAAGTTGCAGATCAAGCCATAAGAGTAATTGAAAAATTAAATGAGCAAGGTCTTAATGCAAGTTATGAAAAAGATTTAGTTGGAGGCGCTTCATATGATGTTAATGGCGAACCTTTGACTAACTCTGTTTTAGAGAAAGCAAAAAATTCAGATGCTGTATTATTGGGAGCAGTTGGTGGATCAAAGTGGGATGACGTAGAAAGATCAAAAAGACCAGAAGCTGGGCTTTTAGGTTTGAGGAAAGAATTAGAACTTTTTGCAAATCTGAGACCTGCTATAGTTTTTGATGCTCTTGTTTCAGCTTCAACTTTAAAAAATGAAGTGGTAAACAATTTAGATATTATGATTGTAAGAGAATTGACTGGTGGTGTATATTTTGGTCAACCTCGAGGAATAGAAAACACGCCAAATGGTAAGAAAGCGATTGACACACAAATTTATCACGATTACGAAATCGATAGGATTGCTAGAGTTGCTTTTGATTTAGCCAGAAAAAGAAATAATAAAGTAACATCTGTTGAGAAAGCTAACGTTATGGAAACAGGTGTACTCTGGAGAGAGATTGTGAAAGAAACTCATAAAGATTTTTCAGATATTACACTAGAAAATATGTTAGCAGATAATTGTGCTATGCAACTTGTTAGAAACCCAAAACAATTTGATGTAATAGTTACAGATAATCTTTTTGGAGATTTGCTGAGTGATTGTGCTGCTATGCTGACTGGTTCGCTTGGAATGTTACCATCGGCATCATTGGGGGAAGAAAAAAATGGCAAAAGACATGGACTTTTTGAGCCTGTTCATGGAAGCGCCCCTGATATTGCAGGTCAAGATAAAGCAAATCCAATTGCTACCATTTTAAGTTTGTCTATGATGTTAAAATATAATCTCAATAAACCAGAGT
>CABYGG010000009.1 GCA_902518505.1 uncultured Alphaproteobacteria bacterium
AAAATCACGATAAATTATAAAATCGAAGATAATTTGTTTGTCAACTTTGACCATTCCTATTTGGATATTATATTTAATAATCTTTTTAAAAATTCAATAGAAGCTTTAGAATCAACTAGTAATCCATCAATTGACATAATTCTAAACAAAATTGACAAACAGTTAATTTTAACTTTTTTTGATAATGGACCAGGATATGACGGCAATATCAATGATCTTATTAAACCATATTTTTCAACAAAAAATTCTTCTGGATTAGGACTATCTTTAATTAATAAAATAATTACTGACAACTCCTATAAGATGAATATAACAACGAACAGTTATTCTGGATTTAAAATTGAAATAATTTTTTATGACAAAAATATTAGTAATTGATGACGAATTAGAAATTTGTAAGCAAATTTCACTTTTACTTTCTAAACAAGGTTATGAAGTTACATATGCAAATTCTTATAAAGAATTTATTAATCTTGAGCAAAGAAATTTCGATTATGATGTTGTATTAGTAGATTTATGGTTAAAAAATAGCACAAATCAAGGAATAGATATTATTGAATTTTTAAAAAATAAATATGAAAATCTAGTTATCGTTTCTTTTAGTGGTCATGCTAACATAGATAATGCAATTGAGTCTGTAAAGGCAGGAGCAAATGACTTTATTGAAAAACCATTTGAGACTAAAAAGCTTATACATATAATTCAAAAAAATTTACTTGAATTAAAACAACGTGTTACAATTAATAATTATAGAAATAAAATTTCATTCCACTCTAAGATAGATACCATTGGATATGGTAATTATATCGATAATATTTTTAAAATTTTTGCTAAAATAAAAAATAATTCTTCTATTTTAATTATTGGACCGAGTGGAATTGGAAAAAATTTTCTTGCAAATACTTTACATATGAAGTTATCCTCTAATAATCCTGATACATTTATTAATTTAAATGAAAATTTAATGAATGAGTCAGATTTATTAAAGTTAAGTTCTTTACATAATTATTTTACTATTTACCTAAATGATTATGAAAATTTTAACCAAATAGAACTATTAAATTATTTAAATTTAGTTAAAAGCAAAAAAATAAATGCATCAATAATATTTGACAGTAAAAAAATAGACTCTAAAGATCCATTTGTCAGTAATATTGATCAAAAAGTTATACTAAATCCCTTAACTACTAGAAAAGAGGAAATATTCCCACTTTTTAAACATTATTTAAACATTTTTGCTCTTAAGAAGTTTGATAATAAAATTGAAGTTGATAATGAAGTACAAAATTTATTATTGAGTCATACTTGGCCTGGAAACATATTTGAAATTATGAATCTTGCTGAGAACATAACTGGATTATTGACTGATAATAATTTATCTGTATCAAAAAACTTAATTGAGGATTTAATGAATAATTCAATTGATAGTACTGATTTGTATGACTTAAATTTTAAAGAAGCAAAGGATAAATTTGAAAAGGATTACTTACTACAAAAATTAAAATTTAATAATTTCAATATGACTTTAACTGCTAAAATGCTTAAACTAGATAGAGTATCTTTGTATCGTAAAGTTAAATCACTCAACATAAAAATAGATCAATGAATATACTTATACTGGGTTCAGGAATAGTAGGCGCAAATCTAGCAAAAAAATTATCAGAACAAGGTAAAAATGTATTTCTTCTAGACGATGATGTTAATGAATTAAAAAATCTTGCTGAAAGATTTGATATAAAAACAATTTATGAAGACCCTTTAAACCCTTCTTTTTATAAAAACTTTGATACTAAAATTGATTGTTTTATAGCTGTTACAAGAAGTGATGAAAAAAATATAATTACAAGTAAATTTGCAAAAGAATTTTTAAATGTTGATAAATCAATCGCTAGAGTAAGAAATCAAAATTTAATTTTAGATGAAAATAAATCATTATTAATTGAGTCGAATAGTTTTCTTGATCATATCATTTCTCCTGAATGGGAGGTCTCAAATAATATTTTTGAAAAAATTCATTTGCCTGGTGCTTTTTTTAGTGAGTCTTTAATAACACATGATTATTTACTAATTGGAATGCAATCTTCTAATTTATTTAAAAACCACACATTTGAGGAAATAAAAGTTTTCTTTAAAACAAATAACCTTTGTTATTTAGGTCATAGTAAAGAAGATCAAATAAATTTTGATTTTAAAAATATATCAATTTCAGATCAACTCTATCTATTAATAAAGAAAAAATATTTGAATAAGCTCATAAAGTTCTTTGGCTTTAAAGACTATGTATTAGATGTTCTTATTGTTGGTGGGGGAAATATTGGTCAAAATTTATCCACTTTAATTGAGCAAGATGATCAAGAAATAAATTTGAAAATTTTAGAACTTGATCAAGAAAGGTGTAATTTTTTAGCTGGTTTACTTAAAAATACGACAATTTTTCACGGAGATGCTCTCGATCAAACTTTGTATGAAGAAATTAAATTGAATAATTCTGATTTAGTAATCACCGTCACAGATAACGATCAAATTAACACAATATTGTCAATAATTGCTAAAAAAAGAGGATCTAAATCAGTAATATCAGTAATCAATAATGAGTCGTACTCATCTTTTGCAAACGATTTGGGCATAGATGTAATAATTAATCCAAGAGAGTTAACAACATCTAGAATAATTGAAAAAATATCTAAAGGCTCTCTTTTATCTTATCATTCTATTTTTAAAGACGAGTACATAATTTATGAAATTAAATATAAAAATGAGATATATGAAAATATAAAAAAATCTGAAGTAATAAATCACATATGCACCCTTACTAGTGAGTCATTAGAGTTAAAAAATGATGATCATATTCCTTTGAATAACGATATATTAATTTTATGTGTATCTCGAAAAGACTCCCATGTTTTAGAAAAAATAATTAATGATGATTGATAATAAATTTTTTTTAGACACTCATACCTTCTTAAAGAAAATTGCTACAGACATAATAATTCCAAATATTGGAAAACTAAGTGACAATGAGGTTTCAACTAAAGAGGATAATTCTAAAGTTACTAGTTACGATGTAATCATAGAGAATGAGCTAATTGATTATTTTAAAACTATTGGATTTTCTAATATCATCTCTGAAGAGGGTAACTCAGAGTTAATTAAAAAAAATGAATATTTAACAGTAGACCCGATTGATGGAACAAGAAATTTTATCAATGGTATTAATAAAGTTGCAATAATGATATCATTTATTAAATCTACTAAATGTGAATTTGCTATAATATATAATCCTATTAGTGATATTTTTTACCACACTCATAACAATTCAATATTTAAAAACCATAAGCAAATAAAGCCCCAAAATTATAGCAATCAAATTGGATTTTTAGGTGAACATGCCAAAATTTATTTTAAAGATATAATTACTTCTTACACAGAAAAAATAAGATCAAGATCAATTGGCTACGATGTAATTGAAGCTATAGAGGGTGAAAGATCTTTTTTAACTGTCTACGGATCAAAAATTTGGGATTTATTTCCAGCTATGAGTTTTTTAAAACTATTAAACTTTGAAACAAATCTTCCAAATATGGATTTTGATTATTCAAAATTAGAAAAAAAAATAATTTTTTATGCCAACTTATAAAATTCTATTTGTTGGTCTTGGAAAAATGGGCTTCCATATGGCTGGATATTTGTCCAAAAATAAAAATTTTAAACTTTTTGTATTTAATAGAACTAAATCAGTTGAACATAAATGGAAAAAAAAATTTATAGCTGAAAGTTATAATTTTAAAAATGATATAAAATTTGACTTTATTATTTCTTGCTTAAAAGATGATAACGCAGTTAATACTTTCTTTAATAAGTTTGTAAAAACTTCAAATTTTCACAAAAATTCAATTATTATCGATCACTCAACTATATCATTAAGACAAATTGATTTACTTTCTAGGTCATTTAAACAAAGAAATGTAAAATTTTTAGATGCTCCTATTACAGGTGGTGAAGAGGGTGCTAAAAAAGGTTCTTTATCAGTAATGGTTGGTGGAACTGAACAAAACTTTAATAAATCAAAAAGTATAATTTCCTTTTACTCTAAAAGTATAACGCATATGGGGAAATTAGGTTCAGGTCAATTAACTAAATTTACTAATCAAATTTTAATTTGTGGTATTTTATACTCTATATCAGAGGCTTATCTTTTTAGTAAAAAAAATAATCTTGATCAAAAAAAAATTTTCAATGCTATAAAAAATGGAGCAGCTAATTCCTGGCAATTTACTAATAGGTATCCAACACTTACCAAAAATAAATTTAATTTTGGTTTTTCTACAGAATTAATGACTAAAGATTTAAAATATGTTTTACAACAAGCAAAAAAATCTAATTTAAATTTAAATCTTACAAAAAGTGTCTTTAAAAAGTATAAAAGTTTACAAAATACAATTTATAAAAAATATGATACTTCAAGTCTAGTTAAGTCATTTAATGATCGATGAATTATTGGAAAAAAGGTTGTACTTATTTATTAAGGAATGACCCTGTTTTTAAATATTACTATAATCCAAATCATCAATTAAAAACAAATAATAATAAATTTGACGTTTTATTTAAATCTATCTGTTCCCAGCAAATATCTGTTTCTGCTGCTATGTCTATTTATAAAAACTCTAAGAGTATAATTGGTCGAATAAACTTTAAAAATTTTAAAACTAATAAAAGCAAAATAAAATATTTACCTTTAAGTAAAAATAAGAAAAAATGTTTAAATTCACTTCTAAATAATTATCATTTAGTAACTGATATAAAGTTAAGCGACAGTAATTTTGAAAAAGTAAACAATAATTTAACTCAAATTTTCGGCATTGGTAAATGGACTGCTGAAATGTTCTCTATATTTTATTTAGGTTTGCCTAACATAATGCCATTAGGAGATCTTGGTTTTATTAATGCCTATAAGAAATATTATAAGGATAAAAATTTAACTAAATTATCTTTTCATTCTAACAAATGGCTAAATTATTCAACTATTGTAACATGGTATCTTTGGTCATCTTATGACTCAGAACCCTTATATTTATAATTTTATCCTAAATTAAAAAAAACAATTTAATCTTTAATAAAAGGAATCTATTAATATTTATGCAATCCATAGTTGAATTTAAAAATATTTTTAAATCCTATCCCGGAGTTATAGCAAATGATGATGTATCCTTTAATATCGAAGAGCAATCTATCCATGCTATCTTAGGTGAAAATGGCGCTGGAAAGTCAACATTAGTTAAAATTTTGTATGGTCATGTAAAACCTGACAGTGGTCAAATTTTAATAAATTCTGATTTAGCAATAATTAATTCACCATCTACTGCAAAGAATTTAGGTATAAATATGGTTTTTCAACATTTCAGTTTATTTGAGTCACTTACTGTTGCTGAAAATTTAATTCTTGGTATGAATGAAAATATATCTTTAACTAAATTAAAAGATAAGTCTAAGACAATTTGTGATAAGTACGGTTTTAACTTAAATTTAAATTCTCCTATAAGTTCTCTATCTGTTGGTCAGAGGCAATCCGTAGAAATTGTTAGATCATTATTGAATAATCCAAAAATTCTAATCATGGACGAACCAACTTCTGTTCTTACACCAGATGAAATTAGTAAATTATTTAAAATTATAAAAAATTTAGTAAAAGACGGATTAACAGTAATTTTTATATCCCATAAATTAGAAGAAATAATAAATCTGTCTGATTATGTAACAATTATGAGGAATGGAAAAGTAGTAAGCACAATTTCGACACAAAATGAAAATCCTGAAACTTTAGGATATAAAATGTTAGGTTATAAAGTGTCCAAAGTAAAACATGAAAGTAATATTAATTTTTCTCAGGAAATTTTTAATATTAAAAATTTATCAACTCAATCTAAAGATCCATTTACAATTAATTTAAATAAAATTGATTTAAGTTTAAAAAAGGGACAAATTTTTGGCATAGCTGGAGTGGCTGGAAATGGACAGAAAGAATTAATGGAAATTTTACTAAATGAAAACGATTATGAATTTAGTGGAGATATTTTTTTCAAAGGTTTTAATATTAATAATTTTTCAACATTTCAAAGAAAATCTCTATCTATTTCATATGTTACTGAAGAGAGGTTAGGCCACAGTGCAGTGCCTGAGATGTCTTTATCTGAAAATATATTTTTAAGCATGAACCATAAAAGTGAATTTAAGAAAGGTGATTTTATAAACTTTGAAAAGATTAACTCTTATGCAAGTGATGTAATAAAAAATTTTAATGTTGATACTCCTTCTTATCATGTCAAAGCTGGTAAACTTTCTGGAGGAAATCTTCAAAAATTTATTATTGGAAGAGAAATTATGTCAAATCCTCAGCTATTAATTTTATCTCAACCTACATGGGGCATAGATGCAGGTTCTGAAGCATTTATTAAGAAAACAATAGTAGAATTATCACAAAAGGGAGTATCTATTATTATTATCTCACACGATTTAGATGAATTACTAGAAGTTTGTCACCAAATATCGGTTCTATATGAGGGGTCTTTATCAAACCCGTTAAATGTAGAGGATATAAATATCACCAAATTAGGCAAGTATATGGGTGGTCTTTTTGATTAGATTACAATTAAGAGAGGATTACTCAAATTTAATATTTTATTTGTCGCCATTAGTTGCCGTTGCTCTAACTTTATTTTTTGGCTCATTTATTTTTTTTATTTTAGATTTAAGTCCGATTGAGTCTTTTAAAATTTTTTTTATCAGTCCTATATCAAATACTTACGGTATTTCTGAATTATTTGTAAAAGCTACACCGCTTGCAATTATAGCTTTAGGATTATCTTATTGTTTCAAAAACAATATTTACAATATAGGGGCTGAGGGGCAATTAACAATGGGAGCAATATTTGGTGGCGGTATTGGATTATTATTTAATGACTCAACAAGTGTTTTTTTACTTCCATTAATGATTTTTTTTGGCGCCATTGGAGGAGCATTTTGGGCAACTATACCTGCTATTCTTAAAACAAAATTTAATACAAATGAAATTTTAACTAGTTTGATGTTAACTTATGTGGCTCTATTTATTCTGGATTATTTTGTTGTTGGTCCTTGGAAAGATCCTGCAGGTTATGGTTTACCTAAATCGATGCCTTTTCCTGATGCTGGAAGACTCCCTGTATTAATTGATGGCCTTCGTGTTCACATTGGTGTTTATTTTGCATTAATAATTTGTTTGATAACTTATATTATTTACAGCAAAACATTATTTGGATTTAAACTTAAAGTTACTGGCTTTAGTTCAAAAGCATCTCAATACGCCGGTTTTAAATATAAAAATTTAATTTTTTATACTTTCATTATAAGTGGAGCATGCGCAGGATTAGCTGGGCTATTTGAGGTTTCAGGACCCATAGGTTTATTGTACAGAGATATTTCTCCTAATTATGGTTTTACTGCAATTATTGTTGCATTTTTGGGTAGATTGAACCCTTTTGGAATAATTTTGTCCTCTTTACTAATTGCATTAACATATTTAGGTGCTGAGGATGCACAATTATTTCTAAAGATACCGTCCGCAGTAGGTTTTGTATTCCAGGGTTTGGTTCTATTCTTTCTGTTAGGCACAGATTTTTTAAACAAATATAAAGTATTTATTAAATGAATATCGATTTAGTTATAGGTATCTTGAATATAGTTTTAATATCGACAACGCCTCTTGTTTTTGCTGGTATTGGAGAGTTAGTTACTGAAAAAAGTGGAGTCCTTAATCTCGGATTAGAGGGATTAATGTTAGTTGGAGCAGTAACAGGATTTATTACTCTAGTTTTAACTGGTAATTATTTCTATTCCTTATTTTTATCAATAATATCTGGGGTAATTTTATCAGGACTATTTGCTTTTCTAGTTTTAAATCTTATGACTAATCAAATAGCGACTGGATTAGCATTAACTATTTTCGGTATTGGCTTAAGTGCAATGCTTGGTAAAAAATTTGGCGGAACACCCATAGATGGATTAAACCCTTACTATTTCATAGTGATTTCTTTTTTATTAGTTTTTTTTGTTGCTTATTTTTTATCAAAAACAAAAACTGGCCTCATAGTTAGAGCTGTTGGTGAAAATCATAACTCAGCATATGCATTGGGATATAATGTTATAAAAACAAGATATTTAACTATTATTTTTGGTGGTGTTATGAGTTCTCTGGCAGGTTATTATATTTCAATATGTTATGCCCCAATGTGGCAAGAGGGTATGACTGCTGGTAGAGGATGGATAGCTCTTGCATTAGTTGTTTTTGCAACTTGGAAGCCTTGGAGGTTATTAGTTGGTGCTTATATCTTTGGAGGCGTTGCTATTATGCAAATGAACCTCCAAGCAATAGGTGTTAAATTACCTGGTCAATTTTTTAACATGATGCCATATTTGGCAACAATTATTGTATTAGTTTTTATTTCATCCAACAAACTTAGACTTAAACTTAGTGCTCCATCATCTTTAAATATACCTTTTGAAAAAAATCAATAGGTTATCCACTTATTTTTTTTCAGATAAAGGACATCCATTTCTTTTTTGTTATAAATTAATTACATATTTATTATTAACTAGATTCATTATTTATTAATGAAATTAGCTTTATAATAAGTTTTATTAATTTTTAAAAGATAGGATTTAAATATGTTAAGAAAAATACTAACTATTCTCTCATTTTTTGCCTTATTTTCTGTATCAGCAGTTCAAGCTGATCAAAAGAAAATAGGCTTTATATATATCGGGCCTCCAGGGGATCACGGATGGACGTATATGCATGACGTAGGCAGAATTTATATGGAAAATGCTCTTGGTGACTCAATTTCAACAACTTATATTGAAAACGTTCCTGAGAATGCTGATGCAGTCCGAGCTATTAGAAAATTAGCTGCATCAGGTCATGATCTAATTTTTACAACTTCTTTTAATTACATGGATCAAACTCTAGAGGTAGCTAAAGAGTTTCCAGATGTCAAATTTGAGCACGCAACTGGGTTTAAGAGAATGGATAATGTTTCAACATACTCTGCAAGATTTTACGAGGGTAGAACTATAATTGGACATATCGCTGGTAAAATGACTAAGACTAATACTATTGGATATATAGTTTCTTTTCCAATACCTGAGGTTATACGAGGAATTAATGCTTTTTATTTAGCTGCATCTAAAGTCAATCCTGATGTAAAAATTAAAATTATTTGGAATTACTCTTGGTATGATCCAGGAAAAGAAGCTGATGCAGCTAACACTTTGATAAACCAAGGTGCAGATATAATAGTTCAACATACTGACTCATATGCACCTTGCCAAGCTGCCGAAAAAGCTGGGGTTCTTGCTTTTGGCCAAGCCTCAAATCAAGAAGCATTTTGCCCAAATTCTCACATGACTTCGATTGAGGATATTTGGGGACCTTACTATGCTGCAAAAGCGCAAGCGGTTGTTGATGGCACATGGTCCTCTGAAGATACTTGGCATGGATTTAAGGACGGTATGGTAGAAATGTCACCTTATAATACAAAACTCTTACCATTAGACTTAATCTTAGAAGCACAAAATATGGAGAAAGCTATTGAAAATGGAACTCTTCATTCATTTGAAGGTCCAATTTATAATCAAGCTGGTGAGCTAGTTGTTAAAGAGGGCGAAGTTGCTGATGATGGTATGTTGGCCTCTATGATGTTCTATGTTCAAGGTATAGACGGAGAGGTACCTCAGTAGAATAAAATAAATATTTAATCCTGTTCCCAGGGAAAAACAAGCCAGTCTTTATCTTTAAAATCATAGAGGTGAAGATCGGCTTGTTTTGATCCTGAAGTCTTGGCATACAAAACAACAAACTTGGAATTTGGCATCATATCTTTAACTATTTTTGCCGTATCACCACTATCTACTAAATCATCAATAACAACGAGTTTTTTCTCAGACTTTATTCTTTTAAAAATTTTAATATCAGTATTTTTTTTTCTGTCTGAGTAAGTTTTAAGAGCAATAACATCAATATCTTGAATACCTAGATAATTAGCAATAATAGATCCCGGTATAAGACCACCCCTAGATATAAGAATTAGTTTTTTAGGTTTATATTTTTTTTTAATTAATTTTGCTAATTTTATACAATCAGTATGTATATCATGATAGCTTAAAAAAACCTGTTTCATTCAGGGATTATAATAAAATATAAATGAAAAGCAATTTAGCTATATTGAGTTCAGACCAAAAATCAATTGACTTTATAAAAAAAAATAAACTATCAAGTACACTTAATCTTTATGCTAATAGTTCAAGAAATATTGAAGTAGCGAAGAAATTTGCTGATACTCATAAATTTAATAAATATTATGGTGCTTATGAAGATCTTATAAGGGACAAATGTATAGATTTCATTTTGAATTTTTTACCTACTGGCATTAAGTTTGAATATATTTATCTTTGTTTAAAAAATAATATTAAAGTTATTACTGATTATCCAATTATAAGTAATTCAAATGACTTAAAATATTATAATAAATTGATTAACTCAAAATTAATTAATAACCTTTTTTTAATTGACGAAACTGATATAAAAAAACTATATGTCGACTCACTAAAACAAAATATTATTTATTATACAAAATCTTTTCAAAATCTTAATAAATTTCAAAATAGTTTATTTAGTAAAGATGTTTTGTTTGAATTATGCCCTGAGCTCTTTTACTTAATTTATCAATATCGTGAAAAAAAAATATTAATTTTTAAAAATAAAAAAACTCTTGATAAAATTACTAATAAATTAACTAACTTTAAGTGCTGTATCGAGATTAATGATAATTTAAAAATTAATGTTACATTAACTAGTAATTTAAATAATAATTTAAACAATTCATATAAACAAAAGGTTTTTATGTCCAATATGCCTATATATAACCTTAATGATCTAAATTCTTTTATAAATTCAAAAAATTCTTTTGAAAATTTATCTATTTTTACATATTATCCGTACAAATTATTTCATGAGGTTTTAAATGAGTGAAAATATAACATTCGCAGTATCAGGTTCAGAGACTTATTATCATAAGGATTGGTTAAAATCTAAAGGTTTTAAATGGGTTGCATCATCAAAAAAATGGGAGAAATTAAATATATTAGAGATTGAGGCAGATCAATTATCAGAATATTGCAGAGAGTTTGGACTCTATTATGAAAGATCAGATAAAGGTATGCCTAAATTTGATTATGAGAGTTATTTATGGGATGGTAATATACCTGACAAATCTTCATGGTATCAAGAGAAGAGTCTTCCAAACACAATAAGCAAAGAAGATTAGTGAATTAAAACTGAAAATATTCCATAAAAAAAGAAGATCAAAGCTACTACTAAAGCAAAGTAATAAGGTGCTTTGTTTCTATTCATAAATGAAGCCATTATTACCAAATACTTATGTACTTCACAATAAATATCTACAATCAATTATTTCACCTAGCACAGATATCATTGACTATAATTTTAGTTCTGATCAGATACATAAGCTCAATCTTTTACAAATTTTAAGGCCAGATATTTATTTTAATAAGAAGCTATCTGATAAAGAATTTTTTGAATTATCAAAGAGATATTACCAAAGACTTATCGATGAAAAAATTATATATAAATCTGAAAATGAATATTTTTTATATAGAATAGACTCTGATACTCATTCACAAACAGGGTTAATTTCTTTATTAAATATACAAGACTACATAAATAGAAATATAAAGCCTCATGAAAAAATTTTAGTCAGTAAAGGCAAAGAGAGAGCTGATCAATTATCTAAAGTAAAATTTCAATTGTGTCCAATTTACCTTTTTTACGATGATGAAAATATAGATTTAAATCTTGATATTCATCATGATAAAAAACCACTAATAAAGTTTAAATCTGGTAAGTATACTCACTCAATATATAAAACTAGCACTGATTTCACTGGTATTAATTTTAAGGAACTTTTTGTTGCAGATGGTCATCATAGAATAGAGGGCTTTGCTCAATTAGACGTTAATAAAGATACTAAATTTCTATCTATTGTTTTTCCAAAATCTAAATGCTTAAACCTTGCATACAATAGAAGTGTTAAATTTCCAGAGTCCTATAATAAAGATTCGTTCATATCTGACTTAAAAACATACTTTCATGTTGAAGAGTTAAAATATCATGAGAAACTAGATCGCTTTTTTGTTATCTACTATCAGGGTAAATATTTTAAAATAGATTTGAAAAACGATTTTTCCACAAATGGCGCTGACTGCATTGATTTTGGTGAGTTTGTCTTGAAGGAAATATTAAATATTCAAGACGAAACTAGTGATCAAAGGGTCGAATTCGTCCCACCCTCATTAGGTACTGATTATTTGATTAATCAAGTTGATACGGGTATAACAGATTTATCGACATTAATGAGACCAGTTAGTATGGATTTAGTAATAGAATACTCTAAAAATTTAAAATTTATGCCACCCAAAGCTACCTGGTTTGAACCCAAACCACTAGATGGTTTATTTTTTTACAAAATTATTGAATAGTTCATAAACGCTAAGGAGAAATATTAATTATGCAAAAACCTACCATTAAACCAAATCATCCATTCTTTTCCTCGGGACCTTGTTCCAAAAGGCCTGGATGGAAATTAGAAGCGTTAAACGATGCCGTTTTAGGTAGATCACATAGAGCGAAAAGCGGTAAGGCAAAACTCAATGAGGTGATTGTTAAATCGAAGCAAGTTTTAGAGTTACCAGATAATTACTTAGTAGGTATTGTTCCTGCCTCTGATACTGGAGCAATAGAAATGGCTATGTGGAGCCTTCTAGGTCTCAAAGATGTAGAGGTATGTGGTTGGGAAACTTTTGGACTAACATGGGTAAAGGATATTACAAAACAGTTAAAATTAGAGAATGTAACAGTTCATAAAACTGATAATTATGGTGAGCTCCCTGATTTGTCAAAAGTAAATTTTGATAATGATGTTGTTTTTACATGGAATGGTACTACTTCAGGTGTATGCATTCCCAATGCAGATTGGATACCAGATAATAGATCAGGTTTATCTATTTGTGATGCCACTTCAGCAGTTTTTGCTATGGATATGGACTTTAAAAAATTAGATGTTGTGACTTGGTCATGGCAAAAAGTTTTGGGAGGAGAGGCTGCACACGGTATGATTGCTCTATCACCAAGAGCAGTTGAAAGACTTGAAACTTATGAACCATCTTGGCCAATGCCTAAAATTTTTCAATTAGCTAAAAACAAGAAGTTTTCCCGAGAAATTTTTGAAGGAGCTACTATAAATACTCCCTCCTTGCTTGCTGCAGAAGATGCATTGGATGCATTGAATTGGTGTATTGAAATAGGTGGACAAAAAGAATTAATATCTAGATCAAAAAAAAATCTTCAAGTCATTAAGGACTGGATTGACCATAGAGATTGGGTAGAGTTTTTAGCTATTGACCCAAATACATATTCCTCAACAAGTATATGTTTTAAGTTTACACATCCTGATTTTGTAGCTTTAGATAGTGATAATCAAAAAAAACTTGTGAAAGAAATATGCTCTACATTAGAGAAAGAGGACGCTGGGTACGATATTAATGCATATAAAGATGCACCAGCGGGTATTAGAATTTGGGGAGGTGCAACTGTTGAAGCCTCTGACATTGAAAAAGTTTTACCATGGATTGAATGGTCTTTTTTTGAAACAATGGGAAGGTATAAATCATGAAAATATTAATTTCTGATAAGATGAGTGACAAGGTAGAAGATGTCTTAAAGTCAAAACAAATTGATTATGATGTCAAAACCGGGATGTCTCCTGAGGAACTTAAAGGTGTGATTGATCAATATGATGGTATTTTAATCAGATCTGCAACTAAACTAACCTCAGATATACTCGCTGACTGTAAGAACCTTAAAGTTATTGGTAGAGCGGGAGTTGGTGTCGATAATGTTGACCTAGATCAAGCAACAAAAAATCGAATTCTAGTGATGAATACACCTTTAGGAAATCTAGAGGCAACAGCTGAGTTAAGTGTCGGTTTAATGTTTTCAATTATGAGAAATATTCATCTAGCTAATGACTCAACTCATAAAGGAAAATGGGAAAAACCTAAGTTTCTTGGTACTGAACTTAAAGGAAAAACACTTGGAATTGTGGGCTATGGCAACATAGGCCAAAGAGTTGCTGAAATATGCTCAACAATTGGAATGAAAATTATTACTAATTCTAAATCAGCAAGCGATGATGATTTATCAAAATTTAATGTTAAAAAGGTCTCGACAGAAGATTTAATTAAGGAAGCTGATATTATTACTCTGCATACAAAATTGAATGATGAAACAAAATATATGATTAACAAAGAAACATTATCAACAATGAAACCTACATCAGTGATTATAAATTGTGCTAGGGGCGGTCTGATTAATGAAACTGATTTAAAAGAGGCACTCAATAATGAAATAATTGCAGGTGCTGCAATTGATGTTTATGAAAATGAACCTGCAACAGACAATGTAATGTTTGGAACAAAAAATTTACTTCTAACACCTCACTTAGGAGCTTCCTCAAAAGAGGCGCAATCTAATGTTGCAATTGATGTAGCAAATCAAGTTGCTGATTTCTTAAAAGAAAACAAGATTATAAATAACGTTAACTCTTTTTAAATTTTTTAAAATATTCATAAATAGAAATTTTTGTTAAGACGTTTTCTATAGATCTACTCTCATTTATTTTTTTTAATTCAGCAAGACTCAACTTAAAAATTTTAATTTCCTCATTTTCATTTCTATTATAGAAATTTTTTAACTTTATTTTTTCTACCTCTGCATAATAAACATGAACTATTTCATCAGAGTATCCTGGAACTGGGCAGTAGGTAGTTAATTTTACAATTTTTTTTGTATTGACTCCTATTTCCTCTTTGATTTCTCTTTTTAAAGCAGTAATTAGTGATTCACCTTTGTCTACTAATCCTCCTACAATTTCATATTTTAATGTTTTATTTCTGACAAAGTAAAATGGTCTGAATTGCTTGATCAAATAAAACTTTTTTTCCTCAGGACTAAAACAAAGAGCAAAAACGACATCTCCAACATTTAAAATTTCTCTAAAAATCTTATAAGGTTTTATTTTCTTGTTAAAACTACGAACTAAAAATTGATATTTCCAAAACTTAAAGAAGCTGTTTGATATAAGTAATTTTTTTATTTTAGTAACTTTTTGCATGAGATTTAACTATTTGACTATTTATAAGACAAAAGTATATATATTCAATACTCGGGGAGTAGCTCAGTCTGGTAGAGTGTCTGCTTTGGGAGCAGAAAGTCGCAGGTTCGAATCCTGTCTCCCCGACCAAATAAAAAAAATGAAAAAAGTAACAATTAAGCGTCCTTCAAAAACTAATATGCAATCAGGCTTAAAAAAAACAAAGATGTGGATTATCGAGTTTGAGTTTGATCCTAGTCTTCAAAAGGATGTATTAATGGGCTGGAATAGCTCAAAAAACACAACTAAACAACTAAAATTAAACTTTGATAGCTTAGATGATGCTATCTTGTGGTGTCAAAAGAACTCATATCAATATAGAGTTATTGATCAAACCTATAAACCAGTAAAACCAAAGAGTTATGCCAGTAATTTCTCAAATAATAGAAAAACTTCCTGGACACATTAGTAATTAAATATTCATTTTTTTTAAATATAATACTATTATCACTCCATAATTATTAATTAATAAGGGGGAAAGAAATGATTAAGTTCATTACTACTCTGCTTGCTTTATTTATGTTTAGCACGTCATACGCTAAAGAAGTTAAAGTTGGCATTATTTTAGGTTTTACAGGACCTATTGAATCATTAACGCCAGGTATGGCTGCAGGCGCTGAGCTAGCTTTTAATGAAGCTTCTGACTCAGGCGCATTATTAGGTGGTTCAACTGTTAGCTCTATTAGAGCTGACTCAACATGTATCGACTCAGCAGCGGCAGCATCTGCAGCTGAATTTTTAATTTCACAAGGTGTTACAGCAATTATGGGAGCGGACTGTTCTGGTGTCACAGGTGCAGTTCTTTCAAATGTAGCTGTTCCAAATGGAGTACCAATGATTTCACCATCTGCAACATCACCTGCATTGACTACTGCCGAAGATAACGGTTTGTTTTTTAGAACAGCTCCTTCAGATGCAAGAGGTGGAGAGGTTTTAGCAGACATTACTAGCGACAGAGGTATTTCAAGTGTTGCAATTACATATGTTAACACTGATTATGGTGTTGGCTTAGCAGATGTCTATGAAGCTGCAGCAATTGCTAGAGGTATTGAAGTTACAGCTAAAACTGCTCATGAAGGCGATAAGGCAGACTATAGTGCTGAAGTAGGTGTACTTTCATCAGCTGGTGGAGATGCATTAGTCGTTATTGGTTACTTAGATCAAGGTGGTAATCAAATTATCCAAGGATCATTAGATAGTGGCGCTTTTGATACATTTGTACTTTCTGATGGTATGATTGGTGATTCACTGACTGATACTTTTGGAACTGATCTTGATGGTTCCTTTGGTTCAATGCCAGGTTCTCTTGGTGCTGGTGCAATGCAATTTAAGGCTTATGCTGAGGCTAACGGTGTTGATCCATCAGTTTATGTTGGAGAGTCATATGACGCTGCTGCATTAATTATGCTTGCAATGTGTAAGGGTAAGTCTGATGACAGCGCATCAATTGCAGCAAACATTATGAGTGTAGCGAATGGTCCTGGTACAAAAATTTATGCTGGAGAACTTAAAAAGGGTCTTGAACTAGCATGTGCTGGATTTGCAGTTGATTACGATGGGGCGACAGATGTTAACTTTACAGAAGTAGGAGAGGCATTTGGAGCATTCCTTGAAAAAGGAATCGAAGGCGGTAAATTTACCGACGTAGCTCAAAGGTAATTATTATTTTTTAGCCCCATCTTTTAGGTGGGGCTAAGATGCTATCAATTCTTTATAATCTTCTCTGGAAGTAAGCCTCTAGGTCTATATCGCATAACTAAGAGAAGTCCAAGACCCATCATTAAATATCTAAAGTATGGAACACTATTTACTAGATGTTCTCTAATGTAATTTGTTTCATCTAAATGATTAGTGAATATGTTGATGACAAGCAGTGCAAAAGGAGCTGATTGTATCCAAATAAACCAAACAACAAAACCTCCCAATATAGCTCCATAATTATTTCCTGTGCCTCCCAATAAGACCATGACCCATATTAAGAAAGTATATCTTAAAGGTTGATAGCTTGATGGAGTGAAAAGACCGTCATAGGTAACTAACATTGCACCTGCAAATCCAATAATCGCAGAACCTAACATAAAAATAAAAAGGTGTTGCTTTACAACATTTTTTCCCATGGCTTTAGCAGCCTCTTCATTGTCTCTTATGGCTCTCATCATCCTACCCCAAGGAGATTTCAGAGCTTTCTCAGAAAAATATAGAATTATTAATACAACAGCTAAAAAAATTAGACTAAAGCATAGCTTTACAAAAACTCCAGAAGAGGAGATTACGAGTTCATTAAGTAAAGAAGTTCTTTCATCAAAATCCAAGACATTTGATAATTTTGAAGAATTTAAAAATTCAACGAGTTTTATAAACCACTCAGAGTTTTGTAAATCCACTTCATATGGAACTGGTCTCTTCAAACCAATAACATTCTTTACCCCCCTTGATAGCCACTCCTCATGTTTGACAATCGTTATTATTATTCCAGAGACTAGTAAAGTTGATATTGCCAAATAGTCAGACCTTAACCCTAAACAAACTTTACCTACAACAAAAGCTACAAGGGCACATAAAATTGCTCCAACAAACCATGAAAATATAATTGGCAAATTAGCTCCACCTAAAAAACCTGATGTTGCTGCATTAATTGACTCAATTTTATTAATTGATGGACCAGCTATAAATTTAAGTAATGGTATAGATAAAATTATGATTACGAATATAAAATAATTTTTATATTTATGGTTTGGTATTTTTTTATTTATTATTAAAACACTAAAAACAACTGCTAATAAAAATAAACCAGAAATTAAAATTCCAATACCGCCAGCACTCCAAGCTTCAGGAACAGGGGGAACTGAAATTAAAACAGTTGCTAACCCTCCAATGGCCAAAAAACCCATTACACCAAAATTAATTAAACCAGCAAAACCCCACTGAATATTTACTCCCATCGCCATTACAGCAGAGATAAGACAGAGATTTAACATTGATAATGCAATGCCCCATGACTGAAATAGACCAACTAAAATAGTTAAAACAGTCATTACTGAGAAACAAATTTTAAACTCAGAATTTTTGATCATATGACTTTTCCTTTAAAGATCCCATTTGGCCTAAAAATAAGAACGACAATTAATATCGCAAAAGAGATCGCAAATTTATAATCAGTAGAGATAAATTGTATTAGTGTGCTTGGTTCTAAACCTTCAGGCATGATGTACTTAAAAAATTTTTTATAAGCGTAGGTAAGACCTATTTCAGAGAAAGCAATTAGAAATCCCCCGTAAAATGCACCTAAAGGATTTCCAATACCACCAACAATTGTTGCTGCAAAAATAGGTAGAAGGTTATTAAAATAAGTAAATGGCTTAAAACTTTTATCCAATCCATACAAAGTTCCAGCGACAGTTGCTAAAATTGAAACGATTATCCAAGTAAGTAAAACAATTTTTTTAGGATTGATACCTGATAGCAAAGCTAAATCCTCATTATTAGAATAAGCTCTCATAGATTTGCCTGTTTTTGTTTTATTTAAAAAATAAAAAAGTATGGAGCAAGTAATAATTGTTGTAATCAATGTTATTACTTGTGTTGATTTTAATGCAAGTCCCTCATTTAATCCAGTCATTTGCTTAAACTCTTTAGCTTTCATAATAAACTTATGACCATCCATAAAGTTTATATCGTTTGGTCCGATGATAATTCTAACCACTGCGTTTAAAACAAACATAATACCAAGACTAACAACTATAAAAGTTACAGGATCACTTTTTTTATTTCTATAATATTCAAATACTGTTTTGTCAAAAAATAAGCTCACTGCAATCGTCAATAGGATACCAACTGGTAACGCTAGTAAAGCAGTTGGAAGTAAGCCAAACGTAATTCCTTTTGACTGTAAAAACCAAGTAACAAGGATTACAATCATTGTTCCAAAAGCCATTAAATCCCCATAAGCGAAGTTAGCAAATCTTAAAACGCCATAAATAAGAGTTACTCCAATCGCACCCAAAGCCAACTGTGATCCATAAGTTATTCCGGGCACAATAATAAAATTAGTTAGAAGTATGATTGAGTTTAAAAAATCCATTTAACCACCTAAAAAAGCCTTCCTTATCTCTTTGTCATTAAGAAGATAATCACCTTTGCCTTCGTAAGCATTTTTCCCTGTCACTAAAATATAACCTCGGTCAGATATTTCTAATGCTTGGCGGGCATTTTGCTCAACCATTAGTATAGCTATGTTTTGCTTTTTTATATTTAGTATGTGTTCAAATAATTCTGTCATTATTACAGGTGAAACCCCTGCAGTTGGTTCGTCTAGCATTAAAACATTTGGCTCAGTCATTAAAGCTCTGGCGATTGCAACCTGCTGTCGTTGACCACCTGATAATTCGCCTGCAAATTGATCTTTTTTCTCTTTAATTATAGGAAATAAATCATACATCTCCTCTAATCTCGTTGATATATTTGCATCATTTAAAAAGGCACCCATCTCTAAGTTCTCTTTTACTGTTAATTCTGTGAATATATTCTTAATTTGCGGTACAAAGGAAATACCAAGCTTTATTCTATCTTGTGTTTTAAGCTTTGTGATATCTTGCCCATCAAGTACGACATTTCCATTTTTTAAGTCAAGTATACCAAGCATTGCTTTCATTGCTGTCGATTTACCAGCACCATTAGGTCCAAGAATGGATACAATTTCACCTCTGTTAACACTAAAAGAGCATTCCTCAATAATATTTACACCTCCATAACCACCTGTTAAATTTGAAGCAGAAAAAAACATTATTTTTTTAATCCCTTACCTAAATAAGACTCAATAACCTGTTCATTTGACTTAACATCCTCAGCAGATCCTTTAAAAAGAACTGATCCCTCAGCTAAAACTATTACGGGGTCACACAACTCACTTATAAAGTTAAAATCATGTTCAATCATACAAAATGTGTAACCTTTATCTTGATTAAGTTTTAAAATTGAGTCACTTATGTCTCTAAGGAGTGTTTTATTAACTCCTGCACCAACTTCATCTAAAAAAACTATTTTAGCATCTACCATCATTGTTCTTGCCAATTCTAAAAGTTTTTTTTGACCTCCAGATAAATTTCCAGCTCTCTCATTTTTAAGGTGTTCAATTTTTAAAAATTTTAAAACTTCCATGGCTTTATCTTTTATTAATTCATCCTCTTTTTTAATTTTTTGACTATTCATCAACGAATATAGAAGCCTTTCACCTTTTTGATTACCTGGCACTACCATTAAATTTTCAATAACTGTCATATTTGAAAATTCGTGTGCTATTTGAAATGTTCTTAATACTCCTAAATGAAATAAGTCGTGCGACTCTTCATTAGTTATTTCAACACCATTATAGAAAACTTTACCTGTATCTGGCTTAAGATTACCAGTAATTACATTAAATAACGTAGTTTTGCCAGATCCATTGGGTCCAATAATACCTGTTATAGCTTTATCCTTAATTTCTAAGGAGCAATCATTTAGTGCAACTAAACCACCAAATGTTTTTACCAAATTTTCAACTTTTATTAAAATATTGTTCATTTAAAAATTAATGCATATTAAAGTAGAAAATATAAAGTTGAAGTGGTAAATATTCCAATAAATGCGCTCTTAGCTCAGCTGGATAGAGCATCTGCCTTCTAAGCAGAGGGTCGCAGGTTCGAATCCTGCAGAGCGCGCCATAAGATATAATTGTATCTCATGTGCCAAAAAAAAGTTATTTTCAAATAAAATCGCATTAATTTATATCTCATATATAGATATATTTTTATTTATCAATTTTCAAAAATTGAAATATCTAATTTATTCAAACATTTTTTACAATAACTGAAATCATCGTCCACATGAAATAGTCCTGGAAATGCAATACATTCAACGTTAGCCCTAAGAGCTGATAATGCACTATCAAGTGAATCTTCGATTGCGATACATTTATCTCGGTTTACGCCTAAATCATTAAGAGCCTTAATATAAATATCTGGTTCAGGTTTTACTTTTTTTATTAATTCATTGTTTCCAATAAATTCAAAATCTTTCTTTTCTATTTTTTTATTAAGAGTCTTAAAAATAGCATCAATATTTTCAATAGAAGTTGTTGACGCTAGACCAATTTTAATATTATGTAACTTAGCGTATTCAATTACCTCTAAAACTCCATCACGAGGATTAATATAATTATTTTTTAAATAATTATTAAAAAAAAGAGTTTTAATTTCTCTTACTTTTTTTGAGTCAACAAATTTTTTCTTTAAATTAGAAAAGTAATTGACTCTGTTAGCTCCACCTGATTTTTTTAGTAAATTCTTATAATTGTCTTTACTCCAATACCAATCTAAACCTAATGTTTTGAAAGCTTTATTAAAAGATTGCCTTTGAATATCTGATGTTTCAACTAAGGTCCCAATTGAACCAAATATGACTGCTTTCATCAAATTACTAATAAAATTTATTTAAAATAATTCTTATTGTGCTGTCCAACCACCGTCAATCACTAAAGATGTCCCTGTAATCATTGAAGATGCATTAGAAGCTAAATAAACTGTTGCAGTAGCAATATCACTTTCTTTAGCTAGTCGACCAAGAGGTATATTTTTTAATACCATATCTTTGAATTTTTTATCTTTAAAAAATTTTTTAACCATAGGTGTTTCTACAAAGGTTGGGCAAATAGAGTTTACACGAATATTTTTTGTAGCTAAATCTAAAGCCATACCTTTTGTTAAACCTTCTATTCCAAATTTTGACATATTATAGATGCTTCTTTTAGGCGCGCCAACTTTTCCCAATTGAGAAGACATATTAATTATGCTTCCCCCAATAGATTTTCTATTTTTGTTAGTCAACATTTTCTTGATTGATAATTGGGCAACATGAAAAGCTATTTTTAAATTAAGATCTATCATGTAATCCATATCTTCTCTTTTAATTTTAGTAAAATGCGCTGGACGATTTGTTCCTGCATTGTTGACAAGAATATCAATTTTTCTAATTTTTTTAAAAACAGCATTTAATTCCTCTATATTAAATAAATCACATTCAAAAAATGTACATTTTCTTTTATATGAAATAATTTTTTTTTGCACGCCCAATAAATCTTTTTTAGTTCTACTTATGATTATTAAATCTGCACCTGCTTGTGCCAAAGCAATAGCACATGCTTTTCCGATACCTTTACCAGCTCCAGTTACAAGTGCTGTTTTATTTTTTAAATTAAAATTTTTCAAATACATATATACATTTACAATTATAATTTTTATTTATTAAAAAGAATAATTTTTTCAAAGTTAAATTTAACATTTATAATATCACCAGTTTTAACTGAAATATCACCGTCGCATTCAACCACCACAGGTTCAACATGACTATCTAAGTAGATAAAAGTACTTGAGCCAAGTTTTTCAACAACAAAAGCTTTGCTACGCCAGTTGTAATCATTGTCAAAACTTACGTGGATATTTTCAGGCCTTATACCAACAATGAGTTCTTGTTTTTTAAAATTTATATCATTTTCATAATTAAATATAAATTTGGAATTTAAAAATTCTATTTCAATATCATTTTTGTTTTTTGAAATAAATTTAGCTGGAATAAAATTCATTTTGGGTGAACCTATGAAACCAGCAACAAATAAGTTATTTGGTTTATTATATAATTCTAAAGGTTTGCCTAATTGAGAAATCTTGCCCTCATCCAGTACGACTATCTCGTCTGATAGTGTCATAGCCTCAGTTTGATCATGAGTTACATATATCATTGTTGCATCAAGTTGTTCATGTAATTTTGCCAACTCAACCCTCATTTGAACTCTTAAAGCAGCATCTAAGTTCGAAAGAGGTTCATCGAATAAAAAAACTTTCGGTTTTCTTGTTATAGCTCTTCCTATTGCAACACGTTGACGTTGCCCACCTGATAATTGTTTTGGTTTTCTATCTAACAATTCTTCGATTTGTAATATTTTAGCTGCCTCTTTAACTCTGCTATTTATCTCATCCTTTGATTTCTTTTCTATCTTTAATCCAAAAGCCATATTTTCAAATACAGTCATATGTGGATACAGAGCGTAAGATTGGAAAACCATAGCTATTCCTCTATCTCTTGGTGGTAAGTCATTAACAGATTTATTATTTATAAGAATGCTTCCTGAATTAATTTCCTCTAGACCAGCTATCATTCTTAAGAGTGTTGATTTTCCACAACCAGAAGGACCAACGAGTGTTGTAAAAGACTGATCTTTAATTTTTAGAGAAAAATCTTTGATAACATGAGTTTTACCATAATATTTATTTATTGATTGTAATTCTATTTCAGCCATTTTGTTAATCCAAATAAACTCTAAAACATATTATTGATCTTTTAACTTAGATATTGGTTTTCCATACTCTACATTTACACCACCAAATCTTCTTGCACGAACATTACATTGTTCTGCGTGACCAATAAAACCCTCTAAATATGATAATCTTGATCCATATTCTGCAATTTTTGTAGCTGCTTCATCGGTTGTAATTTTTTGATAGGTATGAGTCTTTATGAATTTACCAACCCATAAACCACCAGTGTATCTTCCAGCTTTTTTTGTCGGTAATGTATGGTTTGTTCCTATTACTTTATCTCCATTCGCAACATTTGTTCTTGCACCCAAAAAAAGTGCTCCATAAGATGTCATATTTTTTAAAAACCATTCATCTCTATCTGTCATTACTTGAACATGCTCTGAAGCTATCTCATTAGCTTTCATTAACATTTCATCATAACTTTCACATAAAATTATTTCACCATAATCTTTCCAGCTAACACCAGCAGTATCTCTTGTTGGTAAAATTTTGAGCAGTCTATCTATTTCTTTTATTGTTTCTGTTGCTAAATCTCTTGAATTAGTAATCATTATTGCAGGGGAATTATAACCGTGCTCTGCTTGACCAAGAAGATCAGTAGCACATATTTCTGCGTCTACAGTATCATCGCAAATAATCATTGTTTCGGTAGGACCGGCAAATAAATCGATCCCAACCTTACCGAATAATTGCCTTTTTGCTTCTGCAACATATGCGTTTCCAGGACCAACAATCATATCTACTGGTTCTATGGTCTCAGTTCCAATAGCCATAGCACCAACACCTTGCATTCCACCTAAAACGTATATTTCATGAGCTCCTCCCATTTTCATAGCTGTAACTACAGCAGCATTTGGTTTTCCTTGATAGGGTGGTGTTGTTGCTATTATTCTAGGAACTCCAGCAACTGAAGCGGTGACTACAGACATATGTGCTGATGCCACCATTGGAAATTTTCCAGCAGGAACATAACAGCCAACAGATTGAACAGGTATATTTTTATGTCCAAGAATTACACCTGGTTGAGTTTCCACTTCAATTTCACTTAAACTTTTTAATTGTGCCTCAGCAAACGATCGAACTTGTTTTTGAGCAAATCTAATATCCTCTTTGTCATTATCAGAAACTTCATCCACTAAATTACTTATTTCATCTTCAGATAATCTAAATGAACTAGGTGAGTATTCATCAAATTTCTCTGATAATTCTCTTACATAACTATCTCCCTTTAATTCAATTTCCTTTAAAGTGTTTTCAACTACTGCTTTAACTTTATTGTTTTCTTCAGCTCTTTGTTTTTCATTTAGGCTTTTTTTGATAAATTCAACTGTCATTTTTATTTCTTATGAACTAATTTGAGCACATCTATTCCTAATTGAAGTAAAATATGGACAATATCTATTGGTACCCAATTTTCCCTAATAAGACCCTCATTATGTAAATAAAAATCCATTACTCTCATAGTAACTAATTTATTAGTAGGTTCATATCCTAGCCAATCACTTGAACCGTGTGTTGCTTGAATACTGTGCCAACCACCTGTCATTGAATAATTACCATCACCTATTTCAATGTAATGACCAATTTTCCAATAATTTCTTTCTTTAAATGTTAATCTAAATGGTAGCTGATGATGCTCAATAAAACCTTTTAAACCTCTAGCAGTGCCTATACCACAGGGTCCGTACCACATCATTTTCGGATGCCAATAATCTTTTTGAGGATGATTAATTAATTTCTGTCTAACACTATCTTTAGTAGCTCCAGTCTCAGTTTCTGGTTTTATATCTAAACTTCTTTGCATCGTAAGACCCTGATCAAGAGTTCTAGCTGATAAATCAGAGTCTAGGTTTTCAAAAGTTGTTCCGTCTCCAGTAATAGGTCCTGGCCACATTTCTTCTATACCCAAAGATGAATTAATAGGCCAAAAACCTGCTTGCCTTATGAAATCCATTATATCAATTAACACATGAGAATTGATTATTTTTTCATTTTCTATTTGATGAACTTCACAAATTCGTAAATGAATTGTTTTACCATTGGAGGGAACTCCTAACCATGGATTGACAAAAGTGCCAGTCAAATGACCAACAGTTGAGACATAAACCCTATCTTGAAAACTTCCTCCAATTATTAAATTATCTCTTCTCTCTAAATCTGGAAAAGAATTCAGTAATGGTTTCCAAAGGGTATTAATTATTTCATCAATGCCTTTTATATGATTTACAGGGTGGAATGCATAGATTTCAGCATTTTCATGATATGCATTCTTTATATTTTGACTTAAATCACTTTCTTTGGACTCAGAAATTTTTTTAAGAAGATTTTTAATTTTTTTTTTATTTAATATATTTTCTTTAGGGTCCAAATTTATAATTTTTGCCCCACTTTTAATTGGAATACCGGTATCAAAATTTTTAATTTCGCTCAAGTTATATTGCCTCACCTATCTAATATAAATAAATATTACTTTGATTAACTTCATAATTTAAATAATATTTAACAAAATGAGGAAATTTAAATTCTAATTAATGACGCAGGATATTAACAGTCGTTTGGTAAAGTTTAATGAACTAATTCCAAGTAAAGTTCCATTTGTAGAAGGGAAGCTCAAAGGACATCAAGATAGACTGAATTATTCTATAGTTGGCCCTGGAGTGAGTGAGGATACCAAGCAAAACGTTAAAATAGCTGAAGAACATGGCTTCA
Source organism: uncultured Alphaproteobacteria bacterium (assembly GCA_902518505.1). Classification (GTDB taxonomy): domain Bacteria; phylum Pseudomonadota; class Alphaproteobacteria; order HIMB59; family HIMB59; genus HIMB59. The sequence goes on from CABYGG010000009.1 coordinate 26,381, forward strand.
ATATCGGTGCAGTAAGTGCCGCTCCAATGAATGGATCGGGACTTCATAGCCACACGACTGCAGAAGTATTTTTGATATTTTCAGGCTCTTGGCGCTTTTATTGGGGCACAGATGGTAAAGAGGGCGAAGTAGTTTTAAACAAGGGAGATGTTGCTTCATTTCCCACTAATATGTTTCGAGGATTTCAAAATGTAAGTGATGAAAACGCATTAATATTTGTTGTCCTTGGAGAAAATGATCCGGGTGTGATAACATGGACACCAAAAGTTTTAGAAAAAGCAAAAGAGTCTGGAATGGTTTTATTAAATGACAATACCTTAATTGATCTTGATAAAAATAAAATACCAGACGGAAAAGCTGCCCTTGAACCTATTAAAGAAAAAGATCTAGAGTCTTTCGATCATTACACTTCTGAAGAAATTGAAAAATATGTAATACGTTATGAAAATAAGGATAAATATTTAAAAGATGATGAGCATTATAACTCTAATTCAATTTTAAATTACCTTGACCATTTTAATGTTCATAACAAAGATTTTGAGCCAAACATAGACCATAATACTGGCTTTGGTTTGACAATGTTAAAAGGTAAGAATGCTCACATTCATCCGTACACATTAAAAGAGTCTGAAGTTTATTTATGTTTAGAGGGTGAATGGGAAGTAACTTGCAATGATCAAAAAACCACAATTGGACCAAACGACTCTTTCTCGTCTCCAAGAGGATCAAATAGAAGTTTAAAAAATATTAGCAATCAAGAAGGAAGTATCTTTATTATACGACAAAAAAACCTCTAATAATGAAAGGTTTTGATAATAAATTTTTAGATCTACCAGATTATATATTTAAAATAACATATCAAATTTGGGAAAATAAAGATGTTGAGTCAATTAGAGACTATTATGCTGAGGGTATTCCAGTTAGATCTCCAGACGGTGTAATATATGGCCCTGATGCTGTAGTGAAGGCTACTTATGCCACTTTGAATGAATTTCCAGATCGACAGTTATTAGGCGAAGATGTTATTTGGATTGGTAATGAAGAACATGGATATTTATCATCACATAGAATTTTATCTAAGGCGACGCATTTAAATGATGGTATTTATGGAAAAGCTACTGGTAAAACTCTCAAGTATCGAGTAATAGCTGATTGTGCTTGCAAGAATAACCAGGTTTATGATGAATGGCTTGTAAGAGACCAGGGTGCTATTGTTCGGCAGTTAAATATTGACCCTAAAAAACATGCAGCAAAAGTAATTGAAAATCAAGGCGGTAAAGATAAATGCCCAGCTCCCTTTAATAACGATACCTCACATGAAGTAAAATATATACAAATACCGATCTCAACAAATAATACTGGAATAGATTATGCTAACATTTTAAAGGAAATATTTAATAATAATTTTAACATAATAGATAAAGTTTATGATCGATCAGTCAATCAAGAACAGCCTGGAGGCAAGAAAGCATTAGGGGTAGATGAGGTAAAGAGTTTTTGGTCTTCACTAAGATCTATGTTTCCGGATTCAATTTTTAAAGTTGAACATGTATGCTATTTAGAGGAAAAAAATGAGTATAAAAAGGCATCCATCAGATGGTCACTAGAGGGAATTCATTCAGGACCTGGTTTATTTTCTAATCCTAGTAATGCAAATGTTCATATAATGGGAATATCTCAGGCTGAATTTGGTCCAAGAGGGATCAAAAATGAATGGGTTCTATTTGATGAAACAACAATTTGGAAACAAATTTTATTAAAAACTGGATAACAATTGAAACTACTAACAAAAAGAGAAAAGAAAATTATTGAATACATAAGAAATTATGACACTCCAACTATCTCAAATTCACTAGAATTATTAGATCCAACTCTACGATCAAAAGGACACACACAAAAAACAATGCATTGTATTAATCCAAGTTTAAAACCAATCATTGGTTTTGCCAAAACAGCGATCATTACATCCAGAAAAAAGAAAAATACAAATATAATTAAAAATAGAGATAAATATTACGAGTATATGTTCGAAGGAAACTACCCAAAGATTTGTGTTATCGAGGATAAGGATAAGACTAATACAATTGGTGCATGGTGGGGTGAACTTAATGCATCTATACATTTAAATTTTGGATTTGTTGGAGCTATAACAAACGGAGCAATGAGGGACTTACAGGAGATAAATAGAAAGTTTCAAATATTAAGTGGTGAAATAAGAGTAGGGCATGGATACAATCAAATTCATAAAATCAATTGCAATGTTGATATTTTTAATATGAAAGTAAAACCTGACGACCTTATTCACGCAGACTTACACGGTGCTGTTATAATAAAAAGAGACTTTTTAATTGAATTACCATTGGCTATTAAAAAAATGATAAAAAAAGAAAAAATAATTTTTGATTTCTTTAGAAATAATAAAAAATTTTCGAAAAAACAATTTTTAGATAAGTATAAAAAATTTATCAATTCATAATTATTATGGCATCTAAAATTTTGACAACACACGTTGGTAGCTTACCAAGATCCAAAGAACTATCAGAATATCTCTTTACCAAGGATAAGGGTGAAGAATACAACAAAAAATTATTTGGAAATATTTTAAGCTCAAATGTTGAACAAATTGTAAAAAGACAACTTGAAGTTGGGTTAGATTTCATAAGTGACGGTGAGATGAGCAAGATTAGTTATGCTACTTATATTAAGGATAGAATTGATGGTTTTTCAGGAGAAAGTGAACGAAGAGCACCTGCCGATTTAGAAGATTTTCCAGACTATAAGGAAAAGTTAGCTATTAGTGGAGGAACACCTACTTATTCAAGACCATGTTGCACCAATGAATTAAAAATAAAAGATAATTTTTCTTTGTTAAATGATATTGAAAATTTTAGCAACGCCTTAAAAAAGTATGGTCATGCAAAAGCATTTATGAATGCAGCATCACCGGGTGTTATTAATGTTTTTATGCCAAATAAATTTTACGCTAGCGATGATGAATATTTAAATAAACTCTCTAGTATTATGGCAAATGAGTATGAGCAAATTACTAATGCAAATATTCATGTTCAATTAGACTGTCCAGATTTAGCACTAGCTAGGCATATGAATTTTAAAGATCTATCTGAGGAGGATTTTTTAAAAAAAGCTGAAATGCAAATTGAGTGTTTAAATCATGCTTTAAAAAACGTTGATATTGAAAAAACTAGAATGCATATTTGTTGGGGTAATTATGAGGGGCCACATACTCATGATATAGCTCTAAAAAAAATATTACCTATAATTTTAAAATCAAAAATTAAATATTTTCTAATTGAGTCATCCAATCCTCGACATGCACATGAGTGGAAAGTCTTTGAAGAAATTAAATTACCAAAAGATAAAGTGTTAGTACCTGGCGTAATTGACTCTACATCTAATTTTGTAGAACACCCAGAAGTAGTAGCTGAAAGATTAATTAAGTATTCAACAGTAGTGCCTAAAGAGCAATTAATGGCTGGAACTGATTGTGGCTTTAGTACTTTTGCAGGCTTTGGAAAAATTGATGAAAATATTTGTTATGAAAAACTTATTGCACTAGTGGAGGGTTCTAAACTCGCTTCTAAATTTATTTAGAATTTTCATTTTTATTTCTCTCAAGTAAATCAATACCCACACATTTTAAAAAATGAAGATGATCAATTAATATCCAATTTTCTGCTATTTTATCTCCATCTCTTCTATAAAGGTCAACAACTCTCATCTCCCCAATAAGATTTGTGTCTTGTTTGAAACCCATGTAGTTACCTTTTGGTTTCATTTTTAAATTTGGCCAACCAAACCATCCACCATAATTTCCCTCTGAGTTTTCAAGTATATGCCCAGAGAAATCTATAAAATCTAAATTATCCTCAAAAGGACCCGTGTGACCTTTTAAATAACCATCATAGGTATATGATGCACCAATACCCCCTGGTCCCCACCATATCATGTCCTCATGCCAGTCTTTTTGTAAATCAGGAATTGTTGTACTCATCCCCTCACCAATTAATCGATTTGCCATTCTCATTATAAGTTCAAGAGTTTTCTTTCCTTCTATTTCACTTTGTTTTTCAAAGCATAAACCCTGATGTGTTTTAGGTCCCGGATTAAAGCCAATCATCCCCGTTGACTCCGGGACAACTGATAAATTTAAATGTTGCATAAATTTTAAAATGTCTAAAAAAAAGGCACCTTCTTGTATTTTGTTATCCTCGACTTTATAAAACTCGCAATACCATAACATTACAGTCTTAAAATTTGGTTGAATGTCAAAAAAAGGAAAATTAAAACTTCCAAGCAAATGTCCCATATTCACAACCCATTTTGAAGAATGATTGTCAACTAAATTTGTGCCAGCATAAAAGATATCCATTCTTCTTTGGATAGGCTTAAATGATTTTTTTATAGGAAACCAAAATTTTGTTACAAATTCTTCAATGCCTATTATCTCGTTAAAAGGATGTGTACATTTCATATTAAAATTATTAGATGTATACTTAGAAATTATTTCAATTAAATTATCCTCATTAGCATTATCAACTTCATTTATAAAATTTAATACTAATGATTTTTCTTTCTGAAAATCGGACATTAGTCTATTTATAATACAAAAGAAAAAATAATAATATTCATTTTATATAAAATTATTGCTTTGAATTTTATTTAATAGTATTAGTAAATTTATTTATGAAAAAAACTTTAATTAAAGATTTAAAACCAATCCCTTTAAAAGATCATCATATGCCTAAAAATTTTGATATCTCTCTTAAATCTTATGGCGGAGGTGGTAATGCTAAATCTTTAAATCCAAAACCTAAAAATTTACCATTTCAATCAATGCAGGGATTTGAAAAACAATATAAAAATATAATTGATTATATTGTCAGAATTACCTACAGCATATGGGAAGAAAAAAATATTGGTTATATATATGATACTTATAGCCCAAAATGTCGTGTTTGGGATGAACTTGGATTACAATTCGGATCTGAAAAAATAGTCTCTGATACAGTTCATACTAACAACGCCTTCCCAAATATTCGATTATATGCTGATGAGGTTATATGGGCAGGAGATGACAAAACTAGTTTTCATACTTCACACAGAACTATAATTACGGGCACGAACACTGGTTATAGCAATTTTGCCAAACCAACAGGTAAATCAGTTAGGTTGTTCTGTATTGCAAACTGTGTAGCAAAAAATAATGAAATATATTACGAAAATGTTGTTTATGATACTGCAGGTTTAATAAAACAATTAGGCTTAGACTTAAATGAAGTAGCAAAACAAATTGCTAATAAAGGAAATATTGGTCCATTTGCTCCTGATTTTAGAAATTCAAAACCCAAAAGAAATTTTAAAAAGTTAAACCCCATAAGCTTCGCGATACCTGATAAAATTAAAAACATTAGAGAATTTGTTCATGCGGTTTTTGATACTATTTGGAATAGAAGAAATTTTTCTGCTATTGATAGTGTTTATACAAAAAATATAAAATTTGAAGGATCAACTAGTCGAAAATTTGTTGGAATACCAAAGCTGAAACATTTTATAATTTCATTAATTGCATCATTTCCTGACCTTGCACTAAGTATTGAAGATTTATATTGGATGGGAAATAGTAAAGACGGTTATTTAGTATCAATTCGTTGGGGCGCTGTGGGAACTCACAAAGGAAATGGAATTTATGGAAAACCATCTAATAAAGAGTGTTATCTTTGGGGCATTACACAATGGGAAATTAAAAATAATAAAATCACAAAAGAATGGACTGGTTTCAATGAATTGGCAATCTTAATACAAATTTTAGGAGAAAAAAAATGAATTTAAATGAAAGTAAAATACTATTGCAAAATATGTACGATGCCTTGAATGCACAAGATTTAGAGGCACAGCATAAATATTGGAATGATGATATGATTTGGCATGGACCTCCAGGTTTTGGTGATATACACGGTATTGAAAATTTTAAATATAAGGTTCTTAAACCTTTTTATGAAGCGTTTCCAGACTATCATGTAAAAAATGATATTGTTGTCGCAGAAGGTAATTGGATAAGTGCGACAGGTTATTTAACTGGCACTCATAGTGGAACTTATTTAGGTGTAAAACCAACTGGTAAGGCAATTAAAATGCAGTTTTCTGATTTTTGGACAATAGAAAATGGTAAATTTATGGATAATTATGTGATGGTCGATAACCATGGTGTTTTCGAACAAATGGGCCTTAGTTTTAGATAAAAGAGAATATCATAATAATTTCCGCGACCATTTCTCTTACATTTAAATTTTATTTTATTTAGTATATTAAAATTAACAATTTATTAACATAAAGAAGAGGAAATAAATGAAAAAACTAATAATAGCTCTATTGATCTCTTTTGCATCTACTAGTGTTTTTGCAGGTAGCCATTCACCTTGTGGTGTAACAAGCGGTTCAATAAATATTTTAGCTAACGAATTTACTACATACAGAATTTTTATGGATGAAGTAAAAAGTTGTGCTGGACCAGAGGCGGATTTTAATGTCACGCACTCTGTTGACCATAATAAATTACAAGTAGCTGCTTTATCAGCAAACCCTGCTGAATTTTCTGCAAAATTAGTTACTAATGGTTCAATTACACCTTTAATGAATGACGGTTTAATTCGTCCACTAGATGATTTAGTTGCAAAATATGGGTCAAACTTAAATGATAATCAAAAGATTACAATTGATGGTAAGATTTATGCTGTAGCTTTTATGGCTAACGCACAACATCTTTGGTACAGAGAGAGTATTCTTAACGATTTAGGCATAGCTGTTCCTTCTACTTATGAAGAAGTAATTGCTGCTGCTGAAAAAATTAAAGCAGCTGGAGTAATGGAAAATCCATATGCAGGAGCTTTCAAATCAGGATGGAATCTTGGTCAAGAGTTTGTAAATATGTATCTTGGTCATGGTGGTGAGTTTTTTAAATCAGGTTCCGCGCAACCTAATGTGAATAATGAAAAAGGTGTTGCAGCACTGAATATGATTAAAAAATTAACTGAGTTAAGTAATCCTGACTTTTTAACACAAGATACAAACGCTGTTAAAGAAGAATGGGAGTCTGGTAATGTTGCATTAATGCATATTTGGAACTCAGGTGCAGCTTCTTTACTTGATGACGAAGGTGATCAAAATATTAAAGCTGATACAAGATTAGCCCCATCACCAACTGTAGGCGGTGGTAGTAAACCTGCAACCACTCTTTGGTGGGATGGAATTGCAATTGCTACAAATACATCTGATGAAAATGCAGAGGCCTCATTTAGAGCTTTAGTTGGAGCCGCTTCATCAACTGATTTAGCCAATAACAACCCAAATGCAACTGTTTGGTTGATTAAAGGTTATACACCTGGTGATACAGCAGGGCCTGTTGTTGATGCAGCAAGTAGAGGCACAACACCTTACCCTAGTTTTCCACACATGAGCTTAATGCACGGCGCTTTAAGCACAGAACTTGTGGAATTTCTTCAAGGTAATGAGTCAGCCGAAAAAGCATTAGCTGATGTTGAAGCTGCTTACATAGCTAAGGCTACTGAGCAGGGTTTTTTATAATCCAAAGCTAATAAATTCTATTAAGTGTGGATCTTAGTAAAGTTCCACACTTTTTTACAAAAAAAATATAATGCCTCACAGAACTTTCATTTGGTTTATTTTACCTACAGCTCTGGCAATGATTTTGTTTATAGGTTTACCAATTGTTTCTAGTTTCTTTCAATCCCTTCATATTGAAAATGAACAGGTTCTTATGGAGGTGGAAAATTGTGATCCATTTGGGTGCACTACAAATGTTAGAGTAGATGTAGAGGCTACAGAAAAAATAGAGGCTGAAAATCCATTAGGAAGATTTAATGGCTTTGGCACTTATACTGATAGAAATCACTTAGCTTTTGATGAAATAAGAGAGGCATGGGATAACAAGACATCAATAGGTGAATTCAAAGATATTGTTTTAAATCTTCCTTTTTATAAAGCATTATTATTTACACTAACATTTTGTTTTGCTGTTACTCCACCAGTGATAGTATTAGGTTTTATAGTAGCATTAAGTGTTAATACTTTAGCAAAGAATCTAAAAGGTCTAATTGTATTTGGTACAATTTTACCAATGATTGTAACACCTTTAATTGGTTCTTTAGTATTGTTTTGGATGATTGACTCCCAAGGAATAATTGGAGCTAGCATCCAAATTCTTTTTGATGACCCTAATCTGTCTTTAAAAGCCTCGAGTAATTTAACATGGATAACCCTGATTATTTATGGAATATGGCATAATACTCCATTTGCATTTGTTGTTTTTTATGCAGCCTTACAGACGGTCCCACAAGATCCTTTAGAAGCAGCCTACATTGATGGCGCAACAAGATTTGAACGCGTTCGTTTTATTGTTATTCCTCATCTATACCCTGTGGCTACTTTCATAATGCTAATCTGTTTAATGGATAATTTTAGAGTATTCGAACCTATTATTGGTTTTTCTGCTGAGGGTGTAGCTCAATCATTATCATGGATGATTTATCAAGACTTAAGAAATGAAAATAAAATGCTTTTTGGTTCTGCTGGTGCTACGTCAATGTTAACTATATTAGGGATAGCTTTTTTACTAACCCCAGTACTAATTAGAACTTGGAAAGAATTCAAAACTGAAAGATAAATGAATCAAACAATTAATAAATATTCGAAACAGATAATAATTGTAAATAGTATTTTTATATTATTTTGGCTTACTATATCAATTTTTCCTTTTATTTGGACACTTTGGGGTTCTTTTAAAGTAAAAGCAGATTTTTTCTCGAGAGCTGATTGGACATATGCTTTAAGTGGTTTTAATACTTTGATTGAAACAGGCGCCACCACAACAATAAAAGCATATTTAGAGTCATGGACAGAAGGCGAATTTGGAAGAGCCACTATGAATACAATGATTGTAACTGTATCAGTAGTATCAATTTCATTATTTCTTGGAACTTTAGGTGCTTATGCTTTGTCTAGATCAACATTTAAATATACTTTTTATATTCTAATTATAGCTTTGGTTTTCAGAGCTATGCCACACATTACTTTAGTATCGGGCTACTTATTTCCTTTTTTCCAATTAAATATATGGGGAATACTTCCTACTACAATAATTGTTTTGGTAGCCATAAACCAACCATTTACTCTTTGGTTGCTTTACTCTTTTTTTAAAACTGTACCAAAAGAATTAGATGAAAGTGCTTTGATTGATGGTTGCTCATATTTTCAAGCATTCAGATATATTATTATGCCAGTAATGTGGCCTGGAGTAGTTACGGCAGGTTTATTTAGTATGATGTTGGCGTATAACGATTTTACAGTCACCGCATTGTTACTTAATCAGCATAATTATACGATGGTGCCTAAAATTAATGCTTATCTCGGCACAGTAGAGTACGGTGGAAATTATATGTGGGCTGTATCAAGTGTTGTTTCTGCGACAGCACCTTTATTTATGATTATATGGTTTTTTCAAAAACAATTAATCAGTGGTCTAACAGCTGGAGCTGTAAAAGGTTAATTAAAGTTACATAAATTTTTTAAACGAAATATAAGATTATTTTTACTTTATCTGATACATGTAATTTTAGTAAAAAATCCTCTAAAATAATATCCATTATAAATGTCAGAAATTACAGCTAAACTAAAATTTACACAAGATACACTGATAAGATTAACAGGTAAGAAAGTTAGTCAAAAGGAAATAAAAGATCATTACCTTAAATTATTATCTCATTTAAAACATAAGAAAACACTTATGATTGCAGGTTCCCAGGGTTCAGGCAAGTCTACTTTATCAGTTCTAATTAAAAAATTTTTTCTGAAATTTTACTCAAAGAATGTTGTTATATTAAGTATTGACGATTTTTATCTATCATCTTTTCAAAGAAAACGATTAGCAAGAAAATTCAACACAGATTTATTTGAAACTAGAGGTGTACCTGGTACTCACAATTTAAAATTACTCTATAAAGTAACAAATAATTTAATGAAAAAGGAATTTCCAGTCTATGTTCCTGTATTTGATAAAGTAACTGACAACAAAAAAAATTATAAAAGAAAAATTAGTAAAGTAGATTTGCTAATTTTAGAGGGTTGGTGTGTTGGCTCAAAACCAATCGACTTGAAATATTTAAAAATGAACATTAATAATTTAGAAAAAAAGAATGACTCAAATTTAATTTGGAGAACTGCTTATAATAGTGCCTTAACTGATTACCAAAAACTTTTTAAAAAATTCAATTATTATTTATTTATTAAATTACCAGATTGGGAATTTGTAATTGATTGGAAATATAAACAAGAATTAGATCTCCGATCATTAAAGAGTAGTATTCATCTAAAAAAAAAGCTCCATCAATTTATCAAATATTATGAAAAATTATCTAAATGGATGTCATTAAAAACACCAAGTTATTGTAATGTTTTAATAACTTTAGATAAAAATCAATCAATTAAAAAAATTACATACAAATGAAAAGATATCTTATTTTTACTGATCTTGATGGAACTTTACTTGATCATGAAAATTATTCCTTTGGAGCTAATAAGAAAACGATATCTACAATTATCAATAACAAAAATGAAATTATTTTTAATACTAGTAAAACATACAGTGAATGTAAAAAATTACTTAAAGAATTGAAATTATCAAATATGCCCTTTAGTACTGAAAATGGTGCTGTTATATATTTCCCTAAAATAAGATTTAATAAAATTAAAAACTCATCATCTTTTGAAAAATATTGGAAAGTAAGAATTGCCAAATTATCTTCAAAGATTTTGCATCAATTTTTAAAAAAGAAACAAAAAAAATATAATTTTTTAATTGCTCAAGATCTTTCATCAATTATTTTAAAAAGATACACGAATTTGAGTAATACAAATATGATGTTGGATCGTGAGGCAAGTCAAATTATTCTTTGGGACGATAATCTAACAAACTTAAAATTATTCAAAAAAGAGCTTAAATTTGAAAAAGACGGAATTTTAATAAAAGGTAGTAGGTTCATGCAAATTTCTTCTATATGCAACAAAAGAATAGCTAAAAAGCTAATATCTCATGTTTATGATATTCAATTTCGTGATAAATACTCAAGGAATACTATTGCTTTGGGTGATAGTAGAAATGATATTGACATGTTAAATTCTTGCAAATACTCCTGCCTAATTAAAAATTCTTCTGGTGCATATCCAAAATTGCGTTCTAATAAAAAAAATGTTTTTAAATCATCTAAGTTAGCACCTGACGGTTGGAGTCAAGTTCTGTATAAATTAAATAAAACATTAGATAATAAGATTTTTTAACCATGCCTGACTTTCATCAAAATGGCGTAATAGCTACTCTTCATAATTTTAATTCGAAACCTATAGAGGAAATAGAAAAAGAACTTTTAGAATTTTCAAAAGTCTCACCCATGACTTTAATACTTCCTTCTTTGTATTCAGAATTAGAAAAGCCAGCTTTAACATATATTGTCAATACTTTAAAAAAAGTTAAATACATAAAAAATATTGTTATTGGTTTAGATCAAGCCAATAAACAAGAATTTATAAAAGCTAAAAAATTTTTTTCAGTGTTGCCACAAAAAAAATATATTCTTTGGAATGATGGACCTAAATTAAAAAAAATAGATCAACATTTATCTAAAATGGACCTTGCTCCTGCTGAAAAGGGGAAAGGAAGAAATATTTGGTACTGCATGGGATTTGTAATTTCTCTAAAAGAATCGGGATCTGTTGCAATGCATGATTGTGATATAGTCACCTATGATAAAAATTTAGTAGCAAAACTATTTTACCCTGTTGCTAATCCAAAATTTTCATTTGATTTTTGTAAGGGTTTTTATCCTAGGGTTGCTCAAAAATCTATGAATGGAAGAGTGACAAGGTTACTAGTTACACCTTTAGTTAAATCCTTACAGAAAATGGTTGGATTTAATGAATATTTAAATTTCTTAGATATATTCAAATATCCTCTGGCTGGTGAATTTTCATTTAAATATAATTTATTGAATGACATAAGAATTCCACATGATTGGGGCCTAGAGATAGGAATACTCTCTGAAATGTATAGGAACTTTGCTAATAATAAAATTTGCCAAGTTGATATAGCAGATACCTATGAACATAAACATCAAGAGGTCTCAAAAAATAATCGGCAAAGGGGTTTATCAAAAATGACTATAGATATTTCTAAAGCTTTATTTAGAAAATTAGCTACACAAGGTCATGTATTTTCTAATGAGAAGTTTAGAACACTAAAAGCAACATACTATCGATTAGCGCTAGATATGGTTCAGATTTATAAAACAGATGCAGAAATGAATGGATTAAACTTCGATGTCCACAAAGAAGAGGAAATGGTTGAGCTCTTTGCTCAAAATATTATCGAAGCAGGAAAAATATTTCTAGACTCACCAAGTGAAAATCCAAATATACCAACTTGGAGAAGAGTTGATAGTGCTGACCCAACTATTTTAAAATCTTTTAATGATGCTGTCATGGAAGATAACACCTAAAGTGCAAGAAGAATTAAAAAATAATCTAAACATACATTTTCAAATAATTTACAAGGATATATTAGATCAAAATGAAATTTTGAAATTAATTAATAGAGTTCTTGATTTATTTCAAAATAAAGACCTAGGTATTTCTGAGCCTAATTGGTCTCAAAAAGATGTTTTCTTAATTACGTATGGTGACTCAATATATGAAGAAAAAAATAATAAATTAAAAACTTTAAGTAAGTTCTTAGACAAGTATTGTAAAAAACAATTCAACAATTTACACATTCTACCTTTTTTTCCATACAGTTCAGATGATGGATTTTCTATAATTGATTATGAAGAAGTAAGGTCTGATTTAGGTGATTGGAAAGATATTAAATCACTATCAAATAATTTTAGGATAATGAGCGACATAGTTATCAATCATGCATCTGTAGAAAGTAAATATTTTAAATCTTTTATTGAGAACAAAGCTGAAACACAAAATTTTTTTATAAAACTTAAAAATAAACAAGGTTATGACCAAGTTGTTCGCCCTAGAAGCTCAGATCTTTTTAGAGAATTTGAAATTAATAAAGAAATTTATTATTTATGGTGTACTTTCAGCCACGATCAAGTTGATTTTAATTTTAAAAATCCTGAGGTTTTATTTTTCTTCATTAAGTTAATTCATTTATATCTTAAAAATGGTGTTAGAGTATTTAGGTTAGATGCCATTGCTTTCCTTTGGAAAGAACATGACACCAACTGTCTAAACTTACCGCAGACTCATGAAGTTGTGAAATTAATGAGAACACTTTTGAATGCATTTAGTAAAAATACTTTACTTATAACTGAAACAAATTTACCTAATTTAGAAAATCTTAGTTATTTCGGTGAAAACGATGAAGCAAATGCTGTATACAACTTTGCACTACCACCCTTGCTACTATGGACTCTTGTGATGGGAGATAGCACAGCTCTTCGTAAATGGTCTATGGGCATGCCTCCTGCGAAAGATCATACATCTTATTTCAATTTCATAGCCTCTCATGATGGTATTGGCCTGAGACCGACAGAGGGAATTTTAACAGAAAAAGAAAGAAATAACTTAGTCGATATCATGACCGATTTTGGAGCAAAAACTACTAAAAGAAAAAAAACAGATAACACCGAGACTGTTTATGAAATAAATATCTCACTCATAGATGCTATGAAAGGAACATTTCAAGGAAGTGATCATTTGCAAATTGAAAGATTTATTTGTTGCCATGCAATAATGCTAGGACTCGAGGGAATACCAGCACTTTATATACATAGTATTTTGGGCTCAACAAATGACTATGAAAAGTTAGAGCAAACGAAAAATAATAGATCTATAAATAGAAGATCTTGGAAGTATGATGAAATTGATGGATTACTTGCAAATACTGATACTTTTAATTCAAAAATTTATAATCAATTATCAAAATTAATTGAAATTAGAAAAAACCAATCTGCATTTCATCCAAATGCTACACAATTTACATTTAATTTAGGTAAGAACTTTTTTGGTTTTTGGAGACAGAGTCATGATAAAAGACAGTCGATATTTTGCGTAAGTAATGTAACTAATGTTTTCCAATATTTAGATTTGTCAGAATTAAATCTAATTGCGTCAAATGAATGGTGGGATTTAATCTCTAATGAAATAATTATTGATATCAAATCAACAATTACTTTAAAGGCTTATCAAACCATGTGGATTACAAATTACTAATTTAAGATTATGTCTTTTCGACATAAGCCCTAAAACTGAGACTTTTTTTCTATTACTTTCATTAAAAAATTTGTGTTATATTTCGATATGACCGATCCTAAAACATACAAATTTAACACTAAAACCTTACATAGTGGGCATCAGCCTGATAAAAATTTTGGCTCCCGTGCCGTTCCAATTTATCAAACAACATCATACTTATTCCAAGATGCAGATCACGCAGCTGCTTTATTTAATCTAGAAGAGGGTGGACATATCTATAGCAGAATATCCAATCCTACTATATCTGTTCTTGAAGAAAGAGTTGCAGCTTTAGAGGGCGGCTCTGCTGCTTTGGCTACTGCCTCTGGTATGAGTGCAATGATGCTAGCTCTTTTAAATATTTGTAGCGCAGGTGATCATATTGTTTCCTCATCACAATTATATGGAGGCTCTTTTAATTTACTGAGACTAACTTTAAAAAGATTTGGTATTGAAACAACTTTTGTTAAGCCCAGAGACACAGAGGGTTTCAAAAAAGCAATTCAACCCAATACAAAATGTATTTGGGGTGAGTTGATTGGTAATCCTGGAATAGAAATTATGGATTTACCTGAAATTTCCAAAATAGCAAAAGACGCCGGTATTCCTCTAATGGTCGATGGAACATTTAACACACCATATTTGTGTAATCTCTTTGAATTAGGTGCAGATATAATCACTCACTCTTTAACAAAATGGATGGCAGGTCATGGCACTTCTATGGGTGGTATAATTGTTGAAAAGGGTGACTTTGATTGGACTAAGGGAGATAAGTTTCCAACAATGACTGAACCATATGATGGTTACCATGGTCTTTCTTTTGCAGAAGAATTTGGTCCAGCAGCATTTACTATGAGAGCAAGGGCAGAGGGCATGAGAGACTTTGGTCCATGTATGAGTCCAACAAATGCATTTAATATTTTAATAGGAATAGAAACTCTTTCAGTGAGAATGGAAAAGCATTTATCCAATACTAAAATAATGGTTGATTACTTAAGTAACAACCCAAGTGTTTCTTGGGTAAATCATCCAAGTTTACCGGATCACCCTGATCATAAAGTTGCAGCAAAATTAATGCCTAAGGGCGCTGGCTCAATGATAGCTTTTGGAATTAAGGGAGGCAAAGAAGCTGGTCACGCATTTATAAACTCTTTAAAACTAACTTCACATTTAGCTAACGTTGGCGACGCAAAATCACTAGTTATTCATCCAGCATCTGCAACTCACTCTCAAATGGATAAAAAATCATTAGAGTTGGCAGGTTTAACTGAAGATATGATACGTTTTTCTGTTGGCTTGGAAGACATGGATGACATCATTAATGACTTTGAAAATGGTTTCAGAGCATCTCAAAAGCCAAGACTTGTAGCTTCTAAATGAAGCTAAAAGTTAATGGAAAAGAGGCATATTACACATCCAGTGGAAGAAAAATAGATAAAAATCAACCCTCGATTGTATTTGTTCATGGTAGTGGTTTGAGCCATGTCACATGGGTGCTTCAAACAAGATACTTTGCATTTCACGGTTACAATACAATTGCGGTAGATTTACCTGGCCATGGTGACTCCGAGGGACCACCATTAAAAACTATTGAAGAGATGGCTGATTGGGTTGCAGACCTGTTAACAGCTTTGGGTATTGAGAAAGCCTCATATGTAGGTCATTCTCAAGGATGCTTGGTGGGATTAGAATTTGCACAAAGACATCCTGAGAAATTAGATTTACTGGCATTAATCAACGGATCTATGTCAATGAAGATGAACACTGAACTTTTAGACCTAGCATTAAATAAAGATCAAAAAGCTGTTGATCTTATGATGGATTGGGTGCACGGACCTTTAGGTCATAAAGGTGGCCATCCTGTTCCAGGATTAAGTCATTTAGGTATGGGCGGTCAGTTGGTATCTTCAAATAATGACGGAACTCTTGGTGCTGACTTCAATGCTTGCGATAAATACACAAATGGTGAAACTGCTGCTAAAAGTATAAAACACCCAACTTTATGTATCGTTGGCAAACATGATAAGATGACACCAAAAAAAGTTGGTTTAGAATTAGCTTCAAATATAGAGGGATCCAAAACAGTTGTTCTAGAAGAGTCTGGACATATGTCTATTTTAGAAACGGCGAGTGAAACTAAAAATATTTTAAAAAGTTTCTTTAAAGAAAATAGTCGTGCTTCATAAAGGATCGTGTCATTGTAAAGCTATTGAGTTTGAGATTGACTCTGATCTTGAAAAAATAATGCAATGCAATTGCTCCATTTGTATTAGAAAAAATGCAAAAATGATAATGGTTCCTAAATCTAATTTTAAACTTTTAAAGGGAAAAGAAGATCTATCTCTTTATCAATTTAATCTAAACTTAGCTGAACATTTTTTTTGCAAGCATTGCGGGATATACACTCATCACAATAGAAGAACTGATCCAAACGGTATGGGTATTAATCTAGGGTGCTTAGATGATGTAGATCCACTAGACTATGAAGCTGGTCTCAATGACGGAAGAAAACTATCCTAGTCAGATCTTGATTTTAATATAAAAAAAACTAATATTGGCCATGGCCCAAGTTAAAGAATATTTAACGTTTGATGACGTTTTATTGAAACCCCAAGCATCTACTATTCTCCCGAATAACGTCGATATTTCAACAAATCTAACAAAAGATATAAAACTAAATATTCCTATCATATCAGCAGCAATGGACACTGTAACAGAGTCCAAAATGGCAATATCAATGTCTCAAAATGGTGGACTAGGAGTAATTCATAAAAATTACGATATTGAGATGCAAAGTTATGAAGTAAAAAAGGTTAAAAGATACGAGGCAGGGATTGTTTATAATCCTATAACAATGAGTCCTAACAATACAATTGAAGATGTTTTAAATGTCATGGAAAAACAAAATATATCTGGTTTTCCAGTGGTCGATAAAGCTAATAAACTTCAGGGTATTATTACTAATAGAGATGTTCGATTTGTAATTAATAAAAAAACTAAAGTTAAAGATTTAATGACTAAAAAAGTAATCTCTATTACTCAAACTCAATCAAAAGGAATGTCCTCTTTTGGTCTTGCTAAAAAACTATTACAAGAAAATAGAATAGAGAAACTAGTTGTAACTGATAATAACAATAAATGTATTGGTTTAATTACTGTTAAGGATATTCAAAGAGGAGAGAAGTTTCCTTATTCTGTTAAAGATAAAAATGGACAATTATTAGTTGGTGCTGCAATAGGAAGTAAGCCTAATGACTTACAAAGGGCTATAGAATTAGATAAAGCTGGTGTTGATATTTTATTCATTGACACAGCTCATGGTCATTCATCAGCAGTATTAGAGTCTTTTAAAAAAATTAGAAAAAAAATAAATTTACCTATTGTTGTAGGAAATATTGCTACACCTGAAGCTGCAAAAGATTTAATTAAATTAGGTGCAGATGCAATTAAGGTTGGCATAGGCCCAGGTTCGATCTGTACTACTAGAATTGTTGCAGGTGTTGGAGTACCTCAATTTACTGCCATTCAAGATATTGCTACAATAACCAATAAAAATAAAATTCCAATGATCTCTGATGGAGGGATACGTTATTCTGGTGATATTGTAAAAGCGCTTGCAGCTGGAGCCAACTGTATCATGGCAGGCTCTTTATTTGCTGGAACAGATGAGTCACCTGGAGAAGTTTTTCTATTTCAAGGAAGATCTTATAAGTCCTATCGTGGAATGGGCTCTCTTGGAGCTATGGCCAGAGGTTCAGCAGATCGATATTTTCAAGACGAAATTAATGAAGCCATCAAATTAGTTCCTGAAGGTATTGAAGGAAGAATTCCGTATAAAGGTCAAGTATCTAACGTTTTATTTCAATTGACAGGAGGTTTGAGGTCTGGAATGGGTTATACGGGCTCTAAGAACCTTACTATTCTCAAAAAAAATGCAAAATTCGTCCGTTTGACCAATTCTGGTATTAATGAAAGTCACGTTCATGGTGTCCAAGTAACAAAAGAAGCTCCAAATTATCGCTCAAATTGAGTAAATCAGTATTAATTATAGATTTTGGATCTCAATATACACATTTAATTGGAAGGAAAATTCGTGAGTTGGGAGTTTATGCAGAGATTTATCCTCCAAAGTATCTCAACAATGTAACTAATATTTTAAACCATTCAGTTTTAATATTATCAGGGGGTCCTGACTCAGTTTTAAATAAAAATGCACCTAAAATTGATATTCCTTTAGATCAAATACCTATTCCAGTTTTAGGTATTTGTTATGGCTTTCAATATATCTCAAAAGAATTTGATGGTGTTATAGAAAAAAGTAATCAAAGAGAATACGGAAAAACAATAATAAAGATATCAAAGTGTGATTTATTTAAGAACACTAACTCTGAGCAACAAGTATGGATGTCTCATGGAGATAGTTTAACAAAAATTCCAAAAAGTTTTAAAATTCTTGCTAAAACTAAAAATAAAATACCAGCAGCTATTTTTAAAAAAAATATTTATGCAATACAATTTCATTGTGAAGTTACACACTCTGAATTTGGCAATCAAATTTTAAAGAATTTTTTATTTAATATTTGTAACCTAAAAGAAAATTGGAAAAATAATGATTTACACCAAACTATTGGTAGATATTTAAGAATTAATGTTAAAGAAAAAAAACCGAATATAGTATGTGCTGTGTCAGGTGGTGTTGACTCTACAGTTTTGGCATTTGCTATATCAAAATATCTTAAATTAGATAACGTTCACTTTATATTTGTAAATAATGGATTGCTTAGAAAATATGATATTAAAAATATAAAATCTGTATTTAAATCCTTCAATTTAAAATTAAATATAATCAATGCAGAGCATATATTCTTAAAAAAACTAAAAAATGTTACTGATCCAGAACTAAAAAGAAAGATAATTGGAGGTTTATTTATAGAGGTATTCTCAAAATATATCAGAAAATTATCACAAAAAGATTTCTATCTCGCACAAGGAACTCTATATACAGATATTATAGAAAGTCGCTCTTACCATGGTGGAAAGAGTGTGACTATCAAATCACATCATAATGTTGGTGGTTTACCAAAAGACCTTAAATTTGACGTTATAGAGCCTTTTAAAGAGCTTTTTAAGGACGAAGTTAGAAGATTAGGTCTATTCTACAAATTAGATCAGAGATTTGTTAATCGCCATCCTTTTCCTGGGCCAGGACTTGGTATCCGTTGTATTGGAAAGGTTAATAGACAAAGACTAGACACTTTAAGAGAAATAGATGAAATTTTTATTAATTTTCTCATTGAAAAAGATTTGTACAACAAATCATGGCAAGCTTTTGCAGTTTTACTTCCTGTTAAATCTGTAGGTGTGATGGGTGATGAGAGAACTTATGAGGAGACTTGTGTCTTAAGATGTATTAATTCAGTTGATGGAATGACAGCAGATGTTTCACAGATTAATGTTGAAACTTTATCTGAAGTAGCAACTCATATAATTAATAAAGTACCTAGAGTAAACAAAGTCCTCTATGACATAACTAGTAAGCCTCCATCTACTATTGAGTGGGAATGAATTTAGATATTACAAAATTATCAATTGATGAATTAAAAACATTTAAGAAATTTAATAGAGAATTTTTACCAAAAATTAAAAAATTAGAT
>CABYGG010000010.1 GCA_902518505.1 uncultured Alphaproteobacteria bacterium
ATTACTTTTATTGGATGAACCACTTGCAGCATTAGATAAACAGCTAAGAGTACAAACACAATTCGAGTTAGTTAATCTACAATATAAGTTAGGCATCACTTTTATTATTGTTACCCATGATCAAGAGGAAGCAATGTCATTATCTGACAGAATGGCAATTATGAAAAACGGAGAAATCCTCCAAGTCGGTAATCCTGTTGAGATATATGAAAAACCGAAGGACAAATATATAGCGAATTTTATTGGCACAGCCAATATCTTTAATGTTCTTAATAAAAATAATCAAATCATCATTAAAGAATTAAATTATGATGTTAAAAATATTAACAACAAAGAAAACTATGTTAAATGTTTAATTAGGCCTGAAAAAATTTCTGTTAAAAAACTAGAAAATCAATCTGATAATTTAAATATTGGTGTAGTTAAAGAAGTAGCTTATTTAGGGAGCTATACAAAGTATTTAATTGAGGTTAATGGATTTGAATTTTATTCTTTTATGCAAAATAGTTTAGTTTCAGATAACCTTCAAATAAGATGGGATGACAAAGTTCAGATAAGTTTTAACGAAACATCAATATATTTCTTTAATGATTAAAAATTTAAAAAAACAAAACGTGTGGTTTGTATTCACTCCATATTTATGGCTAGTTTTGTTCTTTTTTGTTCCATTAGCTTTAATTTTTAAAATATCAATATCTGTGTCTGAATGGGGTATGCCACCTTATCGTGATCTTTTCTCTTTTTCTGAAAATGGATTGAAGATTAATTCAACTCTTGGAAATTATTTATTCATTTTTTCAGACCCTTTCTATATAAGATCATATTTCAATTCACTATCATTAGCTTTTACATCCACGGTATTATGTTTATTAATCGGTTATCCCATAGCTTTTTACGTTGCAAAATCTAAACCAAGTATAAGAAACATACTTTTGATTATGCTTATCATACCTTTTTGGAGTTCTTTTCTTTTAAGGGTATATGCATGGAAAGTCTTACTGCAAGGCTCTGGTATTATAAATTCAATTCTAATACATATTGGACTAATTTCTGAACCAATATCTATGTTACACAATCATTATGCTGTGATTTTAGGCGTTGTTTATACTTACCTTCCATTTATGATTTTACCGCTTTATGGATATTTGGTTAAATTTGATTTAAATTTGATTGATGCATCTAATGATTTAGGTGCAAAGCCTTTAAACACGTTTGTAAAAGTTATCTTACCTCTCTCTTTACCAGGAATTGTTGCGGGGAGTATGTTGGTTTTTATACCAGTTGTTGGAGAATATATAATTCCAGAAATGTTAGGTGGCAGTGATAAACTTTATTTTGGGAAAATAATTTGGGATGAATTTTTTGTAAATAGAGATTGGCCTATTGCTAGCGCACTTGCTATGTCTGGTATTGTAATTCTTGTATTTCCAATAATTATTTTTCAATTAATGTACGCAAAATATAATTTTAAAAATGAATAAATTATTTTTTAAAATTTTTACCTTAACAATTGGATTTTCATTTTTATATTTTCCTATTTTAACTCTTATAGCTTATTCTTTTAATGATAATAAAAGAGTTATGGTTTGGAAGGGTTTCTCTTTTAGATGGTATAAGGAATTATTTCAAAATGAACAAATTTTAGAGGCTTTTTATACTAGTTTAAAAATTGCCTCTCTTTCAGCAACATTTGCAACAATCATGGGTGTAATGATTGGTTTTTCATTAACAAGAATATCAAAAATTCCAGCCAGGCCTTTCTTTATTTTCTTGAGTTCTTCTCCTTTGGTTATGCCTGAGATAATTTTAGGGCTTTCTTTGTTGTTATTCTTTATATCATCTAACCATATTATTGGCTTTCCTTCCTCAAAAGGACAACTAACAGTCTTAATATCGCATATAACTTTCTCTGTAGCTTTTGTTGCAGTTATTATCCAGTCAAGGTTGAGTAGTTACGATAAAAATATAGAAGAGGCTGCTCAGGATCTTGGGACAATTCCAAATATGATTTTTTGGAAAGTAACTGCTCCTGTAATATTACCTGCAATATTATCAGGTTGGTTACTTGCATTTACACTCTCTTTGGACGATCTTGTCGTTGCTAGTTTTACTACCGGTCCTGGAGCTAACACTTTGCCAATAGTGGTTTTTTCTAAAGTTAGATTGGGATTGAGTCCAGAAGTTAATGCTCTTTCCGCAATAATAATGCTAATTGTTATATTAGCAGCAATTAGTATTTACTTAATTAATAGATCAAACATTAAGAAGTAAATATTCTCTTTCCCATGCTGTAATAATTTTATTATAGGCATTTACCTCTAAGTCTTTGATTGAACAAAATAATTCTATAAATGTTTCACCAAATATCTCTTTTGCCTCCTTAGATCTAGAAAAAGTATCTATTGATTGATAGATGCTTTCTGTCAGAGAAACATTTACGTTATAAGCAGCTTTTTTGGTCTCCGGGGTTGCTTTTAATTTTTTCTTCAAACCTAGATATCCCGCAGATAAAGTTGCAGCTATAGCTAAGTATGGATTTACGTCTGATCCACAAAGTCTATTTTCAATTCTCGCTTGGTTAGCAGAGTTAAAATTTGGGACTCTAAAACCACAGGTACGGTTTTCAAAACCCCAGTTTAGGTTAAAAGGTGTACCTTCCTCCCAAAAACCTCTAAGCCTTTTAAAGGAATTAACATTTGGTGCAAAAAGAGGTAAAAAAGCTTTTGAATATTTTTGTAATCCACCCAAATAGTTATCAAAATGTTTTGTAGTTTTAAGATTTTTATCCACAAATATTGGTTTACCTTTTTTTAAAATTGATTGATGTATATGCATCGAGTTTCCTGGAGTATCTTCCATCGGTTTAGCCATAAAAGTTGCATACAAATTATGCTTCAATGCAGTATGTCTCAGAGTTCTTTTAAATAAAAAAACCTGATCAGCCAAGTCAAGAGGGTTACCATGCTTGAAGTTAATTTCCATTTGTGCTGGTCCATCCTCATGATTAATGTTCTCAACCTCTAATTCTTGAGTTTCACAGTAGTCATATAGATCCTCAAAAATATGATCAAATTCATTAACAGCGTCAATACCGTAAGACTGATTTCCTTTTTCAATTCTTCCAGATTGCCCACTCGGTGTCTCTAAAGGATTGTCTGGATCATTGTTTTTCTTAACTAAATAGAATTCAATTTCTGGAGCAACTACTGGTTCAAGGCCTATTTTTTCATAAAGACCAATTACCTTTTTTAAAATACCTCTAGAGTGGACCTCTATAACATTATCATTGTTATCAACAGCATCACAAATAACCTGTGCGGTTGGTTCTTCATACCATGGAACAGTTCTCAGAGTATTAAAATCAGGCTTTAATATAAAATCGCCATCTGTAGGATTTAAAATCTGATCATCTATTGAATAAGTCACATCTCTAGATACTGCTAATTTGAATAGGGCTAAAGGTAATCTTAATCCACCTGACTCAATAGAGCTTAAAAATTTTTTTGTTGGTAATATTTTTCCCCTTGGTATACCTGAATTATCAGGAATCATACATTCTACCTCTGTTATTTTATTTTTCTTTAACCAATCGACATAATCATTCATAGCTATAACTAACCTTTAAAATTTGATATTTATGTATCTGATGGATTACTCAGATAATTATTACGTAAGAACAAAAGCATTCAGTATTAATACTAACAAATTAAATGAGAGCTTACAATGTGATGTTTGTATAATTGGTGCAGGTTTATCAGGAATTTCATCAGCATTATATTTATCTAAATTAAATCCAGATTTAAACATAGTCATATTGGAGAAAAATAAAGTTGGTTGGGGCGCATCTGGAAGAAATGGTGGGCAATTATTACATGGTTTTTCCTCAGAGAATTACTCTAGCCAAAAACACACTCAAGAGGAAATTAAGATATTATGGCAATTCACATTAGACGCTGTTAGAGAGGTAAAAAAAAATATCAAAGACTTAAATATACAATGTGACTTAATCGAGGGTTATGTTTTAGCCGCAGTAAGTAAATCCCATGATGAGGAGTTAAAAAAATACGTAGACAGGCTTCAAACAAAATTTGACTATGAATCAGTGAAGTATCTACCAAAAAATAGAATGGACCAGTATTTTGATAGCCCTTATTACAAATCTGCAATGTATGACTCAGAGTGTGGTCAAATTCATCCACTTAATTATTGCCTAGGATTAGCAAGAGAATTATTAAAAAATCAAAATTGTAAAATATTTGAAGATACAGGAGTGATATCATATGAATCTCAAAAAAAAGTAACAATAAAAACTGAAAAAAATATAACTGTTAAATCTGATAAATTAATTATCTGCTGTAATGCATATATTGATAATTTGAATAAAAGTTTAAGAAAAAAAATAATGCCTGTTAAAACTTATGTATCAGCATTTACTGAAATTCCAAATACAGAATTGAGTAAATATTTTCGAAAACCTATCACAGTGGGAGATATGTTATTTGTACTAAATTATTTTAGACTGGACTCTAATAATAATTTAATTTTTGGTGGAGGTGTAAGTTACTCTAATATAGATCCGATAAATTTGGAATTATCTTTAAAAAAAAGTATAAAAAAGATACTTCCTGGTTTAGAAAAGTTCAAAGCTTGGTGTACTTGGAGTGGGCACGTCGCCATAACTGTAAACAGATTCCCTCATATCGGTAGTATTGATAATAATATTTTTTTTGCACAAGGATATTCAGGACATGGTTTAGCAATAACAACTATGGTTGGAAAAATGCTTGCTGAAACAATAACTAATCAGAACAATAATTTGAGCTTATTTGAAAAGTTTAGACATAAAAACTTTCCTGGTTTTGGTGTAATTGATAAGCCATTATTAGTTTTAGCAATGAGTTATTTTAAATTAAAAGATCAATTAAGCCTGAAATAACTTATTTTTGCCTAATCTAGAGTTAGGATCTAAGTGTTTTTTTAATTTTTTAATAAAAAGGTAATTTTCACTAGGTTTATATTTTTTTAATAGATAATTTTTTTTCAAACCAAGACCGTGTTCTGCTGCCACACTACCTTCACTTTGAATAGTCAAATCATAAATAAATTTTGAGAGGTAAGCAGAATTCTTCTTTGAATTAGGATGTACTTTAAAATTGCAATGCAAATTACCATCTCCCAAATGCCCAAAAAAATAAGGAGTAAAGATTTTATTATCCTTTACAAATGTATTTACCTTCTTAATAAAGACAGACCACTTATCAATGGGTAAAGAAATATCAAATTTTTCAGTAAAATTATATTTTATCTGATTATATACTAACTCTTCTCTTTTGCTCCATATCCATGATTTCGATTTATCATGTTCTATTTTATCAATTTTAAATTCATTTAAATTAAAGTATTTTTTTAAGTCTTTTTTGTAATTACCAATAATATTAGACTGTATCTCTATGATTAAATTGAAGTGATGTGTACTTTCATTAAATAAATAAGAGCTAGGTATTGGAAATATTATTTCAAAACTTGTTAAATTATCGAAGTACTTGTTTCTTAAAAATTTTAGTAATCGAATTGACTTATTTAAACTATTTGTTTGTATTAAATATGTAGAATTATATTTCTTTTTTGGGATTAACTTTAAGCTCGCTCTTGTAATTATTCCAAAAACACCCTCAGAACCACAAAATAACTTCCACAGTTTTGGGCCAAAATTATCTTTTTTGAGTTTATTTAAAAAATTTAAAATAGTTCCATCACTAAGCACTACTTCAAGGCCATTTATATGATCCTCTATGTTACCATATCTCAAGGTTTGCAAACCCCCAACATTAGTAGATATATTACCGCCAATTGTACATTTATCACTTGGCGCAATATTAACTGGAAATAAAAGTTTTTTATTATTTGCTGCTTTTTGAATAGTTTTTAACAATGTTCCGCTTTGAGCTGTTATTATAAAATTATCAGTATCAACTTCTTCAATACGATTCATTTTTTTAAAATCTATTAGGATAGTTTTTTCAAATTGAGGTTTTGTGCCATCCACTCTATTAGTCTCTCCACCAATAGGTAAAATATGAAATTTATATTTGTTAGAAAATTTAACCAGTTTAGATACCTCCAAAGAATTTTTAGGGAAAGCAGTTATTTGGGCACTTTTTCTTATAGTTTTTATTGGAAACTTCATTTAGATGCTCTTAGTAATCTATCATTTATAGCGATTCCTATTTTCTTATAAGGAATAGGTGCGATACTTATATTTTTATATTGGTTGTCGTTATCTGCTAAAAAAATAAAATGATAAAGATTTTTGGCAGCTTCAATTAAATTTCTACTCTTACTTAAATTTTTGAATTGACCTTTCTTATTTGCTCCAAAGTTTATATATGCAGATTTTTTTTTAGCATTTTTGACATTTAAAAATATTTTCTTCTTCGGAGAATAATGTTTTTTTGAAGTTCCAGGAAAACTTAAATTTTTGTTATATTTACTAATAACCATATAGGGTAATATTTTTTTCACATTTTCTAATGATATCATCCCTGGTCTTATTATATTCAATTTGTTATCAGATATTTTAATTAAAGTTGACTCGATACCAACTTTACATTTTCCATCATCTACAATTAATAAATTTGTCTCAATAAATTTGTTTGCTGAAGGCATTACAAGGGGCTTACCTACTTTATTAATTAAATTTAATGTAAATTTATTATTTGGAACTCTTACAGCACACTCATTATTTAATGTAAGAGATTTGGGTATTTCGAGAGACTTCCTTTGTAAAACAAGAGTAAGAGGCCCAGGCCAAAATTCTTTAGCTAAAATTAAATTTTCATCATCTAAATTAAAAAATTTATCTACCATTTTTAAACTTGAACAATGAAATATTAGTTTTTTTTTCAACGGTCTTTTTTTTAATAAGAAAATTTTTTTTGCTGCTTTAATATTGGTTCCTAAACCAGCTAGCCCATAAACAGTTTCTGTTGGCAAGACTACTAATTCATCTTTTAATAGTTTAGACTTTAAGAAATGTGTAAGTTGCTTTGATAAATTTGATTTGACGATATTGGGCATAATTTACATAATTAGATATATTTTTAGTATTCAGTTAAGATTAATTAATATTATTTTACAACTTTATGAATATATGCGCCATTATTCTTTCTGCTGGAAAGAGCAAAAGATTTAAATCATCTAAACCAAAATTTCTTCATGAAATATCTGGTAAAGAGTTAATACAGTATAATTTAGATGCACTAAATAAAATTAAACAAGTAAAAAAAACTTTTATTATTTCAAGTAAAGCTAATAAAAAATATTTCATTTATGAAAAAGTATTTATTCAAAATCCAATAGACGGTACTGGTGGAGCTTTTAAACAATTTTATAAATACAATAATAAATTTGATTATTTTTTATTGACCTTAGCAGATACACCAATTTTCGATTATAAAATACTCTCTGATTTTGTTTCAAAAGGTGTAAAGAATGATGATGACTTATCAGTTCTTACACAAAATGTAAGAAATCCAAAAGGGTATGGAAGAATAATTAAAAAAAATAATTTATTAATAAGTATTATTGAAGAAAATGAATGTTCAAGCGAAGAGAAATTAATCAATGAGATAAATACTGGCATATTTTTAATTTCAAAAAAAGCTGCATTAAATTTAAAATTAATAAAAAAAAATAAAAATAAGAATGAATTTTACATTACTGATTTAGTAAATGTCTGTTTAAATAAAAAACTTAAAATGACTACTTTTTTAAATAAAGCCACAGTGATATCAGGTGCTAACACCTTAAATGAACTTAATAAATTAGAAACATTATCTCAAGATTTTATAAAGAAAAAATTAATAGACAGTGGTGTTAGAATTATTCATCCTGATACGGTTTATATAGAGAGCAATGTTAGTATCGCTCCGGGAGTAGTAATTGAGCCACATGTTGTTATAAAAAAAAATGTAAGTATCAAAAGTAATTCAATTATTAAATCCTTTTCTTATATTGAAAATTCCACAATAGGTAATAACTGCTCCATCGGCCCTTATGCAAGAATAAGACCTGAGGTTATTATGGCAGATGAGGTAAAAATTGGTAATTTTGTTGAGATTAAAAAATCAAAATTATCAAAGGGAGTAAAAGTAAATCATTTAAGTTATATCGGAGACTCATCTATAGGAACAAATAGTAATATTGGGGCCGGAACTATTACTTGTAATTATGATGGAAAAAATAAGCTGAAATGCAAAATAGGTAATAATACCTTTATTGGATCAAATTCTTCTATTATTGCACCTGTCAATATAGGTAATAAAGCATACATAGCTGCAGGATCTGTAATTACTAAATCAATACCAAATAATCATTTTTCAATAGCCAGATCAAAACAGAAAAATAAAATTAATAATAAAAAATAATGTGCGGTATAGTTGGTATCTTAAATTCATCTTCTTTAAAGAATAACTCTATAGATATTTTAAAAAAGCTGGAATATAGAGGGTATGACTCTGCTGGCATTTCCTTGTTTTCAAAAGAACGAATAAAAACCATTAAAAGTGTCGGCAAAATATCAGAACTAAAAAATAAAGCTCAAAATATATCAGATAAAAATTTTTATGGTGTGATAGGTCATACAAGATGGGCAACACATGGAGTTGTTAGTAAAAACAATGCTCATCCATTTGCAAATGATGATCTTACTTTAGTTTGTAATGGTATAATTGAAAACTATAGAAAAATTCAAAATCGATTTGTAGAAATTCCTAAAAATATTCAATCAGATACTGAAACCAGTTTTTACTTTCTCACCTATTTAGTCAATAAATATAAAAATTCAGATGAAGCTATTAGAGTATTTAAAAGTGTAATTAAAGGAAACTACGCCTTTGTTATATTTATAAAAAAAAAATAATTGTTTTTACTTATTAAAAAATGGCAGTCCAATCGCCTTATCACATAATAAAAACTCCTCTTACATATGCTCAGATTCATCTATTTTATCTGATTATAGTGATAAGATTTATCATCTTAAAGATGGTGATATTATTAAAATTCAGCAGTCTAAAATATCTAGTTTAAATAAAGCTAAAATACTTTTTGAAAAAAATGAAATTAAACAAAACCCATATGATAAAGGAAAATATCAACATTATATGTTGAAAGAGATTCATGAGCAGCCTGAAGTTATAAAAGCTACTCAAAAAAACTATTTACAAGAATTTTTTAATGATTTTGAAAGCAAATTTAAAAATTTAATTTTAAACAAAAAAATAATATTTGTTGGATGTGGTACTGCATACCATGCTTGTTTAGTTGGGGAGTACTATTTTAATAAATATACAAATATAGATACTTCATCAGAATTAGCTTCCGAGCTTAGATATAAAAAAATAAATAAAGACGAAAAAATATTATTTATTTTTATTTCACAATCTGGTGAAACCATGGATACATTGATGGCTTTAAAATATATCAAAAAAAACAAACATTCCTCTATAGTTATAACTAATTCTTTACAGAGTAGTATGGTAAGGGAGGCTGATGTAACTATACCTACTTATGCTGATAAAGAAGTTGGTGTAGCCTCAACTAAAGCTTTTACTTGTCAAATATTGAGCTTAGCCAATCTTTCTATTGAAATTGGTAAAATGACAAATTCCATATCGAAAAAAGATTATAATAAGAATTTAGCAATTCTAAAGTTATTACCAATAAAGTTGAAAAAATTAATAATCAATTTTACACCAGAGGCGAAAAAAATTGCAAAAAAATTAAGCCAATCTGATACTTGTTATTTTATTGGAAGGAATATTGTATACCCAATAGCATTAGAGGGATCCTTGAAATTAAAAGAGATATCTTACATGCATAGCGAAGGCTTTCCTGGAGGAGAGATGAAACATGGCCCAATTGCATTGATCGATAAAAAATCATTAACAATTTGCTTATCGCCAAACAACGAACTATATGAGAAATCTATTTCAAATGCTGAGGAAATTGCTGCTAGAAATGGTAAGGTTATAATTTTATCGAGTGTTAAAATTCAAATAAAATCATTAAACACACATAATGTAAGCCTACCCAAAGAAAACTTTATTGACACACCTTTCATTTATACTATTCCTCTTCAACTCATTTCATATTATTTTGCTCTTAATGAAGGTACTGATATTGATCAACCAAGGAATCTCGCTAAATCAGTTACCGTTGAATAAATTGAATACTATTTAATATGAATATCGAAGTTGATAATGAGATTTTAGCTAGTGTGATTGACGCTCAGTTTGGTATCAAACCACAGCTTTCTTCAAATATCGAAAAAGCTAATTTTAAACAAACTATTTTTTTTCCTGAGGATAAATTGAAATCAAATACATTTAATTCAGTGCCTTTAGACACATATGGAATAATCAATAAATCTAAGTTATTTACAAGAGAACCAATTACAGGAGAACAAATATCTTATTTAATTAATGATAATGGCTACACTGTTAAAGATAATAATCCAGATATTAAAATCGAAACAACAGATTATAAAATTTTTTATAGATTTGAAATTAATGAGATTCAACACAAATACTGCTCATCAATTTTTACTAATTTAAAATTTAAAAAAATTAATATTGTTTTTCCAAATAGCAGCACAATACACTTTTTTTCTGAGAATATATCCCTTTTAAAAAAATATATTAAGAAAATTGCTAATAAAAAAATTCAAGAGAGTGATCTTATTAAAATCAAAGTCCCAACTAGTTTATCTATTAATTACTCTAAAAATAATAATACCAAAGAGATTATAATCAAAAATAAATCTTATTTGGGAATATGTTATGAAATAGTTAATCTTTTAAGCTTAAATACTTTAGACAATAAGAATACGTATAATTCCAGCAATAATAGCAATTACTATATTAATATTCTTTTTTTTAATTTTTATAATTTTTTCCCTAAGTTTATATCTTTATTAATATTTAAATTTTTACTCAGGTTTAATAAATCTTACATATTTTCTAATCAAGTATTAGAAATTAATAATAATTTTAACAAACAAAATAATTTCTTCTCTAATATTATTGATGACAATCAATATCCTAGTTACTTATCAATAGGAACTTTTTTCCCTAATTTAAAATTAAGTAATAAAAAGTATATTCATGAGATACTCAAGGATGACGATACATACATACTTTCAAACAAACATAAAATAAAAAACATAAAAAATTTTATTTTTCTATCTGATGGTTCTGATAAAAATTCTTATCAAATCGGTAAAAGCTCATATGATTATTTAAATTTAGATAAATGCTATTACATTACAGACAGTCATGGCCTAATCACCACTGTAGATATCGTTGATAATATCGGAATTATCAATCATGAAGATATTGACTCAAAGTATTCAGATAATAAACAATCCAGCATAGATAATTTTTATGCAACAGGTTATGAGCCATCATTACCTAAATTAAAGCTACCCAAAATTTGGCCTTTTAAATCTAAAACCCAATAATTACTTTTATTTAATACATTTAACAATATAATCCTTGCCTCATGAAATGGACTAAAGATAGTTGGAAAAACTTTGAAGCAAAGCAAATGCCTGCTTACGCTGATCAAGGTAATTTAGACTCTGTAATAGAGGAATTATCCTCTATGCCTCCTTTAATATTTGCTGGTGAGACTAGGTCTCTAAAATCACAAATTTATCAAGTTCAAAAAGGAGAGTCCTTTTATTTACAAGGTGGTGACTGTGCTGAGAGCTTTCAAGAATTAAACCCCAATACAATTCGAGATAATTTTAAATTACTATTGCAAATGTCTGTTGTTTTGACTTTTGCCACTAATAAACCGGTCGTTAAACTAGGGAGAATGGGTGGACAATTTGCTAAACCAAGAAGCTCAGACTTTGAAGAAAAAAACGGTCAAAAGCTACCTAGTTATAGAGGAGATATTATCAATTCATTTGAGTTTAACGAGTCCTCTAGAGAACCAGACCCTAAAAGAATGATCAGAGCTTATAACCATTCAGCTTCAACTTTAAATTTATTAAGAGCTTTTGCTCAAGGAGGTTTTGCTAGTTTAACACAATTAAATAAATGGAATTTAGATTTTGCAGATAACTTTGATACAACAAAAAAATTTAAAGAATTATCTGAAAAAATTGCAGAAAGTATAAAATTTATGAATGCCTGTGGTGTAAATGAAAAAAATACAAGAGAACTAAGAGAGACAGATTTTTACACAAGCCATGAAGCACTTCTTTTACCTTATGAACAAGCTTTTACAAGAATAGATAGCACTACAGGTGAGTGGTACAATGTAAATTCTCATTTTTTGTGGGTCGGTGATAGAACTAGAGATCCTAATGGTGCTCACATACACTATTTAAGTGGTATAAAAAATCCTTTAGGTCTTAAAGTAGGTCCATCTACAACCATTGATGATTTAAAAAAAAATATTGAGATACTGAATCCTGAAAATGAAGGTGGAAGACTTACACTTATTGTTAGAATGGGAGCAGATAAAATTAATTCAAAATACCCTGATTTATTGAGAGAAATTAATAAACTCGGTCTTAATCTTACATGGATATGTGATCCTATGCATGGAAATACTTCTACAAGTAAATCTGGCTATAAAACTAGAGCTACTGAGAATATTTTTAAAGAAATTCAGTCTTTTTTTGAAATTCATAAATCAGAGGGTTCAGTCGCAGGAGGTGTTCACCTTGAATTAACAGGTTTAGATGTAACTGAATGTGTCGGTGGGCCTGATGATATTAAAGATGAAAATTTAGGTGATAGATACCATACGTTTTGTGACCCAAGACTAAATGTTAATCAATCATTAGAGCTATCTTTTCTACTGGCTGATTTATTGTCCAATGGCGAAATGAATTAGTTTTCTTATTCATAATGAATAAAAAAATAAATTCAAATTTAATTAATAATTTTACTGATAATTATTTTTTAAAAACAAAAAAAATTATCCATAAGTATGGAGATATTAAAGTTACTTATGCTGTTTTTATTCGTAGACCAGGTGTTATAGCATTAAAACTAGCAATAAATTGGATTAAACAAATTTCAAAAGACAGAGGAATAAAAGTATCAACTTCTAGTCCATTCAAAGAGGGTGACCATTTCGGTGCTGGAGAACCAATTCTTTATATTAGGGGTTCTTTTAAACATATAGTCGATTTGGAAACTTTACTCTTACAAAAAATTGGTCCAGCTTGTATAGCAGCAGCTAATGCATATCAAATGTGTTTAGACTTGCCTAAAACGTCCTTTATAGCTATGGATGCAAGACATTGTGCAGGTACAGAGATGTCTGAATTAATGTCATATGCGGCATCAGTAGGATCAAAATCAGCAAAAAGAAAAAAAGCTAAAGGCTTTATTGGAACATCGATAGATGCAACATCACATTATTTTCAATCTAATAAAGCATTAGGAACGATGCCACATGCATTAATAGGATATGCAGGATCTACCCTTGAGGCAGTAAAAATGTTTCATGAAACATTTCCAAAAGATGATTTAGTTGTATTGCCTGATTATTTCGGTAAGGAAATTACTGACTCTATTCAAGTTTGTAGCCATTTCGATAAGTTGTCTAAAGCTGGAAAAGTAATGATAAGACTTGATACCCCAAATGGAAGATTTATTGAGAATCTTGATACCTCAAAATCATATGAGGTCTTAGAAAAACACGCTCCCGGTTCAATCAAAGAATACAGATCTGACAAAGAGTTAAAACACTTAGTTGGGCCTGGAGTCTCTGCTGCATCTTTGTGGTATTTGAGAGCACAACTTGATAATTTTGGTTTTAAAAAAGTAAAAATTATTGCATCTAGCGGATTTACAAATGAGAAATGCAAGGCAATGTCTTTAGCCAAAGTTCCAATAGATGTCATAGGAACTGGAAGTTATCTACCAGAAAAGTGGTCAGAAACATATGCAACTGCTGATATTATAAAATATGGTAATTTCTCTAGAGTAAAAGTTTCAAGAGAGTACCTCTTAAAAAAAGTTAAATGATAATTACACGTTTTGCCCCGAGCCCAACTGGTCACCTGCACTTAGGAAATATGAGATCTTGCTTTTTAAATTGGGCATATTCAAAAAAAAATAATGGTAAATTTATTCTTAGATATGACGACACTGACCAAGAGAGAAGCAAAGATGAATATGTAGAGTCCATAGCATCTGATCTTGATTGGTTAAAAATAAAATATGATGAAACTTTTTATCAAAGCAAAAGAATTGAGAGATATAATGAACTTTTCGATCAATTAATTTCTTTAAAATTTGTTTACCCATGTTTTGAGTCAAGTGAGGATTTAGATATAAAAAAAAAGTTGCAGTTAAAAGCAGGAAAACCTCCAATCTACGATAGATCCTCATTAAATTTATCTAAAGAAGAAGTTGAAAAAAAAATAATTAATGGTACTCAGCCTTATTGGAGATTTAAGCTTTCACAGACTAAAATTAAATGGAATGATTTAGTAAAAGGAGAGACCGAAGTAGATCTAGCTTCTCAATCAGATCCTGTTTTAAGGAGGGCTGATGGTAGCTACCTCTACCATTTTCCAAGTGTCATCGATGATATAGATATGAAAATATCTCACATTATTAGAGGCGAAGACCACTTAACTAATTCAGCAATTCATTTAGAATTATTTAAATGTTTAAATTCTGATTTACCTTCATTAGGTCACAATCCATTAATGCTTAATGAGGATGGAACAAAACTAAGTAAGAGAAATTTGGACTCAATTTCACTTAAGCAATTCAGAAACAGTGGATATACAGTTAACAGTATTCTATCTTATTTGTATTCACTTGGTTTAAACTCAGATTATGATTTTGAAACCATTTTAGAGAATAATTTTAGAGATTTTAATTTAGAGGATATTTCTAAAAACTTACCAAAAATTGATATTCATAAAATCGACTTTTTTCAAAAAAATTCATTAAGGTCAATGAATTTAAAAGGTTTAAATAATGAATTCCCTGAGCTAGAAGAGTTAGCTTTAACTGAAGCTGAGTGGGAACTTATTAAAGAAAATGTTGAAAAGTATGAAGATATAAAAAATTTATGGAATATTATTAATAGAAGAGAAATTAAAATTCAACCCTCAGGTGACTTTATCAAACTTTTGACTAAAAATTTGAATGGTATTTCAAATTTTAGTTTTGATGAATATGTCAATTACTTAATGAGCATTGATAAATCACTATCAAAAAAAGAAATATTTACTAATACACGTTATATACTTACAGGCAATCAAAATGGCCCATCTGTTAAAGACCTATATAATTATTTTGGCCACGAAGGTTTAAAAAAAATTTTAAATGAATATTAATCTTTTTAACACTTTAACCAAAAAAAAAGAAAAACTTATACCTATTAACTCATCTGCTGTTAAGATGTACGCTTGTGGACCCACCCTTTACAGTAATCCACACATAGGAAACTTCAGACCAATTATAGTTTTTGATATTTTATTTAGAGTCCTAAGACTAATTTTTGGAGAGGATAGTGTACGTTACGTCAGAAATATAACAGACATTGATGATAAAATTATAGATAAAGCCAATGAACTTAAAATATCAACAGATGAGTTGGTTAATTCTACTCAAAAAATATATCAACAAAATCTAAATTCTTTATCAATATTATCTCCAACACATGAACCAAAAGCCACAGATTATATTTCAAAAATGATTGAGATGATTACATCTCTTATTGAAAAAAAATATGCTTATGTATCTGAAGGACATGTTTTATTTGAAGCAAAGAAATTTAATGGTTATGGTTCTCTCTCTAAGTTCTCATTAAAAGACATAATATCTGGTGCAAGAGTAGAAGTTGCCGATTACAAAAAAAATCCAGAAGATTTTGTCCTTTGGAAACCATCAAAAACAAATGAACCTCACTGGGATAGCCCATGGGGTAATGGTAGACCTGGATGGCACATAGAGTGTTCAGCTATGATTTCAGAATTACTTGGAGAAACCATTGATATCCATGCGGGCGGTATTGATCTTATTTTTCCACATCATGAGAATGAAATTGCTCAGTCAACATGTTGTCATGATAAAAAGATGTCGAACTTTTGGCTCCATAATGGATTTATAAATTTTAAGGGTGAAAAAATGTCAAAATCTTTAGGAAATACCTCAATTGTTAATGATTTATTATATAAACACGATCCTGCTGTTCTCAAATATTCACTACTGACTACTCATTATCGTCAACCACTTGATTTTTCAAACGATCTTATAAGTTATAGTGAAAACATCATTAACAAGTGGAGAGAACATATTAAAGAGGTTAATAGCAAAGAATTAGACTCAGAATTTGTTAATGCACTTTTAGATGACCTAAATACCCCAAAAGCACTGATGAGATTACAGCAAATAATATCTAACATTAAAAAAGACAAGAATAATGATGATTTATTAGCTCATTTTAATAATGGTTTAAGCTTATTAGGATTAAATCCTAGTTTTAATAAAACAGATTTAAACCTTGATAAAGAATTTATTGAAAATATGATATCCCGCCGACAAGAGGCTAAAAAAAATAAAGACTTTGAACTAGCAGATAAAATTAGAGATGAGTTATTTAAACAAGGGATTGTTCTAGAAGACACCAAAAATGGCACAACATGGAAGAAAAACTAGAAAATAAAATTTATTTTTTTGATACCACATTAAGAGATGGTCAACAAACTACCGGTGTTGATTTTAGTGTAGATGATAAAATCAAATTCTCTAATGCTCTCGATGAATTAGGTTTAGATTATATTGAGGGTGGTTGGCCAGGGTCAAATCCAACTGATGATAGTTTTTTTAATTCTACAACAAATTTTAAAAACTCTAGTTTGGTTGCTTTTGGAATGACCAGAAGACCTAATACAAGTGTTTCAAACGATCCAGGTCTAAATACTTTAATTAATACAAATGTAAAACATATTTGCATTGTTGGGAAATCATCTTCATATCAGGTCGAAAAGGCTTTAGGCATTTCAAAATCTGATAATCTAAAAATGATTGGTGAAAGTATCTCTCATATCAATGAAAAAGGTTTAGAGGCAATGTATGATGCTGAGCATTTTTTTGATGGATATAAATCAGATCCTAAATTTGCATTAGATTGTTTAACTGAGGCTTTAAATAATGGAGCTAGGTGGATAGTATTGTGTGATACTAATGGTGGAACTCTGCCAAATGAAGTAGAGACAATTGTTCAAGAAGTAACAAAATATATACCAGGTGAAAAACTGGGCATCCATGCTCATAATGATACAGAAAATGCAGTTGCTAACTCACTGGCTGCTGTGCGAGCAGGAGTGAGACAAATCCAAGGCACAATTAATGGATTAGGAGAAAGGTGTGGAAATGCTAATTTAGTATCTCTTATTCCCTCAATTATTTTGAAAACAAAATTTGAAACTAGTATTCCTAAAGAAAAATTATCAGCCTTAAAGAAAACCTCATTGCTTTTAGATGAAATTTTAAATCGTATGCCAAATACTCAACAAGCCTATGTTGGTGAAAATGCCTTTTCACATAAAGGAGGTTTGCATGTTTCAGCAATTAACAAAGACCCCAAAACATATGAGCATATAGACCCAGAAATAGTAGGTAATACTAGAAAAGTTGTAATTTCTGATCAATCTGGCCGATCCAATATCATATCTCTTTTAAATACTGTTGGTATTAACCCAGATGATCATTCAGATAAATTAGATTTTTTACTCCAAAAAGTAAAAGAGAGAGAATTCAAGGGTTACGCTTACGATCAGGCAATTGCGAGTTTTGAGATACTAGCTAGACAAACTCTTTTCGGTATCCCAGAGTACTTTGAATTAAAAAGATTTAAAGTTATTGATGATAGAAGATGGAATGCTAAAGGAGAATTGGTAACTGAGTCTGAAGCAACTGTAAGGATAGAAGTTGAAAAAAAAGAATACATGAATGTAGAAGTAGGAAATGGTCCAGTAAATGCTTTGGACAAAGCTTTAAGAAAATCATTAATGGGCTTTTACCCTGCTTTAGAGGATTTAGAATTAACTGATTTTAAGGTAAGAATTTTATCCTCAGAAAAAGGAACAGATGCAATAGTTCGTGTTCTTATCGAGACAAAGGATCAAAAAGGATCTATTTGGACAACAGTAGGTGTCTCTACTAATATAATTGATGC
Organism: uncultured Alphaproteobacteria bacterium; assembly: GCA_902518505.1. GTDB lineage: Bacteria > Pseudomonadota > Alphaproteobacteria > HIMB59 > HIMB59 > HIMB59. The sequence goes on from CABYGG010000010.1 coordinate 18,226, forward strand.
GTCTTATAACGCCCTTAGAGAGAGCTTAATTTATAAATTAATTAAGTCCTCTTGAAAAAAACAATTCAATTTATATTAAACAAACCCCAGTTATCTGAAAATGTTGGTATGTCTCTAAGATCAATAGGATGTTTTGGTTTTGAGAACTTATCCTTAGTAAGCCCAAGAAAAATTTGGCCTAATGATAAGGGAATAAAATCTGCAAAGCATTTTTCATCCTTAGTTAAAAAAGTAAAGGTATATCAATCAATACCAGAAGCTATGAAAGGTAGTGATATCTTAATTGCAACGACAGTTAGGAAAAGAGACTTTCACATACCTCCAATAAAAGTAAATGAAATATCTAAACTAAAATCGAAAAAAATATCAATTTTGTTTGGTCAAGAAAATAATGGATTGTCCAATAAGGAGATATCGCATGCTAATTTTCTATTGTCTCTACCTACATACAACAAGAGTTCGCTCAATTTATCTCATACTGTAGCTTTAATTGCTTATGAATTGAGTCAAATATCTCTAACTAATATTAATCCAACTTTTGAAAATTCTCCTGCAAGCTCAAAAGATATTGAAAAATTTTTATCATTTCTGATGAAAATACTAGAAAAAAGAAAATTTACATCAATCTCATCCAAAAGAGATAATTTAGAAATATCTTTAAGAAATTTTTTAAAAACATCAAAAATAGACCAAAAACAAATAAAAACAGCCTATGGAATTTTAAAATTTATTACAAAATAAATTGACTTAAAAGGCTAAATCTATATAAATCACCAATTCATGACAAAAAGACTATCGTCAAAACATAAAATTGATAGAAGACTAGGCCTAAATTTATGGGGTAGACCAAAAAGTCCTTTTAATAGAAGACCCTATGGTCCTGGCCAACATGGTCAAGCAAGAAGAAGAAAACCTTCTGATTTTGGAGTTCAATTAGCAGCTAAACAAAAGCTCAAAAAATATTATGGCGATATTACTGAGAAACAATTTTTAAAAATTTATCAAGCAGCATCTAGAAAAAAAAGGTGATACTAGTCAAATTCTAATTGAACTTTTGGAACGAAGATTAGATGCTGTTGTATTTAGACTAAAGTTTGCTCCAACTGTATTTTCCGCAAGACAACTAGTAAATCACGGGCATGTTTTGGTAAACGGTAAAGTAGTAAATAAAAAATCTTATCAGGTTAATGATGGTGATGAAATATCCCTTCAACAAACTAGCCAGAATATTCCAATGATAATTCAAACATTGAGCTCTAATGAAAGAGATGTTCCTGAGTATTTGCAACTAGAAATATCAAAATGTCTTGGTAAATTTGTTAGAGGACCTCAATTGACAGATGTTCCTTACCCTGTTCAAATGGAACCTAATTTAGTCGTTGAATTCTACTCTAGATAATCAATAGTTAATAATCTATTCAATTAATCTAACTGCGCATAAATTTCGAAAAGATACTTATGAAAATAAAAATATTAACAGTCATATTTTCTCTTTTTATTACAAGCCTTTTCGCTGCTGGATCTAGCTCCGATGATAGTGCTAAAACTAATTATGGAAAAGATTATAAGTCAGCAATTAAGCTAATAAGAAGCAAAGATTATGATAAGGCAATAAGAAAGCTGAAGATTCTTACAACTGCTAGTTCTTCAGATTTTACTAAAGCTGATGTTTACAATGAGTTAGGTTTTGCATACAGAAAAAGTGAAGACTTTGATAATGCAGCAAAATATTACAAAAAAGCTCTTGAATTAGACCCAGAACACTTAGGTGCTATCGAATACCAAGGTGAGATGTATGTAGATCTTGGTCAAAAAGAAAATGCCCTAAATAATTTAGCTTTACTCAAAAAACTAGTTGGAGAAAATAATTCTTATTATAAAGAATTAAATAATTATATTTCAAATAACTAATTAGAGGGGCAAAATAAATGCCCCTTTTTTAATTTACTTCTGTTTTGATGCCTTTTGTGTTAAGTAATTCTAGAAGTTCACCAGACTCAGCCATTTCTTTCATAATATCACAACCACCTACAAATTCTTTTTTTATGTAAAGTTGAGGTATCGTAGGCCAATTTGAATATGTTTTTATACCTTCTCTAATGTTGTTATCTTCAAGTACATTACAATGGCCAAACTCAACCCCAGTTTTTTTTAAAATTGCGCTTGCGACTGACGAGAAACCACACATAGGAAAGTCAGGGTTACCTTTCATAAATAGGAAAACTTCATTATCTCCAATCATTTTTTCAATTTGTTCTTTTGTACTACTCTCTAATTCCATCATTTTGTTCCTTTCGTTTTTAATTGCATAGCATGAAGCTCTTTATCCATTAATCCATCTAGTAATTTGTAAACTAACTGGTGTTGTTGTATACGTGACAATCCGTTAAACATATCACTTTCAATTTCAACTGAATAATGATCGTTATCACCGGCAAGATCCTCAATTACAATTTTAGAATTTGGAAATTTGTTCTCAAGGAGTCCTTCTAATTTTTTTTGTTCAATAGGCATCTAACTAATTATCTTCTCAAAATCATTACGATATTTATTCATAATATCAAAATAGTCAAATTTTTTAGAGTTTATCTCAATACCTTCTTTAATTATCTCCCCAATTTCATGGTATTCAGCACCTTTTTTTGTCAGAAATGAAGTTACTTCTTCAAAATCTTTACTTCTGATTTCAATCACATATCCAGCACTATATTCGCAGAATAAATCAATAGGATCAGGGACCTTGACCCTAAAACCCATATCCTTATATTGCATTTTTAATAATGCCGAAAAGATACCCCCTCTGGAAATATCATTGCAAGACATAATGCATTTCAAATCTGATAATTCCAAAACACAATTTGCAATTTTTTTCTCAAAATCTAGATCTAATACCTCTAAGTCATTAAATTCACATATGTTAAAAGCAATTTTTTGATCTTGTAATAAGTAAGGACTACAATTTTTTGTTAATTGTTTTCCTAAAATAAGGATCTTATTACCAATTTCACAAAACTTATTTGTGTTTATTTTATTTAAATCCATATTGGAACCTACCATTCCTATTACAGGTGTAGGCTTAATTGGTATTTCATTTGTCTGGTTATATAAAGATACATTACCTGAAACAATAGGTGTATTAAATTTGACAGCTGCAGTTTTTAATCCATGAATAGATAAAACCAACTCTCCCATAATGTTTGGATCTAAAGGACTTGCAAAGTTAAGGTTATTTGTAATCGCCAAAGGATTAATATTGCATGCAATTAGATTTCTATATGACTCAGCAACCGTATATTTCATTCCCTCATAAGGATTAATTCTTATGTATAATGGATTGCAATCGGTAGATGCACCAATAACTTTTTGTGTTCCGTGAATCTTTACTATACCTGATGATTGACCTGGTTCTCTGATAGTATCTCCCATCACAGTAGAGTCATATTGATCGAAAACCCAACTTTTATCTAAATAATTAAGATTTGTAAGAAGGTTAATTATCATATCTTCCAATTTAATTTTGGAAAAATCAAAATCTTTGTTTTTTCTTTTTCTTGGGATGTAAAACTCTCTATCGTATTCAGGAGCATCATCAACAATTATTTCTACAGGAAGATCGACAACTTTTTTATTATTTGACTCAAACACAACTCTTTTTGTATCTGTAATTTCTCCAATGACTTCATAATCAATTTGCCATTTTTGAAGAATTTCTCTGACATTATGATTATTTTTTTTATCGATAACAGCTAGCATTCTTTCTTGGCTTTCAGATAAAAGTATCTCATAGGCGCTCAGTGGTTGCCTCAATGGAACTTTATCAAGATTGATATAAACACCTACATTTCCTTTTGAAGCCATTTCTACACTGGAGGAGGTAATACCCGCAGCTCCCATATCTTGCATAGACTCTATTAAACCTGAAGACATTAATTCTAAGCAACCTTCCATTAAAAGTTTTTCCATGAAGGGATCACCAACTTGTACAGAGGGTCTTTTTTCATCCTCATCTTCCTCTGAAAAAACATCAGAGGCCATACTTGCTCCATGAATTCCATCTTTTCCAGTTTTAGATCCAATGTAAACAATAAGGCCACCAATAGATTTTGGTTTAGAGTAAAAAATTTTATCTTTTTGAACATGTCCCACAGCCATAGCATTAACCAAATTATTAAAATCATATGTTGACTCAAACTCACACTCACCACCAATATTAGGAATACCAATACAGTTACCATAGTGTCCAATTCCATGAACCACACCATTTAACAAGTATTTTGTCTTTTCAGTTTCTATTAAACCAAATCTAATTGAGTCAAGAGTAGCAATTGGTCTTGCTCCCATTGTAAATATATCTCGTAGTATACCTCCAACACCAGTTGCTGAACCGTTGAAAGGCTCTATGTAACTTGGATGATTGTGGCTTTCTATTTTAAACGCAATACCATCGTTATCTTGCAAATCAATTACACCAGCGTTTTCTCCAGGTCCCTGAATTACTATTTCATTATCTGTAGGGAGTTTCTTAAGCCATTTTTTTGAAGTTTTATAACAACAGTGTTCATTCCACATAGCAGAAAAAATACCCAATTCCTCAATACTTAAGTCTCTGTTTAGATATTTCCTAATGACCTGGAATTCATCTAAAGTTAAACCGTGTTGAAGTATTAACTCTTCATTCATGAAATTAAAGACTCTATAATAAGTCTTCCATCTTGTGATTGATGAAAATTAGAATATGCTCTCTCGGGATGAGGCATCATTCCAAGAACATTCTTTTTTTTGTTTGTAATACCTGCAATAGCCTCTATTGAACCATTTATATTTTCTTCAGTATTTGAGAATTCACCTTTGCAATATTCAAATGCAATTTGTTCATTATTTTTTAATAAATTTAAAGTTTCAGTATCACAATAAAAATTTCCCTCGTTATGAGCTACAGGTATTTGAAGAATTTGGTTATCTTTGATTGATAAATTAAAATTATTTTTAAATTTTTTTTTAATAAAACAATTTTTTCCTAAAAATTTAAGTTTTTTATTTCGAATTAATGCTCCTTCAAGAAGTCCAATTTCAGTTAAAATTTGAAAGCCATTACAAATACCTAATAAATATCTATTATCATTTGCATGTTTTACAACCTCATCAATAATTTTACTTTTTGATGCCATTGCTCCTGATCTTAAATAATCACCAAAGCTAAAACCCCCAGGTAAAATTACTAAATCAACTTTTGGCAATGATGTCTCCTCATGCCAAATTTTATAAACCTCACCTTTAGTTAAATCTTTTAAGTAGCATAATGCGTCTCTGTCACAATTAGATCCAGGAAATGTTATAACAGCAGATTTAAAACTCATCCAAGCACTTCGTACTCTTCAATAATATCGTTGACCAAAAGTTTTTTGCAAGCAGAGTCGATTTTTTGTGCTTTTTCCTCTTTACTTATATTATCGGGTAAATCTAATTCAATGAGTTTTCCCTGTCGGATATTTGAAAATTCTGTAAATCCTAAACTATTAAGCGACTGTTCAATTACTTTTCCTTGTGGTTCTAAAATTTGGCCTTTAAGTCTTACTAAAATTTTTATTCGCATTAAATTGTCAAGTTTAACCTATTAAGCACCTCTTCATATGCTTCTTCGATATTTCCCAAATCTCTACGAAATCGATCTTTATCAAGTTTTTTATTTGTTTTTAAATCCCACAAACGACATGTATCTGGTGATATTTCATCTGCTAAAACAAGCTCATCAGTTTTTTTACAAATTCCAAATTCTAATTTAAAGTCAACTAGATTTATTCCTATAGAATAGAACGTAGACCTTAATATGTCATTTATTCTCAAAGAATATTCATCTATTAACTCTAATTCATCAAAATCACATAAACCTAAATTAAGAATATGTTCAGAACTTATATGAGGATCGCCAAGTTCATCAGATTTTAAACAATACTCAATTAGCGTATCAGATAATTGTGTTCCTTCTTTTACACCAAACTTTTTAGATAAAGAGCCAGCAAAGAAATTTCTAACTAAAACTTCAATTGGAATAATATCTACTTTTTTTAAAAGCTGAGATTTTTTATCAATTTTCTTTATAAAGTGTGTTGGAATATCACAATGATTCAATATTTGAAATAAATAACTCGATATAGCATTATTAATTGCACCTTTATTCTTTATCGAGCCCTTTTTTAAATTATTAAAAGCTGTAGCATCATTTTTATAGGTAGCTATGACTTCCTTACTAGTTTTGGCATAAATAATTTTTGCTTTTCCCTCATATAATTTTTTCAATTTTACTGCCATTATTTAATCCTTTTAAATATTTTATCAACATTTTTAAAAAGATTTTTATTATTGAAAATATTATTAACTTTACTTGATATTTTTAATTTGGCTAAACGAGGATGACTCAAAAGATTATCTTTAAAAGACATATTACCTTTCCAAGTTTTCAAAGCACAATCTTGAACAATCTTATAGGCATCTTCTCTTAATACTTTATTTTCTATAAGAAAAATCAGGACATTTTGTGAATAGGGTAGGCCTTTTAAAAGATTTAAATTTTTCATCATATTTTTTTTATTTATGTTTAAATTATTTAAAACGTTGATCATTCTTTGAACTGCAAAGTCGAGCGTTATGGTGGCATTGGGAGCGTTTATTCTCTCAACACTGGAGTGACTTATATCTCTTTCATGCCATGAAGTTATATTCTCCAAAGCAGGAATGGTTAATGATCTAATCACTCTTGCTAGCCCTGTTAAATTTTCTGATAAAATTGGATTTTTTTTATGAGGCATTGCCGAACTACCCTTTTGGCCTTTTCCAAAACCTTCTTCAACTTCTAAAACTTCTGTTCTTTGTAGGTGTCTAATCTCAGTTGATAGACGTTCTATGGAACTTGCAATAATAGCAAAAGAGCAAAAAAGGTCCGCATGCCTGTCTCTTGGAATTATCTGCGTAGAGACAGGTTCGATTGAAAATTTTAATTTTTTAGCAATCATTTGCTCTACCCTTGTGTCAATATTTGAATATGTCCCTACAGGACCAGACATTTGAATTGTTTGTATTTGTTTTATCGAATTTTTAAGACGATCTATGTTTCTTTTGTTTTCGGCTAGATATCCTAATATTTTTAATCCAAAAGTAGTCGTTTCGGCGTGAATACCATGACTTCTACCGATACATAATGTGTACTTATGTTTTTTTGCAATATTTAAAAGAGATTTACTCAAAGTTTTTAAACCTTCAATAATTATATTGCTTGATTGGTTAAGTTGTATGGAGAAAGAAGTATCTAAAATATCACTAGAAGTTAGTCCCTTATGAATATACCTAGACTCGGGTCCTACATACTTTGCTACATTAGTTAAAAAAGCAATTACATCATGCTTTGTTTTTTCTTCAATTTTTTCTATTTCTTTTACCTTAAACTTTGCTTTTTTTTTGATTTTGTTTGAGGTCCCTTTAGGTATTTGACCCAATTTTTCCATTGCCTCGCAAGCGAGAATTTCAAGGTCAAGCCATATTTGAAATTTATTACTATCTTCCCAGATTTCTTTAAGAATTTTTCTAGAGTATCTTGGTATCAATTATAAAAAGCCTTACTTGGGGACTCTGTTAGAATCTCAATAATATCACCATTAATGTATATCGTATGTTCGTACTGAGCGCTAAGTGTTTTATCTTTTGTCACTGCAGTCCAACCATCGTTAAGTATTTTGGATTGATATTTACCAACATTGATCATGGGTTCAATTGTAAAAATCATTCCGTCTACAAACTTTACTTTATCATACTCACTATCGTAATAGTGTAAAATACTAGGATTCTCGTGAAACTTTAATCCAACTCCATGTCCACAAAAATCTCTAACAACACTAAAGTTGTTTGAAGTTGCTATATCCTCAATTTTTTTTCCTATTCTACTGATAGGCTCACCAACTTTTATCTCGCCAATACTCTTTATCAAACAATCGTGGGTAACCTTGCATAGATTACTTGCTTTAATTGAAATGTCTCCTACTTTAAACATCCTTGATGAGTCCCCATGCCAACCATCTATTATTGTCGTTACATCTACATTTAAAATATCCCCATTTTGAAGGTTTCGATTATGGTTTGGAATCCCATGACAAATAACATGATTTAATGAGGTACATGTAGACTTTGGAAAACCTCTGTAAAACAACGGTGCAGGTGTGCCTCCTAGCTCTTGAATTCTTGTTAAACAATAATCATCAATCTCAGATGTTGAGACATCTTCTTTTATAATATTATTTAGTTCGTCTAAAATAGTTGCAGTAATTTTACTCGCCTCTCTACAAGGTTCTACTTCATCACTTTTGTATGATTTAATTTTCATCAATATTTATCTCACCAGTAATATTTATACCTTTATATGATACGTTACATTTAAAAGCTCTAAATTGTACGCCACTTTTTTTTGCTATTAGAGAGTTTTCATAATACTCATTATCCAAATCTTTAGCTATAGAAAATCTATCTACATCATTTCGTTGAATTAGATATATTAAAAAACATTTACTTCCTTTTTTGGACATATTACTTAACTCAATTAGGTGTTTAGATCCCCTTGAAGTAACTGTATCTGGAAATTCTGCTAAATTCTTTTTCCTTGATAAAGTAACTGATTTGACTTCAATGTAAGTATCTCCATTAGGGTGGCTAGCAAAGATATCAATTCTAGAATTTTTTCCATATTTCACCTCTTTTTTGAAATCACCTTTAATTTCCTGCAAAATTTTTTTTTCCCTCATAGCGTTGAAAATTATGTCATTTGGTAGAGATGTGTTTACACCTACAAAAGTTTTGAGGTCTTTAATTGCCTCCAATCTATATTTTAATTTTGCATTTGGGTTTTCAACTTTTGCAACTAATACTTTAGAACCCTCTTTCAATAAACCTAAAAGTGACCCTGTATTTGGGCAGTAAGCTGTGACAACTACATTATCAATCTTTAAATCGACAAAAAATCGCTTATAGCGTTTTATAAAAAAACCCTCTAAGATTTCCCCTTTATACTTCATTTATGTTAACTACTAAAAAAATTAATTCAGCTTGTCTTGTGATCATTGGCAATGAGATATTATCAGGTAGGACACAAGATAAAAATATAAATCATATAGCTAAAGAGTTGTTCATTTGTGGTATATCTCTGCAGTTAGTGGTTGTAATTCCTGACCAAAAAAAAATAATTATTTCTCAAATAAGGAAATTAAAAAATCAATATGATTTTATTATCACTACTGGTGGTATAGGCCCAACTCATGATGACATTACATCTGAGTCAATTAGTTTGGCAGTTAAAAAAAAATACAAACTACATAATGGCGCATATAAAGAATTAAAAAGATATTACAGGAAAATTAAATCTGAATTAACTGATGCTAGAATGAAAATGGCGTATATGCCGGAAGGCTCTAAGTTAATTTTAAATAAAGTTAGTGGAGCACCAGGTTTTAAAATTGAAAATATTTATGTTTTTGCTGGCATACCCTCAATAGTACAAGCGATGATGAAAGAATTTAAAAAAATGATAAAAATTAAAAATAAATTTTATTCAACCACAATATCTACAAAACTTTTTGAGAGTAAAATAGCCCATCTACTTGTTCAAGCTGAGAGAAAATATAAAAATATTTCTGTAGGTAGCTATCCAATTTTTGATGGAAAACCGAGGGGTGTAGAGATTGTTATAAACTCTCAAGTGAATAAACTTGGTGTTAGTAATGCGAAAAAATTCATATTAAGAGAAATAAACAAAATCATTTAAGATTAGGCTAATATAATATAAAACAATATTTCTTTATGGCGGAGTAGCTCAGTTGGTTAGAGCGGTGGAATCATAATCCATGTGTCGGGGGTTCAAATCCCTCCTCCGCTACCAAGAATAATCATTGTAATTGTTGATATTTTGACATATCTTTCGTTTTCTGATCGCGGGGTAGAGCAGCTTGGTAGCTCGTCAGGCTCATAACCTGAAGGTCGTAGGTTCAAATCCTACCCCCGCAACCAACTTCCTAAAAAACGCTTTCTTTTCAATAGTTTTTTTTTATTTTTTTTAATGAAATGCATTTGACAATGTCTCCATAAAGTGTAGATATATTCTACTTTTTATTCGATTCACTAGGCCATTTATTGTGCATTAGTGATTCTTGCTCTTTATTTTTTGTAAATATGAAATGAATAGACGGTGGGTTTATAACGTCAAATTTCGATCAAGCTTTCATTTGAGAAAAATGACAGCTCGTTATTTTGGCGTCTAACCTACGTCAATTTAAAACTTTGTTTTTTATGAGTAGGTAATTCAACTTAAGAGTTTGATTATGGCTCAGAACGAACGCTTGCTGCATGCTTTATACATGCAAGTCGAACGGAGGCCCTAGCTTGCTAGGTGTCCTTAGTGGCGCACGGGTGAGTAACACGTGGGAACATACCTTATAGTACGGAATAACTGCGGGAAACTGTAGCTAATACCGTATACTCCAGTAATGGGAAAGATTTATCGCTATAAGATTGGCCCGCGCAAGATTAGCTTGTTGGTGAGGTAAAAGCTCACCAAGGCTTCGATCTTTAGCTGGTTTGAGAGGACGATCAGCCACACTGGGACTGAGACACGGCCCAGACTCCTACGGGAGGCAGCAGTAGGGAATATTGGACAATGGGGGCAACCCTGATCCAGCAATGCAGCGTGAGTGACGAAGGCCTTAGGGTTGTAAAACTCTTTCATCGGTGAGGATAATGACAGTAGCCGAAGAAGAAGGACCGGCTAATTCCGTGCCAGCAGCCGCGGTAATACGGAAGGTCCTAGCGTTGTTCGGAATTACTGGGCGTAAAGCGCATGTAGGCGGAACAGAAAGTTAGAAGTGAAATCCCTGGGCTCAACCTAGGAATTGCTTTTAAAACTTCTGTTCTGGAATTCAGGAGAGGAAAATGGAATTTCCAGTGTAGAGGTGAAATTCGTAGATATTGGAAGGAACACCAGTGGCGAAGGCGATTTTCTGGACTGATATTGACGCTGAGATGCGAAGGCATGGGTAGCAAACGGGATTAGATACCCCGGTAGTCCATGCAGTAAACGATGGGTGCTAGTCGTCGGACTTTTGTTCGGTGTCGTAGCTAACGCGTTAAGCACCCCGCCTGGGGAGTACGGTCGCAAGATTAAAACTCAAATAAATTGACGGGGACCCGCACAAGCAGTGGAGCATGTGGTTTAATTCGACGCAACGCGAAGAACCTTACCAGCGTTTGACATGGAAAGTGCCGGTTACAGAATGGTAACCTTCAGTTCGGCTGGCTTTCGCACAGGTGCTGCATGGCTGTCGTCAGCTCGTGTCGTGAGATGTTGGGTTAAGTCCCGCAACGAGCGCAACCCTTATCGTTAGTTACTAACAGTTCGGCTGAGGACTCTAGCGAAACTGCCGGTGATAAGCCGGAGGAAGGTGGGGATGACGTCAAGTCCTCATGGCCCTTACACGCTGGGCTACACACGTGCTACAATGGTAACTACAACGGGACGCAATACCGCGAGGTGGAGCTAATCCCCAAAAGTTATCTCAGTTCGGATTGCACTCTGCAACTCGAGTGCATGAAGTTGGAATTGCTAGTAATCGCGGATCAGCATGCCGCGGTGAATACGTTCCCGGGTCTTGTACACACCGCCCGTCACACCATGAGAGTTGGTTTTATCTTAAGTCAGTGCGCTAACCTTCGGGAGGCAGCTGCCCACGGTACGGCCAGCGATTGGGGTGAAGTCGTAACAAGGTAGCCGTAGGGGAACCTGCGGCTGGATCACCTCCTTTCTAAAGGAAAAAAAACTTTGAACTAAGTGTACGTTCGAAGTAACCACCGTCTATTTGTTTTGCTTTTTTCAACATGTGTTGATAAAGAGCATTGATTGGGCGTGTAGCTCAGTTGGTTAGAGCGCGCGCTTGATAAGCGTGAGGTCGGAGGTTCAAGTCCTCCCTCGCCCACCAACAATGTTGGGGGATTAGCTCAGCTGGGAGAGCGCCTGATTTGCATTCAGGAGGTCAGCGGTTCGATCCCGCTATCCTCCACCAACTTTTTAAAATCGTAAATATGTAAGCTGATAACACAGACGAATGACTTGCACGAGTTATTCGTCAATTAAACAACTAATATAACAACAAATAACTACAAAAAGTTATTAACTACAAACTTTTCACTGTGTGTTAATAATTCAAGCGCGTAAGAGCATTTGGTGGATGCCTTGGCATAAAGAGGCGATGAAGGACGTGACAGACTGCGATAAGCTCGGACTTGCTGTCAATAAGCTTAATCCGAGATCTCCGAATGGGGAAACCCAATAACTTATAAGTGAATTCATAGCTTATAAGAGCGAACCTAGGGAACTGAAACATCTAAGTACCTAGAGGAAAAGATATTCCGTTAGTAGTGGCGAGCGAAAGCGGATCAGGCCAGTGCTACTTTTTACTAAACCAGAACTGTATGGAAAGGCAGGCCATAGTGAGTGATAGCCTCGTATGGGTAGATAGTAAAAAATAGACATGAGTAGGGCGGGACACGTGAAATCCTGTCTGAATATAGGAAGACCACTTCCTAAGCCTAAATACTACTTTATGACCGATAGTGAACCAGTACCGTGAGGGAAAGGCGAAAAGAACCCCTAGCAGGGGAGTGAAATAGACCCTGAAACCGGATGCTTACAAGCAGTTGGAGCCTCTTTATGAGGTGACAGCGTACCTTTTGTATAATGGGTCAGCGACTTAATCTCATTAGCAAGCTTAAGCCACATAGGTGTAGGCGAAGCGAAAGCGAGTCTGAATAGGGCGATTTAGTTAATGGGATTAGACTCGAAACCGAGTGATCTAGTCATGAGCAGGTTGAAAGTGAAGTAAAATTCACCGGAGGACCGAACCCACTAGCGTTGAAAAGCTACGGGATGACTTGTGATTAGGGGTGAAAGGCCAACCAAACTCGGAAATAGCTAGTTCTCCGCGAAAACTATTTAGGTAGTGCGTCGTGTGAATCTTGTCGGGGGTAGAGCACTGAATGGGCTAGGGGGAAGCAATTCCTACCAAACCTAATCAAACTCCGAATACCGATAAGTCTGCACGGCAGACAGTCCATGGGTGCTAAGGTCCTTGGACGAGAGGGAAACAGCCCAGATCAACAGCTAAGGTCCCCAAATAATGATTAAGTGTGAAAGGGAGTGGGAACTCCAAGACAGCCAGGAGGTTGGCTTAGAAGCAGCCATCCTTTAAAGAAAGCGTAACAGCTCACTGGTCTAATTAAGAGATCCTGCACCGAAAATGTAACGGGGCTCAAATCATTTACCGAAGCTTTGACAATTACTTTGTAATTGGGTAGCGGAGCGTTCTGTAAGCCTGTAAAGGTGATGCGTAAGCATTGCTGGAGGTATCAGAAGTGCGAATGCTGACATGAGTAACGATAAGAAATGTGAAAGACATTTCCGCCGAAATCCTAAGGTTTCCTGCGTAAAGCTAATCTGCGCAGGGTTAGTCGGCCCCTAAGGCGAGGGCGAAAGCCGTAGTCGATGGGAAGCAGGTTAATATTCCTGCACCAGCTGGTAGTGACGGATGAAGTAAATTGTAAGTTCTTACTGGATTGAGCTTGCAGTGAATTTGTCCCTGGAAATAGCTCCAGCATTAGACCGTACCAAAACCGACACAGGTAGGAGGGTAGAGAATACCAAGGCGCTTGAGAGAACTATGTTGAAGGAACTCGGCAAATTACACTTGTAACTTCGGGATAAAAGTGACCTGCTATTGGGCAACCAGTAGGAGGTGGCACAGAAGAGGGGGTAGCGACTGTTTACTAAAAACATAGCACTATGCAAAGTCGAAAGACGACGTATATGGTGTGACGCCTGCCCGGTGCCGGAAGGTTAATAGGAGGGGTGCAAGCCCTGAATTGAAGCCCCGGTGAACGGCGGCCGTAACTATAACGGTCCTAAGGTAGCGAAATTCCTTGTCGGGTAAGTTCCGACCTGCACGAATGGCGTAACGATTTCCCCACTGTCTCCAACATAGACTCAGTGAAATTGAATTCTCGGTTAAGATGCCGAGTAACCGTGGTTAGACGGAAAGACCCCGTGCACCTTTACTGCAGCTTTGTATTGGTATTAGGGAACAGATGTGTAGCATAGGTGGGAGACTTTGAAGGAGTGGCGCTAGCCATTCTGGAGTCACTAGTGAAATACCACTCTTCTGTTCCTTGATGCCTAACCATACACCGTTATCCGGTGTTGGGACCATGCATGGTGGGCAGTTTGACTGGGGCGGTCGCCTCCCAAAGAGTAACGGAGGCGCGCGATGGTAGGCTCAGAACGCTTGGAAACCGTTCGTCGAGTGCAATGGCATAAGCCTGCCTGACTGCGAGACCCACAAGTCGAGCAGAGACGAAAGTCGGTCATAGTGATCCGGTGGCACTTCGTGGAAGGGCCATCGCTCAACGGATAAAAGGTACGCCGGGGATAACAGGCTGATCTCTCCCAAGAGTCCATATCGACGGGGAGGTTTGGCACCTCGATGTCGGCTCATCGCATCCTGGGGCTGAAGCAGGTCCCAAGGGTTTGGCTGTTCGCCAATTAAAGCGGTACGCGAGCTGGGTTTAGAACGTCGTGAGACAGTTCGGTCCCTATCTGCCATGGTTGTGGAAGCTTGAGAGGATCTGCCCTTAGTACGAGAGGACCGGGGTGGACGTACCTCTGGTGTACCTATTGTAGCGCCAGCTGCATCGTAGGGTAGCTATGTACGGAATGGATAACCGCTGAAAGCATCTAAGCGGGAAGCCAACCTCAAAACTAGGCTTCGTTATAGGATCGTGGAAGACTACCACGTTGATAGGCTGGGTGTGGAAGTGTGGTAACACATGAAGCTAACCAGTACTAATAATCCAATGCTTGAATTACAATACACAGCGAAAAGTTTTAACTACAATGTTATAAAAAGTTTGTGGCGGTCATAGCGGAGTGAAAAAACCCGATCCCATTTCGAACTCGGTCGTGAAGGCCTCCAGCGCCGATGGTACTTAGTCTTAAGGCTTGGGAGAGTAGGACGCCGCCTATTTATTAATTAGCAATACATATTTACAGATTGTCGTCTGAAATAATTTTTTTAGACTCATTGTCCACTACAACAAAATTTTCATAAAATTTTAATTTGGGTTTCGAATATCTATTTGTAATCCATTCAATCCTTTCATTATCGAACCATCTTTGTGCGTTTAACATATTATCAAAACAATATATACCTCCTGCAATATTGTTTTTAAGGTCTGAAATATAGTTTTTTCTTATCAAACCAGGTGTGGTTTTGTAAATTGGAGCTGTCTCTAAAAATTTTTCCCTTAATGTTTCTTTTGTTAAAGTAGGATCTATTTTAAAAGTTACTTCGACAATGATCATTTAGTAAAAAGTGGTAGCCTCGGGCGGACTCGAACCGCCACGGGAATAAATCCCACTGGATTTTAAGTCCAGACTGTCTACCAATTCCAGCACGAGGCCATGTTAAAATTGTTAATCGAATTTAGATGATTGCTTAAGTTTTTCAATACTTTTATCAATTTAAATAGTCTTGATTGTCTATGATATCATCATATTTATATTTACCAAAAATTAGACCTGAAAATAGATCATAGTTTTTATTTTCTAAGGAATAATTTGGCTTAAGTACATTTTTATTTTTATTTTCTAAAATCTTTTTGTAATTGTCAGGTAAATCATCTTCAATACTTCTTACTTCATTAATTGATAACGGACTTAACTGGATGTTAAAATCTCTAAAGGCCTTTAGCCTTACCTCTTCATCAATTAGATAGCACAAAAACCCTGAACCTTGAGAGTTGTTTAAATAAGCGCTAAAA
This sequence comes from uncultured Alphaproteobacteria bacterium, assembly GCA_902518505.1. GTDB lineage: Bacteria > Pseudomonadota > Alphaproteobacteria > HIMB59 > HIMB59 > HIMB59. The sequence continues at coordinate 34,123 of CABYGG010000010.1, forward strand.
CCAATAAAAGATAAAGGTTTACTCTCTATACTTTCTTTAAAAACTCCCTCATCACTATCCCAAATATATTTACTCTTTGGAAAAAGCTGAAAACTTCTAAAATCAATATTTTTATTGAGTAAAATCCCATCACTAAATAACGTATAAACATTCTCTGAGTTTTCATAAGAGTTGAAAACTTCTAGGAAGTTATTATTAACAATATTTTTGTTAAGATTTTGATATGTTTTTGAAAATAAATCTGCAGTTAACTCAAATAATAAACTATTCACATTAATAGAGGGTTGTTCCAGATGATATAATATTAAATTTATTATATCCTCTTCAGTTTTAAAGCTCATTCCCAGTGTATATTTTATCGGATTATATAATTCTGAAAATTCCTCAAAATTTAATTGTTCATAATTATCCTGGCTTAATAATATAAATGTATCTAAATCTAATGGAAATATATTTCCCATAACTTCAACTTCATTATCATTATAAAAATTTAAAACTTTATTAGGTACCTGAGTTTGATTTAAACTTAACTTAGCTAAATCTCTAAATTCTCCAAATATAATATCAAATTCATTTGCATTTTGATTAACTTCGCTAATTGTAAATTCTACATCATTAATTAAGGAGTACTCACCGAGTGCATAATATAAGTAATATTTATAATCTATGTAATTATTTTCGATAAACCCGATATTCAACTCTTTTTTTATTAAACATTCATTAGCAATAGAATTTTTTTGAAAAATTAGTAATAAAAAAAAAATTAAGAATACTTTTGAGTTGTTAGTATATTTCACTTAATTAGTGGGATTTAAACATTTCTTTATAAACACGTTCTTCAATTTTATGATCATTATCAAATAATAAAGGTATTTCCATACCCTCGGACATCTCAATTTCAACAGAAATAACATCTTTAGCTTCAATATGATCAGCATGAACTACTATCGGTCTTTTAGATGGATTATTATTAATAATTTTAATTTTTGCATTATCTTTTAATAGACCTCCACGCCAATGTCTAGGACTATAGGCACTTACAGCAGTTAGTGCTACAACATTGCTTCCAAGTGGAATAATTGGTCCTGAAGCAGAGTAATTATACCCTGTGCTACCTGCTGCTGTTGATAATATTACACCATCACAAACAAGCTCTTCTATTCTTACTTCGTTATCTATCATAATTTGAATTTTTGCAGCTTGATATTTTTCTCTACGAATACTAATCTCATTAATCGCAATAGCTTTAATTTCTTGACCTGTGGGATTTAAAGTTTTCATTACTAAAGGTCTTAATTTTGTTAATTGAGCGTTATTTAGTCGTTCCTCTAATCCATCAAGTTTGTAATCATTCATCAAGAATCCGACAGATCCAAAATTCATACCGTAAATTGGCTTGTTAAGTTTCATGTAATTATGAAGTGACTTTAATATAAAACCATCACCTCCAAGTGCTACAATGAAATCTGCCTCCTCAGGCTCGTAATGACCGTATTTTTTTATAAGTTTCTCTTGAGCTTCAATATTTTTTTCAAGAGGAAAAGAAACAAAACATATTTTCATTTATTAACCTCCAGTCTCATTCATATAACGATTAACATATCCCTCAAAATTATCTTTTTGAATTTCAAAGTTATGTGCTTTTGGTTTAATTGACATGGCATATTCTATTGAGGCAATAATATCATTTTTTGTCTGATTTCTTAGGGCAAATTTTAAATCTACAAAATCATTTTGTCCTAAACACATATATAACTTACCAGTACATGTAAGTCTTACTCTATTACAAGTATCGCAAAAGTTATGAGAAATAGCAGATATAATACCAATTTTTGATTTATGATTAGAATACTCATAGTACCTAGAGGGGCCATTAGTTCTGTGTTTAGAGGGAATTAAATTTAATTTATTTACTAAATCCTCTTCAAATTTCTTCATTGATAGATATTGATTAAATCGCTTTTCTCCAATATCACCTATGGGCATTATTTCAATTAACGAAATATCAAAATGATTTTTTTTACACCAATCTAAAATATCAAATATTTCTTTATCATTAAAATTTTGAGTCAAAACGGTATTTATTTTTATCTTTATACCTTCTTTTTTAGCTGCCTCTATACCATTTAAAACTTTACTAAGATCTCCCCATTTAGTTATTTTCTTAAAACTTTCAGTATTTAAGGTATCAAGAGAAACATTTATTCTTTCAACACCATTCTTTTTAAGAATAGATGCATATCTTGATAAATTCGTACCATTTGTAGTTAGAGTATGCTCTGAAATTTTACCCTGATTTTTTAGGTTATTTAAATGTTCTATAATTGAAACTATGTTTTTTCTTACAAGAGGTTCGCCACCTGTTAATCGAAATTTTTTTACACCTAACTCATTAAAAATATTTGTAAGTTTAATAATTTCTTCAATTGATAAAACTTCTTGTCTAGGCAAGAAGGTTACATCCTCAGCCATACAATAAGAGCACCTTAAATCACATCTATCAGTGACAGATATTCTCAAGTAATCAATTTTTCTTTTAAAATTATCAGTCAGCATTTTCGTGTATCTTTAAATCAACTACATTTAAATCTATAACTTTTTTCCCTACGTTCTCAAAGTTAATAGTGATTTTACTATTTATACAAGATTGAACTTGACCCAGGCCCCAATCTGGCTGAGAAGGGCACTCCACGATTGTACCTGGTATAAAATCGCTAAAATTATAGTTATTTTCCATTATTACTCTTGTTAAGTAGAAACAAATATTTACTATTTACTATAGAATCAAATGGATAAAAAAGAAAATTTAAACAAGCTTAAATCTGTTATAAGCAATATTGAAAAATCATATGGAAAAGGTTCCATAATGATGCTTGGAAAGAAAGATATAGATGCAAATATTGATGTATATTCAACAGGTTCTCTTGGTCTTGACATAGCTTTGGGAATAGGCGGTTTACCAAAAGGAAGAGTCATAGAAGTTTATGGTCCAGAAAGTTCAGGTAAAACAACTCTAACATTACATATAATTGCGGAAGCTCAAAAAGTTGGAGGAACTTGCGCTTTTATTGATGCGGAACACGCATTAGACCCAGGTTATGCAAAAAAACTTGGAGTGAATATTGATGAATTATTGATATCTCAACCTGATACCGGTGAACAGGCTTTAGAGATCTCGGATACTCTTGTAAAATCTGAAGGAATAGATTTATTAGTTATAGACTCAGTAGCAGCATTAGTTCCTAGAGCAGAATTAGAGGGTGAAATGGGAGACTCTTTACCCGGACTTCAGGCAAGGCTAATGAGCCAAGCGCTTAGAAAACTGACTAGCTCCATCTCAAAGACAAATACAATGGTTGTTTTTATTAATCAACTGAGAATGAAAATAGGTGTAATGTTTGGAAGTCCTGAGGTCACCACTGGAGGTAATGCTTTGAAGTTTTACTCTTCTGTAAGACTAGATATTAGAAGGATTGGAGCAATCAAAGATAAAGATAATATTATTGGAAATCAAACAAGAGTGAAGGTTGTCAAAAATAAAATGGCTCCTCCTTTTAAAATGGTTGAATTTGACATTATGTATGGTGAAGGTATTTCTAAAATTGGTGAAATCATAGATTTAGGTGTTCAAGCTGATATTATAGAAAAGTCTGGAGCGTGGTATTCTTACAAAGACGAAAAAATTGGTCAAGGTAGAGAAAATACAAAACAGTTTTTAAAGGACAATCCTGAATTATTGAATGAAATAGAAAGTAGAATAAGATCAAATTCTGACACTGTTGAAGAGCTGATGATTGATCCACCCCCTTCTACAACAGAAGAAACCGTCGAAAAAAACTCTAAAGAATAATATTAAATTTCAGTTAAATTAATCTATATTCCATGAATATGAACTCTAATGAAGTCCGAAATTCGTTTATTGATTATTTTAAAAATAATGATCATAGGCATGTCAAATCTGGATCTTTAGTGCCAGAAAATGACCCTTCTCTAATGTTCGCTAATTCAGGAATGGTTCAATTTAAAAATGTTTTCACAGGTATGGAACAGTTAGACTTCAAAAGAGCTACGACCTCTCAAAAATGTGTTCGGGCAGGAGGAAAACATAATGATTTAGAGAATGTTGGATTCACAACTCGTCATCATACTTTCTTCGAGATGTTAGGAAATTTTTCTTTTGGTGATTATTTCAAAGAGCAAGCAATTCTATATGCTTGGAACTTAATAACTAAAGAATTTAAAATAAATAAAGATAAATTATTAGTTACTATATATCATGATGATGAAGTTGCAGAAAAATTTTGGAAAAAGATAGCTAATTTACCTGATAGTAAAATAATTAAAATTTCAAGTTCTGATAATTTTTGGTCAATGGGTGACACAGGACCTTGCGGACCATGTTCGGAGATATTTTATGATCATGGCGATAAATATTTTGGTGGCCCCCCAGGTTCGGTTGACGAAGATGGTGATCGCTTCATTGAAATATGGAATTTAGTTTTTATGCAGTATGAGCAGGTAGACAAAAATACTAGACTTGATTTACCTAAACCATGTGTAGACACTGGTATGGGTCTAGAAAGAATAACAGCGTTATTAAATGGTAGTAATGACAATTATAGTTCTGATTTATTTTCAAATATTATTGATATTACTCAAGAGTTTATACAAAAAAAAATATCTGAACAAAATAAATCTAGTTTTAGAGTCATAGCAGATCATTTACGGGCTTCCTCTTTTTTAATAGCTGATGGGGTTTTACCTTCAAATGAGGGGAGAGGGTATGTATTAAGGCGAATATTAAGAAGGGGAATAAGACATGCTTATACATTAGGATCCTCAGAACCATTATTTCACAAAATTTTTGATGAATTGCAAAACTTAATGGGTGATTTTTTCCGAGAACTTAATACTGGGGCTGAGGCTATTAAGGAAACTCTCTACAATGAGGAAATAAAATTTAGAGAAACTTTAAGTAAAGGCTTAGAGATACTCGGACAAGAAATACCTAATATAAAAAATAATAAATTAGACGGCAAAATCGCATTTAAATTATATGACACCTTTGGATTTCCCCTTGATTTAACACAAGATTATCTTAAATCAAAGAAAATCGATGTTGATGTAGAGTCTTTTGATGAATCAATGAAGTTACAAAAAGAGGAAGCTAGATCTTCATGGAAGGGTAGCGGTGATGGAAATACTGAAAAGCTATGGTTTGATATTGCAAGAAAAACGAAACCAACAGTATTTAAAGGATATGATGAAACTACTTTAAAGGCAAATGTAACTACTTTAATCTTAGACTCAGAAGTAGTTGATGAATTAAGTAATAAAATAAAAAAATCAGCAATTATCACAGATGAGTCATGTTTTTATGCAGAGTCTGGTGGGCAAGTTGGAGATAAAGGCATAATTTCCACAGAAAATGCAGAATTTAGTGTGACAGATACTAGAAAAACTCCTCAAGGCATTTTTATCCATTTTGGTAATGTAATTTCAGGCAATTTTAAAATAGGAAATGAAGTTAAACTTAAAATAGATAGTAGTTTAAGGGAATTAATTAAAAAAAATCATTCTGCTACACATTTGCTTCATGCTGCTTTGAGAAATAATTTAGGACCTCATGTAGCTCAGCGCGGATCTTTAGTTAATGAGAATAAATTACGTTTTGACTTTAGTCATAATAAACAAATATCATCAAATCAAATAGATATTATTCAAAATGAGGTAACAAATATAATTTCTAATGATCGTGAGACACAAATTGAAATTAAATCTCAAGAAGAAGCAATTAAACAAGGGGCTATGGCTTTGTTTGGAGAAAAATATGGTGAAGAGGTAAGAGTTGTTACACTGGGAGAATATAATAATAAACCTTATTCAATTGAGCTATGTGGGGGAACGCATGTATCAAATGTTAAAGATATAGAGAAATTTTATATTATAAGTGAAGAGTCTGTTTCATCAGGAGTAAGGAGAATAGAGGCTTGCACTGGTAATAAGGTAGATGAATTTATTAGTAATAAACTAAAAGAAGATCAATTACTTGAAAAAAAACTTGATGATAAAATCATTAACTTAATCTCACAAATAGACAAATTAAATGGAAAAATAAGTTTTAGCGAGGAAAATAA
>CABYGG010000011.1 GCA_902518505.1 uncultured Alphaproteobacteria bacterium
TCTCTTTAAATCTTCCGTCGTATTTTTTTAAAATAGTATCTTTTGTTGAGAGGTATACAGGCCATTTTAATTTTAATCCATAATTAAAACAAGCTCTTGCAAAACCTCTAATTGACTCGTCTACATTATACATAGAGAGGGCAACACCCTGATTTTGAAATTGAAAAACCTCTTTTTCCTCTACTTTTCCCTCTTCATCAACATATTTCATAAAGAGTTTCCCTGGTTTGTCGATCTTCATTTCTGTAGCTTTATATTGATCACCAAACGCATGCCTACCAACAACAATAGGGGCATCCCATGTCCTTACAATTCTTGGAATATTTTTACATATAATTGGTTGTCTAAAAACAGTTCCATCTAAAATATTTCTTATAGTTCCATTTGGAGAACGCCACATTTTTTTTAGTTTAAATTCCGATACTCTATTATCGTCAGGAGTGATCGTTGCACATTTTATACCAACACCAAATTTTTTTATTGCTTTTGCAGCCTCAACTGTAATTTCATCATTTGTTTGATCTCTATTTTGTAAAGATAAGTCGTAATATTTTAGATCTATATCAAGATATGGAAGAATGAGCTTCTGTTTAATAAAATCCCATATGATCCTTGTCATTTCATCGCCATCTAATTCGACCACAGGATTTTTTACTGAAACTTTTGCCATTTATATAGAGATATTGATTGTATAACAGATTAAGTTAATAAAAAAAATCTATTTTATTGATCAAATTATACAATTCAGATATTAATTCCATCTTATGTATTTCAGGTTTCATAAAGAAATTTCAGCTGCGCTGATAATACTATTTTTATTAGTAATTTTTTTTTATTTTATATATAAACCTTTATTTTTAATTTTTTTAATATTACTAATTTTTACATTCTATTTTTTTAGAGATCCTGAAAGAGTCGTTCCATTAGGTGATGATATTTTAGTTAGCCCAGCAGATGGATTAATTACAAATATTAGTGAGTACAAAGAGGGAAAAAAAAGTTATACCAAAGTTTCAATTTTTTTGAGTGTGTTTAATGTACATATTCAAAGATTGCCTCTTTCAGGTCAAATTACAAAGATTGATTATATTGAGGGTAAATTTATCAATGCAACTTTAGATAAAGCAAGTGAAGAAAATGAAAGATTAAGATTAACTCTTAGATCTGGATCTAATGTTATATACATAACACAAATTGCTGGTTTAATTGCCAGAAGAATAATTTGTTATCTTAAAACTAATGAGAGAGTAAACCAAGGTGAAAGATATGGAATTATCAAGTTTGGAAGCAGAGTAGATATTGAATTTCCCAATTCATACAATTTAATGGTAAGCATTGGTCAGCAATGTATCGGTGGTGAAACTATCATTGCAAGAGATTTTAAAAACAACAAAAATATACAATCTAGAGAATATAAAAAGATTTAGACACTTAGATGACCGAACATCCGCTCACTAAATTTATACCTAATTTAATTACACTAATGTCACTTATTGCAGGTATTTCCTCAATAAAGTTCTCTATTCAAAGTAATTTTAAAATTGCCGTGCTTATGATAATGCTAGCAGCCTTTTTCGATTTCTTTGATGGATGGATGGCTAGAAAATTAAAAAAATCATCTCAATTTGGAGCTGAATTAGACTCTTTATCAGATTTTATTAGTTTTGGATTAGCTCCATCTTTACTTATAAATTTGAGTTTTACTAATGAGCTAGGTAGGATTGGATGGGTTATAAGTCTTTTTTACATTATTTGTGCAGCTCTTAGACTAGCTCGTTTCAATATCGAAAATATGAGAGAGCAAAGCAAAGTATTTTATGGCATACCCTCACCAGCCGCAGCGGGCATTATAATGATTCCGCTTTATCTAGATTTTATTGAACAAATACAATTTACTATCAACTTTCCCATTGTAAGTGCCTTATTAGTTGTATTTGCGGGAGCTATGATGATTAGTAGAGTTCCGACTCCTTCTGTGAAAAATCTAAAAGTAAAAACTCTATATTTTAGACTTATGATTATTTTTACAGTAATTATTTTAATATTTTTAATAAGCTATTTTTGGCAAACAACTCTTTTAGTTGCTTTTATTTATTTATCATTCTCTTTATTAAGTTTGTTTATCTACTTTATTAAATTTTTTAGAGGGGTTAGTTAAGTATTTTGATTTAAGCATCAAGGCTGATGGAGTTACAAGTAAAGTCAATAAAGTAGAAAAAAGCAATCCAAAAACAATTGCCCTCGATAAATCTACCCACCACTGAGTGTCAGGAGAGTTATAACTATATTCAAAGTTTACAAAATCAATATTTAATTTTAAAGCCATGGGAAGTAAACCAAGTACTGTAGTAGTTGTAGTCAATAAAACAGGTCTCAATCTTTGTGCACCCGTCATTAAAATGGCATCTCTAGCATCATTTGTCTTTTTTATTAATCTATCAAAGGTATCAATTAAGACTATATTGTTGTTTACAACTATACCTGCTAACGAGATGACTCCTATTCCGCTCATTACTATTCCAAATGGTTGTTTTGTAATTAAGAGCCCTAAAACAACGCCCACCGTTGACATAATTACTGCAAATAGAATTAATAAGGTGCTACTAAAACTATTAAATTGGGTCAAAAGAATTAAACCCATTAAAAAAACAGCTATCAAAAAAGCTTTTTGTAGAAAATCTTTAGACTTCTGCTGACTTTCATCCTCCCCCTTAAATTCTATTTTTACTCTAGGGTCAATATTTGCTGAATTAAATTCAGGAATATCTAAACCAAAGTTATTTGGAATATTGAATTTTTCAATTCCAAGCCAATGTTTTAAAAGTCTGACATAAGCATCAGTTTGATAAAATCTAGTTACATCTGATTTAATTGTTTCAATTCTATTCTGCTCTACTCTGGTCAAATTTCCTGTCTCTTGATTGGTTTCAATTTTAGTAAAATTTGAAATTGGTACATAGCCTGAAGATGTTGGTATCTTAATATTGTCTAATTGATCGATTGTTCTCTGTTCTTTTGGCAATCGAAGGTAAATGGGAATAGATTCATCACTATCATCAGGTCTAAATTCACTTAATTTTAGCCCACTTGTAAGAAGTTTAATGGTGTTACCTATTATTGAAATACTTGCGCCATATTTTGCAGCCTCTTCTCTATCAACATAAAGCTCATATTCAATACTAGGAGAGGGTAGAGATGTTTCTAAATCCTTTAAACCAGATAAGCTTGATAAATATTTTTCAATTCTCTTAAGTTCTTGAACTGTGATTTTAGGATCAGAAGAAGTTAAATTGATTTCAATGGGCTTCCCTCTAGGAGGTCCTGCTCTTAAAGTTCTTGTTTCAACTTTAATCCCAGGAATAACTGAAGTTTCTTTTCTTATTTCAGAAATTATTGTGTCTGCTTTTCTTCTTTTATCCCAATCTTTGAATTCTATATCTATAAACCCTATAATATCAGGCGAGCTTTCTTGTCTATTTTCTACATTCCCAGATGTTGTATAGACAGACTCAAATTCATTATTCTTTTTTTGTAAGTTTAATACCTGTGACTCTACTTTTGCGACTAGTCTATCTTTTTCTATAACTGAGAGATTGCCTGTAGCATAAATAATTACTTTGGTATTCTCTGCTTCAACTGAAGGAAAAAAAGTAACTCCCTTACCAAACTTTCCATATGCACCATAGATACCAACTAACAGTATGAAAGATAGAACAACTATTTTTATAGGATTATTTATACAAAGCCTCAAAATAGAAAGGTAAATCTTAGTAAAAAAACCTACTTTTTCTAAATCAGTTAAGTCTTCGTCATCATCAGCATTTATTCTAGGGATAATCATTTTCTGAAAAAAACCTTTATTTTTAATATACCTAAAAACAAAAAACAAAATGACACCAATTGAAATTGTTGTTATGGCTTTTGCACCCATATTTATGTAGCTATCAAATTCTAGTTGGGATAAAAAATTAAATGCAACAAAATTAATAAAACCAAATAAAATTAAAGGTATGATAAAGAAGAAAAAGAGATTTTTAATTTTATAGGCCTGAGTACCAATTATAGGAATAACTATTAAGGCCATAGCTAAACTTGAACCTAAAACAGATATTACCGTTATTGGTATATATTTCATAAAACCACCAGTTGTGCCTGGCCAAAATAACAGAGGAATAAACGCTGCTATAGTAGTAAAAGTTGAAGCCATGATTGGAAGGGACATTCTTGATGCAGCCTTTATATATGACTCTGCTAGCCCCATACCCTCTTGTATTTTTCTTTGGGCATATTCAACTACAACCACAGCTCCATCGACAAGAAGCCCAACTGAGAGAATTAATCCAAATAAAACAACCATATTGATCGTAAAACCAAGTGAATAAAGGATTAAAATAGATGATAAAAAAGAACCCGGTACTGCTAAACCTACCAGTAAACTAGACCTTATGCCAAGAAAGATAACAACGACACTCATAACAAGAATTATTGAAAAAATTACGTTGTTTTGAAGATCCCCTAACATGCTTTTTATATTTACAGATTCATCACCGGAAAAAGTTATGTTGACCTTTGAAGGAAGAATTTTTTGCTCTTCCTTTACCAACTGTTTTACTTGATCAACAGTCTCAACAATGTTTGCTCCAATTCTTTTTGATATTTCTAAAGTGAATGCAGATTTATTATTTAATCGAGCAAATTTTTCTGGATCTTTAAAAGTTCTTTTAAGTTGTGCAATGTCTTTAAATTTAATCGTTTTTTTATCATTAACCTTTATTGGTGTGTTAAAAACATCATTAAGGCTTTCATATAAACCAGGAATTTTAATTACAAATCTTCCATCTCCTGTATCTAGGTTGCCAGCAGAAACTATTTGGTTGTTAGATCTTACAAAATTTAATATTTCATTTAAGTTTAATCCATAAGCCTCAATTTTATTCTGGTCAATGACAATGTCTAATTGTTCTTCTCTTTCACCACCAATATTTACCTCTAAAACATTTGGTAAAGATTGAATTTTGTCTTTAAGATCGTTTGAAATCTTCTTAAGTAAAAACTCAGATATATCGCCACTTATTGATACTACTAAGATAGGAAATAAGCTTATATTTACCTCACTTACCTTGGGCTCATCTGCATCATCAGGTAAATCTGATTTTGCTCTGTCAACTTGTTCTCGAGTGTCTAAGAGTGCCTGATCAGGATCAAACCCAGCATCAAACTCTAATAAGACGTTTCCACCACCTTGATAAGAAGTACTGGTCATTTCTTTTTTTCCTTCGATATTTGAAACTTCATCTTCGACAGGTTTAATTAGTAGTTTTTCAGAGTCTTCCGGGGATATTCCTGTTAAACCAAGAGATACATAAATGTAAGGCAAACTTACATCTGGTGATGACTCTTTAGGAATATTATTAAAAACAAGTGACCCACTTACAATAACAAATAGGAAAATGGAAATTGTAGTTCTGTAGTATTGACTTGCTAAGTTAACCATGCTCATAATTAATTAAAATTAACTTTTTCTCCTGCTGACACATATTGTTGTCCAACAATTATAATTTTTTCTTTTTGACTTAAGCCAGTGACCAACATGTAATCAGAAGTGTCTTCTATAACATTAATTTTTTTAAATTGAACGGTATTATCAGAACCTATTACTTTTACACCTAACTCACCTGAGTCTCCTAAAGCCAGAATTGAAGGAGAAATTTTATGTGCAAGAACATTGCCTTTAACTATAGAAATTATTGAAGACAAGCCATCTTTATACCTAAGATCTTTATTTTTAACTTTTACAACAATTTCAAAAGTTTTTGTTTCCGGATCCGAAATAGGAGAAATATATTCTATAATACCATTGACCTTTTCATCAAGAATTGTCACCTCAACTTTATTCTTTAAGGATATATCTAGAATTTCATTTTCATTAATATAACCAAATATTTTTAATGAACTGAGATCAACAATTTCATAGACTTTTTCACCAGGCATCACAAGCTCTCCAGCAATCTTATGACCGTCTAAAAGTATCCCACCAAAAGGTGCAAAAAGAGCAAATTTGTCAAATTCACTTTGAGATAATAAATTTAATTTATATAAATCAGCATTAGTTTTATAATCATCTAACTCAACAATATGCTGGCCTTGTTTTATCTTTGAGCCAGCTTTGACCAACACTTTTTCTATGGTAGTCATAACTTCGCTCTTAACTTCAATTCTTCTAAAAGCTTCAGTAGTTGAACTAAAAACAATACTATCTTTTATTGTCTGAGCAGAGGAGTCCATAACTTCAACAGAAAATAATTTTTCTTCTGTTTCTTCTTTGTTACCCCACTCTGATGAAAAACATAGAGAGTTTATAAGTAATATACTTGCTATAAAAATTAATTTTTTTATGGTTGGGAACATGAATTTCTTAAACCTACTAGAATATATGTAAACGAATACATATCAGATTATGAGTAAAATTAAATGAAACAGTGGTACAAAACTAGAAAAAAAGACCCTTTTTACATAAAAGCAAAGAAAAATGAGATCATTTCTAGAGCTTATTACAAATTAGAAGAAATAGATAAAAAATATAATTTATTAAAAAACGATAAAAAAATATTAGATATTGGATGTTCACCAGGTGGTTGGATACAGTATATTTTAAAAAAAAACTCAAAAAATAAAATTGTAGGAATTGATATACTACCAATATCTCAGCTAATAGAAGGAGAATTTAAATTTTATATGATGGACTTAAATCATTATCAATTAATTGACGAATTATTTAAAATTAATAAATACACTTTTGATACGATAATTTCAGATATTGCTCCAAACACAAGTGGGAACCAATTTTTAGATCAAACTAATAGTTATGATTTGAGTATGCTTTCAGCAAAATTTATCGAAAAATATTTAAATAAAGGAGGTAGCTTTTTAGTTAAAAATTTTCAAGGTGAGGACACAGAAAAGCTTTTTAAGTTTATTAAAACTTATTTCATTAAAACACAGTATATTAAACCAGCAGCATCAGATAAAAAATCTAAAGAAATTTATATTTTAGGTTTGGTAAAAAAATAATTTTTTAGCCAAGCATTCAATGAATACAGAGTAGAAAAATTTTTCTTTTTACCTCTATGTGTAATTTCGAAAATTTCTTTATCAAATTTTTTAGAATAAACAATTTTAATAATTGGAAAAGAAAAATTCGATTTGTAAAATGTAATTTTTGTCTTTTTATAACTTGCATCCTGAGTTTGAATTGAATAATTTCTCCATATATTTTTTGATAAACCATAAGAATAAGTGTTGAGAATATATTGAAATGTCTTTTTTGGAATTGCGTCGATATAATTTTTATTTATGTTTAAAATTTTCAATATATATTATGTTAAATGGTACTTTTAAATTCTTCAAGCTGTAATTTTGATTGGCAACCTACTGATTTTCAATTTATTAACTTAAGTGGAGGAAAAGGGTCTTTTTATGAGTCTTTTGATACTAATGGTCTTTTAGTAATGTTTATTTGTAATCATTGTCCTTATGTTAGATCTATTGAAAGTAAGATTGCCTCTGAAACTAAAAAACTCAAAGGTTTAAATGTAAATTCTATTGCTTTTATGTCGAACGATCAAAATTCATATGAAGAGGACCAAGACAAATTCCTTTCAGAACAAATATCAAGAGCAAAATTTGAATTTGAATATATAGTTGATGTATCGCAATCAATAGCTAAAACATTTGATGCTCAGTGTACTCCTGAGTTCTACTATTTTAGTAATGATATAAAGCTTAAGTATAGAGGCAGATTAGACTCCAATGGAAAAGATCCTTCTATGGGCAAACCAGAACTTTATTCTGCTGTTGAAGAAATTATTGCCAAAGGATATTGTTCAACCCAACAATATCCAAGTATGGGATGCTCTATAAAATGGAAAAATTAATAACTAAAAAAAATTTATCCTTTTTAGGAATTATATCAGTTTTATTATTTTTAGCCCTGTATTTCATTTTACAAAATAACACTAAAGACGATCAAAAATTATTCGATATTTTTTTGGCTGAGCTTTATAATGAACAAAATTCAAACTTAGATAAAAAACTTCACTATTTATCAAGTCTAGATAATCCCAAAGTTTCATTTTTTAGTGATTTAAAATTAACCTCAATAGAAAATTTAGATAGATATAACAAGATTGATAAAGACATAATATTATTGAAAAAAGCTTTAATTGATCTAGATCAAGAATTGATAAAATCTTTATCATTAGATAATAATTTTACTTTTAATGAAATTGCTAAAATATATTTTTATAATTTAGACATTAATAATTATAAATTTAGTGAATTAGATAGAGATAATTTAAATAATTTTTTTATTAAAGCTATTGATAGATTATCAAATGAAAAATATTAAATTTTTAATTTTTTTTTTAGTTCTATCTTCATGTAATCAATATCTAGGATCTGTTGACCCTGATTACAATCCTAAAAATAAAGTAACTGAGATTTTTTCAAATACACAAGATTACTCTTTCGTTTCTGATGTAAATTTTGGGAATATTATTTTTCCCAAAACAACTAATCCATCTTTAAGTATGAAAAATCTGAATATAGAAAAAGTCATCAACACAGATAAAAATTCTATTGTAAATTTTCTTGATGATAAAATTATATTAAGTAAAGGTGAAAAAATTCATATTATTGATGAGAGTAATGACAATAATAATTTTGAATACAAATTAAATCTTAACAAAGATGAGAGAGTGCATCATATCTTTCAATACAGTGATGGAATATATATATTAACTAATAGGTCTCGTATATTTACTATAAATGGTCAAAAGTTAAATCTACTTGCTGACTTTGAAATTTTTACAAACACATCTCCATTAACTAACAATAATAAATTAATAATATTTAGTGTTTTCGAGGAAATTTACGAAATAAATATAGATGATTTTTCTTTATCAAAAAAAGATATTTTTAGATCAAAATCAAGTATATCTGTAAAGGCAAATATTTTTGAAGACCAAGAAAATTTATATTACCTTTATAATGCTGGAACTTTAATTACTTTTGATAAAAGTAATTTTAATCTCATAAACAAATATATATTGGATGATCTCAACATTCTATCATCATTAGGAGTCTTTGATGAACTTGTTGATAGTCCTTTTAGTTTTAATGAGTACTTGTATTTTTTGGATCGTTCTGGGAAAATATCAGTATTTAATCCTATTTCCTCCGATATATTTTGGGAGCTTGATATTAACGAGACTATTCTCAGTTATCTTTTTTCAGAAGATGGATATTTGATATTAATGACTTTTGATAAAATTTTTATTGTATCAAAGGATGGATACATAATTAATAAATACAATCATGAAAAAGAGTCTCCGATATTAATTTTTAATATTCAAGAAAAAATTTATTTAATTTCAAAAGAAGGCATTAGCAAAGTAAATCTAAATGAAAAAAGTGAAGAAAAATTTTATAAAAATAAATTTACAAGTAATTTAGATATTTATTATTATAAAAAAAATATATTTCTAAAAGACAATAAAAATCTTTTTAAATTAAGTGAATAACTACTTTATAATTGGCAAGGTTAATGAAGGAAAATCATACCTCTTCAATCTTTTTTCAAAAACACATAAAACAATTTCTAATCCTAAGGCCAATACCACAATTGATATAATTAGAAAAAATATTCTATCTGAAAACTTTTCATATAATATATATGATACCCCTGGCTTTTTAAAATTAATTGATTTTAATATTCTTTTCGAAAAAATTTTAAAACTAAGTTTAGATAATATTAGTTTCATATACCTAACATCATGCTTTACAAATGAAGATTTGAAAATATGTAAGCAACTACATTCCAAAAAATTTAAACTTTTTCTTTTCTCTTTTAAAAAAATTGATGATGATCATTACATATCAAATTTATTTGATAAAATTTTTATAAATAACTCAGATAATTTTTCATCACTAAAAAAATATTTATCTAATATTAATAAAAAAGAAAACTTACTCAAAGAAACATTAAATAAAAAAACAATTACTATTTTTGGTAAAGAAAATACAGGTAAATCAACACTTTTTAATAAAATAATGAATATGTCTTTATCTAAAATTTCACCTAATCTTCATACTACACGTGACTCAGTAAATTGGGACATAAAGCATAAAAATATAACATTAGAATTTATTGATACAGCAGGTTTTATTAGAAGTAGATCAAATAGAAAAAATTTTGATTTTGAAAAACTCTCAATTGAACAATCTGAACACTTTATTAAAAAGTCCTCACTCATCATACTTTTGCTAGACGCTAACTCTGAGTCAAGACTAGATTTATCCTTAATAGGTTCCTTATCTAAAAGAAATAAACCCTTTTTAGTTTTAGTTAATAAAATTGATCTAATAGAAAATAAATCTTTGTATCAAAAAAAGTTTTTAAAATATCTTTCTTCAAATCATAATTTTTATTCTTCTTTAAACATATATTTTATATCTGCTTTACATTCTTCAAAGTCAAAAATACTTCAAATAATATTCGATCAATTAAATAATAAGTTTTTTTTTAAAACTTCTTACCTTAATAAAATAATAAAATCTGTAAATGGGGAATTGGGAAAAATACAGAAAAACTCAAAAGATTTTAAAATTTATTTTATGACTGCATTTACAGTAAATCAAAAAAACTATTTTAAAATTTCATGTAATTTTTCCAAAAAAAATATTAAACCACATTTAAAGTCGTATTTATCTAAAATTTTAATAAGAGAATTAAAGTTGAAAGGAATAAATTTTAATTTGATCTTTTAATATTAATAATATTTGATTTCATTAAATCTACTTTTAGGGACTCAATATATTTAATTAATGACATTTTAAAATTATTTACATGTACTTTATAATGATTATCTTTATCAAATGAGAAAACAAAACTTAATTTATTATTAAATAATGGAATAAGTATATTAATAAAATAAATAATGTTTATTAATACATTGTAGTTTTGCTTAATATAATTGTAATCGTACTGATAAGAAATCATATTTAAATCAATACCCTTGTAAACTATTCCTATTTCATCAATTTTTGAAATTTGATTTCTTATTACTGCTTCTGCTTTAATTAAATCTTCTACACACTCAAAATCTGTCTGAAGCAAAGTATGATCTTGATTTATACTCTCTAGTTTTTTCTTAGCTAATATAATTTTATTCGAGTCTTTAGATAAAATACTTTGTTCTTCTCCATTTAAAAAAATTAATACTTGATTTAAAGTCAATTAAATATTGGAACCAGCACTTAGCAGTGATAGCTGTGTAATTTTATTATCACCTAATTGATCTATTAATTTTATTGGATAATCGCCTGTGAAATAGTGATCTGTCAGTTGAGGTTGTTTATTATCCCTTTTCAAAAATCCCAGAGCTAAATAAAGCCCATCTAAAGATAAAAATTTTAAGCTTTTTGCCTTTACATAATCACATATCTCATCAACATTCTTATTTGCAGCTAACAACTCTTTTTTGGTAGGCATATCAACTCCATAAAAATCAGGAAACTTGATTTCGGGGCATGCTATTCTTAAATGAACTTCTTTAGCTCCAGCATCATATAGCATTTTTACTATTTTATATGAAGTTGTTCCACGAACCAAAGAGTCATCTACTAATATAATTTTTTTATTCTCAATAGAGCTTCTATTTGCATTTAATTTTAATTTTACTCCTAAACTTCTTATTTGTTGTCCGGGTTCTATAAAAGTTCTTCCAACATAATGATTCCTGATCAAGCCTAGATCAAAATTAATTTTTTTCTGCTGGCTATAGCCTATTGCAGCTGCATTACCTGAGTCTGGTACTGGAACAACTAAATCTGCATCTAAGTTATCTTCTTTCGCTAACTCTCTTCCCAAACTTTTTCTGTACTCATAAGCAGTTTTTCCTCTTAAAATACTATCTGGGCGAGCAAAATAAATATACTCAAAGACGCAAGGTCTTGATGTATGTGTGCCAAATGGTTTTAGGCTATGTAATTCATTATTCTCGATATAGACAATTTCACCATTTTCAACTTCTCTTATAAAATCTGCACCAATAATATCTAGAGCACATGTTTCAGAGGCTAAAACATATGAATTATCTATCTTGCCTAAAACTAGTGGTCTAATACCATAAATATCTCTGGCGCCAATTAAAACATTTTTAGTAAGCATTACTAAAGCATAACCTCCTTGTATTTGAGAAATTGCCTCAATAATTTTATCAATATTTTTTTCTTTTTTAGATCTAGCTATTAATTGAACTATTGTTTCTGAGTCTGAGGTAGTATAAAAAATTGCACCATCTTCAACTAGTTTTTTTCTTAAAGTAATTGCATTTGTAAAATTTCCATTATGAGAAACTCCTATTCCGCCTGCATTAGTATCAGCAAAAAAAGGTTGAACATTCCTTAATATTTTACCTCCTGTAGTACTATATCTATTGTGCCCGATAGCAAAAGAACCTGGTAATTTCTTAATAGTGTCTTCATTATTAAAATTATCTCCAACGAGCCCAAATCTTTTTTCAGAATAATAATTTTTACCATCATAAGAAACTATACCACAGCCCTCTTGACCTCGATGTTGCAGTGCGTGAAGACCTAGGGCTGCCAAAGCTGAAGCATCATTTATATTTGAAATTCCAAAAACCCCACATTCTTCTTTAATTTTAGTAGAGTTCATCTTTATTATTATCTTTTTCTTTATTTAGTGGTTTTTCTTCGAATTTATTTTCAGAACTAGGTTCTTTATACATAAGGTTTTCATATATTGAAATATTTAATTGCATGATTCTATTCCTATCGTCTATATAATTTTTTAAAAGAGCAACGTAACAAAAATAGAATAAAATTGAAAATAAAATAATTCCATAACAGGCACCAATCATCATATCTAATATTTTAAATTCAAGTTGAGAGGGAGATTTCAAATTTAAAGCTTTTTCTAATATAGAGTAAATAATATAAGTTATTAAAAATAAAATAATAAAAAAAATAATTTCTAAAAAGATAATATTATTTTTTTGTATAGAAAATAAATACTCAATGTTTAATTTTTCTAGAGAAAAATTTAGAAATCTTTTGTGAAATATGAATGGCAAAGATATAGATAAAATTATTTTTAGGCTGAAGCTAATTGATTTAGTGGCCCCTTTGATACCAAATAAAATTGCAAAAATAGTTAAAAGTAAAAAGTATACATAATCAATGTAACTTAAAACTGAAAAGCTCATTAAATTTAGTACTTCGCTCCGTTAATAAAAGATTTAAATATTTTATTTTTTGTCTTTAAAATGTTTTTGCAATACCCTTTATCTTGTATGACTCCGGCATCAATAAAATAATAATTATCTCCAGTTTTAATGGCACTTTTAATATCATGAGTTATACTCACAGCTGTTATTTTTCTTTTCGTTATCACATTTATAATTAATTCATTTATTTTATCACTATTTACCGGGTCTAGACCTGTAGTTGGTTCATCGAGAAAAATTACTTTGGGATTTTTATATAGAGCCCTTGCTAATGCCGCCCTTTTTTTCATACCACCAGATATTTCTGAGGGATATCTATTAAAGACTGATTTATCTAATCCTACATCATTCATGAGAGAAAGAACCTTTCTATCAAAATTTGTTTTATTATTTATAAAATCAGTAAACGCAATATTTTCGCATATTTTTAAACTATCAAAAAGAGCTCCGTATTGAAATAACATACTAAAATTATCAATCTCAACATCAGACTTTCCATCATATAAAATGGAACCGTTATCAAAGCTAAACAATTTATAAATAGTTTTTATTAATACAGATTTTCCACATCCAGATTGACCCAGTATTACAGTAGACTTATTTTTTTCTATAGTCATACTAATGTCTTTTAAAATAATATTTTCATCAAATTTTTTTTTTAAGTTTTTAATTTCTATTTTCATTAAAAAAATAATTCTGTAAGAAAATAGTTTGATGATAATATTAGAATTGATGAAATGACAACTGCATTTGTTGTAGCAGACCCAACACCAAATGCACCTTTATCGGAGAATAAACCACAATAACAACTAACAATTGATATTATAAAGCCAAATACAAATGCTTTAAAAATTCCTGATAGGTAATCAGTTAAGTTCAAAAAATCAATAGTGTTTAGTAAATACAAATTGTCATTAAATCCAAGTCTATACACCGAAACTATATATCCACCCATCACACCTATAAAATCTACTAATGTTACGAATATCGGCAAAGCCAAAGTAAGAGATAGTACTCTCGGAGCTACAAGATAATTATAATAATTTGTATTAAGAGTTTTCAGAGCATCTATTTGTTCTGTCACTCTCATAGTGGCTATCTCTGCAGCAATAGAGGAACCTACTCTTGCCGAAATCATAAGACCTGTCAATACTGGCCCCAATTCTCTTGTTAAAGTTAAAACTACTATGTTTGGAATTGCTGACTCAGCAGAAAATCTTGAAAAACCAGTATAAGATTGCAAAGCAAGTACCATACCAGAAAAAATTCCAGTTAAAGCTATAATTGGTATAGATGAAACAAATATTCTAAAAAAGTAGGACAAATTATTTTTAAAATAAAATTTAGGTTTAAATAAATATTTGAGAAAAAACAGAATAAATAAAATAAATTTCCCAAAATTTGAGAATATTTTTATTAAGATTACTCCGATATTTTCAATAAATTGCATTTGAGGTCTTAGTTTGATGCATTTTTTTCAATTCCTAAGAATTTGGTATATTTATCATCAAAGTATAGTTCAATCTTTCCTGTAGGACCATTTCTTTGTTTAGCAACAATTAATTCGGCTTTATTAAAAACTTCTTCATTTCTATCTTTCCATGAGTCATGTTTTTTTTTATATGACTCTTGGGTTTCATCAGGCCCCCTAGTGGGCTCGCTTCTTTGTAAGTAGTAACTTTCTCTATAAATAAACATCACAACATCTGCATCTTGTTCAATACTTCCTGACTCTCTTAAATCAGATAGAAGGGGTCTTTTATCATCTCTATTTTCTACCTGACGCGAAAGCTGAGAAAGTGAAATCACAGGTAAGTTAAATTCTTTTGCTAATTGTTTAAGGTTCCTAGTTATCTCAGATAATTCATTAACCCTATTATCTCGATTACTTTCAGGTTTTATCAATTGTAGATAATCAATTAGGACTAATTTGATATTATAATTATTTTTATATCTTCGAAGTTTAGATCTTAGTTCTGAAACAGTTAAATTTGGACTATCATCAAAAAAGAAATTTAGATTATTAATATCTTGATATGTATTTTGAAGTTCAAGGGATTCTTTTTCATCAAGTTCACCCTTACGAAGCTTATCGCTTGGTATTTTGGATTGCTCGGCTAAAATTCTCAATCCGATTTGCTCAGCAGACATCTCTAAAGAGAACATCACAACAGAACCTTTATCCTCTTCTTGAGAAAAATATTTTGCTGCATTAAAAGCTATGTTTGTTGCAAGTGCAGTTTTACCCATTGAGGGTCTACCAGCGAGAATAATTAGATCAGAATTTTGTAATCCTCCTAACATATTATCTAAATCAACGAAACCTGAGACAATTCCAGAATATTTACCTTTTTTTTTAAATGCTTTTTCTATTAGCTGAAGAGATGCTTTAGTGACGGAGGAAAAGTTTCTTAATTCATAGTTATCTTTTTTCAAATTGGATAAATCAAATATTTTTTTTTCAAGATCCAAAAAAATATCTTTAATGCCATTGGATGTTTCAAAAGTTGTTGATTCGTTGTTTTTACTCTGAGTAATTTTGAAAAGCTCTCTACGTAAATATAATTCCTGAAGTGTATCTAAATAACCAGAAAATATATCTGCTGAAAATACAATTTTATCTATTTGTGACGAGAGATCTTTGTGTGTTTTTGACTGAATATCTGGGATATAGTTTTTAATGGTATCAATAGAAATATTTTTTTGTGACTTATGAAAATCTTTTAGAATATTAAAAATCTTTAAATTTTCTGCATTAGAAAATAAAGAGTTATCCAAATATTCAAAATGTGTATCAATTAAATCAGGATGCTTGAGCAAATAGGCTACGACTATTATTTCAATATCATTGTCTTTTAAGCTTTCGAAAGTCTTTTGCATATAATGCTAAGTTATTAATAAATTTGCAAAAAGATAGTCTTAGTCAGAGGTTTTAGGGGATAAAATCTCAATATTAAGTGAACAATTTACTTCTGGATGTAAGTCTATATCTACAGAATATTCGCCTATAGTTTTTATCTTATTTCCGAGTTTGACATACTTCTTTTGAATATTTAACTCATTTTCACTTAAAAATGTAACTATATCAGATACATTTAATGAACCATATAGTTCACCATTTTCTTTAGCTGCAATCTCTTTGGTAAATTTCAAATCGTTGATCTTTAAGGCGATTGCACTAGCGCTAGATTTATTTTCATCGTCTTTTTTTAATAGACTTTCTTCTAGTGATTTTATTTCCTCAATATTTTTTTTTGTTGCAAATTTAGCTTTGCCATTTGGAATTAAGTAGTTTCTCGCGTAACCATCTTTTACAGATACGACTGAACCTATTTCCCAATTTTTTTTAAATTTTTCTAGAACAACAACTTTAGTCATAACTTTATATTAATGATAGAAATCTGGCCTGTTTAATTGCTTTAGTGATTTTAGTATGAATTGATCTAGACATATTGGTAACTCTTTGTGGTATAATTTTACCATTATCATTTGTAAACTTTTTTAATATATGAGTATGTTTGTAGTCAAGCTTCATTAAATCTTCGTTTGAGATATTAAGGTTTTTTTTCATTAATTATCCTTATTTAATTGGGGAGTAGTTTCTTCTAATTGATTAATTGATTTTGTAATTAGAAATCTAAGACAGTCAGTATTAAATTTTAAGAAACCATCAAGTTTTTTTGGAAAATCTGACGTCGCATTAAAACGCATAAATTTAAAAGAACCTTTTGAGTACTTATTTATAGTTGATTTTAAATTTTTAATTCCCCAGTCCTCTTTATATCCTATAGAAACGTTATTTTCAGAAAAAAATTGATCAATGGATAAGTTAAGATTTTTCAACTGATCATTAGCCAGATCAGGTTTTACTATGATTGTCGTTTCATATATGTTAGTCATGTAAAAAGAGTGTCTACAGATATAATTTAAATATGTCAAATAAAAACCTTTCATTGCTTTTTACAGGTCAAGGCTCACAATTTTCTGAAATGGGCGCTGATTTTATTAAAAAGTATGACTGGGTAAAAGATAGATATTCTATTAGCTCAAAAATACTTGGTTATGATTTATTAGAGGCCCAACATGACCATAGTCTTTTAAATTTAACTCAATATAGCCAACCAATGATATTTGTCTTTAGTTCAATAATAATTGATATTTGCAAAGAATATCTAATTAAAAATTTTTCAAAAATATTTCTAGCAGGTCACTCTTTGGGGGAATATTGTGCTTTATATTTTGCTGAGTCATTAAATTTTGAGGAAATGCTTGAAGTAGTTAAATTTAGAAGTGAGTCAATGTCAATAGTATCAGACCCAAATAAATATGTTATGTATGCTATCTTAAAAAAAGAGGATTTTAATATAAATGAAATACCATTAAAAGAGGGTGTCTATATTGCAAACATAAATTCTGATAGACAAATTGTTATATGCGGTTTTAAAGATAAAGTTAATCAATTTATTGAGCAAAACCCAATTGGAAAATTTATTCAATTGAATGTTTCAGCTCCATTTCACTCTGATTTAATGATAGATAGTTCAAAATTATTTAAAGAAAATATTAAAAATAAATTATTTAAAAAAATTAATTTAGACTTAATATCTAACCATAAACTTGTAAATTATAAAAATATTTCTGAAAAAGATTATAGTAGCCAATTATCACTTCAAATCTACTCCACAGTAATGTGGTCGGAGACCATAAAGACCATTCTTAATGAAGAAATAAATACTTTTATAGAAATTGGCCCAAAAAAAACGTTATTAAATTTTTTACCAAAAGATTTCTCAGGAGAAAAGTATTCATTTTGTAATTTAGAGGATATTAGAAATGTTTAAAGATAAAAAACTATTAGTAACTGGTGGCACTGGTTCAATTGGAGGTTCTATATGTGATTATTTTAAAAATAATAGTTGTAAAGAAATTTATTCAACTACAACAGATATGAGTAAAGTAAAATCTGACCAAAATTTTATTAAATTTATAGAATTGAATCTTAATAATATTGAAAATATAAAATTAGATGAAAGCTTTGATTTTGATGTTGACTATCTCGTTTTAAATGCAGGTCTAAATAGAGACAACATTTTTTTAAGAATGTCCTCTGATGAATGGAATAATGTTATTAATGTCAACTTAAATTCAAGTTTTCATTTGCTTAAACATTTTATAAAAAAAATGGTAAAGAAAAAATTTGGAAGAATTGTGTTTATTTCATCTGTAGTGGCTCATACTGGAAACCAAGGTCAGGTTAATTATACAGCTTCTAAAGCAGCTATTTCAGGAATGGTCAAATCTCTTGCTCTAGAATTATCAACAAGAAACATAACTGTTAATAGTGTAGCTCCTGGTTTTATACAATCCAATATGACTGACAAACTTAATGACATACAAAAAAAAACTATTTTGGATAGGATTCCAATGAAAAAACTTGGTGATTCTAGTGACATAGCAAAAGCAGTAGGTTTTTTATGCTCTGAAAATGCTAATTATATTACTGGTCAAACATTACATGTAAACGGGGGTTTAGCATTAATTTAATAAAATATTTGAATATTAACCATAATGTGGTACGAACTTTTAGAATTATTACTTAAGAGGTTTAAAAATGAGCGACATTGAAGACAGAGTAAAAAAAATTGTAGTTGAACATTTGGGTGTAGAGGAGTCTAAAATACAAAGTGACTCAAAATTTATTGATGATTTAGGTGCAGATAGCTTAGATACAGTCGAGTTAGTTATGGCATTTGAGGAAGAATTTGGATGTGAAATACCAGATGATGCTGCTGAAAAAATAGTAACTTTAAAAGATGCAGTAACATACCTAACAGCAAATTCAAATTAATTTAAGAAATAGTAACAATTGAGGAGAGTAGTAGTTACTGGTTTAGGGACAATAAACCCCTTAGGTAATACAGTAGACTCTAGTTGGAATTCACTAATCAATTCTAATAGTGGAATATCAAAAATTGATAGTTTTAATGTTAGTAACTTGCCATGCAAAATTGCTGGAATAATTAGTGACTCTGATATAAATGAAGAAATAGTAAGTTTAAGAGATCAAAAAAAAATAGATAGGTTTATTACTTTAGGGTTGATTGCCGCTGAGGAAGCAATAAAAGACTCTGGATTTATTTCTCAAGGCAGTAATTCTTTTAGATCTGGGGTAATGGTTGGTTCAGGAATCGGAGGGTTAGACACTATTTATAAAAACTCTTCAATTTTAGACAATAGGGGTGCAAGAAAGATTTCTCCTTTTTTTATTCCATCATCTTTAATCAATTTATTATCTGGTCAAATCTCGATTAAATACAACCTAAAAGGCCCTAATAGTTCTCCAGTTACGGCATGTGCTACAGGCACTCATGCAATTGGCGACTCATTCACATTAATTAAAAATAACAAGGCTGATTTAATGATCTGTGGTGGTGCTGAAGCAGCAGTATGCCCTTTAGGAATTTCTGGTTTTTCTGCCGCAAGAGCTTTGTGTGACACCTTTAATGATTTTCCTGAAAAGGCTTCAAGACCTTGGGATAAAGATAGATCAGGATTCGTTATGGGAGAAGGCGCAGGTGTATTAGTTATTGAGGAATTGGAACACGCAAAAAAAAGAAATGCAAAAATTTATTGCGAGATAAAAGGATACGGAATGTCTGGAGACGCTTATCACATAACAAAACCATCTGAGGATGGAAATGGAGGTTTCAGAGCTATGGAGATGGCTTTAAATGAATCTTCACTAAATCCCGAGAATATAGATTATGTTAACGCTCACGGAACCTCAACGCCAGTTGGCGACTCCATAGAGTTAGGTGCTGTTGAGAGACTATTTGGATCAAACAAAAAACTATGTATGAGCTCTAATAAATCTGCAATAGGTCATCTATTAGGGGCCGCAGGAGCCGTAGAAGCAATTTTTTCAATTAAGTCAATTCATACTAAAACATTACCACCCACCTTAAATTTAGATAATCCAGACTCAAATAGCTTTATAAATCTTATACCTCATGAGTCAATTTCAATGTCAATAAAAAATATAATATCCAACTCATTTGGTTTTGGCGGAACTAATGCCAGCATAGTAATTGGTGTTTAAAAGTAAAAACTTTTGTATTGTTTTGTCTTCACCCTCTGGTGCTGGTAAGACGTCTATATCAAAACAAATTATAAAAAAAGATAAATCAATAGCTTTATCAATATCATGTACCACAAGACCTAAAAGAAGAGGGGAAGTGAATAAGAGAGATTATATTTTTTTCGATGACAACCAATTTGATAAATATATTAATAAAAACGATTTTTTAGAATTTGCAGAGGTATTTGGTTATAGATATGGAACCCTAAGACATACTGTTAATAGTTTTTTTGTTAAAAAGAAAGATGTTTTGTTTGATATAGATTGGCAAGGCTACCAGCAACTCAAACAAAGTAATTTAGAGGTTGTTGGAATTTTTATATTACCCCCTAGCAAAAAAGAATTAGTTAAAAGACTAAAAATTCGAGCGAGAGATACATCTGAAGAGATGAAAAAAAGAATGAAACTTGTACAAAATGAAATTTCACATTTTCCAGAATATGATTATGTTGTTGTTAATGAAAACCTAGAGATTTGTGTAGAAAAAATTATGAACATAATTAAGTCTGAGAGGTCTAAAAAAACAAGATTAATAGATCTTACGAAATTTATTAATAAATTTAGAGTTTAATTTTTCTAAATATTTTAATCAAATAATTTAGTTCTAATTTTTCTGCTCTTAAATCTAATTTATCACTATCATTATAATTGTATTTTTTTAAAACTTTTCTAAGTGATTTTCTTTTATGAGAAAAAATATATCTTTTAAATTCAATAAAACTTTGAATTTCATTTTTTTTTAATAAACTTTTTTTTAATTTTTCAAATTTTAAAACACTCGACTCCACATTGGGTACAGGCTTAAAACAGTTTTTACTGACATTGAACTGAAGTTTAGTTTTAAAAAAACAGTTCACTAATGAGTTTATTGAATTAAGGTTTTGACTCAATAGCCTCTCTGCAAATTCCTTTTGAAACATTAAAATCATAATTTTAGGATTTTTTTTTAAAAGTACTAATTTTTCTAATACTTTTGATGATAAATTGTATGGCAAGTTTGATATAACTAAATCATATTTTTTATTTATATTTAATTTAAGGATATCCTCATTAATAATATTTATAATATTGTAATTTTTAAAATTTTTTTTTAAATCAACAATTAAATCTTTATCAATTTCAACCAAATCTAAATTCTTAGGTTTTTTTCTTATTATACTTTCTGTTAATTTTCCATCACCTGGTCCAATTTCTAAAATATTTAAATTATAATTATTTATTAGATTACCAATTTTATTTGAAATATTTTTATCTATAAGAAAATTTTGACCAAATTTTTTTTTTAACTTAACATGCATTGTATGTAAGAGGTCGCATCTGCTTTATTTTTAAATTTTATATCTTTGGCAATTCCATGAGCTGGACTGAAACGGCGATATTCTAGACCAATTGTAAAATTAATACCCTTTTTGTTTAATATTTTAAATGGAATTAAAGCTTGATCGTGGTAAGTCGAAATGAATAACGTTCCTACTTTTACATCATTAAAAGCACTATCAGCAGATATCGGTCCAGAAATTTCACTGAAGTTATTATTTAGTAATTTAGAAATTCGATAATCTTCTTTTCCAATAGTTTTATTTTCACTACAATGCGGGTTATAGCATAAAAATTTATAGCTTTTAAAATTTAATTTATACTTTTTATCTTTTAATAATTTCAAAGTATTTTTTAGGGTTTTTTTTAGGTAACTTTGTCTTAAACTTTTATGTACATACTTTAAATTTATATGAGTAGTTAAAGGTAACACTGAAAAATTTTCTCCATACATTAGCATAGCAGTGTTTCTTTTATTTATTTTACCCAAATATTCTGTCATTCCGTTAAAGGAAATATTTTTCTTAAATATAGATTTATCAATAGGCATTGTTATCAAATCAAACCCTGTGGCCAGACACAATTCATTAGATAATTTTAATTGACTCAACAAGTTTTTATATTTTTCTTTAAATTTATTTTCTATGTTGAATATGTTTATAGAGCTCTCCCTATAGTTGGTAAATTTTAATGGATCTAGTATCTCATTAACAATAATTTTTGAATTTATTTTCTTTATGTACCCATTAAACTCAGATTTGTCACATATAACTATATAATTTAATTTTTTTTTTAAAAATTTATGAGACTTAAGTATCAATTCAATATTTATTGAATTTGTATCACCAAGAAATATATATTTCATTTTATATTTACTGGGCATAAATAAATTCATTAAATTTATCTTCTATAGCTGTATTTGCATATTTGAAAATTTCATTATCAATGATTTCTCTATTTTTTTCGTTAATACATACGTTATAATCTTTATTATCAATTGGTATTTCAAAAATTTCTGATTGAGTTCGTAAGTTTTTATAAAAAATATTAATAAACTCTGAATTATACTTCAAATCAACTATTTTAATAATAGTTAGACAATTGTTGTTGCTAAGTGGCAAATTAAGATTATTGAATGACTCAAATATATTTTCTAAGTCATTTTTTTTGAAATCATTTTTTATGTAATTATAAACAAATTCAATTCTAGTTTTGAAATATCTGTTTATATCTAAAATAATTTCTGACTTAATATTTTCAAGGTCTATTTCACTAGATATGTCTTTGTCTATCCTTTCAAGAAATACGGAATTATTTTTTTTTAAATTATTTACTAATTTTTTAATTATTACTAAATTTTTTATTGCCTTCGAAGTATTAACTATTTCATTAAAATTTTTATAATGTATCTTCTTATAATAATCTAAATCAATTTCAGTAATTATTATATTATTCTTATCATATATAATATTTGCTTTAGTATTATTAATCATAAGAAAAAAAATAGATAAAAATAAAAATAATTTAATTAAATATTTATATTTAAAGACCATAATCTACGCTTCCTGGTTCTTCGAAGAATAAATCAGTTGATTGTTGGTATCCAAAAAATCCTAAGTAATCCATTCGGTAATTGATACTTAAGAGTTCTTCTGGTGTAGTATTATAATTATCATTATAGCGTCTGTTTGAATATTCTATTGTTAACACTGAACATTCATCTGACACTTTTAGCCCAAGTAAATCATAGTATGAACTAAAGTTATTCTTAAGATCTATGTTTGAACTATAGGATAATGTTAAATTATCATTTATTTTTTTTTCTAAACTAATATTCAAATATTCTGTGTCATTTGATTTTTCACTAAATGAGCTCTTTGCAGTTTCATGATAATTTAATGAAATATTCAAAGGATTATTAGTATTAACGCTAAAATTCATTTCTTTTTTTGAAAAATTTGACTCATCAAGCCTTAAATCAAAATTAAAAAAAATGTTTTTAAATTCTGTTTTACTTTCTATCGCAAAATCAGAAAAATTTTCTTTCTGATTTAACTTTTGACTAAAATTATTATTTTTTTTAAAATCATAAGATTGATTTATATTAAAATCATATTTTTGTTTATTTATCTCAAAATCAGTTTCAATTCCATAAATTATTCTTGACGTGTTTTCTCTTTTATCGGTCCCAAAAAATCTATTATCAGAATATTGATTTTGATAATTAAATGTCAGTGAATTACTATCCTCATTAATTATTTTATTTGAGTGGTAAATATCTTGATTGTGAATTATTTTGAATCTTGGATTTATATTTTCATTAAAGTTATAAAAAAAATCCGATGATAAAATTAAGTGATGAAATTTACTCTTACTATTCAAATCAACATTATGTTTAAAATTATAACTACTTAGATTATTTAAAAATGAAATTTTATTGTAATTATTAAAATTACCAAATTTTTTGTTTGTAGTAAAAAAATTATTAATTTTCAAACTATTATTTTCAGATGGTGTATTAATTTGCGAACTATCTCTTTTAATAACTCTAAAATCTATTTCATTTTGATTAGAAAAATTTTTACCTAAGTTGAAATTATTGTAATAACTTATATGAGGGGAAAAGGGAATAAATGAGACGTTTGTTGAGTCAAAAGCCTCAACTGTTGAAAGTTCAGTTCTCAAGTAATCATTCTTTAAAGCAAAATTATAGTTATCTAGTCTTAAATAAATATCTTCAAATTTAATAGGATTTTCATTTTGTGACCTTGTTGTTGAAATACTATTTGTAAAAACACCATTTAAAGAAAGTATTTTATTCTTGTCTAAAACTTGCTTTAAATTGACACTTACAGAATTATTTATATCGTCAATATTTTCCTTTTTAACATTACTCATATCAAACGTAAAATCGCCGCCTGATAATTTATGAACTAAAGTTGTTTTTAATTGATAATTATTAGTAAAATCTAAGTTTTCCGAAAATATAAATTTTGGTGTAAATTTAACATCTGTACTATCATTTAATGGCAAATAATAAGGAGTATATATCGCACTCTTTCCTCCAATTGCGAATTCAATAGTAGGGGTCAAGAATCCCTTTTGTCTTGGGGCCTTGGTACCATAGTGAGAAAAATATGGTATATAAAAGACTTTATAATCTGCGATTTGTAAAAAGGAGTCGTAGTGAACAAATTTGTCATTATCAATAGTATATTTTGTTTCATCAATTCTTAGCGACCAAGTAGGACAACCAAAATAACCAATTAATTCACATGGGGTTAAGAAATTATTATAAAAATAAACATCATTTTCAGATCTTAAAGCTTTATCAGAGTCAATCTTTAAATCATTGTCGTATATGAAACTTACATTGTTGGCAGTAAAATTATTTAATTCTCTATCACCTTTTAAATTTTCGCCACTAAGTATATTAGTTTCCTGGTATAGGTAGAAATTTCCATATACTTCAATTTCATTTTTATTATAGTCTATGATACCCCTATCTATTAAAATATTAGTTTCACCTATATTTATTTTAGAATTTTCAGCCAATTCAACAATATTTTTTTCTTCATTATAAATAATATTTGTTGTGTTTATATATGTTTCATTATTAGCATTTAAAACAACTATTTGCCTGAGGGATATGACAAGTATAACAAAAATTATAAATATCTTATTCATACAAACTTTCTTTCAAAACTAATATTCCAATTATTAAACTTGCTAATATTTCAAATTCATTTTTATACATAGTCAAGGAATTATTAAAAATTAAAAAAGAATAAATTATAAAAAATAGTGATATAAAAATTGGACTAGATAAACTCTCTTTAGTATTAACATATTTTTTATTCGAAAAAATCAAGAATATATAACTCAAAAAAAGAATAAAAAAAATAAATTCATTTATGAATTTTATATTAACTTCATAATTATTTTTATTAGTTAAATTTTGAACAATAGAACTTTGTTTGAATAAATTTTGTAAATTAATATCTATAATTTTTTTAATATTATAATCTTTGATTATATCCTCTTTATACTGACTATAATTATTCGCTATAAGATTATTGTTTAAAATCGTTAAATTATTGCTAAATTGAGCTACTTTAATTTTTTGATCAAAAATTTGATAGTACCTAAATTCTGCAGCTTCAATATTATTTTGATCAAAATCATTAAATACAATTAAATCTTTATAGCCATTTTTTTCATTAATAATAATTTTTGGTATATTTTTATCTCCTTGTTTTATAAGGTAATTTTTACTTTTTTCAAAATATGTTACTAAATCATTTTTATTTAATTCTAAAATTGTAAAAAAAAATGCCAAAGGCAAAAAAAATATCATCAGGATTTTAATGTTGACATAATTTTTAATTATAATCATTTCATTTTTCGACCTTAAAAAAATTGAAAGCAAAATTATTGAAATCAAAAAAATAAAACAAGGTAAATACATTAATATTTGAAATGAATTCAACAAACTTAAATTAATTATAGTTTTAAAATAATAATCTTCATTCAAATTACCTAATAATGAAAAAATAAAAAATATTACATAACTCGAAATTAAACAAATTGATAGAGATAAAATATATTTAAGATATATGAGTCTAATAATTTTCATTAAATTTAGTTATCAAGTAGCTATAAATTGCAAGAATAATAATATTTATCGAATAATAGTAATATAAATTAAAAGCGTCATTATTTTTTAGAAGAAATATTAAATAAGAGTTGATAAGTTGCACTACTAACATTCCAAGAAATAAAAAAAAATAATATCCAAAAGCACTTTTTTTTGGTGAATAAATTAAAAAAACCCTGAATGATATGAGAATAATTATTAGCATTAGAAAATATTGATAAATCCTATTGTGACCATGATAATAAAACTCATTATCATCTCTATTCAATAATTCGAATGTATTGAAGTGTTCCTTATCAAATGTTAACTCTTCAATTTCTTTGTTATTTATACTATATATAAATTTGTCGAACGATGTTTTACTTTTTTCAATATTATTTAATATTACTCTCTCACCCTTATAAAAGATAATATTATAATTTTTGTTTTCTATTTCTATGTTAGCTTTATTTGATTTTATAAATTGACCATCTTCAAAAATTATTGCTTCTACGTCATAAAATTTATTATCTATTTTTTTTCCAAAAAAAATGCTGACATCATTTTCTATATGAAATTCATTTATAGAGGGCACTCCTAATTTTAAATTATTTCTAATATCTAATTCTTTAACTTTATATTTATTATATAAATTTACAGAAAAAATTTCGTTATTGACAAAGTAGATAATGAAAATACCTAATGTTAAAATTAAGAATATGAAAAAATTATCTTTAAAGGAAAAATATTGTTTTAATATTACTATCTCATTACTTACATTAAATTTATAGTTCAAAAAAAAACTTCCTAATAATAGCAAGAAGGGCATTAATGGGCTTAAAAAACTTGGTAAAACTAATATAGTCGTATTAATAACATCAAATAATTGAGTTGTAATAGACTGTTGAAGTTCTAGTATTCTCAGAATTTGTGAAAACCATATTAAGCCAACAAAAATTATGATGTTTATTAAAATATATTTTAAATAATTATAAATTATGTATGATTTAGCGTCTCCTATCATGAAAGCTCAATTTAACTTAATAAATAAATCTAATCAAAGTATAAAATTATCTGTAGATGTAAGCGATAAATCATCTAATAAAAAGGATTTAAAAAAATATTCCTACAATAAAATATGCATTTTTAAATATTTTATAGATATTACAAACTCTAAATATAATTTAAAAATTTATTTAGAAAAAATTTCTAAAAATCATTTTAATAAATCTGTATTAGGTTCTTTCATATATGACAATTCCATTAAATATT
The DNA here is from genome assembly GCA_902518505.1 of uncultured Alphaproteobacteria bacterium. GTDB lineage: Bacteria > Pseudomonadota > Alphaproteobacteria > HIMB59 > HIMB59 > HIMB59. The sequence continues at coordinate 27,674 of CABYGG010000011.1, forward strand.
CAATATCTCAAATATCAATAAACGTTAGTAATGGTGTAGATATAAATGCTTTGGTATTTGGATTTTTGCAGAAAGACTTTATTTACTCTAAATATAAAGTGAATTCTTTTTTAAAAAAGTATAAAACTAATTTTAAACTTTCAAACCATTATTTAAGTTTACTTAATTCTATTAATTTCCTTAAGGAACTAGTTACTGAACCAAGTAATATTATTTATCCTACTTCATTCACAAAAAAAACTATATCCCAAATAAATAAACAAAATGTGAAGGTGTCCTCTCTAAACAAAAATCAAATTACAAAAATTGGTTTAAATTGTCTTTTAGCCGTAAGTCAAGGCAGCAAAAGAGAGCCAATGGTTATGGAATTTATTAAAAAAAATAATAAAAAAAATGTAGATATTTTATTTGTTGGAAAAGGAGTGTGCTTTGATAGCGGTGGAATATCTATCAAACCTAGTGGCGGTATGGAGGATATGAAATGGGATATGGCAGGTGCAGCAGTTACTGTATCTATTATTAAATATCTAAGTGCACTTAAAACAAATTTTACATATGCTGGTATAGTGGGCTTAGTTGAAAATATGCCCAGCGGTAATGCATATAAACCTGGTGATATCATAAAATCTTATAAAGGTATTAATGTCGAAGTTCTCAATACAGATGCTGAAGGTAGACTTGTATTAGCTGATATAATCACTTACGGATGTGAAAAATACAAGCCAAAGTTAGTAATTGATTTTGCAACTTTAACTGGTGCTATTATGGTTGCTCTTGGACAACATTATGCTGGCTTATTTTGTAATGATGATAAATTAGCAGACATTCTTTACCATTCTGGATTGGATACAAATGAAAAAGTTTGGAGAATGCCTCTACATGACGATTTTGACAAAGAACTTAACTCACCTTTTGTTGATTTAAAAAATATAGGTGCCGGAAGATATGGGGGGTCAGTAACAGCTGCACAATTCTTACAAAGGTTTGTTCCAAAGAATACTAAATGGGCTCATCTTGATATAGCCGGTACCACTTGGAAAAATGGTGGTGATATAATGAACAATAAAGGCTCCACCGGTTTCGGCTTGACATTGATTGCAGATTTTATAAGTAAGTATTTCAAAAATTAGGAGCTAATATGCAAAAAACATTTTCGATAATCAAACCAGACGCTGTGAAAAGAAATTTAATTGGTCATATCAATCAAATGATTGAAAGCTCTGATTTGAAAATACTAGCATCAAAAAAGATGTATTTAACGAAAAAACAGGCTGAGATTTTCTATGAGGTGCATAAGGAAAGACCCTTCTTTAATAGTTTAGTAGAGTATATGAGTTCTGGTCCTGTTCAAGTTCAGGTGTTAGAAGGCGAGGATGCTATTGCAAAATACCGAAAAATAATGGGTGCTACTAACCCATCTGAGGCTGATGAGGGAACAATTAGAAAGCTATATGCTGAGTCTATTGAGGCAAATTCTGTTCACGGCAGTGACTCTGATGAAAATGCAAAAATTGAAATTAGTTTCTTTTTTTCAGGATCCGAATTAATTTAGTAAATAATTAACAAGTTGTTCGTATACAAATTGATGCTCTAAACTCTTATGTTTCTTCATAAGCTCTGACTCATTTTTAGTGTTAATTTTTTTGGTTTTATTTGAGATTATTTTACCATCGTCTAATTCAGGAGAAACCTTAT
>CABYGG010000012.1 GCA_902518505.1 uncultured Alphaproteobacteria bacterium
GCATATTTAGAAATGGTCCTAAAATCTAATGTTCCATATAATTGTAACATTCTAAAAATACTAGAAAATGCTGCTGGAACTCCAGCACATAATACTCCTTCATCTGGAACTTCTGTGAAACCCCTGGTAACTAAATTTAAAAAATTAAATTTTCTTGGCGATAAAGTATTTCCATTTAAGACAACAGGGTTTTGGTTTTTGGGTTTTAATATCATCACACCTTCACCACCCATTCCAAACATTTGAGGATTTACAAGACCTTCAACTAACATTGCTCCAGCAGCAGCATCAAAAGCATTACCTTTGTCTTGATTTAAAATATTATAGGCTGTCATTGAGGATAAATTTGAATGTGTTGCTACTGCACCGTTAGTGCCAGAGTAACTAGGTATAAAACTATTAGAGTTATTATCTTCAATTCTATAAGATCTACTCATTACGCATAAAGTTTAGTATTAATAACTAAGTTAAATAGTTTATGAAATTTCATAAAATATTTCTTTTTTTAAAGATTGCATTATAAAGTTATATATGACCTGGAAGTTAATATCAAAATCTTCATATACACAATTACTTGGTGAATTAGAGACAAAATCAGAAAATAATCAGGATAAATATCGAATGTTTGTTTCTGAAAAACATCTTAATTCAGGAAAATTTGCACATGGAGGTTTCTTAATGTCTTTTTTAGATAATGTTATGGGCAATGCTGCTTATAAGTCTTTTGGGAATAAACCTTGTGTTACTATATCCATGAACACTCACTTTACATTTTCAGCTCAAAAAGGAGATGAACTAATAGGCTTACCAACTATAGAGAGAATGACTAAAACACTTTGTTTTGTTAATTGTAAAGTCTTTTCAAAAAATGAAATTATTGTTTCTGGAAGTGGTATATGGAAATTAGTTAAAACTTCATCTATTAAATCTGTTAAAGACAAAAAAGTAGATGATGATGGTGGTTGGTAGCTATTTAATTAATCTATTTTGAAATTAAAGAGTGATTTTTCAGAGGCTAATGCGTGCAAAGCGTTATTTTTCTCAATTTCTTTTTTTGTTGGACTTTGGGCAGTAAGGATACCAGATATAAAAGATCAAATTAATGTCGATTATACAGGTATGGGATATTTGTTTGTAATTTTTTCAATTGGCTCTGTTTTAACTATGATAGTTACACCAAAAATAACACAAATATATCCCTCAAAACAAATCTCACTGTTATCAGGTCTAGCTATAAGCATTCTTTGGCTTTTAATTCCGTTTGCTCAATCTTTTATAATTATGGCAATATTGAGTTTTATTTTCGGTATTTCTTACGGACTATTTGAAGTTATTCTTAATGTTCAAGCTACATCTTTAGAAAAAAAATTTAAAAAACCTATGATGTCAGGATTTCATGCCTTTTGGAGTATTGGATTATTATCTGGATCTTTGTTAACTAGTTTATTTCTGGAATTTAAAATAAGCTTTATAATAAATTCAATTATATTTGTAATAATCTTATCACCATTAATATTTCTAAGTAGTTTAACTATAAAACAAAATAAATCAGACTCTTTATCTATTTTGTCTATATTTTTCAATTGGCCCTTATTTCTTGTAATCTTATTTATTTTATCAATTACAGCAGTATTTTTGGAGGGTGGTACTGACTCTTGGGGTTCTTTATATATGAGAGACTACATTAATGCAGATGGTTTTAATATTGGACTTGCTGCTATAGCATTTAATGGGAGTATGGTTATTGGTAGATTAATTGGAGATAAGTTAAAAGAAATATTTGGTATTTATAATTTTCTTGTTTACTCAGTGATAGGTTCATTACTAGGTTCATTAATTATAGTTTTAAGTAGTTCTCTATCATTAGCAATAATTGGTTTTATTATTGCCGGTTTTAGTGTTTCTTCAATTATTCCTATTTGTTATACCTTTGGGTCTTCTATTAAAAATGTTAATCCTACTGTAGGGATAACTATAATTACAATAGGTGTTTATGGGGTCTTTATGATTGCACCACCAGCTTTAGGTTATGTTGCTGATATCTTCGGTATTGAATTCGTCTATATTCCGATGTTAATACTTTTTATAATATCAAGCATAATAGTAACTTCTCAACAAAAGTTATTTAAAAATTAATTTCTTTTTAATATTAATATATTTCCAAATAAAACAAGAATTGCACCAATATACAAATTTAAGTCCCACTCCAAACCTTCAAATATTGTAGAAATAATTAGAGCAATAAGAGGCATAATTATAGCAATGTATGCAGCATCATTGGCACCAATATTTTTAATTACTGATAAATAAAGAATGAAACCAAATACACTCCCAAAAATAGCCAAATACAATAATGAAAAGACGTATCTGTAGCTAAAATCAAAATTAAGTTCAATACCAGTTACTAAAAGATAAATTAACAGTGTTATTGAGCCATACAACATCCCATATCCTGTAACAGCGACAACATTCAATTTAATTTTAGAGGTATACTCTGAAATTAAGTTTCCAATAGATGCAAAATATGTCGCCAATACACCAAGTAAAATTCCAATACTAGTTCCTTTTGAAAATTCAAAATTGATTATTTCATCATAAAATATGAAAAGTAATCCTAACGTTCCGATAAAACCTCCAACCAAAGTCATAATTTTTGGAAATTTACCTTTAAAAATAATATTATTAAGAACATTCATAAATAATATTGATGAAAAACATAAAGCAACAAATCCACTTATTAAATGAACTGTAGATAGATAAAACAGTACATAATTTATATTGAATAAAGAGACTCCTAGAGCAGCTATGAAGAAATGCTCTTTTAATGAAAATCTCAGATTTATTTTTTTTAATACACAAAATACTAAAATAATGATTGAAGATAAGAAAAAGCGATAAAAAACCGATGTCATTGGATCGACAATGCCTAGTTGAAATTTAATTATATACCAGGTTGGTCCCCAAACTATTAGTGTTGAAATAAATAAAAATATTGTATTGTTCAATTATGCCTTCTTTTGATGTTGTCTCATCACCAGATATTCAAGAAATTGATAATGCCATCAATAATACAAAAAGAGAAGTTGATAATAGATTTGACTTTAAGAACACTAATTCAACAATCGAACGAAACGATTTTTCTATTACAATAGAGACAACCGACAATACTAAATTAACTCAATTTAATGATATTTTAAAAAATAATATTGTAAGAAGAAAAATAGATCCAAAATTTATACATCTTAAATCAACTGAAACTGCCTCTGGAAACAGAGTAAGACAATTTATTGATATTTTGAATGGAATATCAAAAGAGGACTCAAAAAAAATAACAAATCTTGTTAAATCATCTAAAGCAAAGGTTCAAGCTTCAATTAATGGAGATGAAGTAAGAATAACTGGAAAGAAAAGAGATGATCTACAATCAATGATCGAATTATTAAAATCAAGTGATATCAAAATTCCTTTACAGTTTCAAAATTTTAGAGATTAATTACTTCCATAGTCGTAAAATCAATTAATCGCACAGTCGTAATTGTTTTTAGAAATTTAATACAATCCTCTGTTTTTACTTGAATAGTTTTAGTGTTGTCTAATGGGTGAAAATTGCATAATTCATAGTCATTGATTTTTTTATCTAAGTAAAAACTTACATCTTTATCTACATTATTGATTAAAGAGTAGGGACTAACAGAGCCTGGTTTGACTCCAAGTTTATCATATAAATATTCTGCACTTCCAAAAGAGAGATTTCCTTGGCACTGTATAGTGTTTTTAATAATTTTTAGGTCTACTTCAGTGCTATCTAAGCATGAGAGTAAGTAAAAATTTCTCTTTTTGTCCCTTAAAAAAAGATTTTTTGTATGCGCACCTTGCATATTCAAATCTGATTTTAATTTACTAGACTCCTCGACAGTAAAAAAAGCCTCGTGTTCAAAAAGTTTATATTCAACTTTTTGTTCATTAAGTGCGGCTAATAAACTTTTTGCTTCTAATTTCATTTTTATTTATAAAGTGTTATCTTATTTATGTAAAAATATGAAAAAAAAAATTAACAGAAGAAATTTTATTAAAAAAGCCTCAATTCCTGTACTCGGTGCAGCTGCACTCTCTAGTTTTAATGTACACGCAAGCACCATAACAGAGTTGAATATGGTTACATCATGGCCAGAGAATTTTCCTGGTATAGGTTTAGGTGCAAACAGGTTGGCTCAGCGAATTGAGAACTTATCTAATAAAAGAATAAAAGTTAATGTTTACTCAGCTGGTGAACTAGTCCCACCGTTTGGAGTGTTTGATGCCGTGTCATCTGGAACAGCTGATTTATATCACTCAGCAGAGTTTTATTGGGGAGGAAAGAACAAAGCCTATCCTTTTTTTGCTGCGGTTCCTTTTGGAATGACTGCTGAGGAATTTAATTCATGGATATATTCTGGTAATGGTCAATTATTATGGGATGAATTAGGTTCTAATTTTAATATTAAACATTTTTTAGTCGGCAATACTGGATCTACATTATTTGGTTGGTTCAAAAACGAATTAAATAGTCTCGAGGATGTTTCTAAACTTAAAATAAGAAGTCCCGGTATGGGAGGAGACCTGTTAAAGACTATGGGGGCAACTTCTATAAATATACCAGGAGGTGAAATTCTTCAGTCTTTAGCAAGTGGGGCTATAGACGCTGCAGATTGGTCTAATCCAGTTATGGATTTAGCTTTTGGTTTTTATAAAGTAACAAATTACTGTTACTATCCAGATTTTAAAAAACCTACAGTTTCTATTTCATTAGGAATGAATTTAGATAAATGGAACTCTTTTGATAATGAAGCTAAGAGCATCATCGAGTATGCTTGTCAGTCAGAAAATCAAGAAATGTTGTCTGATTTTATGTATAAAGAGGTTGTTGCTATAGAAAAATTGAGGTCACTTGGTGTAGAATTCAGGCAACTACCAAATGATATTGTCATTGAAGCCAAAAAAAATATCAATGGTGTTTTAGATAATTATACTGATACCTCTCTTGGGAAAAAAATTAGAGATGATTATTTTCAATTTTTAGGTTTAAGAACTTCATATAAGGACTTTGATATTTCTAACTACTTGAATTTTAGAAAAATTTAATAGTGTGCGGAAGATATTCGCTTAATCTTAAAGATAATCACTCTTCTTTTAAGAAGGAAACTATAAATAACTTCAAATCAATATTTGATTATAAAAATCAAGATATTTGCCCAACTAATAAAGCACCTATTGTCTTTAATCTAAACTCTAAATTTGTATTTAAACAATCAAGTTGGGGCTTGTCATTTGATTGGCTTCCGAAAGGAAAAACACTTTTCAATATTCGATCAGAGACAGTTCACGAAAAATCTTTCAGTAATAATCTTATAGCAAATAACCGCTGTTTAGTTCCTTTTAGTAGTTATTTTGAATGGATGAAAACCCAAGAATTTAAAGAAAAATATAAATTATTTACCAAAACACCAGTCAGTTTTTTTGCAGGTGTGTATAAATTAATAGAAGATACTTTTTATTTTTCAATTTTAACTAAATCCTCACTGGAAAATATAGAATTTATTCATAATAGAAATCCAGTCATTATTAATAAAAATAACGTAAGACAATGGTTTTCGAACGGTTATGAAGAGCTACTAAGATCTTCAGAAGTCATAAATTATGAGATATCGAAATAGTTATTTTCTAAATTTGAAGAAGGATAAAAGCTTTTCGATGCCAGAAAAATGTTCCTCTAGTCTAGAATAAACTTTATCTATTTTGTTAATATGACCGTCTAATCTTTCATAGAGGTTATCGATTTTCTTATCAAGTTTGTTCAGCTTACTGTTTAGCTGTTTTATGCTATCGGAGTCACTTGTTTTTGACTGCTTTTTTAACTTAATAACTTTATTCATATTAAAAATATATTAAATTTCTGATTTGTTTAAAGTATGACAAAACAACGCTTTAGGTAAATCTTAAATCAACTTCTGGTATCCAGTTTTTAAGCTTTTCAATACGATTTTTGGGGGAAGGGTGCGTAGATAGAAACTCTGGTGGAGTATTTCCTTTTTGCGCTTCAGCCATTCGCTGCCAAACTTTATATGACTCGTGATTATCGTATTTTGCCATTGTCATAAAGGCCAAGCCTAAATAATCAGCCTCCGATTCTTGTAATCTGTTAAAAGGTAAAGATAGACCTAAATTTACTAAATAATCATCAGCTGAGGTATTCGAAAGGGCACCTTCTAAAGCAATATCCAAGATAGTAGTACCGACATTTATTGCTAATGCTTGACTGGCCCTTTCAACACTATGACGAGCAACCGCATGCGCAATTTCATGTCCCATTATTGAGGCCAAACCATCATTATTAGCGGCAACATCTAAGATCCCTGTGTAAAAAGCTATTTTACCACCAGGCATACACCAAGCATTTAGCGTGTCCTGATCATCAATTAATATGAATTCCCAATTATAATTTTTTATCGAGTCTGATTGACCCATTTTTAAAAAATACTCCTCTACTGATTCTGTAACTTTGAGACCAACCTCTTTTACTGATCTAAAATTTTGCCCAGACTCTATTAAATTTTCTTGTTTTTTGACTTGTTCGTAGGCTTCAAGAGCTTGTTTGTTGATACTTTCATCTGAAATAATTGAGAGTTGTTTACGATTTGTAATAGCTACCTCAGTACAAGAAGGTAAAAATAAAGGCGCACAACACGCACATGATAATTTTTTAATAAAATCTCGTCTTTTAAGATTCATGGTATTAATATAATCAAAAAGATATTCTTATGACAACCTGTTATATTAATGGAAAATACAAACCTTTAAATCAATCGTATGTCAGTGTAACAGATAGGGGTTTTCAATTCTCTGATGGGGTTTATGAGGTCATTGCTGTATTTAGAGGTGAATTAGTAGATTTAAATCTTCATATAAATAGATTGTTTGTTTCTTTAAGAAAAATGAACATAAAAATTAAATTCAATAGAAATCAAATAATTAATATCACCAATAAAATCAAAAAATTAAATAAATTAAAAATGGGTATAATTTACATACAAATTACAAGAGGGGATCAAAACCCAAGGGAACATAAATACCCTGATAAACTTAAGCCTAATATTATTATTTACTCAATTAATAAAAACTTTGAATATTTAAATAAGTTAGCACTAAAAGGCGTAAAAACATCTCTTTATCCAGATATAAGGTGGCATAGGTCAGATATTAAAAGTATTTCTCTATTAGGTAATGTTCTAGCTGCAAATCATGCAAAAGAGAATAAATCACATGAAGCAGTATTATTTGATGATAGAAATATGATAACTGAGGGTAATTCTTCAAGTATTTGGATTATAAAAAAAAATAAATGTATTACGCACCCACTTAACTTTAGAATTTTAAAGGGATGTACAAGGCATAAATTAATATCAATTTTAAAAAAAAATAAATTTAAATTTGAGGAAAAAAAATTTTCCATTAAATCCTTGCTTGATGCAGATGAAGCATTCATGACAAGTGCTACTAATTTTATAATGCCCATTGTTAAAGTTGATAAATTTACTATTTCAAACGGTAAGCCCGGTCTAAATACATTGAAGTTTCGTAATTTATTTATCAACGCAATATGATCTTTAGACTTTTCCTTTTCTTATTTTTGTTACCAATTACAGCTTACGCAAAAATTAATACAATTTACTTAGCTGGTGGGTGTTTCTGGTGTGTTGAGGAGGTTTATGAAAAATTAAAGGGTGTAATTGATGTTCGATCTGGTTATTCAGGAGGTCATGTTGAAAATCCAACTTATCAAGAAGTTGTCAAGGGTGATACAGGCCATATAGAAGTGGCTGAAATTATTTTTGACTCAGATATTGTTAGTTTAGATAAGATCATTAGGGTTTTTTTTGTCAATATTGATCCTTTTGATAGTGTTGGTCAATTTTGTGATAAAGGTTATTCATATAAAAGTGCTCTTTTCAGCAATGACCAAATTGTTATAGATAGATTTAACTTTTACATAGATAAAATTCAGGAAAATCACAAACAGAAGGTTGAAACAATGATCTTACCTTTTAAAAATTTTTATGTTGCAGAAGAGTATCATCAGGATTATTACAAAAAAAATCCAATAAGATATACATATTACAAGTACAATTGCGGAAGAGAGCAGAGGATTAAACAATTAAAAATTAATTTGGGATGATTAAACTCTTATTATTATTTTCAATTGTAGCTATATGTATCTTTGTTTTCTTTGGTAATCAATTATCATCTCGTTATAAAAAATATTTAATTATTTCATTAATAATAATTCTAGGATGTTTTTTAATTTTTTCTGGAAAATTAAATTTTCTACCTGTTGCCTTAGCTCCTGCTTTGCTTTTTTTTCGAAGGATCTCATCATTATTAACTATATTAAACTTGTTTTCGCGATCTTCTTTTGGCAGTAAGTTCAAACCAAAAATTAATACGAAGTATTTACAAATTGAAATTGTTTTACAATCACGTCAAGCTACAATTAATATTATAGAGGGAGTCTTTAAAGGTCGTTCTTTTTCCTCCCTATCTCAAAATGAGGTATCGAAGCTCTTAGAGGAACTAAAAATAAATGATCCTCGTGGATTTAATATTTTAAATGTAATTATTAGTCAAAATAAACAATCTACATCTTCCTCAGACAAGTCACAAATGACAGAGGAGGAAGCACTATCAGTTTTAGGTCTTAAAAAAGGTGCTTCTGATGATGATATTAAAAAATCGTATTATGACTTAATGAAGAAATTCCATCCTGATAAAGATGGTAATAACTATTTATCTAATTTAATAACTGAAGCAAAAAATAAGCTTTTAAATAGTTAATTTTAATCTATAAGACACCTATCTCAATGAACGATATTAAGAATCTTGCAATCATTGCTCATGTGGATCATGGGAAAACCACTCTTATTGACAATTTATTGAAGCAATGTGGAATTTTTAGAGATAATCAAGAAATATCAGAAAGAATTATGGACTCTAATGATTTAGAAAAAGAGAGAGGCATAACTATTTTAGCAAAGCCTACCTCTATAATTTTTCAAGATACTCGAATAAATATAATCGATACACCTGGACATGCAGATTTTGGTGGAGAAGTAGAACGTGTCTTATCAATGGTTGATGGTGTTATCTTACTTATTGATTCTTCAGAAGGTCCGATGCCTCAGACTAAATTTGTTTTAGGAAAGGCTTTAAAACAAGGACTTAAGCCTATAGTAGTAATCAACAAAATTGATAAATCTGACTCAAGACCAGACGATGTGTTAAACGAAGTTTTTGATTTATTTGTCTCTCTTGATGCAAATACTCAACAATTAGACTTTCCAGTTTTATACGCATCAGGTAGAAGTGGTTGGTGTGTTAATGATTTGTCAGATGATAGATCCAGCTTAACACCTCTGTTAAATAAAATTATTAGTCATGTGCCATCACCAGATGTTGATAATACTAGACCTTTTGCAATGTTATCAACACTTTTAGACTATGATCCATACTTAGGAAGATGTCTAATTGGAAGAGTAGAGCAGGGATCTGCAAAAATAAACGACAGCGTTCATGCTTTAAACTTATCAGGTAAAATCATTGAAACTGGAAGACTTACTAAACTTTTAAAATTTGAGGGAACCAAAAAAATAACTGTTAACTCAGTTAACACTGGAGATATAGTTTGCATAGCAGGTTTGTCAATCACATCAGTATCAGACACCATTTGTTCAACTGATTTAGAAACACCAATAAAATCAACACCAATAGATCCTCCTACTATGTCAATAAACATTATGGTTAATGACTCTCCATTAGCTGGGACTGAAGGGAAAAAAGTAACATCAACTTTAATAAGAAATAGATTAATAGCTGAGGCTGAGACAAACGTTGCTATTACCTTCTCAGAAAATCAAAATAAAGATTCATTTGAAATTGGAGGGAGAGGTGAATTGCAATTAGGTGTTTTAATAGAAACGATGAGACGAGAGGGTTTTGAATTATCTCTTTCTAGACCTAAAGTAGTTTACAAAGATATAGAGGGGACAAAATGTGAACCCTATGAAGAAGTAACAATAGATGTAGATGAAGAGTTTTCTAGTATTGTTATTGATAACATGAATCAAAGAAAAGCTGATATGTTAGACATGAGAAAATCTGGAATTGATAAAACTAGGTTATTATTTATTGCGCCTTCTAGGGGACTAATTGGTTATCAAAGCAAGTTTTTAACGGACACAAGAGGAACTGGTGTATTAAACAGAGTGTTTCATTCGTATAAACCATTTAAAGGGGAGATTACAGAAAGAAGGGCAGGAGCGTTAATTTCAACAGGCAACGGTAAAGCAATAGCTTATGCCATTTGGAAGCTTCAAGATAGAGGTGTAATGTTTGTTAAACACCAAACACCTGTTTATCAAGGTATGGTAGTCGGTGAGCATACCAGAGATAATGATTTAGAGATAAATGTTCTAAAAGGTAAACAATTAACAAACGTCAGAGCATCTGGGTCTGATGAGGCCGTAAATTTAACAGCTCCTAGGATGATGTCACTTGAGGAAATGATGACTTATATCAATTCTGATGAATTATTGGAGGTTACTCCTAAAAATTTAAGATTAAGAAAAAGGTATCTTGATCCAAACGAGAGAAAAAAATTTTCTAAAGTTGGAAATTTATAAACTATATTATAATTTACATTAAATATTTATAATAAAATATTGTATTTACTAACTATATTTGAATTTATTTTTTATTCTATTTATAAAGAAAAAAACAAATAATCTGACTAAATCAAAAATAAAATAAACATAAAATGAGATATTAAGCATAAATATTGAGAATTAATTAAATTTTGGAGGAATTAAACTAGTATTCACACATTTTTATCTGATTAAATAGAAATTAGAGCTCTAAATTAAGTGATAGTTATCATTACTTGCTAATAAAACTATCAAGACAGTTATTCAAATCTATGATTTCAAAAAAACTATAAAAAAACATTAAAATCGGACATTTTTAGCTTAAAGACCTTATGTAAATTGCGACACTACCAAAATTTAGGAAATATTTGGATTTTGAGTTGGAATATTATCAATATTTTTTTCAGTAAATCAATAGTCAAATTCATAAAATTACCTAAGGATTTATACTTAATAAAATTTCAATATACCTAAAAACGCAAAAAAATTGAAAATAGACATTATTTTGAAAGCCATTTTATGGCATCTTCACATCTGTCATCGCCCCAAAAAACCTCATTTTCAACGGTAAATGTGGGGCTTCCAAAAATGCCTTTATTTTTAGCCATTTCTGTGTTTTTTAAATATTTTTGTTCAATTTCGTCTGTTTGAGCTTGTTTTATTAAACTATCTGAATCAAGTCCAATTTCTTTAAGAGTAGAACTCAAATTTGGTTCTAATCCAGGCTCCAAATGCTCTAAAAACCACTTTTTATAAGTTAAAATAGTATATTCTTTGATCCACCCTTGATCTTTTCCCAAAATTGCAACTTTGTTGGCTAAATCGAACTCTTTAAGTGGGTAGGGTGCAGGTACTTTTGCATCAAATCCATAGAAGTTAGCTCTTCTCTGAACATCCCGCCACATATAATCAATCTTATCTCTTTTTTTTTCAGCCATAAAAGGGACATTCTCCATTTCAATCATTCTTGATCTCACACTGAAAGGACACCATTCAAATACAACTTCATTTTCAGTCTCAATCTGCGCTAATCTTTGCGTGGAGAGGTAAGTATATGTACTTCCAATTGAGTACCAGAATTCTATTTTTCTCATAGGTTCTACTTTAACTGAAATAATTGAAATTATTATTAAAAATAAGTGATCTGGTCACATCTGTCGCATGTATAAAAGGCCATGAAAAACATGTTTATGCAAATTTACAGTGGAGTGATGGACGCTGATTGGAATCCTCTAAGAAAAATACCTAGTGTGGCTCTGAGACACCTCATTATGCAACTTTTAGCATGGATGTGGTGTATCATTTTTTCACTATATTTTGGCTCTTTTTTGATTTTTGGCATCACAGCTAGTGCTCATTTTCTACTTATTTTTGGAACTTTTATGACAGCGGCTACTTTTGCAACTGCTCCAAAAATTGTAAAATCTAAGTATAATAACAGTAAATAATATACTGTTTTTACTTACTTTTTACATACATCAACTTCAAAAGCACTAGTTAATTCTATAAGCCTTTTTGTTTGAACTTTTACAGAACTATTAGTAGATCCTGCTGCTGGTATAACGATTTCAAAGTTATTTAAGGACTTATCGTAATATATATCTAATTTATTTGGTAATCCAAAGGGACAAACCCCTCCAATAGGGTGAGAGGTGATTTGCAATGTCTCATCAGCAGTCAACATTTTTGCCTTTTTTTTGAAGAAATTCTTATATTTTTTATTATCGATTTTTACATTTCCAGAAGTCATTAACAAAATTGGTTTTTCTATAATTAAAGCAATTGTTTTGACTATTTGTCCTTTCTCAACATTATGAGCATTTGCAGCTTGTTCAACAGTTGCTGTAGACTCTTTAAATTCTGATATCTCTAGGTCAGGGGCTATAATACTAAGATGATCTTTGACTGATTTTATTGACATTTACACATTTATTTGTTGCATAATATATATTATAAGAATCTAGATAGTTATCTTAAGTCCATCGTAAGCTGGATATATATTATCATTAAATAGTTTTTTATATTCAGTTTCATAATCAATATGTGCAGTCATATGACTAAGAAAAGTTTGTTTTGCGTTAACTTTTTTTGCCCAATCAATTACTTTAGAATAACTGGCATGAGATGGGTGTTCATCATATCTCAAACAACCAAGAAACCAGCATTGAATGCCTTTGATTCTATCTAAATAATCCTCATCATAAAAATACTTAATGTCTAAATTATAAGCTATTTTACTATCAAAAATGAAACCATAGGAGTCAATATTTCCATGATTTTGTCGAATAATCTCAATTTTAAAACCCTCAATCTCAGTATTATTCCCATTAAGAACGTTAGCATTTAAAATGGGTTCATAACCATGGGTGGATGACTTTGAAAACAAATAAGAAAAGCTATTTTGAAGAGTCTCTAAAGTTATTTTATCAGCATAAATTGGTATTTTTTTTCTATTTATCATTGAAATAGTCCTTAAATCATTAATTCCATGTATGTGATCAGCATGAGAATGTGTGTAAATAACTGAGCCGACATTATCAATTTTATTGTCGATTAACTGTTTCCTTAAATCAGGGCTAGTATCAATTAGTATTGATTTTCCTGCTTTTTTTAAAAGTATTGAAGGTCGTGTTCTTTGGTTTTTTGGATTTGATTTATCACAATTACCCCATATGCTATGAGATAGAGGGACTCCAAAACTTGAGCCACATCCTAATACATTTATTTCAGTTTTTTCAGTCATTTATTTTAAAAAGCTTTTTGTAATTATAAGTACTAATTTCGCATGTATTAATGTAGTCGTTTCCAGTAATTTCACAATATTTTTCAACTATAATTTTTAAATAGCTTGGTTTATTAATTTTACCTCTTAAAGGGTCTGGCGTAAGATAAGGACTATCAGTTTCAAAAATAATTTTTTTAATTGGTAGTATTTTAATTGTATCTCTTAATTTATTTGCATTTTTGAACGTAATAATACCCGACAAAGAAAAAAAACAACCTAAATCAATGCATTTTTTTGCAAATTCTTCACTTCCAGTGAAACAATGTATAAGAATATCACCTATTTTTTTTGAGTATTTAGTTAAAATTTTAATCATATCTTCTTCAGCGTCTCTCATATGAATTATACACGGTAAATTATTAACACTAGCTGCATCTAAATGTATCTCTAAGCTTTCTATTTGCTTATTTTTAGGAATATCATAATGATAATCCAAGCCTGTTTCCCCTATTCCAACAATTCTATCTTTAAATTTTTTAATATTTTCATTTAAAAGAGTCTTTATTTCCTCAGGTTTGATATCAAGAGTATTATTTGGGTGATGACCTAAAGTGATATCTACAAAATTAAAACCTTTAATTAAATTAATATCTCTCTGAAACTCGTATATATTAGAATTTATACTTAAAATTCGCTCTATGTTATTTTCTAGAGCATCTTTACAGATATCTGATACTGAATTTTTAAGTAATTCATGACCAAAATTTACATGACTGTCTATTAAATTATTCAATTTTAGTAAATAAAGGTTCAGGTTGTCGTATTTTTAGAAATTTTAATTTAATTACTTCATTAAAATTATCAAAAATATCTAATTTAATATTATTTGTATTTTCAAATAAATTGAATACTTCTGAGGTTTTTGAAGGCATAAAAGGAACTAAATATTGACTAACCCTGATAATGCATAGGCAAATATTAGCCAAAACTTTTTTCATTTGTTCAGGATCTGTTTTTTTTAATACCCAAGGAGCAGATTTATCGACATAATTATTTAAATCATTCAAAAATAAGAATAATTTTTTAAGGTATTCGTCATATTTGTAATTTTCCATATATTTAAACAACTCTTTTTCAGAGTCGTTAATTTGTTTTAAAATTTCAAAATTGAAATTATCTACAGTTAAATTAATATTTTGTTCTAAATTTTTACAAATAAAACTAAGTATTCTTTGTATTAAATTTCCATAGTTATTTGCCAATTCACCATTAATTCTATTTTTGATAGCCACCTTTGAAAAATCACCGTCATTGCCAAATGGAACCTCTCTAAAAAGAAAATATCTTACTGAGTCTAGACCGTATTCATCAATCAATTCTTTAGGGTCAATTACATTACCAAGACTTTTACTAATTTTTTGACCCTCATTTGTCCACCAACCATGCGCTACGATCTGCTTTGGTGGATCTAATTCTGCAGCCATTAAAAAAGCAGGCCAGAAAATAGCATGAAATCTGATTATATCCTTCCCTACTACATGTATCCCAGGCCAATATTTTTTATATAAATCAGAATTTTTATTTGGATAATCTAAAGCTGAAATATAGTTAGTTAGTGCATCTAACCAAACATAAACAATATGTTTTTCATCTGTAGGGACATCAATTCCCCATTTAAATGTTGTTCTAGAAACGGATAGATCTTTCAACCCTGACTCAACAAATTTAATAACTTCATTAGATCTAGATTTTGGGACTATAAAATTTGGATTATTCTTATAAAAATCTAACAGTTTGTCTTGCCATTTAGAAAGTCTAAAAAAGTATGACTCTTCTTCAACCCAAGATAATTCAGATCCAAAACTGTTATATTTTTTCCCATTTTTTTCAACTATCTCATTATCAGCTACAAAAGCTTCATCTCTTACAGAATACCATCCACTATATTTGGACAAATAAATTTCATCTTTTTCCAACAGAACTCTCCATAAATTTTGAACAGACTTTTTATGTCTTTCTTCTGTTGTTCTTATAAAATCATCATTAGATAAATTTAATAAATTACTTAAATCTTTAAAATTTTCTGAAACCATATCCGTAAATTTTTGAGGATCTATATTTTTTTCTTGAGCAGCTCTTTCAACCTTTTGTCCATGCTCGTCTGTTCCTGTTAGAAAATAAGAATTAAAACCTCTACAATCATAAAATCTTTTTAATATATCAACAGCAATTGAGGTGTAAGCATGTCCAATATGAGGTTTATCGTTCACATAATAAATCGGAGTTGTAAAATAATTATTAGACATACTTAATAAGATTAGAGTTTAATCTTGTAAAATAGATTGAAATTAGGTCATTTGTTAATGTATTGAATTTTAAACTTTCATCTACATCAGTTAAATAATCTGAATGAAGTTTTAATAGATACTTGTAAAGTTTTTTATTATTTAAATTAGTTCTTAAATAGTAATTGAGTATTTTTAAAAATATTAATGAACATATGCTTATTTGATCTTTATTAAATAGTTTAACCTTTTCAAAAAAATCAGTACTTTTTAAATCAATGAAGGGGTTAATAAGAGAGTGTATTAATTCCTCTGAAATATTTTGATTTTGTCTTACTATGTCTTCTTTCATTGAATTGAAATCACTAAAATTTATCTTTGAATTCAAATCTCTGATAACTCTAGCCCTTGAAATTATTGTTTCAGGTAAACTTATTAGGTTTTTAGAACAAAAAATAAAATAGGTTTTTGATGGTATTTCTTCGATGATTTTTAAAAGTCCATTTAAAGCATTAATATTTAAATAATTTACCTCTCTGACAAATATTACTTTGCTAAGGTTTAATACATTTGTATGTAAAAACTCTTTTTTCATTTTTCTTACTTGATCAATTGTTATAAATTTTGATTTTTCTTCGGGCTCTAGAATAATAAAACTTGTATCTATTTCATATTGTTTCTCATAGAAACTATTTAAAATCTGTTCCTCTAAATATGAAATACTATCACTATTAGTAGTCTCTAATAAGTAAAAGCCACTACTCTCAGATTTTATAGTATTAACTACTTTATCAATTTGCATTTTTTTAGATTTAATATGATTTTGTCATGTACTTCACTAGCAGATAGTGATGCATCAATAGCAACAAACTTACGTTCACCTAATTTAATTTTAGATATTTCTTCATAATTTTTTTGAATTCTTGAGAATTGTCCAAAATATTTTTTATCAAATTTATTCGAATATAATCTTTTATTTTTCCTTCTTATTAAATTTTTTTTATCTAACTTCAAATAAAAAGTTATCTTTGGGATAAATTTCTTATCAATTAATTTAATTAAACTTATAATAAGTTTTTTTTCTTTAGAATTATATTTTTGATAAGCATAAGTAGAGTCAAAAAATCTATCAAATACAATGAAATCATTCTTTTTAATTGAAGATAATAATGCAAATCTAGATGCGAAGAAAAACATTATTAAACTTAAATTATCGAAATTAGACCTTAAAATCACATTCCTTATCTTTTCTAGATCTTTATTACCTCCAGGCTCTCTAGTAAAAGTAGATTTAATATTATTTTTTATAAAATATTTTTTTAAAAGTTTTATCTGTGTCGATTTTCCAGAATATTCAAAACCTTCAAAACTGATTACTTTCATTCTATATGATATTATTTAGTTAGATCCAAGAATGATATAATAAATAGCTGAAAATATTCTTGAAAAGAAATTCTTTTGCTCTATGTCCTCACCTGAAAATAAAGGAAATTCAGTATTCTTATCAGCAAACGATATTTGAAGTTTGGCTATTTGGTCGCCTTTTTGAATAGGAGTTGCAATAGGCTCCTCTACTATCACATTAACTTTAGCAGAAGATAATTGTGCTTTTGGAATGCTCACACTTATATCGTTTAAAGCAACCAGGTCTACTTTGTCGTCTTTACCTAGCCAAGTATCAGCTTCTTGAATAACCTCATTTTTTTTAAAAAAATCTACTAATTGAAAATTGTTGAAACCCCAATCCATTAATCTTAGAGACTCCTGAGCCCTTGATTTGGAAGAATCTAGTCCATTTAGAACAATAATCAGGCGCCTATCCCCTCTTTCCGCAGATCCAACCAAACCGTAGCCAGCTGCTTCTGTATAACCTGTTTTAAAACCATCAGACCCCTCAAATGTATATAGGAGTGGATTTCTGTTATCTTGTTTGATCCCGCTGTATGTAAAATCACTTAATTTGTACATTTGATATAATTCATAATGATTATCAATCGTGTACTGAGCTATTTTAGCAAGATCTTCAGCTGTTGTGTAATGATTGTCATCAGGCCAGCCACTGCTATTTGTAAAATTAGTCTCTGTGAGTCCTATTTTTTTGGCTAAATTATTCATTTCAATAGCAAAAATTTCCTCAGAGCCAGATATACCCTCTGCTAAAGCAATCGAGGCATCATTTCCGCTCTGAACAATAATTCCTAGTAACAAATCATAAACTTTTACTCTTTTGTCTACCTCTATAAACATCTTTGATCCGCCCATTTTCCATGCCTTTTTACTTACTAAAAACTCTTGATCTAATGATAAAGTACCATTTTTGATTTTTTCAAAGGCTACAAGAGCAGTCATCATCTTGGTCATACTTGATGGATATGTTTTGGCTTTAGAGTTTTTTTCTAAAAGAACTTCGTTTGTTGATAAATCGATTACAAGCGCCGTTTTTGCCAAACTTTCAATAGTAAGAGATTGTTTAGGAAATAGAATAATTATTGCTATAAATAATAAATTAAGGGGTTTTTTTAGCATTCAAATATCCGTTTTTAATCAAAAAATCTAACTTAAGATTTATATCACTCTTTAGAAATGGGCCAGCAAAAACCTTAATTCCCTCTTCATTTTCTTCATAAAACAATCCTAAATTCTTGATTTTATTAGTTTTAAGCTTTGCTAGATTTATATCTTTATAAACTTCAACTAATATAGTGTTTTGTTTTTTAGAATTTTTAATATCTAGAGTTTTAATTTTCTCATAATCAAGTTTTTCACTGATTTCAGTTTGATCTTGATCTAACTGTTCAAATGAAATTTCTGTATCATCCATCTTTATCTTACTCTCTTCTTTTGAGTCGACAACATTTCTCAGGATTATTGATTCATCTTTTAAATATTCTAAATATACTTTTGTATTTAGTGATATTTTATTAATTATCTCTTGACTTAATGAAAGCCTATTTTCAGTATCTAGCTTAATATTTCTGACAATAATACTATTATCTAAGTTATTGGGATCTGATAATCTTACAACGCTGGGTATAGGCAAATTAGAATGATGAATATTATTACCCTCTATTCTTTCATCTGTAACAAACTTCTCTAAAACACTTAACTCAATGTTATAATCATCAAGTGGAGATAAAATAACATCTGATTTTTTAAAGTAATCTTGGGTTGTGACTTCTTTTTCTTTTTTTATATCGTCTACAGTATCAATAGATGTTACTGTACAAGATGATAAAATTAGTAAAAACAATATTTTATTTATATTATTTAAATTTATCACTTAATAATCCAACTGAAAGGCCATAATAGTTTGAGCAGTTGTAAGAAAGAATATTTAAATAATTATCATAGACGATAAAATACCTGAAATCACCCTCTTCCCTACCCATCCTTAACAAATAACTATTAATATCTAAATTATCCAATGAATTTCCATTCATTTTTTTAAAATTCATAAGTCTAAATTTACTTAAAGGTAATTGTTTTGACAATTTTTTTACTGCTAAACAACCTTTTTCTCTTTTAATGAATAATTCTGGTTCTAAAGATTTAATATTTGCTGGGGGTATTACTTCCCTACCCCATGTATAATTTGGATCCCATTTATTAGATCCTACGCCTTGAAGGTATCTTGCAATTGAGGCTAATGAGTCTTCAGTGTCTGTCCAAATATTTTTTTTACCATCATTATTGAAGTCTTGAGCGTAATTCAAAAAACTAGAGGGCATAAATTGATTTTGACCCATAGCACCTGCCCATGAACCCTTGAAATCATCAACATTAATGTGACCTTGTTTAAGTATTTCTAAGGCATTATAAAGCTCTTTGGTAAAATATTGCCTTCTTCTCTCATCGTAGGACATGGTTAAAAGACTCTCTAGCACAGGATAGTTGCCTGTTATTTCGCCATAAGCTGTTTCTAGACCCCAAATAGAGAGAACAAATCTAGATTGCACATTATAATAATTATCTAATTTTTTTAATAAATTATTGTATTTACTGTAATTATTTAATCCATTATTTACCCTTAAATTTGAAATTGTTTTCTCAATGTACTCAGAAAAAGTCAATGTAAATTCAGGCTGGCATTTATCATTTTCAATAACTCTTTTATTGACCTCATATGGTGCTATTAATTCAGAAACAAAGCTTTTATCTAGGCCAAATTCACCAGACCTATTTACTATTTCTTCTTTCCAATCATTAAATCCTGAAAAATCATAATTTTGAAGCACATCACAGTTTTTGGGATCATGGGCAATAAGGTTATTTATGAAAAAAAAATTAAAGATTACATAGAGAAAAATTTTAATCATATTCTGATTCCTGCCCCATTATATAACCATTATAATCTAATAGTTATTTCTTAAAATTTACCAAATTATATTAGTTACTGTTAAAAAAGATGATATTTGCTATAAATATTCAATGATTTTAACAAATACAGGAAAAAAATTTGTATATGCCTCTGTTTTAATGATGCTACTTTCAATGGTCCTTCCTTGGGACTCACTAGAAGATTATACTTATTCTGAGTCAATGGGTTTGCTCATGAATGTTATTCCTGCTGTTATATTTATATGTGCTGTGGCTATTGTTGTTTTAAAGCCATTAGCTTTGTTATTATCTAAAATTGGTACAAATATTGTTTTTTTACTACTTTGTTTAATGAACGCTATCGTCTTGTACATGGGAATGCAATATTATCCAGATACCTACACTATTGGTTATTTTTTATTTCCATCATCTGTAATTGTTTTTATGTTAGGTGCTATTTACAGTGTTAATCGAGTTGATGGAACCACTACTAATTAATTAAATTATAAAAAGGTATTTATCAATATTATTCCACTCATTAGTAATAACATTAAGTAAAATAATTTTTTAAATAATTTTTCTGAGATAAAACTTCTTATTTTTTTACCTAAAAGGAATCCAATAATTACTGGGAGAGTAACTATTAATGAGGGAACGATTGTATTTATACTAATCAGCTTAATATAAGAAAATGATATAAATTGCATACTGCTATATAGTAAAAAAGCTAATCCCATAAATTGCACTGTTTTTTCTTTATTATATTTAAGTGATTGTAATAAGAAAACAAAAGGCATTGTATAAATACTAGTTAGGCCTATGATAAATCCATTAAGAGATCCAGTTAAAAGTTGTATGATTGAATTTTGGTGATTAGGTATAGCTACTACTCTATTTGATAGAGATAATGAGGAATTCATAAAAAGCAAAATCGCAATAAATATCAAGATTAGATCTGACTCAAGAACATTTAGTAAAAAGACACCTGGCATTATGATTAGTGTTGAAAAAAACAAGAAAATATTTAGTATCTTTAATTATGACTTTTAAATTACTGCCATTTATCATTTGAAAAAAACCAGTAATAATAGTTGGTATTATCACAAGAGCTATTGTTTCTTTAACGTCGACAACAAATGAGAGTAAAGAAATTACAACAGTGATTAATCCGACACCAAGTATACCTTGGGTTATGCCGCCAATAAAATATGCTAATAAAATATAAAAAAAAGTTAATGTTGGAAGATTACTTAAAATCACTTAAAAACATAACATGAGTGGCCAAAGAATATATCAACTAATAATATAAAATTACGATTGATTTAAAAATAACGTAATATATACATTTTAGACGTTTATGACATCGGAAGGATGGCTGAGCGGTTGAAAGCACCGGTCTTGAAAACCGGCAAAGGGGCAACTCTTTCCTGGGTTCGAATCCCAGTCCTTCCGCCATTTGATCTATTTTCAATTTTCAAAATATATAATTATTATTAATTTTATTTAAAAGGAGAAAAAATGACTGATCGTGTATGTATAAATCTTTCCTATGCTGTACCAAATGATAAAGCTGCTGAAGTTGAAAATATTTTTAGCACCCATGGAAAATGGATGACTGAATTTTATTCTGATGGAACTGATCATTTATTAAATGCTTACTTTACTAAAGCACCAGAGTTTAAAGACCCTACCGATCCTAGTAAGGGTGAAACTGGAAACACATTATTTACAATAAATGAACAATTTGCATCTATGGAGAGTGTTCAAAGACATGTCGAAAATGCCAGTAAAAATGATTATTTCCCAGATTTTGCAAAGTTATTAGAGGACTACGGAAAAGTTTTAAGTATGGGTGGTAGTGTATATGTTTCTATAAGATAAAAAGGGAAGAAAAAAAAAGACAGAAATTAAATAGTCGAACAGTTTGAATATTATTTATATGTTAAAATTTATCTTTTAAAGTTCTCATTATGTCTAAATGTTCGGTTAAAGCCTCAAAAGATACAGCTAGTTCATATACAAGAGTGACTAATGCCAATAATACTAAAATAAGATGAATACCAAAACTTATAGCAGAGATGAAGCTGTAATTTAATAACAAAAATAATAAGCTTGTGCACAATGCTATCCCTCCAAAAAGAGATAAGTAAAGTGTGTAACGTAATAATTTAAGTCTTTTTTCATAATGCAAGATATGAAAAGAATATTCACTTTGACTTTTAAATCTTAATTTATTTGTTTCAATATTAGATCGAGAGTCTCTTATTAATTTTGCAAGAGTTGCGTACCTCGCTATAACCAATGTTATATAAATAGTGCAAGCAAAGAACATTGTACCTAACATATTACTACTTAACAATATATCGTGATTTACTATGTCCATTGATAAAAAATAGGTGATATTTTCTTAAATTACTACCTCAAAACCTTCAAACTGTGGGTGATCCAAATATACTGTTTTATGTTCACCAGCATTTTTATGAGCCATCCTAAAAGCTTCTGATTTAGTCCAATTTATAAAATCTTGTTTTGACCCCCATTCACTATGCGATGCATACAGTGTATATTCTTCATTAGACTCACTTTTAATTAAATTAAATTTCTTAAAACCAGGGACTTGGTTTAAATGAGTATCCCTATTCCTCCAAATATCTTCAAAATGTTTCTCTTCTCCTAATTTTACTTTGAATCTATTCATTGCAATAAACATTTATTATCTCCTATGAGCTATTCTGAAATTATAATTCTTGTGTTGGTTCCTATTGCAATAGTAACTCTAGAACCAATGGGTATTTGTTCTGCACCTGATTGAACTATTGAAATATCATCATCTGTGTCATCAACATCTACAACATATTGAAATCCTGTATGATCCCCTAATGACGAGCCAGCAACATAACCTACTATAGCACCACCTATAGTTCCCACTACAGCTGCAGCATCTCTGCAGTCATCGTCAAAAATACCCTCTCCACATCCTACAACAAAACCTACTAAACCTCCTGTAAGAGCACCAATACCAGAGCTTTCACCAGTAATTTTGACTGGTTCAGCTGCAACGAGTGTTCCATATTTAACTGTGTTAACTTTTTGAGTATCTGATTTTTTTACCCCAGTATTAAAACCACCACACGCTGTTATCAATGCGAATAATAATAAAAAAGGTAATTTAGGCAGGTCTGTCATATTCAACAAATTTTTTAAGTGAATTGGTGAGAAAATTTTCATAATTATCTATATTATAATTGATATTTTCATTAATATCCAAATATTTTGGATCTAATATGAAATCAAATGATGGCTCAAAAAAGAAGGGTATTGATACTCGCTCCTCTTGATTAAATAATACTCTGTGATTAGTTGCTTTCATTTTACCATTTGTTAAACACTCTAAAGCTAAACCTGTATTAATAACGAAAGCATTTGGGTCATGAGGAACATCATACCACTTTAAAGAATGTCTATTTTGAACTTGCAAACCACCTTTTTTGTCCTGATATAAGATAGTCATTATCCCACTATCTACATGGGTTTCACAACCTAAAGCAACACCGTCTTGTGAAGATACTTCAACAGGTTTATCTTGTTTGGGATAGTAATTAAATCTCAAAGTAGAGAGTGTTTTGGGTCTTTGAAAAGCCTTTTCAGCTAAAGATAAATCTGAGGAAAATGAAGATATGATAGATTTAAATATGGTAATTCCTAAGTTATGAAGATCATCAAAATAATTATTTATCATAATTTGCCACTCTGGATCTAAAAAAGACATATCGTGATTAACTTCAAATTTTTCCTTTTTTAACAAATCAACCATATTTTGATTTAAAAGCGGATCTCCTATATCTAAACCCTCTTTACCATTTACAGAACTAGGAAAATAACCCCTATAAACAGTATTAGTATTGGGGTTCCATTTTTTAGGAGCTATTTTTAGTTTCTCTTCGTCTTTTAAGTAAAAAAATTTTTTACAAGTTTTTAAAAGATTATTTATTTTTGAAATTGGAATACCGTGATTTGTGACTGTAAAAAAACCAATTTCTTCAGATGCTTTTTTAATATTCTTTGATACTTGTTTAGCAGCA
>CABYGG010000013.1 GCA_902518505.1 uncultured Alphaproteobacteria bacterium
AGCATCTTGGTGGTAGGCTAGAGTTTTACCTCCAGGTGGTTTCCATAAAACATTGTCTTGTAAAAGTCTTGATCCACTCCAGCCCATTAGTTCAGCACAAGCTTTTCCTAAAAACTCATTGCAAACTATTTCCTTTATAGAATTATCTGATTTCCAAGCGTTACAAATTTGTCTAGTAACATCTTTGGGTCCACTTTCAAACTTCCAATTCCATTCGTCAGGCTCTATCCCTGTTTCAAAGTTTCCATTAAATAAACTATGAAACCTCTCATACAATCGCTCAAAATGGGTCGTATCAAGAAAACTCTCAATAATCAAAAAACCATTTTTTTGAAAATCTTTTTTTTGATCTTCATTTAAAGAAATTTCTATCATTATAAAAATTTTATTATCCTTCATGAAATATATTTTAGATTATCATTTAAATAAATTGACATTTTTGGTAGATTTCTGATAATCCAATAATGTCAAAAAAACTAATATTAATAATACTTTCCTCATTTTTTTTAATCACTAGTTGTGCAACTGTGAGCGAAAAAGCTAATGACGCTTATGATACTGTAGCGGGTGCCGTATCCAAAGGTTACAACAAAGTTAAAGATACAGTAACAGGCGACGACGACGATTAAGTTTAGCACCTTACAAAGTGTGTCCTTTGCTGAGTTCAAATTAATTTAATTTGATGAAATTTATATCTCTCCAACATATTTCAATTGAGGATCCGGGGACTTTTAAAGACTTTCTTATCGAAGATGGTCATAGTATAACAACTATCCAATTGGATGAGGGTGATAGTATTCCAAATAATTTAGATGAATTTGACGCTATGCTCTGTATGGGTGGTCCTATGGATACATTTATGGAAGATCAATATCCATGGTTAGTAGCTGAAAAAAAAGCAATAGGTGAATACGTTTTAAATCTTAAGAAACCTTTTTTAGGGTTTTGCTTAGGATGTCAGCTTTTAGGTGAGGTGTTGGGAGGAAAGGTAGTTGAGTCTAAACCACCTGAAATTGGTGTATTGGATATTAACATTGAAGCAAGTGCTGAAGAAGATCATATTTTTGATTTTCTTCCGAATAAAATAAAAGCATTGCAATGGCATTCTTATGAAGTGGTAGGTTTGGAGGCTAACTCTAAAGTGAGAGTTATAGGTACTTCACCCTCAACAAAATATCAAATATTTGGTTTTGATAAGTATGCCTATGGAATTCAATTTCATTTAGAAATTCGAAAAACTACTGTTGATGATTGGGCTCAAGTTCCTGAATATAAAAATGCTCTCGAAAAATCTCTCGGAGCCGATGCCTTACCTCAAATGAAAGATATGGTAGCTAAAGAAATTGATACTATGGTGATGCAATGCAACCAAATGTATAAAAACTTCGTTAAAATAATTAATAATTAGTTTTTATTACATAATTTAGATGCACAGAAGAGATTTTATAAAAAAGGTTATACTTTTCTCTTTATCCTTTGTAATTCTAAAAACAAAGATTATGGCAAACACTCTTTTTAAACCTTTCAATCTAGTAGATGGAGTCTTTGTCAATAACTATGTTTCACATAAAAGTAGTTTCAAAGATTTTTGGAAATGGAGGAGGGAGTCAAGTAAGCCAGAACCTATTGCATTTCCTATAGTTGAAAATGACCCTGAATACTTAAAATCTAATAAATCTGAAAATACAATTACTTGGATTGGACATTCAACTTTCTTAATACAAATTGATGGTATTAATATATTAACTGACCCCCATTTCACAAAAAGAGCATCACCTCTGAGTTTTATGGGGCCTTCAAGAACGACACCTCCTGGATTAAAAATAGAGGAACTGCCGTTTATTGACTTTGTTTTAATTTCTCATAATCACTACGACCATCTAGACTCAAAGACTATCCAGCTTTTATTAAAAAAACAAAATGTAAATCAACCTACATTTTTTGTACCACTAAAATTAAGAAATATTTTATCTAAATTAGGTGCAAGAAATGTTATGGAGCATGAATGGTGGCAAATGACTCAGTTCAAAAATTTAGAAATTCATTCTGTCCCAGTGCAACACTGGAGTAAAAGAACATTTAACGATACTAATAAAACACTTTGGTGTGGTTGGGTTGTTAAATCAAATAATTTTAAGTATTTTTTTGTAGGCGACACTGGATATTCAAAAGATTTTAAGGATATTCAAAAAAAATTTGGATCGTTCGACTTATCAACAATACCCATCGGGGCATATGCTCCAAGGTGGTTTATGAAAGACTCACATTGTAATGTTGAAGAGGCAATTCAAATTCACAAAGATGTTAGATCTAAAAAATCTATAGCTATGCATTGGGGAACATTTCAATTAACAGATGAACCTATGGATGAACCTATAAAATTACTCCGAGAACTAACTAAGCAGTTAAAGATAAGTGATGATGAATTTTCTTATATAACTCACGGACAAACAAGAAAAATTTAGGTAAAATAATTATAGGCCTGATATAACAGGGTAATTACAATTACTATTAATGCCCATATACTTAAATTACTCAAAAACTGTTTAAAGGAAGAATTTGTATCCAAAAAACGAGGTCCTACTAAAATCAGTAGACATACAAAATAAATAATAGGCATTATGATTTCTGCTGACATTATTGATCTTTTTTTAGTTTATCTAAACTAATCTCCTCAGAAAATTGCTCATTTAACTTTTCAGCATTATTTCTAGTTTTTATCACATTGTCTTTTTTTTCGTTCTGATTTACCACTACATCAACCAAAATTGCTATCAGAAGATTTAACATTGTAATGGCACAGACAATTATAAAACTAAAAAAATAAATCCATGCCCACCAATAAATATCTTGAAGAGGCAACATTACCTGCTCCCAAGACGATAATGTTAAAACTTGAAATAAAGTGATCATTGAAACGCCCACATCAGACCATCTCTCGGGTATGCTATCTGAAAAAACTATTGCTCCAATAGTTGCATAAATATAGAGAATAATGAAAAGTAACAAACTTACATAAAAGACTCTTTTTAAAGATCCAATCAAAGACTCTATGATTAATTTTAGTTCAGGAATAATAGATATAACTCTCAAAACTCTAAACACTCTTAATAATCTCAAAAGAAGAAAACTAGAGTTATTTGGTATTGGTATTAACGAGACCAGAACAATAATTGTGTCAAAAATATTCCAACCATTTTTAAAAAAATTTGATTTTTTTGGCTCTCCTATGTAACGAATTGAAATTTCTATTACAAAAAATAAAGATATTAAATAATCTAAATATTTAATTAATAATCTTGTAAATTCTCCGAGATTATAAGTATTTAAACCAATCGTGAATGCATTAAATATAATTATTAACAATACTGTGTATTGAAATAACTTACTTTCTCGAATTTTAAAAAAAATTTGTTTCATTTTTCAAAATATTTATAAATATACTTATTAAAAAATATAAATTAAGTTTTTAATAAGAATTAATTCTTTAAATATATTGATGTCATTTTTAAATTTATTGAAAAAGAAAAAAAATGACGATTTTTCACAATCAGGACAAGATCAATTTGCTTACAATATTTCTGGAATAAATGGTATTTATTTAGAAATTGGTGCTCATCATCCCATTATAAATAGTAATACATACAAGTTGGAGGTAGAATGTGGATGGAGAGGTTTATCTGTTGAATTTGATAAATCTTTTCAAAAATCATGGGAAGAATGTACCGAAAGGGCTAATGATGTAATTTGGGATGATGCCTTTAAAGTCGAATTCGAATATGAGTTAACAAAAAGAAAAATCTCTAAAAAAAAAATTAATTATTTATCTTGTGATATAGAGCCTCCAGAAAATACTTTAAAGATTCTTAAAAAATTAATCAAACTTGGCTTAAATTTTGATTTCATAAGTTTTGAACACGATAAGTATAATTCTGGAGATAAATTTGAAATATTATCAAATGAGTTTTTAATTAAATCGGGATATAAAATTGCTGTAAAAGATGTGTATTCAAGATTAAAAAAAAATAAAGTTTATGAAACATGGTTTGTAAATGAAAAGTTAGATTACACTGAAATTACATACGACCTTTGGAAAAAAGAAAATTATCCTATGAATAGTTTCAAAAAAAAAGTATATAAATCAAGCTAATGGTTCTGTGGTGAAACGGATATCACACTTGACTACGGATATCCTACGTCTCTTTAATTCATTTATTATCAATACTATTCTTTGAGCTTTAACAACATTTTATCTATGTTGCCCGTAATAAGCCCGTAATGAAAATATAGCTAAAAATTTAGTTTTAAGGAGAGGTTGTAAATTTTATACCCTCTGCACCAATGCCCACTATCAGCGCTTTGAGTGTTATGTCACCTAAATTTTTTCCGTAATGAGCACTTTTACTATCCTCTATATATGCTTTACCAGGTTTGTAAATAGTAACTGTTCCGTCTTCCCAAGTATATGTCATCTCTCCTTCCATAATGTAAATATAAACAGGGTAAGAATGAACATGGTTTGGAGTTACACCACCAGGAGGCACCTCAACTATAAATGACACTATTTCAGCTTTTCCATCAGGATAATATATTTCATTTCCTAATATTGTAGTTGCAGATTTTAGAACAGGGGAAATTTTAGTTTTGAGATGTTCCTCAGAATGTAAAAATCCAAAACTAAATAGAAAAATTGAAAAAAGAAATATAAACCTAAATTTTTTAGTATAAATATACATATAAACTCTTATAACATCTAAAAAAATATTATTTATTGCAAATGAGTAATATATATATTTAAAAAAAGAAATAATACTCTTAACAAGTAATTATTATAATCATTTATTTCATAAATTTTAGAAAAGGAGATTAACAATGCTTGGTGATAAAATTGGAACAATGACATTACAGGAAACTAATAAGCCAATGGACTCTGGTAAATATGGTTTACCTGCTATGGACATTACTGCTGAAGGGAGCGGAACGATGCTAGGTCATGATGTTCAGTCTATGGGCGCATTTACAGCCGAAATGAGACCAGATGGTTCATGGGCAGGAAATGCCTATGCTGGGGTTGTAATGTGTGCAGAAGGTGTCGCCACATATAAAGCTACGGGTGTCGGAAACCAGAGGAAAGATGGAGGCACTTCTTTTAGAGGCGGCGCTATATTCGAAACCACATCTGAAGCGTTATCTGAACTGAATGGTAAATTTTACGCATTTACTTACGAAGCCGATGCAGATGGCAAAGCAGTTTGGGAACTTTACCCCTTTAACTAGAGGTTTGAAGATTTCACACCTCTGCACTACTAAGGGGGGAGGAAACACAACGTTGTTCCCTCCCCCCCGACAAACAACCTCTACTGATTAATCCCTTTTGTTCGCTAATGTAAGCCCTCTTCCCGCATATATTGAAAAGCTCGGGAATATCTTTGTCCCTTCATGTTCACCTATGCTTGAAATAAGACATAGCGATTGCCCTTTACATCTTTCATCTTTCGTCTAGTTATTGTTCCCATTATATCCCTTCTTCATTCGTTGCCCGTAATGGCTCCGTAATGAGTTTCGTAGGATTAAGTACAACGATTGAATTATGGTGATATACTTAGATTAAGGTTCTGTGGTGAAACGGATATCACACTTGACTACGGATCAAGAATTCAGGGTTCGAATCCTTGCAGAACCGCCATTTAAATTTTTAAATTATCGATGAGTCTAATTTTGCCTTTATAGATTGCATAAAAAAGTCTCGACTCAGAAACTTTACCATTGAAACTTAGGTCATCATTATTTCTAAATTCGAAGTAATCAAATTCTTCAATATCTTGTTCAACAATGAAATCTTTTGCTTTTTGGTTTGCAGTATTAATATCAAATGATTTTTCTAATGAATTTAGAAAATTTTCTACTTTTTGATGAAAACTAATAAAATCTTGTAATTGTTTTTTACTTAATTTTTCGTTTCTTGATGAATAGGCAATGCCTTCTTCATTTCTTTTTGTTGGTACAGATACTAGATCCAAAGATTTATATTCTTCTTGAATAAATTTTTCAATTATCTTGAGTTGTTGGAAATCTTTTTCACCAAAATAAACCTTGTTACTTTTTAAAATTGAAAAAAATTTATTTAGCACAGTGATTACACCATCAAAGTGTCCTTTTCTAAATTTATCGCAAAGAATATTATTAAAATTAGTATTTTTTAAAATAGTTTCATCTTTGTTGTAAATTTCTTTTACTGATGGTTCAAATAATAGATCTACGTCGTTTTCAGAGCAAAAATCGTAGTCAAGGCCCTTATTCCTTGGATATGAGTTAAAATCTTCTTTGCTGTTAAATTGTTTTTCATTTACAAAAATACTTACAATAGTTTTGTGATTATCATTTTTTGATCTTTTGATTAGTTCTCCATGTCCCTTATGAAGGGCGCCCATAGTAGGAACAAAACCAATTGAGTATTTTCTATTTTGATAAGCAGTCAAATATGACTTTAAATTAGAAATGTCTTTAATTATCAGCATAATTTGTTTTTATTTATTGACTTCATATCAATAATTGTTAAATGTAGGAACCAATTTTTTAGGTGTATTAACAATGAAAAGAACATATCAACCAAGTCAATTAGTAAGAAAAAGAAGGCATGGATTTCGTTCTAGAATGTCAACTGTTGGCGGTCGTAAAGTCATTAATGCAAGAAGAGCTAAAGGTCGATCTAGACTATCCGCTTAATTATTGAGACTTCCTACACTAAAAAAATCCTCCCAGTTTTCACAAATCAGAAACAAAGGGAACTACTTCAAAAGTTTAAGTTTTAACGGCTATATTCTTCATGACGCAGATTTAGAAACTTTTCTAGTCGGTATTATAGCTAGTAAAAAGCTTGGTAATGCTGTGGAAAGAAATAGGGCTAAAAGAAGAGCTAGAGAGGCAATTCGCACATGCAGTCTTATAAATTCATTAAATCACGTCAAATTTGTAATAATACTAAAAAAAACAGTTTTGAAAGTACCTTTTATTGATTTAAAACAAGATATTGAAAAATTCTTATCTCATGCAAAATAATATCAATAAGTTTTGGAAAATAATTTTTATTGCACCGATAAAATTCTACCAATTATTTATATCACCTATGTTACCAAAAACTTGTAGACATCTACCAACATGCTCTGAATATACAATTGAGGCTATTCAGGAATTTGGTGTTTTGAAAGGAATAACAATGGGAGTGGTTAGAATTCTTAAATGTAATCCGTTAGGATCATCTGGTTACGACCCAATAAAAAAATAACATGGAAAATCAAAAGAACTTATTCTTAGCTATTATTATTTCAATGGCAATCATTTTTGGTTTTCAGTTACTAGTGCCTCAACCAGAGAGAGCGCCAATGACTGAAGAACAAACAAATGATGAAAGTCTTGTTGATCTAAGTATTCAAAAATCCTCATCTGCTGTTTTAGCTGATAGAGGTGATGTGATAAATCAGTCAGGAAGAGTGAACTTTGATAACTCTAAAATTAAAGGTTCTATTAATTTAAATGGAGCAGTAATTGATGATCTAATCTTAGAAGAATTCAGGGAAACTTTAGATCCAACATCTGACTTAATTGAATTTTTGAATCCTTTAGGATCTGATAATGCCTATTATTTAGATACAGGTTGGGTAAGCTCTGATAGCACAGTTGAATTACCTAATAGTTCTAGTATTTGGATTGCTGATAAAAACACTATCGGTGTTAATGAACCTGTAAAACTGACTTGGACTAGTGATCAGAACATCACTTTTGAAAAGATCATAACTCTAGATGAAAACTATTTATTTAGCGTTGATCAAAGGGTTATAAATAATTCTGGTCTTTCTTTCGACCTTTATCCTTACGGATTATCCAAAAGACAAGGAATTCCGGAAATGCAAAATTTCTTCATTCTTCACGAGGGCCCCTTGTCAATAACTGATGGTGTGCTGGAGGAATATGATTATGACGATTTAAAAGATGATAAAAAAATTAAACATTCTTCTGTTGGGGGGTGGATTGGGATGACAGATAAGTATTGGCAGACTGCGATAATCCCTAACCAAAACGAACCTGTTCAGCAGACATACAGTTACAGCTTTGTTGATAATATAGATAATTTTCAAACTGATATTGTTGGGGAAAGAATAGCTGTTTCAAATAATGCGAGTATCTCCCATAATTTTAAAATTTTTGCAGGACCAAAAATCGTAAATATTATCGACAAATATATGGAAGAATATGGGTTTGACGGTTTTGATCGTTCAGTGGACTTTGGTTGGTTTTATTTTTTAACAAAACCCATTTTTAATGTTTTAGAATTTATATACGGGTATGTAGGAAACTTTGGTTGGTCAATAATTCTGTTTACAGTTTTGATGAGAATATGTTTTTTTCCACTTGCTCAACAATCGTTTAAATCAATGGCAAAAATGAAAAAACTTGCTCCTGAGATGCAAAGACTTAAGGAACAATACGGAGATGATAGAGCTGGAATGCAAAAAGAAATGATGGCTTTATATAAAAGAGAAAAGGCAAATCCTATAGCTGGTTGTTTGCCAATACTTTTACAGATCCCAGTATTTTTTGCCTTGTACAAAGTTTTATTTGTAACTATTGAGATGAGACATGCTCCTTTTATAGGATGGGTACATGATCTCTCAGCGCCAGATCCCTTAGGGGCTCTTACTCTTTTTGGTTTTGTGGAATGGAACGTTCCAGGTATTTTGCAAATTCTAAATGTTGGAATTTGGCCAATCCTAATGGGTATTTCTATGTATATTCAATTTAAATTGAACCCAGCTCCGGTAGATAAAATGCAGGCCAAAATTTTTGGTTTATTGCCAATAGTATTTACTTTCATTTTAGGTGGCTTCGCAGCAGGGCTAGTTATTTATTGGACAACTAACAATGTTTTATCAATGGCTCAACAATACATAATACAAAGAAAAATTATGAAGAGTTAATGAGCCTTGTCTCAAATTATTTCAAAAAACAAACTAAGTTTTTACTAAGCGCTACACAACCTCGTCAATATCCTAATGTAAGTTTTCCTGAAATAGCTTTCATAGGTAGGTCAAATGTTGGAAAATCTAGTTTAATCAATGCAGTTTTTATGAAAAAACTGGCACATATTTCCAATACTCCGGGAAAAACAAGACAAATTAATTTTTTTAATCACGGGGACTCAATGATGGTTGTTGATCTTCCTGGGTATGGATTTGCAAAAATATCTCAAAAGGAGGCATTTCAAATATCAGATCTTGTCTCTCAATATTTAACATCTCGTGAAAATTTAAAGAAAATATTTGTATTAATTGATAATTCATTGGGGCCAAAAAAAATAGACATAGAGATGATTGACTCGATGAAACAAATAAAACAAAAAATTATTATTTGCTATACGAAAAGTGACAAAAAAATAAAAGAAAAGTCTGCTTTTTTAGACAATTTAAATACTGAATTTGAAAACTACATTGTGAGCTCAAAAACAAACGAAAACATATTTGAAATTCAAAAAAAAATTTTTGAATTTTTATAAATCTTCTTGGCTTTTATATAATAAACATTAGTTTAACACGCTTATGAACAATATAACAAATTGGGTTTTTGACTTAGACAATACACTTTATAAAGCGGAGTGTGGTTTATTTGATAAAGTGCACATACTTATGGGTAAGTTTATTGAGGAAAAATTAAATTTAACCTCTGGTGATGCACAAGCTCTGAGGTCTAAATATTATCATCAATATGGAACAACACTAAGAGGTCTTATGATTGAACATCATGTGAATCCTAATGAGTATTTGGACTACGTACATCAAATTAATTATGAAGTAGTTCAACCTAACACATCTCTAGCAGAAATATTAAAAAGCTTAAATGGAAAAAAGTATATTTTTACAAATGCTAATTTTGAACATGTGGAAAAAGTTTTAGAAAAACTTCATATGACTAATATTTTTGATGGATGTTTTGACATTTCTGAGAGTGATTACATGCCAAAACCTCACAAAGAAGTTTATGACTCATTCCAAAATAAATTCAATTTAGACAATAGTTCAACAGCTATGTTTGAGGATCTTCATATTAATTTGAAAGAGCCACATAAAATGGGTTGGCAAACAGTTTGGGTAACGAATAACCTTGAATACAACCTAAACAAAGATGTCAATCAACAAGAAGATATTCAAAAAATTATTGATGAAAAAGGCTACATATCACATGTTACTGATGATTTGGAAAATTTCTTAAAAAACGTGGTATAAAAGTATTATGAGCCATCAAGATATAATTGAAAAATTATGGGATCAAAGAGATCAGATAAATTTTATTGAGGATAATAAAGCAAAAAAAAATGTAGAGATTGTTCTTAACTTATTGGATGAGGGAAAGCTTCGAGTATGCGAAAAAAAAGAAAATGATTGGCATGTAAATCAATGGCTGAAAAAAGCAATTCTTTTAAGTTTTAGAATTCAAGATATGGAAATAATCACTGGCGGTCCAAGCGTTAAAGATGGATCTACTGCATGGTGGGATAAAGTTCCCTCAAAGTTTCAAGATTGGAAATCAGAAAATTTTCAATCAGCTGGTTTTAGAGCTGTTCCTAACTGTGTTGTAAGAAGATCAGCATTTATTGCAAAAAGTGCAGTGCTTATGCCTTGCTTTGTTAATTTGGGTGCATATGTAGATGAAGGAACTATGGTTGATACTTGGGCTACGGTTGGTTCTTGTGCTCAAGTGGGAAAGAACTGTCATATCTCAGGGGGCGCAGGCATAGGAGGAGTCTTAGAACCATTACAGGCAAACCCAGTTATAATAGAAGATAACTGTTTTATCGGTGCAAGGTCAGAAGTTGCAGAGGGTGTAATAGTTGGAGAAGGATCAGTATTATCGATGGGAGTATTTATTGGTGCTTCAACAAAAATTTATAATCGTGAAACTAAAGAAATATATATGGGTAAAGTTCCTCCATATTCTGTTGTTGTTCCGGGTAGTCTTCCAAGCTCTAAAGGAGATGCATCCTTGTACTGTGTTGTGATTGTGAAAACGGTTGATGAAAAAACTCGTTCAAAAACCTCCGTAAATGAATTACTAAGAGACTAAAATGTTAGACACAATAGAACTATCAAAAAAATTAATATCTTTTGAGTCCGTTACCCCAGCAAAACAAGATATTTTTGATTTTTTATTGAGAATATTTGAAGAAAATGGTTTTACGACAAAGCAACTAAACTTTGATGGAGATGGAAGTTACGAAGTAATTAATATTATGGCTACATATGGGCCAACAAATACAAATGGAAAACATTTTAATTTTTTATGTCATGTTGATGTAGTGCCTCCCGGTAATTTAGAGGATTGGGACACTCCACCTTTTGAACCAACAATTAAAGATGGATATCTTTATGGTCGTGGATCAGAAGATATGAAGGGGTGTACGGCAGCCAGCATGGTAAGCGTATTTAAATTTATAAAGGAAAATAAAGATTTTAACGGTACCATAAGTTTTATTATAACTGGGGATGAAGAAGCAGACTCTGTGAATGGTGTAAAGAAAGTCGTAAAATGGTTGAAAGAGAATAATATAAGAATAGATGGATCAATAGCCACCGAGTCTTCCTCTGAGAAAATAATTGGTGATCAGATTAAAGTTGGAAGAAAGGGAGCTGTAGATGTTCAAGTAGAAATTATTGGTAAACAGGGGCATGCTGCGTATCCTCAACTAGCTCAAAACCCTCTACATTGTTTGTCTAAAGTCATATCATTTTTTGACGATCAAAAACTTGATGATGGTGCAGAATACTTTGAACCATCTACTCTGCAATTTACTCAGATCAATTTAAATAACAAGGCAAAGAATGTAATACCTGAAAAATTGATTACTGTTGGTGATATGCGCTTTAATGACAATTGGGATCAAGAAAAAATACAAAACTATTTTGATAAACACTTGACTAAGATTTGCTCTGAAAATAATTGTACGTATAAATTGAAATTAACTTTTAGGGGTATGCCTTTCCAATCTTTCGATAATCCATTCACAAAACATTGTATTAAAGCAATTAAAGATGTTACGGGATTAGAAGCTAGCCAAGATACTGGAGGTGGAACATCAGATGCTAGATTTATGCAAGAGGTCTGTCCTGTCTTCGAATTTGGAACGATTAACAAAACCCTGCACAAAGTTAATGAGTGTGTTTCTATAGAGGATCTGAAAACGACTGAACAAATTTACTATAAAACTTTAGAAAACTTTTTTGATAATTGAAAGAAGGAGATTTAATTCCTGATATTACTTTAAGATCTGTTTCGGCAGATGGTACAAAAAATTTTGGATTACACGACAACTTCAAATTTAAGAGGGCAATGATAATTTGTGTCCCAGGAGCATTCACTTCAACATGTCACATACAACACCTTCCTCCATTTATTAAAGGTGCAAAAAAGTTGATATCTGAAAAGCAAATTGATCAAATTTGTTGCATGACTACTAATGATCCTTACGTGCTTGATTTGTGGAGAAAAGAGTTAGGTGAATCAGAAATTTTATTTTTATCAGACGGAAATAATGAATTTTTATTATCTTCTCAATTAATAAGGAATCATGAAAAAAGCTTTATGGGTCAAAGACTTATTCGGTCAATTATCATAATAAATAATCTTAAAGTTGAAAAATTAATTTGTGACAATCCAGGCGAGTTAAAAGATACAAGCTATGAGGCTATTTTAGATAGCATTTAAATACTCTTTTATTTTTTTATTTGACTCAAAATTATTAGCAAATAAATAACTTTTTCTACTATAACTTTTATACTTTTTAAAAATATCGATAATTGCTTTGACAAGTTGTTTAGAATTATTTTCTTTTACAATTATACCATTGTTACCTATTGACTCTGGAGTTCCTCCACTATTACTGACTATGCAAGGTAATCCGTAAGAAGCTGCTTCAACATTGGATATTCCAAAGCCCTCAATACTTTCGGGTGTGGTTATAGTTGGCATTATATGAACAGAAGAATTCTTAAAAATTTTTTCACTTGAGACATCTTGGTGTATGAAATCTACCTGCTTTTGTAGTGAGAATTTTAAAACTAAATCCTTTAATCTTGATAATTCTGGTCCATCTCCAAGAATTGCATATTTAAGTATAATTTTATATTCATTTCTAAGTATAGACATTGCTTCAAATACTAAGTGGTGCCCCTTTCTGTATTCTAGCCTGGCTACAGTACATAAATCATATTTTTTCTTATTATTTTTATTTTCAGAAATTTTTTTTATAAAAGCTGGATATATTATTTTATGATTAAATTTTTTTAAATTTTTAAAATTTTTAAATGTTTTATTTTTAGTAAATTGAGAATTATAGATTATTAAATCCGCTTTATTTAAAGAATTTAAAATTCTATTTTTATCACTTAATTTTAGTATTTCATTTCCATGAGCTAAACAAATTTTTTTAATATCTGTAATATTATTAAATAACTCTAGTGATTTCCAACTATCGAAAAAAATAATATCAATTTTATTTTTGTTTAAAAAGTTCTGAGCAAAACTTGATTTAATTCTTTTTCTAAGAAACTTGATTTGATCAAATCTGTGGACATCAAACTTACATTTACTGTCAAAATCTGAAGAAAACAGTTTAGATCCATCAGAGAGAACTGTTACTTTATTTTGCGTGTTAAATGCATATTGAGCTATATTTGTCATTACAGTCTCAATACCGCCTACTTTTGGAGCAAAACATTGTGTGTAAATAAGAATATTAATAAGATATCTCCTTTAAAATCAAGCCTTTTGAAGGGACCGTTGGTCCTGCTAAGCTTCTATCCTTAGCTTCAATTAATTCACTTATCCAATTAGTATTTTTATTTTTTAATCCAACTTCTAATAAAGATCCAACCATTATTCTAATCTGTTGATAAAGGAAGGACTGTGCCTTGAATACAAAAATAATTTTATTACCTTTAATATCAATTGATGCATTATCAATAGTTCTAAGCGGTTTGTTGGCTTGACAACCATGTGCTCTAAACGAAGAAAAATCATGTTTACCAATAAACATTTTAATTGCATCTTGCATTGCCTCTAAATCTAAAGGTTGACGGATGTGTATACTAAAATCATCCTCAATAACTGACGGGGCTAGACTATTAAAAACTTGATAATTATAAATTTTATTTTTAGCAGTAAAACGAGCATTAAATTCATTATCAACACTTTCAACTTTAGTAATTCTTATCTTTTCAGTACCGAGGTGAAAATTAATCCCACTTAGAATTTGGTAGTCATCGAATTTTTTTTCTAACTCAAAATTAGCACATTGTCCAATAGCGTGAACACCAGCATCTGTTCTTCCAGCACCTTGAATAGTTTTTTTTTCACCGGAGAATTTAAATATTGCTTTTTCTATTTCACCTTGCACAGTTTTTTCATTTTTTTGATATTGCCAACCACAATAAGGTAAACCATGATATTCAATTGTAAGTTTTATATTAGTCATTATCGATTATTGCATTTAATTGAAATTGATTATTTCCTAAAATAAATTCTTTAATGCTTAATGGTTTCTTACCTTCAGCTTGAATTTCTAAAATATCTAGACTGTTATTTTTACATGCTATAGTGAGAGGTAAATTTATAATCTTGCCCTTTTCATCTTGTAAGTTAGATATTTTAGCTTTTAAAATTTTAAATCTCTTACCCTTATATTTAAACCACATTGCTGGTGATGGATAAAAAGCTCTTACTTTTTTTTCAATTATACTTGCAGATAATCCCCAATCTACTTGTGTTTCAAATTTGTCTATTTTTTTTGCATAAGTAGATTGTGAATGATCTTGTTCTTTTAATTGGATTTGACCTAAAAAATATTTTTTTAATGTATTATATAACAATGAACAAGAGTCATGACTGATTTGATCAATTAATTGTTTACCATCAGTTAAATCATTAATTTCTATATTCTGCTGGACTAAAATAGGACCTTCATCAATTTTATCGTTCATTTTTATAATAGTAATACCTGTCTCTTTATCATTATTTTCAATGGCTCTTTGAACAGGTGCAGCTCCTCTCCATCTTGGTAGAAGCGAGGCATGTATATTTATAAAACCATTTAAAGGAGTGTTTAACCAATTCAGTGGAACTATTTTCCCATAAGCAAAAAGGATTGCGACATCAGGCTTTAATGATTGAAATTCTTTCAAAGATGTATCATCAAGTATTTTGGGAGTAAAAACAGGTAGAAGTTGACTTTCTGCCCATTGTTGAACTGGTGTGTTATATTTTTTTTGTCCTCTAAATTTTTTTTTTGGCTCTTGTGTGTAAACCCCCACTATATCATATCCGCCAAGATAGAGGGTCTTAAGAGGTGGAAGAGAAAATTCTGGTGAGCCAAAATAAACTAAACGTTTTTTTTTCATTTAAATTATTTCTTTTTCTTTTTTATACTTTCTCATCTTTCTGATAATCACGTCTCTTTTTAAACGACTTAAATGGTCAACGAATAAAATACCGTTTAAGTGATCCAATTCATGTTGGATTATCCTAGACTCAAAACCTGTAAATGTAGAAATTTTTTTTGAGTTGTCTTCATCAAGATACTCTATCTTAATTTTTTCAGGACGGTCTATTTCAGCAAAATGCTCTGGGAAAGATAAACAACCCTCTTCGTATGGAACTTTATTTTCATGTAATGATATAATTTTAGGATTTATCATTGTGATAGGTTTTTTTTCTTCATCTTTAGCGCCTGCATCAAGAACAAATATACGAATATTCAAACCTATCTGTGGAGCAGCTAAACCAACTCCATTAGCAGAATACATAATCTCATACATTTGTTTTATAAGTTCTCTATGATGATCGTCTACCTGAGGTATAGATACACTCTCTTTTTTTAATATGGGATCGGGAGCATAAATAAGCTTCAACATGGATTTTAATATAGTTTATACAGTTATCAGAGACAATAAATCAAACTTTTAGATGTTACTTCAGATTTAATTAGCTTAAGTTTTTACGCGACTCTAAAGCTGCCCCTAAGGTATTATCGTCTAGATAATGAATTTCGCTTCCTACAGGAACACCGTATGCGAGTTGTGTAATTTTAATATTTTGATTTTCTAGTTTATCCTTTATTACTAAGGCTG
>CABYGG010000014.1 GCA_902518505.1 uncultured Alphaproteobacteria bacterium
ATTCAATAAAAAATAAATAAGAATTGTCTTGATTTCATAAAAATTCAGTGTTTATTTACCTAAACTATAGTAAGAATATATATTTACGCGGAGATTTATAATAATGTTTAAAAAATTGTTAATGCTTATTGTTGCAGGTTTTTTCCTTGCTTCATGCGCTGCTACTAATACAGAACAAGGCGGAGACGCTGACGCAGCCTCAGCTAGTGCTAGTTCATCTTCAGGTGGTGAGATAACAGCTGGGACACAGGAAGATTTGATTGTTAACGTTGGTGACAGAGTTTTCTTTGAGTTTGATAGTTCGGAACTAACTGTTGATGCTCAAGCAACACTTGATGCACAAGCAGCCTGGTTAATGCAATACCCTGACACTAACATAACTGTTGAGGGTCATGCTGATGAAAGAGGTACTCGCGAGTACAACTTGGCTTTAGGGGATAAAAGAGCATTTTCTGTTTACTCTTATTTAGCTCAGGCAGGGATTGACACTAACAGAATGGAATATGTAAGTTGGGGAAAAGAGAGACCAGAAGTAATTGGATCAGATGAAACAGCTTACAGCCAAAATAGACGCGGCGTTACACTAGTAAGTAACTAATTTAAATTTCATCAAGGTGCTCTTTTATTTTTATTAAAAGAGCACATACAGCTTTATGAAAAAAATAACCAATATTCTGTTTATTTTTTTTGTTCTTTTTTTCAGTAACAAATCATTTTCCGAAAAACACAATCAAGTATTTATAGAAATAGA
The DNA here is from genome assembly GCA_902518505.1 of uncultured Alphaproteobacteria bacterium. Classification (GTDB taxonomy): domain Bacteria; phylum Pseudomonadota; class Alphaproteobacteria; order HIMB59; family HIMB59; genus HIMB59. The sequence goes on from CABYGG010000014.1 coordinate 752, forward strand.
AAGAATTAAGAACGATATTATTGATCTTCAAAAGTTTGTTTATAAAAATGATGTATCATTAGACAATAATCCTGACAAAATTAGTACAAATGATCTAGAAGATTTAAAAATACTAATAAGCGATATCTCAAATAGTATCATTTCATTGGAAAAACAAATTTCCGACATAAAAGATGACGTGAGTAATTTATACTCTTTATACACATCTTCTGAGTCTGACGAAAAAAAAATTATCAATACATCTAATCAATTAAAAATAGAAGAAAGCTCGTCAAATATTGTAGAAAATTCAGAAGATGATCAAATATTAGGACAAATCAGTCTATCTGATCTTAAGGAAAATGAAGTAAAAATAAAAGAGATCCCGAGTGAAGGAATTGATGAAACAATTACTACTACAAGCTTTGAAAAAGAGGAATTGAATGAAATAGAGATAAAATCTATTTCAGAGGTAAATATTTCTATGCTTAATGATTTAGATAAGCTGATAGAAGAAAGAGAAATTCAATTAAATAAGCCTATAATTGATGTCGAATTAGAGTTAAAAAACGCAAAAGCAAGCTTTGCTGGTTTTGATAACAAGTCTGCTATTGAAAGTTTACTTTTAATTATTAATTCAAATACTGATCAAAAAGAATATCTTGCAGAAACTTACTATCTTCTTGGTAGGTCTTATTTTTTGGAAAATGAGATAATTGAAGCTGTAAAATATTTTGGAATAAGACATAGGGATTTTTCATCAACCGTTAAATTTAGGTCTGAAAATTATTTTTGGCTTGGAAAGTCACTTTTTGGCATTGGAGATCAAGAAAATGGATGTTTGATAATGGAAGATCTAATTTTTTCTAATAATTATACAGAAGAAAAAGAAATTATTGAGTCTGCAAAATTACTTCAAACTGAAAAAGACTGCGGTTTAATTATTGACTAAAGAAGTACTGAATTTATCGAGCATTAAGAATTATCTTCAAAATAACATAAAAGCTAACAAAAAAATTTTACTTTCAATTTCATGTGGTCTAGACAGCACAGTCCTATTTGATTTAATAAACAAATCAAAATATTTTAATGATAATAATATATATTACTTAATATTTGATCATCAAAAAAGATCTGAAGGAAAATATGAGATCAAGCAGTTCATTAAGTTTTATAATATTGCAAATAAAAATATTTTCATAAAGAAATTATCTATGGATAATGAATTAAAAGGTTTTCAAAAAAAATCTAGGTCATATAGATATAATTTTTTGTATAAATATTCTAAAAAAAGAAATATTGAAGATATATTTTTAGGTCATCATCTCGATGATCTCAACGAAACATTTTTTATGAGAAAAATTCAACAATCTGGTACATCAGGTTTATCAAATATTTTTTCAAATGAGTATAAAGGCATCAAATTACATCGTCCATTTAGCAAATACTCAAAAAAACAAATTGAACTCTATGCTAATAAAAAAAAGCTTATTTGGTTTGAAGATAGAAGTAATTTAGAATTAGATTATACTAGAAATAAAATAAGATATTTTTTATCAGCAAATAAACTCTGCTCCAAGATTAATAAAGAAAGAATATTATTTTCAGATACTCATATAACTCAATCTTTGCATAAAAATATTTTTAAAAAAAAACAAAATAAAACCTTTTATATTGATTTAGAAAAATTTAATAAATTTAATCAAAACCTTAAATTTATAATTGTACAATCTTTTTACTTTGAACATCGAAATAAATTTAAAAAACAAATTCGAGATGAAAATATAAGGAATTTTATAAGAATTTTAAGATTCAAGTTTAAACAAGGTAAAGAAAGGTCAGTATTTTCAGGGAAAATTGGTGTTTTTAATAAAAAAATATGTTTAAATCTTACTTAGTACTTTAAACGTAAGTAACACTAACTATATTATAAATATGAAAAACTTTTCTAAAAATATTTTTGTTTGGATAATTATAAGCCTTATTTTGCTTGGTTTATTTAATGTTTTTAAAAACTCTCAAAGAGATTACTCTAATGTTACCTACACTTACTCTACACTACTTGACAAAGCACAGAATGGTGAAATTAAATCAGTGGAAATTCAGGGAAATAATATTTTTGGTCAAACTATGGATGGCGTTAATTTTTCAACATATGCCCCAAGGGATCCTAACCTAATTGAAACACTTAATGAGAATGAAGTAACTATTAACGCTAAACCCGAACAGTCTGGTATGCATCCATTACTAAGTATATTTGTTTCATGGTTTCCAATGCTACTGTTAATAGGTGTATGGATATTTTTTATGCGACAAATGCAGTCAGGTAAAGGTGGGGGTGCCCTTGGCTTTGGAAGATCAAAAGCTAAATTGCTAAATGAAAACAAACAAAGAGTAACTTTTAATGATGTTGCTGGAATAGATGAAGCAAAACAGGAATTAGAGGAAGTCGTTTCTTTTTTAAAAGATCCACATAAATTTCAAAGGTTGGGTGCCAAAATACCAAAGGGAGCTCTGTTAGTGGGCCCTCCAGGTACTGGTAAAACCCTCCTTGCTCGAGCAATCGCAGGAGAAGCAGGTGTTCCATTCTTTTCAATATCCGGCTCAGATTTTGTTGAAATGTTTGTGGGTGTTGGTGCAAGTAGAGTTAGAGATATGTTTGAGCAGGGTAAGAAAAATGCCCCGTGCATAATATTTATTGATGAGATTGATGCTGTTGGAAGACATAGAGGAGCAGGACTTGGTGGCGGTAATGATGAAAGAGAACAAACTTTGAATCAACTTTTAGTCGAGATGGATGGTTTTGAGGCCAATGAAGGAGTAATTATTGTTGCTGCAACTAATAGACCTGATGTCCTTGACCCGGCACTGCTAAGACCCGGGAGATTTGATAGGCAAGTTGTGGTTCCCGCTCCTGATATTATCGGAAGAGATAAAATTCTTAAGGTACACACAAGAAAAATTAAGATGGATAAGTCTGTCAAAACTATTGCAATAGCTAGATCAACCCCAGGTTTCTCAGGAGCTGACTTGGCTAATATAGTAAATGAAGCTGCACTTATAGCTGCAAGAAAGAACAAAAAGATTGTAACTATGGACGATTTTGAGGACGCTAAAGATAAAGTTATGCTCGGAACTCAAAATAAGTCCAAGATAATATCTGATAGTGAGAAAGAAGTTATTGCTTATCACGAAGCAGGTCATGCTTTAGCTAATCTGCATTGTAAACACGCCGATCCAATATATAAATCCTCAATAATTCCTACAGGAAGAGCTTTGGGATTTGTTATGAGTGTTCCTGAGCAAGATAAAGTAATTCATCGAAAAGATGAATATCTTGACAAATTAGTTGTCACAGTTGCCGCAAGAATAGCCGAAGAAATTATATTTGGACCAGAAAAAATTGGTTCTGGTGCTGCTGGTGACATTCAACAGGTTACTAACTTGGCTAGAGCCATGGTAACACAAATGGGATATTCTGATAAGCTAGGAAGAGTCAGATATACAGGAAATCAGGAGGAAGTATTCTTAGGACACTCTGTTACTCAATCTAAAAATATCTCTGAGGAAACAGCAAGAATTATAGATCAAGAAGTAATTAAACTTGTAGAAGAAGCTGAGTCTAGAGCAAGAAACATACTAAATGATAACATAAATGATCTTCATACTATAGCTAAAGGACTTTTAGAATATGAAACTTTAACAGGTGATGAGATAAAAAACCTAATAAAAGGTATCAAACCTAAAAGAGATGATGATTTGTCTTCAGATAGCTCAAATGATAGCTCAGATAGTGAAAAAGAGTCATCAAAAAAAGGCCCTTTACCATCTTTTACAAAAGATCAAAACTTTCCTCTTCCAAATTAACTCTAAGTTCAATAATAAATACATCTTATGAGATTGTTTGGCACCGATGGTATCAGAGGTGAAGTAGGTAAATATCCTTTAACCTCTGAAAACGTTCTTAAACTAGCTAAAGCATCAGCACTTGTTTTAAGGAGAAAAAACTCTATTTCAAGAGTTGTAATTAATAAAGATACTCGATTATCTGGATATATATTTGAACCTGCATTAACATCAGGTTTCATATCTATGGGTATCGAGGTGATACTAGTAGGACCTTTGCCAACACCAGCTTTAACTGTTCTTGGTAAGTCTCTAAGAGCAGATTTTTCAGTAATGATTACTGCCTCTCATAATCCTTATAAAGATAATGGACTGAAATTCTTTTCCGGTCAAGGGTTTAAGATTACACCTGAAGAGGAAAACAAGATTGAAGATTTCTTTTTTAACTATGATTTTGATAATTTTAAAATAAAACAGTCAAACTATGGTAAGGCCATAAGACTAAATAATGCTTTAGGAAGATATTCCGAAGCTCTCAAACAAAGTGCTGATAGAGATTTGAATTACCACAAATTAAAAGTAATTCTAGATTGTGCAAATGGAGCTTCCTATAAAGTTGCACCAGAAGTTTTATTTGAATTAGGTTTAGATTTACACACGATAGGTGATCAACCCTCTGGTACAAATATAAATCACAACTGTGGATCTTTATATCCGCTTAAAGCATCAAGTTTAGTAAAGAAAAAAAAATGTGATATTGGAATTTGTTTAGATGGAGATGGTGACAGAGTAACTATAATTGATGAAAAAGGTAGAGTGTTATGTGGAGAAGAAATAATATATATTCTTGCTAAGTATTATCTTGCTGAAAAAAAAATCAAAAAAGGCTCAATAATTGTGACGAACGAAATTGCAAATTATGGTCTTGATATATCCTTAAAAAGATTAGGTTTGAAATTAAAAAGAGTCAAAGTAGGTGACAAAAATATACTTAAAGAAATCATAGATCATAAATACTTTTTTGGTGGTGAGCCATCTGGTCATTTTATATTCAGAGGTGACTTATTAATAGGTGACGGTATGGCAACAGCTATCAGGATTTTAACCTTAATGCTGAAAGAAAAGAAAAAGTTATCAGTATTAAACAAAGGTATTGATTTACTTGAAGTAATGAATATAAACCAAATCATTGATCGGGAAAAATTTTATTTGATTCAAGAGAGTATTTATCAAAAATTAAATAAATTATGTCAAAATTTAGATATATATTACAATATTCGCCCATCTGGTACTGAGCCACTTTTAAGAGTGAACTTGCAATATGACAAAAGAAATATAAAAGTAGTGACTCTGAATAAATTAAAAAAACAAATAATAAAAGTAATCACAGATGCTTGTTAATTCTTTTGATACAAAATATTCTAAAATGGCAAAGAAATATGAGAGTTTAGATAGTTACTTTACTAAAATCGTTGGTTCTAACAAAAAATTTTCAAGAATTTTTACATCTGTAATTGAAAATAAATCCTTAAAATCTCACTCTGATGCTACTCTTCGATCAGATATTACAGGTCAAGTCATTAACACAATTTTAACCCATGACTCAAATTCAAAGCACTTTCTTTATTATATGGGTGATGTTTTTAAAAAAGATAAAATTAACAATAGTATTAAACAATTTAGGCAACATGGTGTTGAAATTATCAACTTACCAAAAAATAAATCATTTAAAGAGGTTTTAGAGATCTTAGATAGAGTTTTAAAAAATATTCTAAAAAATAACTATACATATGTCTTTACTGATCCAAAGATAAGTAAAAAAATAAGTTACCTTTTAGATGATAGAGCTCATAAAAATAATATTTTAAAATATATAAATATTTTTAAAAAAAATATTAAAGCACCATTTGAATTAAATTTAGAAAGAGACTTTTTCTCTCAAGATTATCATCAGGATATTTTTTTCTACGTTTATTCAAACATTTCAAAAAAAATAATAGCCCAAGGTGGAGGATATCAATATAAAAAAAATAAAAAAAAATTAGATGGTTTTGGTTTTTCATGTAATGTTGATTATTTAGCTGAATTAACTTTATGAACAAAGCAGTTATTGGACTTCAATGGGGTGATGAAGGTAAAGGAAAAATTGTAGATTTTATCTCTGAAGACTTTGATTTAGTTGTAAGATATCAAGGCGGCAATAACGCCGGTCACACAGTAATAGTTGATGATGATACCTATAAATTGAACTTAATTCCATCTGGTGTAATAAGAGGAAAAAAATGTTTTCTAGGCCAAGGTGTTGTGCTTGATCCAAATCATTTTTATACCGAGTACAATCAAATTAGAAAAAAGATTGATGACCCAAAAATATATCTATCCTCAAACATATCTCTGATATTAGAATATCATAAGCAACTGGATATCATAAATGAGTCAATTCTTAACAGTGAAAAGAAAATAGGAACTACCTCTAAAGGCATTGGTCCTGCATATCAAGACAAAGTCGGAAGAAAAAGTATTAAACTCTATGATTTGAAATCAAGAAATAGAATTGAAGAAAAATTATACTCTATCAAGAAGTTTTATGACCCAATTTTAGATAGTTTTAATGAAAGTAAAATTAATGTAGATCAAACAGTAAGTGATTTACTTAATTTTTATGACTCAGTTAAAGAATTAATTGTAGACAATTCTCTCATAAAAAAAGAATTCAAAAACAAAAAAATTTTATTTGAGGGTGCTCAAGGGGCATTACTTGATTTAGATCATGGTTCATATCCTTATGTGACTTCATCAAACACTGTCTCATCGAATATTGTCATTGGTTCAGCGTTACAAGTCGAATACATAACAGTTGGTATTTTTAAAGCCTACTCCACTAGAGTTGGAAATGGCCCTTTCCCATCTGAATTATTCGATGATATTGGTAATTACATTGCAGAAAAAGGTCTTGAAATTGGCACGGTAACAAAAAGAAAAAGAAGATGTGGTTGGCTCGACTTAGTATCTTTAAAATATAGCTGTGAAATAAATCGTGTAAAAGAGCTTTGTATGACAAAAGCTGATGTATTAAATGATCTCTCAGAAATAAAATTGTGTAAAAGTTATAATTCAAATAAATATGAGAATATAAATTTTAGTGAGAGCGATATTTTAGAGTCATTATCCTTAGTTGATAGTGACTTTGAGGTTTTTCAAAGTTGGGGTAATTTTAACGATTTAAATAAGTTTGAAACACTACCTGACAATTTAAAAAAATATATCACATATATTGAGGATTATTTGAATATTCCCATAAAAATTATCTCTCTGGGCCCTGAGAGAAATCAAACTATTATTAGATAATTTAAGATTTTGGCAAAAGTTTTTGATCTGAGATAATTTTTATTTCTTCTTGAAGTTTTTTGATAGCTTTATTTTCTATTTGTCTAACTCTTTCCCTGCTTATTGAATACTTCTTACTTAAATCTTCCAAAGTTTTTGGCTCCTCGTCTAGCCGTCTAGCAGTCAGTATTTCTATTTCTCTTGGTTCAAGTACCTTAACAGCCTGTTTATATAGTGCCTTTCTTTTTTTAAACTCATCACTCTCTTCAACTTTTGAAATAGTATCAATAGTTTCATCTTCTACTTGATCTATCCACTCTGAGTCATTTTCATCATTTAAAGGTGTATTTAAAGAAAAATCCTGATTAAATACTCTTCCTTCCATTTGCTTTACTTCTTCTTCAGTTACTCCAAGATCGTCAGAGATAGATTTAATTTGCTCGTTAGTAAGATAACCCTCTTCATATTTTTTTAATTGATTTCTTAGTCTACGAAGATTAAAAAAAAGCTTTTTCTGAGCTGCTGTAGTACCTATCTTTACTAAAGACCAACTATGTAAGACATACTCTTGAATTGAGGCCCTAATCCACCATATTGCATAAGTTGCTAATCTAAACCCTTTATCAGGATCAAATTTCCTTATTGCTTGAATAAGACCTAAATTACCCTCAGAGATTAAATCAAACATAGGTAACCCGTATCCCTTATACCCCATAGCTATTTTTGCAACTAGTCTTAAATGGCTAGTTACAAGCTTTTGAGCAGCTTTTGTATCACCATTTTTAATCCAATTAATAGCAAGCTTTTTTTCCTCTTCATCTGACAAAATTGGAAACTGATTAATCTTTTTTAAATATGGATAAACATCATTCTCAGACGTAATAACAGGTAGTAAATTTTTATTTTCTATATTCATTGCAAATTTTTATTTAAATCTTTCATGTCATTAGGTAATTCACAAGTAATTTTAATATGTTTTTCTGAAATTGGATGATCGAATTCTATTTTATAAGAATGTAAAGCTTGTCTTGGAAATAATGAGATAAGGTCTCTTAGTCCATCTTTCATATTTGTCAAACGAAATTTTTGCTCTTTATTTAATCTATAATCTTTATCACCAATTATTGGAAGCCCTAAGCTTAGAAGGTGAACTCTTATTTGATGAGTCCTACCAGTAATAATTTCACAATCTAAAAGGCTGATTGAACCATGAAACGTCTTAATATTTGATACTTTAGTAATAGCATTTTTTCCAAAATTGTCTGACACATTAAATTTGGTTCTTTGAATTTTATCTCTATGAATATTCTTATTAATTTTAATGTTACTTTGATTAAGTATTCCATAAGTAAAAGCAAAGTAATTTTTTTTTATGCTCCTATTTCTAAACAATTCTCTAAACTTATTTTTAGAAATTATATTTTTAGTAATAATCATAATACCACTTGTATCTTTATCTAGACGATGAACAATACCTTCTTTATAATTTTCACCATCATCTATTGTAAATTGATCTTTCAGGCTTTCTTGTAAGCTAGGACTATTATCAAATTCGTTTTTTTTATGTGTAAGAAGCCCAGAGGGTTTATTTAATATTGCTATATCACTATCCTCGTATAATATTTCAATTCTAAAATTTTTGTAAATATATGATTTATTCATAGAGTGTATGTTAAAAAAAAATTTTTTAGTTAGTTTAGTCGTTATACAAGGATTGTTAATAATTCTTGGAATAATAGCAATTATTTTTGTTGTTTTCTATAGAATGAATAATAAAAATAATTCTGTTGGAGAATTGAATAATATAGATTTAAGTGGTGTTTACTTGCTTAACGAAAATCAATATCAACAAAAATTTATAAAAGAAGACAAAGCAATTTTTCAAATAATAGATCTTGAGTCAAATAAATTATTGAGAGAAATAGTTATTGAAAAAAATTAAATTCATTGTTGTTGCAGGTTCATCAGGTGGACATATTTTTCCCGCACTGAAATATCTTAATAATTTGACTAATATAAAAAAACCAAATGAAATCCTTTTTATTACAAATGAAGTAGGAGTAAATTATTTGTCAAAAATTAAAAGTAATGAAATAAATAAGTTAATAATAAATTCAAAAAACAAACTTTTTTTTATTTATAAGATATTTTTAAATTTAATGTTTATATTACTTATGAATAGGAAAATAACTTTAATTGGTTTCGGTGGATTTATTACAACGCCTGTGCTCTTATTTTCAAAACTATTTAATTTCTTTTTCCTATCTTCTAATAAAATTTATATTCATGAGCAAAATTTTATATACGGTTTAGCTAATAGAATAAACTATATGATCGTTAAAAATTCATTTATTTCATTCCCAAAAACTAATATGCGAAGTAAAGAAATATTCGTTGGTAATTTTTTTTTAGAAAAAAAAAAATTAATACAAAAAGTTCACGACGAAACATTTAATGTTCTTTTAATAGGTGGAAGTTCAGGCTCACTAGATTTAAATAATATAATGCTAAAAGAGATAAAAATGTTGAATAGAGATCATTTAGCAAAAATTAAATTCTTTATCCAATTACCTGAGTCTCATTTTGAAATTTATAAAAAAAAATATTCAGATATTGTTGATATAAATCAATGCAATTTTTTTTCATTTAGAGATAATCTTGATCCCCAAGAATATGATTTCATTCTTTCAAGATCCGGTTCTGGCTCTATTAATGAAATTTTATACTATTCAAATAATGTACATTTTATTCCTCATTTAATATCAAGAGACAAGCATCAAAAATATAACTTAAATTATTTCCTCTCTCGCAAAATGACATTAAAAAAAATTTTTATTCCAAATAAGAAAAACTTTGTTAGTCAATACTATTTTAATTCATTTATCAATCCTCACTCAATTGAAAAAATAATTTGCTATACAACAAGATGAATTTTTTAGAATTGTCTTTAAGTAAAGTCCATATTATCGGAATAAATGGTATCGGTATGAGTGCTTTGGCAATTTATTTAAAACAAAATAATATAGATGTTACTGGCAGTGATATTACTTACAACAGCCATACTGTAAATTTAGAAAAATTTAAAATCCCAGTCTACATTGGTCATAAAAGATCAAATATAAAAGATAGGGATATTATATTTTATTCCTCGGCTATAAAAAATAACCCTGAATTGAATGAGGCAAAAAAAAATAAAATACCTTGTTTTAATAGATCCAAACTGCTTCAACTTATTTGTAAAGATAAATTTACTATTGTTGTTACAGGTTCACACGGCAAAACATCTTCTACCGCGATTTTAGGACATTTATTAGTTAGTGCAGGTTTAAATCCAACAATTATATCTGGAGGTATTATGCAAAACTATGGACAGAATATATATCTAACTAACAGTAAGTATGTTGTCGTAGAGGCTGATGAAAGTGATGGAACAGTCTTTAAATTAAGTCCAAAATATTTATTATTTTTGAATGTTGACAGAGAACATATTGATTTTTATAAAACATATTCAAATTTTAAATCAAAAATAAAAAAATATATACTAAATCAAAATCAAAAAAATGTTAAAGTTTTTATTAATAATAATGATCATTTTCTTTCTTCATTAAAAAAATATTCCAATAACATAAGAACATTTGGTTCAAATAAAAAAGCAAACTATAGTTATAAATTGACAAAGTTAACTAATAAAAAATCATTATTCGATATTTTTAAAGGAAAAAAAATTTTATCACAAAACTTATCCTCAAATTTATTGGGAGAACATAATGTTCAAAATATAACTGCAGCTATTTCAGTCTTAGATGATTTAGGATATCAACTAAAAAAGTCTCATATTAAGAATTTTAAAGGAACAAAAAGAAGGATGAATATTCTTGGGAAAATTAATAAAATATTATTTATTGATGATTATGCTCATCACCCAACTGAAATAGAGAAATTAATAAACGTTTCTTATTTTTATAAAAAAAAGCGAATTTTTTTTGTTATTGAACCTCATAGATATTCCAGATTAAATGATTTGTATGAGGAGTATTTGAGAGTACTAAAGAATATAAATAATTTAATAATTTTAAAAACATATGAGGCAGGAGAAAATTACAAAAAAGGAATGAAAAATTCACAAAACTTGGTTAATGATTTGAACGTTTATAATAATCAAAAAACTAAGTATATTGGAAATTATCGAGATTTATTTAATTTATTGGACCAATTTCTTTTAAATAAAAAAGATAGCATTATTTTTTTTGCTGGGGCGGGGGATATTTCAAATCAAATCCGTTTTTTTTATGAAACAAGAAAATAAAAATTTAGTTACGAATTATTCTTCAGCTAAATATTCGTGGTTAAAATCAGGTGGTAAAATTAGTCATCTTTATAAAATACATAAACAAAATAATTTAATAAATCTATTCAACGATAATGAAATTAGAGAAAAATCATTATTAGTTATAGGTAATCTTTCAAACACATTAATTAAAGACGAGGGATTTAATGGTATAGGAATAAAACTCGGAGGAGACTTTACTACCGTTCAAATTAAGACTGATCACATGTTAGTTGGTGCAGCGGTTTTAGATAATTATTTATCAAAATTTTGTTATCAAAATGCTATTTCAGGTTATGAGTTTTTATATACAATTCCAGGAACAGTCGGAGGAAACATATTTATGAATGCTGGTTGCTACAATCAAGAGATAAAAGACAAATTAATAAGCGTAATTTTTTTTGATATCAATGATAATAAGGTTTATGAAAAAAGTATTAATGAATTAAAATTTGATTATAGAGTGGGGTTTCAAAAAAAAAATACAATAATTCTATATGGTAAATTTAAAATTACTCACGGTTATCAGAAAAACATAAAAAATTTAATGCTCGAATATGATAACATTAGAAATCAAACTCAGCCCCAAAAAGTTAATTGTTGCGGTAGCATATTTAAGAATCCGATAAATTATAGTGCTTGGAAATTAATTAAGTCATCCATAGACGACAGTTTTTATGAAGGTCCTATTAAATTATCTAAAATACATTCTAATTTTTTTGAAAATGAAGCAAATATAAGTGCTAATAGTATAGTTTCATTTATTTCTAATATTCAAAAAAAAGTTAAAGATAAGCATAAAATATTGCTTGAAAGAGAATTAAGAATTATAGATTGACAAAAAAAAAAATTAAATTAATAAAAATCCTCGTCGTAGCAGGTGGATGGTCTGATGAGAGAGAAATATCTCTTTTGTCTGGTAGAAATATTTTTTCATGCCTTCAAAAAAATAAATATAACGTCAAATTTTTAGATTTAAAAAAAAATAACATTAAACAAATTTTAAGATATATGCCAGATTTAATATTTAATGCTCTTCATGGTGAATTTGGGGAAGATGGAGGCATTAATGCATTTGCTTTTGTCAACAAAATTGCCATTACTCACTCTGGGGGTGTTTCATCTGCACTTTGTTTTAATAAACGTTTATTAAAAAACTATTTAGAGAGTAAACTTAACATTTTATCTCCTAAAGAAATTTTAAATACAAAAAATATTAAATTCCCAGTCATTTCAAAGCCTAATTGGGGAGGCTCATCAAAAGGAATAAAATTTATACATAATAAGAATTTTCTAAAAAGAAATATAAATAATCACCAATTTTTAATTGAAGAAATTATTCATGGTAAAGAATTAACTGTAACAGTAATTGAAAATAATAATAAAATTATGGCTCTAGGTGTTACTGAAATTGAGTTTGACAATAGACACTATGACTACTTAGCAAAATATACTAAAAATAAGAGTTTACATTTTCTTCCAGCAAGAATACCCAACTTAAAGTATAAATTTCTTATGGAAATATCAAAAAAAATATTTCGTGTTTGCAATTGTAAGGGAATAGCAAGATTAGATTTTATAATTAGTAATAAAAACAAAAAAATCTACTTTTTAGAAATGAATACCCATCCTGGCTTAACTAAAATATCACTAGCACCTGAACAAGCTAAGTATCAAAGTTTTTCTTATTTATATCTATTGGAGCAAATTATAAATTCATCTTTATGAGAATTAGATTAAAAGAAATAATAATTTATCTAATATCAATTTCAGCTTTAGCATTATTTTTTTTTTTATCTATCAATAATTTAATAAAAAAACCATTTGAGGTTATAAATTTTATCGACTCAAAAGTTCATGAGGATTTTGAATACGAAATAACTAATAATTTAAATGATATTAATAATTATCTAAAAAAATATTTATTTATAGAAAGCCATTCCTTAAAACGTCAAAATAACGAAATTAATATTCAAATAAATCTTAAAAAACCTTTTGCAATTAACAAATTTACTAATGAAGTAATATTTTATGATAATATTACAGCTCCAATTAATTATTTTAATCTAAGCTTTCTAGAGTCCATCGAACTAGTTGATATTTCTAATAATAGTATTCACATAAATAATTATCTAAATGAGCACTTTCTAACTTTGTCCAAT
>CABYGG010000015.1 GCA_902518505.1 uncultured Alphaproteobacteria bacterium
TGGCTAAAACATCTGATTTTTTAATGTTTTGGAAAATATAACTATGAACAAAATAAAAATCCTTCTTGTCAAAACTGTTTGTAATAATAGTGTCATCTTTGTTTAAGTTAATAGTGTTCCAGCCCATATGAGGAATTATAAGTTTTTTATTTCTAAATTTTTTAATATCTCCGTTTATAATTCCTAGTCCTTTTGTTATTTTATCTTCGTAACCTTGATTAGACAAGATTTGCATTCCAACACAAATACCTAAATATGATGAGTTATTTTCTAGGTATTTTTTTAGTGGTTTAATAATTTTAAATTTTTTTAAATTTGACATAAGAGTGGCATAAGCACCTTGTCCAGGCAAAATGATTTTATCGAACGAAGAATAATTGAAATGACTTTTAATAATTTTTAATTGGTATGGCCTTCCTTTAATAATATCTTTTATAGCTTTAGTAATCGATCCAATATTTCCAGATTGCCCGTCAATAAGTCCTATGACTTTTTTTTTCAAAGTTTCCCTTTGGAGCTTGGAATATTTGTTATTCTTGGATCAATAGATATTGCTTTTTTCAAGGATAATGCAAATGATTTAAAACAACTTTCAATAATATGGTGATTATTTTTTCCATATAAAGTTTCGATATGGCAATTCATTCTTGACTCAGTAACTATAGATTTAAAAAATTCTAAAAATAGCTCTTGATCCATTTCACCAACTTTTTCTAATGATGTTTTTACATTCCAAATAAAATACGGGCGATTACAAAGGTCAATTACTGACCTTGTTAATGTTTCATCAAAAGAAACATAAGAGTATGCAAATCGTGTTATACCTTTTTTATCACCAAGAGCATTTTTTATACTCTCTCCTAGAGCAATACCAACATCTTCGACAGTATGGTGCATATCTACTTTTAGGTCGCCATCACACTGTAAATCTAAATCTATCAAACTGTGGGTGCTTATTTGTTGGAGCATATGATCAAAAAAAGGAATCCCAGTATCAATTTTATTTACTCCAGAGCCATCAAGGTTAATTTTTATTGATATTTTTGTTTCTTTTGTGTCTCTATTGAATGTAAATTCACGCATTTGTAATCAGCTATTTAGTACCTATATTTATAGGAATAATGGATAAAAATAAAACAATAATACGCTCAACAACTGTTGTTTGTGTACGCGACAATGATAGTGTTGTGATAGCATCCGATGGACAAGTAACTCTGGGAACATCTGTCATTAAGTCAAATGCCAACAAAATTAGAACATTTCACAATGACCAAATTATAGTCGGATTTGCTGGATCGACTGCTGATGCCTTGACTCTATTTGATAGATTGGAAAAAAAATGTGAAGAATTTTCATATAACTTAAAAAGGGCCTGTGTTGAGTTAGCTAAAGATTGGAGAACGGACAGGTATCTTAGAAGATTAGAGTCAATGATTATAGCCGCTGATAAAAGTGAAACATTTCTTATAAGTGGGACTGGGGACGTTCTGGAACCTCAAGAAGGTATTGTTGCAATTGGTTCAGGTGGCAACTTTGCTCTCAGTGCAGCAAAGGCTTTAAAAAGAAAATCTGATTTGACTGCAAAAGAGATTGCGACTGAGTCTCTTAAAGTTGCTGCTGAACTTTGCATTTATACAAATGAAACTCTAAATATTGCAGAAATTAAAATTTAATGGATAGCCAATCTCTAACACCAAAAGTAATTAAAGAAGAGCTTGACCGCTATGTAATTGGGCAAGATGATGCAAAAAAAGCAGTCGCAATAGCTCTTCGAAATCGGTGGAGAAGATTAAATGTAAAAGATGAAACTCTCAGAGATGATATCATCCCAAAAAATATATTAATGATTGGGCCAACAGGTTGCGGTAAGACTGAGATAGCGAGAAAATTAGCTAAACTTACACAATCACCATTCATAAAAGTGGAAGCGACTAAATTCACAGAGATTGGATACGTGGGGAGAGATGTTGAACAAATAATCAGGGATTTAATTGAAGTTGCAATTAATTTAGAAAAGAAAAAAATAAGAGATCGTTTTATAGATGAGGCCAAAACAAATGCAGAAGAAATTGTTTTAAAAGCTCTGCTTGGCGACAACCCAAGTGAAGAAACAAAAGAAAAATTTCGATTAATGCTTAGAGATAATCAACTCAATGATAAAGAAATCGAAATAGCATTAGATCAGAAATCCAATCCTTTCCAATCATTAGACATACCTGGAATGCCTGGCGCACAAATGGGGATGATTAATATGAATGATATATTTGGTAAAGGTTTAAAAAATAAAAAGAAAGCAAAACTTAAAATAGGTGAAGCTTATGAGCCGCTTATTCAAGAAGAAATTGAGAAAATCGCTGAAAAACAAAATGTTGTTCAAAATGCTATTAAAAGTGTTCAAGAAAGTGGAATAGTTTTCATAGATGAAATTGACAAAATTGCACCCAATAGTGAAAGACGAGGTGGAGATGTTTCAAGAGAAGGTGTGCAAAGAGATTTACTCCCACTTATTGAGGGAACAGTTGTAAGCACAAAATATGGAACAATCGAAACAAATCATATTTTATTTATTGCTTCTGGTGCTTTTCATCAATCCAAACCAAGTGATTTACTCCCAGAACTTCAAGGAAGGTTGCCTGTAAGAGTAAGATTAAATGCTCTTAAAAAAGATGATTTTATTAGAATTTTAAAAGAAACTGATAATAGCTTAACCAAACAATATAAGTCACTATTTGCAACAGAAAATATTGAATTAAAGTTTGAGGATGAGGCTTTAGAAGAAATAGCAACACTTACCGAACAAATAAATACTGAGGTTGAAAATATTGGCGCAAGACGATTACAAACAATGTTTGAAAAAATTCTTGAGAGAATTAGTTTTGATGCAAACCTAAATGATCAAAAAACTGAAGTAGTAAATAAAGCTTGGGTTACAGATGCTGTTAAGTCAGAAATCAAGCCTACCGATGAAAAGAAATTTATTCTTTAGATCTTAACTTAATATAAAAAGCACCTAAACCTCCATGTTGTATTTTACAAGGCGAATACGATTTTATCATAAATTGAAATTTTTCTGTGTCTAACCAAAAAGGAAATTGTCTTCTTATTTTTCCTGTAAAAAATTCCTCTCCGTTAGTTTTATTGCCAAGGCCTGTTATCACAATATGGAATAAGTTCTTCCTCTTATAGTTGATTGAAAAATATTCGATTAATTTTTGGTGTGCTTGGTCAACGGTTAGTCCGTGTAAATCAATTTTGCTAAAATGATGATTTTTAAATTGTTTATGAAGATTGGCATCTAAAAGAACTGGTTTAGAAAAAATTTTTTTTACTTTCGTATATTTTTTTTTATCTAAATTATCACTCTTTTTTTTGTTCTTAATTGAACCACCGATTGAAATACTAATTTTTTCATTAGGTTGCTCTTCTAATGGTTTTTTATTTTGTAGTTTATTTAAATTAAATTTAATTTTAGGAGACAAGTTTAATAGAAAAAAGCTTCCAATTAGGATCGGAGGATTTCTTATCTTTTTCAAAACCCCATTCTTCGACAACATTCAGTATTTCGTTGTTTGCAACATTGTAATGTTCGGTTTCAAACTTCACAGACTTAACTAATCTTAGGTCATCCTGTTTATCATCTAAAATAGAACTATTCTTTACTTCTGAAAATTTAATTTCTTTGGGTGCTTTTGCTTGTTCCATCGCTTGCATTGCCTCAGGTGTAAGCAAATCTTTTACTTTTTCAATACTATTACTTTGATAAGCCTGAACTATCATTTCATATGCTTTATTAGCGCCATCTAAAAACTCGTTATTATCATTTTTTGGAACTATTTTAGGTTTAAACTTCGATTGAGGATTCTTTTTCGTTCTAATATTCACGATTTTTCCGTCAGAGGAACCAAGAATGCTTCTTAAGCGATACACTAAAAATACAGCAATTGCTCCAAAAAGCACTATATCTATAAATTCACTACTCATAATTTTTTAACATTTTAGCCCAATTTGAATTAGGTATTTTATTTTTTATAAACTCTTTATGGGCTTCTGTCTCTTCTTTTGTTAGTACGATGGATGTGTAATTCGGCTCACTGGCTAAGTTAATTTTTTCTGATTTTGTCATACTTAATTCTAAACCGATTTGGTTTATGCCTTGTAATTCCAAATATACATCCGTTAGGATTTTAGCATCTTTTAAAGCACCATGTTGATCTCTATTAATAAGTGTATTGATTTTTAGTTTCTTTATAAGTGCGTCTAATGATACTTGTTGTCCTGGAAACCTTTGTCTAGCAATTTTAATTGTGTCAATAACTCTCTCCTTCGATATTGTTGGTTTAGATAATTTCTCAAGCTCAAAGTTTAAGAAACCTATGTCAAATGACGCATTATGGGCGACAATGTAACTATCTTGGATAAATTCTAGGAATCCGTCTGCAATCTCCTCAAAAATTGGTTTATCTATTAAATATTCATTAGTTATTCCGTGTATCTTTATATTATCCTCAGTAAGGGTTTTAGAAGGGTTTATATATTCATGAAAGTTTGATCCAACTATTTTTTTGTTAAGTTCAATACAGCCAATTTCAATAATACGATGTCCCTCTTTAAATTCTAAGCCTGTAGTTTCAATATCAAGTATGATTTCTCTCATAGTTTATTCAATAATTTAATAATATTTAGTCGTAAGTTCAAGATTGAACCATTATTGTTTACTGTAAAAGTTGATTTATTTTTTTTTATATTTTCTTTAATCTGTTTATCATTCATTAATTTAAAATAGTCCTCGGAGACGCCTCTGTTTAAAACCCTATTTTTTCTCTTTGTTGTATCCGTGTTTACGAATACAGTGACATTAAAATTATTAAACAAATTTTCTTCGTAAAGTAATGGAATTTCATAAAATACTGGCTGATAAGAATGATGTTTCTGGTCTACTAATTTTTTTTTGGAGTTTAGAAGAGGATATATTGTTCTCTTAAGTTTCCTGTTGAACTCTTCATTCTGTAACATTTTAATTATTTCTTGTTTATAATTATGATCATTAAGTTTTAATTTTTCTAAAATTATGTTTCTAGTACGGTCATCTTTGTATAATTTTGAAATTATAGCATCAGATGATATACAACAAAAACCTAGCTTAGAGATAAATTTAATAAATTCAGTTTTACCTGATCCTATATTTCCTGTAACTGCAACTTTAATCATATTTTATTTATAAGCATTTGATAAATTTTTCTGTCTATTCCTATTTTATTACCTGACCATATTTCGTAAGATGGTTTTGCTTGTTCTACAAGCATCTTCAATCCGCCTGAGTATTTTATGTCATGTTTTCTAGCTTTTTTTAACAGATCTGTTTCAATTGGATTATAAACTATATCAATTACTCCTTTTGCTTTCTTAACTAAATTCAAAATATTTCTGTTGATTTTATTTTTTTTGGTCATCCCTGCACTGGATGCATTGATAATCAAATCATATCTCTTCCTGAGACGAGTTGATCTAATCAGGAAACGATTAAATTTAAATTTTTTTTTAAGATTTTCTTCCCTTCTCATTGATGTAGCAAAAATATCAATATTTTTAATATTTTTTTTATTTAGAAAATATAAAATTGCTCTTGCGGCGCCCCCTGCACCAACTAATAATACAGATTTTGTATTTTTAATTTTTAAGGAATTAAAAGTCTTACTGAAACCAATAACATCTGTGTTATCTCCAAAAATTGTTTTATTTTTTTTATAAATTAAATTTACAGAACCGATTTTATTTGCTCTTGTTGTGACTTTATCACAAAAATTAATAAAGATTTCTTTATATGGTATAGTAATATTAAACCCAACAAATTGTTTATCTCTTCTATAATTATCGAAAAATTTATCTATTTTTTTTTCCTGTACCTCGTATTTTCTATAAATAAATTTATTATTATTTTTTTTTGCCCAATGATTATGTATGAATGGTGATAATGAATGGTTTAGTTTTTTTGCTACAATACCTATTTTTTTTTTATTCATTTATATACTTCTTATTGTCTTTAAGAAATTAATAACATCCATTCCAATAATATTGAAATAACTGCCGTATATATCTTTAAAGAAAAAATTTCCTTTTCCTTCTATGTTATAACAACCTACGGCCTTCGATACTTGTTTAAAGTTCTTATCAACGAGATTATTGATATCTTTTACTCTAGTATTTTTAAAAGTTATTTTTGTTTTCGTCAGAGTGCTTTTTATTAGATTGTTATTTATCATAAAAATCATGGCTGTGTAAAGATCGTGAGATTTACCATTAAATGCTTTAAGGGTTCTTTTACAGCACTCGGGACTGACACATTTATAAATAGTTTTTCTTTTAAATAAGATTGTTGTATCAAAAGTTACAATAATTTTATTACTATATTTTTTAGAAAGATATTCAGCTTTAGCTTTTGCAATTTTTAATGCATCATATTTATCATTATTTAAATCTTTTACCTTTTTTTCATTTATGTTGGGCGATCTGTACTGAAACTTTAGGTTCATTAATTTAAAAATTTTTCTCCTAGATTGGCTTTTTGTACCAATAATAACCTGTTTAGTTAATTGTGGATTAAGTGACTTATTCATAAAATTTGTGAGTTTTAAACAACGAAATTACCATTAATTTATAAATATTAAGTTATCAACATTTGTTATTAAATAACTAAAAAAGTACTTAAATATGGGTTTTTTTAAATAAGAAGTTGTTAATCCCCGTCATTCGACATACAACAACATACCTATATATAAATATATATATTTTCTCTTTTTTTTTTGTTATATACCTATTCAATATATCTAACTATCTAGGTAATTTCCAATATGCATTTAAACGAACTAAAAGATAAAAAACCTCAAGAACTATTAGACTATGCTGAGTCTTTGGGGATTGAAAATGCCTCTGGTTT
Organism: uncultured Alphaproteobacteria bacterium; assembly: GCA_902518505.1. GTDB lineage: Bacteria > Pseudomonadota > Alphaproteobacteria > HIMB59 > HIMB59 > HIMB59. The sequence goes on from CABYGG010000015.1 coordinate 6,935, forward strand.
AAAGAAGCAAGACATATATTTTTCCGTTTTGAAGAAATTCGCAGAAAAAAATGAAGAAATAATAGGCGAAGGTGTCTTAGAAACAATGCAAGATGGTTTTGGATTTTTGAGATCAGCAAACTCTAATTATCTTCCGGGACCAGATGATATATATGTCAGTCCAAATCAAATAAAGAAATATGGTCTTAGAAAAGGTGATACACTTGAGGGACCTATCCGACCTCCCAAAGATGGTGAAAGATATTTTGCACTAGTGGAAACAAACAAAGTCAACTTCATAGAAATTGCTAAAAATAATAAATTTAAAACAAATTTTGATAATTTAACTCCTCTTTATCCAGAGAAAAAATTTAACCTAGAAACAGAAAAACCAGACACAGATTTATCATCAAGAATTATAGATATTATTGCACCAGTTGGTGCTGGTCAAAGATCATTAATTGTTGCACCACCAAGATCAGGTAAGACAGTAATTTTACAAAAAATAGCAAAGTCAATTGCAGAAAATTTTCCTGAAGTTTATCTAATGGTTTTATTAATAGACGAAAGACCGGAGGAAGTTACAGATATGCAACGATCTGTTAAAGGTGAAGTGATTAGCTCAACATTTGATGAACCAGCTGCAAGACACGTTCAAGTTGCAGAAATGGTTATTGAAAAAGCTAAAAGACTTGCTGAAAATAAATATGATGTAGTAATTCTTTTAGACTCCATTACAAGATTAGGTAGAGCATATAATACAGTTGTACCATCAAGTGGTAAAGTTTTAACAGGTGGTGTGGATGCCAACGCACTTCAAAGACCAAAAAGATTTTTTGGTGCAGCTAGAAATATAGAAGAAGGTGGTTCACTAACTATCATTGCTACTGCATTAATAGAAACAGGTAGTAGAATGGATGAAGTAATTTTCGAAGAGTTTAAAGGAACTGGTAATTCAGAAATTGTTCTTGATAGAAAATTATCTGATAAAAGAACATATCCTGCTATTGATGTTCAAAAGTCAGGCACCAGAAAAGAAGATTTACTCCTAGATGCCGGAGATCTTCAAAAAGTGTTTATTTTAAGGAAAATTCTATCCTCTATGGGTACTGTTGATGCTATGGAATTTCTTCTAGATAAAATGAAAGACTGTAAAACTAATGAAGAGTTTTTCAGTAGTATGAATCAATAGATTAATCTAAATCTAATAAATCATCTAGAGCATTTAGTTGATCAGTATTTACTTCTTCTTTTTCACTTGCTGATAATTTTCCAGTATAATTTTCAATACCAATATAAGCTATTTCTGACTCTTCATTAGGTATTGTTATAAATAAACGATAATACTGATTGTCTTTCTCAAAAAAGTTTGAAGCCCTCTCGCACCCATATAGGCCAAAATTTTCATTGATAAATTTACTTGTGGCGTGTTCAAAGTATTCATTACTTATATTTAAATATATAGATTTTAATTGAGGGTATTTGCAAGCCATCCATGGATTGTAGTAACCCTGTTTAAATCCATACACATCCAATGTACCATCTTTGTTTATATCGGCTTTTTCTATCCTAAATGCATCGTTAATGGAAGTTGGTATAACTTGATGTTTTTCAAATTTTTTATTATTTAGATTCTTAAATACATGTAAATAGGCCTCATCTTTGCAATCACCCTTACTTCGGCTAAAAGGTTTTGATGTGTCTTTTCTTTTACATACAACTTCTTTTTCAATTCCTAAACTATCTATATAGCCATCATTATTAAAATCAATTGATGCAGACATCCAAGCTCTATCAGCTAGTTTAAATTCCTTTTTATTGGTGTTTTTTACCCAGTAACCTGGTTTTTTCTGAACATCGCCAGTCCAAATTAAAAATTTAGCTTCATCCGTTGGCTTAGATTTAAGTTCAAAACTGTCTAATTTCTCAAAAGTAAGTTTGTCATTTTGATAATCAATCTTTGACCAACAGAAAGATGTGTCTCCTAAATTTGGGCATCCTCCAAATAAAATTGTTTCATCTTTTGATTGCAGGATATGGTTAAAGCCAATATCAATAAACTGACTGGAATTTTTAGCCTTCTTGCATTTATTTGTTTTTAAATTACAAACTTCAATTTGACCACCCGGGTCATAAAAATAATCAATTACCTCAAAATATCCATCTTTATCAAAATCAGTGTACATTAAGTCGTGAGAAAAATGTGAAGAACCAAACTTTGAAAGACTATTGTCATTTAAATCAAATATATAATTAACATCTTTCCAACTGCTATTTCTATTCCTGCCATCCTCCTTGTTCGATAAATAAATTATTTCTTCATCACCATCATTGTCTGCATCGAACGTATCAACCCTCCTAGCTGTGAGGGGTAGATTATAAAGTTTTGAAGATATTTGATTTATATTGGTTTCAAAAAGTTTATTTAAATTAGGTATATCTATAACCACTAAGTGTGATAAAGGCTGCTTATTTGAACTCTCACCCCATTTGACTACATTATTCCATGTATGAGCAATAATTTTTTCTCCATCTTTATTGCTAATATATCTTAAAAGTAGAGGTCTATTCCAAGTATTTGGATCTACATCATGTGATTTTACATTATATTTATTACTCAATTCATGAATAATAAAGCAATCGTTACGATTATTTATTCTTAAGTGTTCAGTCTCTAATTTACGACAGTCAAAAGGTTTGAACATTTTATTTTCACTCTTACTTGTCTGTACGCTAGCTGATGTTTGAGAGTCGGAATTAGGCTGAGTTTCATCAACCTGCTTTCCATCTTTAAAAGTTAGTCCATAAGTAATTGAAGGAATTATTACAAGAAGGAATAATATTTTTCTCATACTTTTTTATAAAAAAAATTTAGTTGTTTGTCAAAAAAACACTTGTGACCAATTTTACTTGTTTAATTATCTTTGATAAAAAAAAATTTGAGAATTAATACCAATCTACGCCTTCTTTTTCACAAAGCTTTTTTAACCTTAAAGGATAATCAGTTATAATTCCATCCACGCCGTATTCAATCATTCTCAACATCTCATATTTTTCATTAACAGTCCAAACGTTTACTGGAAGACCTTCCTCATGAGAAATTCTAACCATGTCTTTATCTATATCTTTACGTTTAGGATGCCATGCCTCCCCGCCTAATGTTTTGATCAACCTGGGTAACTCTCTGCTATCGCTATCGTATAAAGGCATGAAGTCTAACCAAGGTGACTTATCATAGATTTTTCCTTTAAGTTCAGATGTTAAATAGCCTCTTGAGATCTTGGAGTCTATGTTTTTTATTTCTCTTAAAACTCTCCAATCAAAAGACGAGTAGATTACTTTATCTTTTAATTCTGTTTTATTGACCTCATCAATTATTAAATTTGCCATTACATTTGGAGGGGGTGTTAAATTGTCCTCAACAGGTGTTGATTTAATTTCTAAATTAATTATTAAATCTTTTGAAATATTATTTGATGTTAATTTAAGTAAATCAGATAACTTAGGGATATTTACTTCACCTAAACTTTTTTGATTATCAAATCTTCTCCCATATTTAGATTTTTTATCAATTGATCCAATTTTAAATTTTGATAACTGATCATAACTTAAATCGAAAATTTTAATATTATCATTCTTAATCCAATTACCTTTGCTATCTTTTGTGAGCGCCGGGTTTAATCTAAAATCGTGATAAACGACTGGAATTAAGTCCTTGGTTAGTAAGATATCTGTTTCGTAAGCACTAATTTTATTTTCAAACAAATACTTAAAACTCTCTAAAGTATTTTCTGGTAGGTCCCCCCTAGCCCCTCTGTGACCATAAATTTTAATGTGATTTGCTTTTGTTAATATCAATTGATTATTTTTTTTGTTCTTTTCATAGGTGGACTAGAATAATTATAAACTTATAATAACCAAGTTTTGTTTAATTCAGGAACAATATATTCAAATTTTACCCCCTTGGTGAAAGCTCCAGTTATTGGCTATAGAATTTCAGGAGATGATGTTTTGAATATTCTAAAGAAAATTACCAAAAAAAATTTTTCTAAAGATCACTCTCTAATTCGAATAGTTAAAATTTATCAAAAAGATGAAACCATATTGGATAAGTGTAGTGTGGTATATTTTAAATCTCCCAAATCCTTTACTGGAGAGGATGTCTGTGAAATTTTTTTACACGGATCACCACTAATAGCTAGTCAATTTGAGCAGTTATTAAAAGATCTAAAAGTTCCTGACTTACGGTTGGCAAAAAATGGAGAGTTCTCTTACAGGTCTGTTCTAAATAGCAAGAATTCTCTCAAACAAGCTAAGGCTATTAATGGAATAATTTCCAATGAAAGCATTTCAGGCTTAGAATACAACAAAAAACTACTTTTTGAGGGAGATATTGTCAGCGGTCTTGTTCCTCTCAGGGAGGAAGTTATAAATTTATTCTCAGAAATTACTGCATCGATTGACTTCGTTGACGACGAGGACTTTAATTTTAATCAAATAAAGAAAAAGATAAGAAAATTTTTCACTAATTGTAATAATTTATTACATAAAAATAGAACAAATATAGAACAAAAAAATATATGTAGAATTATGTTAGTAGGGCAAGTAAATGTTGGTAAATCGACTCTATTTAATAAAATTATTGATAAAGATAGAGCAATTGTCACAAATATCAAAGGTACTACAAGGGATATTCTCTCAAATGAATTTATAATTAACAGTAATCGGTTTGAAATCTTCGATACCGCAGGGCAAAGATCTAAACAAGGTAAAATAGAAAAATATGGCTATAAAAAAGCACAAAAAATATCGAGTGAGATAGACCATTTTTTTGTTCTAATAGATCAAAATACT
>CABYGG010000016.1 GCA_902518505.1 uncultured Alphaproteobacteria bacterium
GGAGTAAATACACTTGCATGTCAAAAACATATAGAAGAGTGTTCTGATGAAATAAATATTTATCCTCTTCCTCATATGAAGGTTTTAAAAGATCTAGTGGTTGATTTAAAAAAAGCATTTGAACAATTTAAATCTATAAAACCATGGTTAAATAAAAAGTCCCCAAATAATAAACGTGAAAACTTACAGTCAGTCGAAGACAGAGATAAGTTGGATGGTAAATGGGAATGTGTTATGTGTTTCTCATGTAGCACTTCTTGTCCTAGTTATTGGTGGAACGAGGATAAATATTTAGGACCAGCTGTATTGCTTCAAGCAAATCGCTGGATACAAGATAGTAGAGATGAAGAAAAAAAAGAAAGGTTGAATGAATTAGATGATAGTTTTAAACTATATAGATGTCATTCGATTATGAATTGCACGAACTCTTGTCCGAAAGGATTAAATCCAGCTAAAGCGATAGCTGAAATAAAACATGAAATATCCAAAATGGATAATAAGTGAATAAAATCTCATTAATTGGTGCTGGAAATATTGGAGGCACACTCGCACATTTATTAGCTTTAAAAAAACTCGGTAATATAACACTTATTGATGTTGTTACCGGGATGCCCCAAGGAAAAGCTTTAGACCTTAGTCAATCATCAGCAGTCGAAGGTTTCACAGGTTCATTAGAGGGTACCAATGATTTTTCAAAAATGAAGGGATCTGACGTTATAATTATAACTGCTGGCTTACCCCGTAAACCTGGAATGAGTAGAGATGATTTACTCGAGATCAATGGAAAAATAATAAAAAAAATTGCGTTAGATATAAAAAAATATGCTCCTAAGGCATTTGTTATTTGTATTACAAACCCACTAGATGCGATGGTATACGTTCTCCAGAAATATTCCAAACTACCCAAAAACATGTGTGTGGGCATGGCGGGAGTATTGGACTCCTCCCGAATGAAATACTTCTTATCAGATGCTTTGAAGGTATCAGTGAATGATGTTGAAACATTTGTATTAGGAGGCCATGGAGATGACATGGTGCCTCTAATTAATTACACAACAATAGGAGGTGTCCCTTTAATCGATTTTATAAAGCTAAAAAAATTCCCTTATTCAAAAATTGAAAAAATAGTCGATCGAACAAGAATGGGCGGTGGTGAAATCGTGAAGTTATTAAAAAATGGATCAGCTTTCTACGCACCTGCTAGTTCGGCAATTCAGATGGCAGAGGCTTTTTTATTAAATCAAAAAAAACTTTTACCTTGTGCCGCTTATATCAATGGCCAATATGGCCTTAAAAATATGTATATGGGAGTACCTACAATTATTGGAAATAAAGGAATTGAAAAAATTATTGAGGTAAAACTTACAGCCAAAGAGAAATTAATGTTAAAAAAATCTGTCAAATCTGTGCAGGGTTTAGTATCAGCTGTTGACAAGCTTTTATGACCAAAAATTAAATGACATCTTTATTAGATAGGCGTATACATAAACCTATTAATGAGATCTTATAATTCATTTCTCACAACTAATAATGCCTCTCAAGTAATAGCGATATATAGAGATTATATAAAAGACCCAAGTCTTGTTGATAAGAGCTGGCATGAATTCTTTAAAGCTCTCGCTCCTGAGGAAATCTCTATTCTAGCTGACTATCAAAAAATAAATTGGTCAGAGACCTCAAGAGACATTGATTTTAATCAGATTTCCCTTGATCAGGCAATTACTGACTCTCTTCGACTTGTTATGATGATAAGAGCTTACAGAGAGATAGGGCACCTTATAGCTGATCTTGACCCTTTAGGTTTAATGGCAAAGAACAATCCATCAGGTTTAGATCCCGAGTATTACGGTTTTCAAAAAAAAGATTATGATCGAAAAATTTTTCTATTCGGATATTTAGGATTTCAGAAAGCTACTGTACGTGAAGTTTTTGAAAAACTTCAAAGCATCTATTCTGGTACCTTGGCAATTGAATACAAACATATTCAGTCCGCTGAAGAATACAAATGGCTGAAGGATAGAATAGAAGAAAAAAAAGATATGCAATTAACCTCTAAGGGTAAAAGGACAATCTTGGAGAGATTAATTACAGCAGAATATTTTGAAAAGTTTCTAGATACAAAGTACAGAGGTACCAAAAGATTTGGACTTGAAGGAGCTGAGTCTACAATACCAGCGCTTGAACAGATTTTAAAAAGATCCTCAGAATATGGTGTAGAAGATTTTTCCTTTGCATGCGCCCACAGAGGAAGACTAAATATATTAGCTAACATAGTAAAAAAACCTCATGTTCAAATTTTTGGAGAATTTATCCATGGAGGCGAGAATGCCCTCAGTGATCAGGGCTCTGGTGATGTTAAATATCATTTAGGTGCAAGCTCTGATAGAAGTTTTGGAGGTAAGATTATTCATGTGAGTATGGCAGCTAATCCCTCTCACTTAGAAGCGGTAAATCCAGTTGTAGCTGGCAAAATAAGAGCTAAACAAACAATCATTCAAGACAAAAATAATACGAAAGTTTCAGGCCTACTAATTCATGGAGACGCAGCAATTGCTGGACAAGGTATTGTTGCTGAAACCTTTACTATGTCACAATTAAATGGCTACAGAATTGGTGGATTAATTCACTTTATTATTAATAATCAAATTGGATTTACAACTAGTCCTCAATATAGCCGATCTGCGCCTTACTCTTCAGAGATAGGAAAAATTGTTCAATCCCCAATATTTCATGTAAATGGAGATGACCCAGAGGCTGTTGTTTTAGCCTCAAGAGCCGCAACAGAATTTAGAAACACATTCAAAAAAGATACACTTGTCGATATGTTTTGTTACAGAAAACATGGACATAACGAGGGTGATGAGCCCTCTTTCACTCAACCATTGATGTATCAAACTATAAAAAAGAAAAAAACAGTTGCTAGTATTTATGCAGATAAACTTATAAGCCAAGAAGTAGTAAATACAAAACAGGTAGACTTCATCAAAGACCGAATATGGTCTGATCTCGAGAAGAAATTTGAAAAAGCAAAAAACTATAAATTAAAAACAAAATCTTGGATGGGTGGACAATGGAGTGGATTAAGTCTTGCACCAAAAGATCCACTTAGAAGAGGTAGAACAGCTGAGTCAGAAAAATCCTTAAAGGAAATTGGCACAAAAATTTCACAAATACCTAAAGGATTTAATCTTCATCCGAAATTAGAAAAGTTTAATAAATCTAGATTAACTTCAATAAAATCAGGAAAGAATATTGACTGGTCTTTTGCTGAGGCTTTAGCATTTGGAGCATTGTTAAAGGAAGGATATAGAGTGAGGCTTGCAGGTCAAGATTCTGGAAGGGGAACTTTCAGTCAGAGACACTCAGTTTTTTATGATCAAAAATCAGAAGAGAGATATATTCCACTCAATCACATTGCAAAAAATCAAAAACAGTTTGAGGTAATTGATAGTTTTCTCTCTGAATTAGGTGTCCTAGGTTTTGAATATGGGTACTCGTTAGCAGACCCAAATACTTTGGTTTTATGGGAGGCCCAATTTGGAGATTTTGCCAACGGTGCCCAAATTATCATTGACCAGTTTATTGCTTCAAGTGAGAGAAAATGGATGCAAATGAGTGGATTAGTCATGTTATTACCTCATGGTCATGAGGGTATGGGTCCTGAACACTCCAGTGCAAGAATAGAAAGATTTCTTCAAATGGCAGCAGAAGATAACGTTCAGATTGTAAACTGCACCACTCCTGCGAGCTACTTTCATGCTTTGAGAAGGCAAATACATAGAAATTTTAGAAAACCACTAATAGTATTTACCCCTAAATCCACACTGCGCCACCCAAATAATGTATCATCTATTAGTGAATTTACTGGACGCTCATCTTTTCACCGCCTCATTGAAGATGAAATCAAAAACCCAAAAAGGATAATTTTCTGCTCTGGAAAAATATTTTATGAATTAGATGATTTTAAAACAAAGAATAATATTAAAGATGTAAAAATAGTTCGTATTGAGCAAATTTATCCATTTCCATTTGATGCCATAGGAGATGTTATATTAAAACATAAAGAAAGTGAGATTTTATGGGTTCAAGAGGAGCCAAAAAATATGGGTGCATGGAGTTTTGTTAAAAGTCGTATTAGACATGTTTTAGTAAAAAATAATTTAACCAAAAAAGTTCATTATGTTGGAAGACGCCCTGCAGCAGCTCCTGCTACAGGCATATCAAAAAGACATAGTACTAATCAGCAACTAATAAAAGAATTAGCTCTTAAATCATCACTAAAACGTGTTATAAAAGAAAGAAGTGGTGTCAGTTTTATGAAATTTAAAAACTTACCGAAAGAGTAATGAAAAACATAACAGTACCTGAGCTTGGAGAGTCGATCATTGAAGGCACGCTTACATCTTGGTTGATCAAAGAGGGAGATAGCTTTGAGTCTGGCGATAATTTAGCTGAAATTGAAACAGAGAAAATCACAATTGAAATTCCTGCTCAAACCTCTGGAAAATTAACAAAGATAATAACCCCAGAGGGATCTACTGTGAATGTTGGTCAATCTATTGCTGAAATATCAGAAAATACGACTACTGAACAAAAACCCAAACTAGAAACAAGTCAAATCGAAAAAATAAATGAAGAAAAACAAACAATTGACCCATCTAATGTCTCTAAAGTTAGCGAAAATCAAACAAAAACTCCAGCTAAGGTAGTTGATCTTCCAAACTTCGACAAAGATGACTCTACGTTAGATGAAAAAACTATCCCAATGTCAAAATTAAGGCAAACAATTGCCAGAAGGTTAAAAGAAGCTCAAAATACAGCCGCCATTCTCACAACATTTAACGAAGTCGATATGTCAGCAATTATGTCTCTTAGAAAAAAAGAACAAACAAGTTTTCAAAAAAAACATGGTGTGAAACTTGGCATTATGTCTTTTTTTGTTAAAGCCTGCACAGAAGTTTTAAAAGAAATACCAGAGATTAATTCAGAAATTCACGAAGATAAAATAATTTATAAAAACTACTTTGATATAGGTATTGCAATTGGATCTGAAAAGGGGCTTGTTGTTCCAATAATTAGAAATGCTGGAGATTTATCAAATGCAGAAATTGAAAAGTATATTATTGAATTATCTGAGAAAGCAAATTCAAATAAACTTTCCATGAGTGATTTATCAGGAGGAACATTCTCAATTACAAATGGAGGAATATATGGTTCTATGATGAGCACCCCAATTATCAACCCACCTCAAAGTGCTATATTAGGTATGCACTCAATAATTGATAGACCTATCGCTGTAAAAAAGAAGATTGTTATAAAACCAATGATGTATATTGCATTAAGTTATGACCACAGATTAATAGATGGTAAGCAAGCGGTAACTTTTTTAGTTAGACTGAAAGAGCTGTTAGAAAATCCAAAAATTATTTAATTTTTTAGAATATTTTTTAAAACAAAATTTAATATGCCGTCCGCTTTATAATATTGTAGCTCATTGATGGTATCAATTCTTAAAATACAATCTATTTTTACATTTTTTGCATTACTTTGAATAATGACTTCTAATTCTTGTAAAGGCTTCAGGTCTTCAGTAAGACTTATATTTATTAAATCGGACGATTGAATATTTAAATCATTTATTGTGTGACTTTTAAGTTGTATAGGCAGAACTCCCATTCCAACCAAATTTGATCGGTGTATTCTCTCAAAACTTTCAGCAATAACCGCCTTAATGCCTAATAACTTCGTACCTTTTGCAGCCCAATCACGTGATGATCCAGTTCCGTACTCTTCTCCTGCAAAAACTACAACATTTTCAGACCTTTTTGCATACTCCATAGCAACATCATAAACACTCATTTTTTTCTTATCAGGTTCTAAAATTGAGTATCCGCCCTCAACGTTTGATAGCAGTTGGTTTTTAATTCTTATATTAGCAAAAGTACCCCTAACCATTACTTCATGATTGCCCCTTCTAGCACCATATGAATTAAAATCATTTTGACGTATTTGCCGTTCCATGAAGTAGTTGCCAGCAGGACTATCAACTTTTATAGCCCCTGCAGGTGAAATGTGATCTGTAGTAACACTATTGCCTAGAAGTAATAAAGGTCTTGCATTCTCAATTGGCTTAATCTCTTTATCATCATTTGATTGATTATCAAAAAATGGAGGTTTTTGTACGTAAGTTGATGAAGAATTCCAATTATACAGGTCTCCAGTAGAAGTATTAATTTTTTGCCATTCTTTTGGCCCATCTAAAGCATTAGAGTATTGTTTTTTAAACATTTCAGGCGATACATTTTTTTCAACAACATTTCGGATTTCGCTATTGTTAGGCCAAATGTCTTTTAAGAATACTTCATTACCATCTGTGTCAATACCAATTGGATCACTTATTAAATTTATACGAACAGACCCTGCTAAAGCATATGCAACAACTAAAGGTGGTGAGGCAAGATAATTAGCTTTTACGTGTGGATTAACTCTGCCTTCAAAATTTCTATTACCTGAAAGTACAGAAGCTACTGTTAAATCATTTTTTGAGATACACTCGGCAATATCTTTATCAAGTGGCCCTGAGTTTCCTATACACGTAGTGCATCCATAACCAACTAGATGAAAACCAAGTTGGTCTAAATATTTATTCAAACCCGATTTAGCCAAATAATCAGTAACAACTTTTGAACCTGGTGCTAAAGAAGTTTTAACCCAAGGTTTTACTTGTAGACCTAATTCACAAGCCTTTTTTGCGACTAAGCCTGCTGCAACTAAAACATCCGGATTGGAGGTATTAGTGCATGAAGTAATAGCAGCAATTACAACGTTACCGTCTTGCATTTTATAATTGTGATTTTTAATTTCTTTTTCAACAGGTTTGTTTTTTGAAAATTCTTTAAAATTTAAATTCACGCTTTCAAGATTAATTCTATCTTGAGGTCTTTTAGGCCCTGCTAATGATGCTTGAACATTTTCTAGTTTTAAATGAACGGTATCATTATAATTACATGTGTCATCGGCCCACAAGCCTTGAACTCTGTTATATTTTTCAACAGTATTTATCAGCTCGTTGCCTCTAGATGTCAACTTCAAGTACTTGATAGTTTCTTCATCAACTGCAAAAAAACCACAAGTTGCTCCATATTCTGGAGCCATGTTGGCAATAGTTGCTCTATCAGCGAGTGATAAATTCTTTAAACCATCACCGTAGAATTCAACAAATTTTCCAACTACTCCTTTTTCTCGAAGCATTTGTACAATTGTTAAAACTAGATCTGTTGCTGTAACACCCTCTTTCATTTTCCCCGATACTTCAAAACCAACAACTTCTGGTAAAAGCATTGATACAGATTGGCCAAGCATAGCAGCCTCAGCTTCAATTCCTCCTACTCCCCAACCTAGAACACCAAGTGCATTTACCATTGTCGTATGACTGTCTGTTCCAACTAATGTGTCAGGGTATAATAAATCTTTGTCACCAAGTTCCTTGCTCCAGACTACTTGAGCTAAATACTCTAAATTTACTTGATGGCATATTCCTGTGCCAGGAGGAATAACCCTAAAATTTTTAAAAGCTTGTTGTCCCCACTTTAAAAACTCATATCTCTCTGCATTTCTTCCAAATTCCATATCTACATTTTTTTGAAATGCATTTGGGCTAGCAAAATAATCAACCATTACAGAATGATCTATTACTAAATCAACTTGGGACATAGGATTAACTTTTGATGGATTACCACCTTTTTTTGAAACAGCATCACGCATTGCTGCTAAATCTGCAACAGCAGGTACGCCGGTAAAGTCTTGCATTAACACTCTTGAAGGAAGAAAAAATATTTCATGTTTTTTCTCAGGATTTTCTAATACATTTTCGATAAGGTCTTTATTTACATCTTTGCCATCTTCTAATCTAAGTAAATTTTCAATGAGTATCTTTTTTGATTTAGGTACATTTTTTATTTTAGGAAAATTATCCTCCAATTTAGATAGGTTATAGAAAATGTACTTTTTTCCATTATTTGAAAATTGATCAAGTGTTTTAAAACTATCTACTGATAACATACTTTTATTATAAACATTAATTAGTAAATTTATTTATGCATTATACTAATTAATTACTTTTTAAATTTTTCTTTTAAAAGGTCATATAATTTTTGCGAGTCATAGCTTAAATCTCTTCCAGATCTTTTTATTAATCCAATTGTCCTTGTTACAGAGGGATCAATTAAAGGCCTGTATGACAGAGAAGAATAATCCTTTGAAATAGCCAATTTTGGGGCAAGGGTTATACCAAGACCTTGCTCAACCATATTTAATGCAGTTGGTATGTGCCTTACTTCATACGCCCAATCGATATCTTCTTCTTGGAGCGCAAGTGCATTCTCAATATAAATTCTACTCCCAGAACCTTTCCATATTGAAATAAAATTCCTACCTTTAATTTCAGATATTTTTATTTTTCTTTTTTTCTCTAACTTGTCTCCTTTTGGAAATACAACGACGTAATCTTCCACAAATAAATTTTCGAAGCTAATTCCAGGTTCTTGTTTACCAGTAAAATTAATACCAAAATCACACTCCCCTCCCAAAACACTATCAACAACATTATTAGATGACCTTTCAATAATTTGAACTTTACATCTTGGTTCAATTTCTTTGAATTGTTTGAGTGATGAAAATAAAATATTTCTTAATGCCGAATGAACCACTCCAATTTTAATTATTGAAGGAAAACTATATTTTTCATTAAGAGTTTTTGTTGCTGTTTTGACTGCTTCTATAATTCCTCTTGCTCGATCATAAAAATTTCTTCCGGAGTAAGAAAGTTGAACTTTTCTAGTGGTCCTATCAAATAGAGTAGTTCCTAATTCGTGCTCTAGCTTTTGAATTCTTCTTGAGAGAGCGGGTTGAGATAAATTTAAATTATTTGCTGCTTTAGCAAAAGAGTTAGTCTCAGTTAATTCAATAAATGCTTCAATATCACCAATTTCAATATTAATGCGCACACAACATAAATATCAAAAATATTTTTATTTGCTATTCTTTTTTGTAGTTATTTTTTTTATGGCCTTTAGCCATCCTTGGTAAAGATATTTAACCTCTTTTTTATGAAGTTTTGGTTTAAATATTTTATCGCTTTGCCATTTTTTAGAGATTTCTTCAGTATTTTTAATAAATCCTGAAGAAAGCCCTGCTAGATAGGCTGCTCCCAATGCAGTTGTCTCAGTTATTTTTGGTCTATCACAATTTAAAATTAAAATATTTGATAAAAATTGTAGGAAATCTTCATTTGCAACCATTCCACCATCAACTTTAAGTTGTTTAATAGGAACACCACTATCTTTCTGCATTGCAATGACTAAGTCTTTAGTTTGGTATGCAACACTATCTATTGCGGCTTTTACAAATTCTGCTATCCCAGTATTCCTTGTCATTCCAAAAATTGCACCTCTAGCTTCACCGTCCCAATATGGAGCTCCTAAGCCAACAAAAGCTGGAACAAAGTAAATTTTTTGGCTTTGATCACTCTTTGAGTAAAAATTTTCTGTCTCTTGAGCAGTTTTGATAACTTTGAGCGAGTCTCTTAACCACTGAACAGCAGCCCCTGCAATAAAAATTGACCCTTCCAAGGCATAAGTAGTTTTATTGTTAATTTTATATGCAATAGTCGTTAGCAAATTATTTTTAGATATTTTAATTTTTTGTCCAATATTCATGATCATAAAGCAACCAGTCCCATACGTAGATTTAACAGATCCTGGTTTAAAACAGGCCTGCCCAATTGTTGCGGCTTGTTGGTCACCAGCAATGCCTCCTATTTTAATCTTATTTCCAAAAAGTGTTGTGTGCCCAAAATCATCTGCACTATCTTTTACATCTGGGAGAATTTTATGAGGTATATTAAATAATTTTAGTAATTCTTTTGACCAACAATTCTTTTTGATGTCATATAACATGGTTCTTGAAGCATTCGTAGCTTCAGTGAAAAAAGACCTTCCCTCTGTTAATTTCCAAAGAAGCCAAGTATCAATAGTTCCAAATAAGAGCCTATCCTCTTTTAAAAGTTTTTTTGATGACTCTATGTTGTCAAGTATCCATTTAACTTTAGTCGCTGAAAAATATGAATCAATTACAAGTCCTGTAATTTTTTGTATTTTTTTTGCAAATCCTTTCCTAGTTAAATCTTTGCAATAATTTACTGTTCTTCTATCTTGCCAAACAATAGCTTTGTAAATAGGCTTACCTGTTTGTTTGTCCCAAATGACAACTGTTTCCCTTTGATTAGTTATACCTATACTTAATATTTGGCTTGAATTAATTTTTGCTTTTTTAATTACATTTTGTGCTGTTTGCAAAACAGTATTAAATATTTCTTGAGGATCGTGTTCTACACAACCATCTTTTGGAAAGTATTGTCTAAATTCCAGTTGATCACTAGAAATAATTTCAAAATTATCATTAAAAATTATTGAACGTGTTGAAGTTGTACCCTGATCAATTGATAAAATAAATTTTTG
>CABYGG010000017.1 GCA_902518505.1 uncultured Alphaproteobacteria bacterium
AGTTTTTTGAACATCTCTTGCAACTTGATAATGCTTCTCACCCAGAGTTCTTGGCTCCAATATTCTAGAAGTGGAGTCTAAAGGATCCACTGCAGGATAAATACCAAGTTCTGCAATTGATCTGTTTAACACAGTAGTTGCGTCTAAGTGAGAAAATGATGTTGCAGGTGCAGGGTCAGTTAAATCATCAGCAGGAACATAAATCGCTTGTACAGATGTTATTGATCCTTTGTTAGTAGTCGTAATTCTTTCCTGAAGTGCACCCATATCTGTAGCCAAGGTAGGTTGATATCCCACAGCTGATGGAATACGTCCTAGTAAAGCCGAAACCTCTGATCCAGCTTGTGTAAACCGGAAGATGTTGTCTACAAAGAATAAGACGTCTTGATTTTCTTCATCTCTAAAATATTCAGCTTGTGTTAAACCTGATAAAGCAACTCTTGCTCTAGCTCCTGGAGGTTCATTCATTTGACCATAAACTAGAGACACTTTAGAAGTATCACCCTCAAGGTTGATAACACCTGACTCAATCATTTCATGGTAAAGATCGTTCCCTTCACGAGTTCTTTCTCCCACTCCAGCAAAAACAGAGTATCCACCATGAGCTTTAGCTACGTTGTTAATTAATTCCATGATTAAAACAGTTTTTCCAACGCCAGCACCACCAAAAAGTCCAATTTTTCCACCCTTAGAGTAAGGTGCTAAAAGATCGATAACTTTAATACCCGTAACAAGAACTTCGGTTTCGGTTGATTGATCAACAAAATCAGGAGCTGCTCTGTGAATAGGAAGAGATTTTTTTGATTCAATTGGACCTCGCTCGTCAATGGGTTCACCGATGATGTTCATAATTCGACCTAATGTTTCTGGTCCGACTGGCACAGAAATAGGATCACCGTTGTCTTGAACCTCTTGGCCTCTTTGAAGACCTTCCGTTGCGTCCATAGCAATAGTTCGAACAGTATTTTCACCGAGGTGCTGCGCTACTTCTAAAATCAAATCTTGATCACCTACTTTTGTAGATAATGCATTTAAAATTGGGGGTAATTCTCCTTCAAAGGCGACGTCAACTACAGCCCCTAATACCTGTGTGACTTTTCCTGCCTTATTACTTGCCATTTGTTGCTCCTTTCCTAAACAGCTTCTGCTCCAGAAATAATTTCGATAAGTTCTTTTGTGATGAATGCTTGTCTTGTTCGGTTATATGTTAGTGTCAACCGATCAATCATATCTCCCGCATTTCTTGTTGCGTTGTCCATGGAAGTCATTCTTGCTGCGTGCTCAGACGCAGAGCTTTCAAGAACACTTCTATAAATTTGTGTTAAAAAATTTCTTGGAACCAAGTACTCTAAAAGTTCATTTTTATCAGGTTCAAATTCAAAAACAGCAATATTGGCTTCACTCTCATCTTCACTAGTTTCTTCATTGTTTAGAGGTATCAACGATTGATATGTTGGCTCTTGAGAAATCGCAGAAACAAATTTATTAAATAAAATAGAAACTTCATCTATTTCGTTACTTTCGAATAGTTCCATAATTTTATTTTTTATTTCTTCAGAAACCTGAAGTTGTCTATCATTAGAATTTAAATCTTCAAAACTAGCCACAATATCTAAGTCTGTTTTTTTATAAAAACTAGATGCTTTTTTGCCAACAGTCATTATTTTGACAGACTTACCTTGTCCTTGTTGGTCACTAATCCATTTTTTTGCGTTTCTAAAAAGATTTGAGTTGAAACCTCCACATAGACCACGGTCAGAGGAGTTAATTATTAAAAGACTAATTTTTGAATTTTCTCTACCAGTTAAGATTTCTGGTAAATCAGAGCTATTTTTAGTATTTCCAGCCAAAGATGAAAGAATGAAACTTAAACTATCTGCGTAAACCCTCGATGACTCAGCTAATTCTTGAGCTCGGCGTAACTTACTCGCAGCTACCATCTTCATCGCAGATGTAATTTTTCGAGTGGATTTAACACTAGAAATTCTATTCTTTAATTCTTTTAAATTTGGCATTAACTATAATTAGCTGTGAATTTTTCTAAATAATCCTCGATTTTTTTATCAGACTCATCGCTGAAATTACCTGTATTATTAATTTCGTCAAAAATGTCTGAATGATCGGCACGAAGTCCCTCAAGAAACTTAACTTGAAAATCTGTGATTTTGGATATTTCAATTTTATCCAAGAAACCCCTAACACCTGAGTACAAGCTTAAAACTTGATCAGCCACAGACATCGGAACGTATTGATCTTGTTTTAAAAGTTCTGTTAACCTCTCACCTCTTGCAAGTAACTGTTTGGTAGAGGCATCAAGGTCTGATGCAAATTGAGAGAAAGCGGCCATCTCACGATATTGGGCTAACTCTAATTTGATTTTACCAGCAACCTTTTTCATAGCTTTAGTTTGTGCTGCGGAACCCACACGACTCACTGATAAACCAACATTAATTGCTGGTCTGATACCTGAGAAAAATAATTCTGTCTCTAAGAAAATTTGACCATCTGTGATTGAAATCACATTAGTTGGGATAAAAGCAGATACATCGCCAGCTTGAGTTTCAATTACGGGAAGTGCTGTTAAACTACCTCCACCATTTTCATCGTTCATTTTAGCTGCTCTTTCTAGAAGACGAGAGTGAAGATAAAAAACATCACCAGGAAACGCTTCACGCCCTGGCGGTCTTCTAAGCAATAAAGACATTTGTCTATATGCAACAGCTTGTTTTGATAAGTCATCATAAACGATTAGACCGTGCATCCCATTATCACGGAAAAACTCACCCATAGAACAACCTGCATACGGAGCTAAAAATTGGAGTGGTGCTGGATCAGAAGCTGAAGCTGCAACCACGATGGTGTATTCCATAGCTCCATTTTCCTCTAAGGTTTTAACAACCTGAGCAACTGTTGATCTCTTTTGCCCAATAGCTACATAGATACAATATAATTTTTTTGATTCATCATCAGACTGGTTGATTTCCTTTTGATTAATAATGGTGTCAATAGCAACAGCTGTTTTACCAGTTTGTCTATCACCAATGATCAATTCACGCTGTCCTCGACCAACAGGGACTAGTGAGTCAAGGGCTTTGAGCCCTGTCTGCATTGGTTCGCTTACACTTTGTCTAGGAATAATACCAGGTGCTTTAACTTCAATTCTACTAGACTCACTACTTTGGATAGGACCTTTACCATCAATAGGATTTCCGAGAGCATCAACAACTCTTCCTAACAAGCCTTTACCAACAGGTACCTCAACAATCTTTTGTGTTCTTTTAACTGTATCGCCTTCTTTAATACCTCTATCATCACCAAAAATAACAATACCAACATTGTCCTCTTCAAGGTTAAGTGCCATTCCTTGGACACCACCAGTAAATTCTACCATTTCACCTGCTTGGACATTGTCCAAACCATAAACTTGAGCAACTCCGTCACCAACTTTTAGGACAGTTCCTACTTCTGAAATATCTGCTTGGCTTTCAAAGTTATTAATCTGATCTCTGATGATAGAAGAGATCTCCGATGCTTTTATTGACATTAAATGTCTCCTTTCACATTGTTGGTAAATTTAGAAACTTGATTAAGAATACTTAGGTCGATCATCTTTGATCCAATCACTACAGTCATTCCTCCTAGTAAAGAATTGTTTACGTGGAACTCTAAATTAATTTTGGAACCATATTGGTTGTGTAACAAATCCTGGATACTATTTTTTATTTCATCATTAATAGCATGAGATGTTGTTACTTTAGCTTTTTGATATCCCCTTTTTTCAAACAGAACATCCTGAAAATCAGACAAAACATTTTCAAATAGATTAAGTCTTTTATTTTTTTTTAGTGTGTTGACAAGGCCAGATAAAATTTTTTCAGATGGCAATCCTTGGATTATTTTTAAAAGAATACTTGATTTTAATTCATTTTTGGTAAGAGGTGATTTTAAAAGTGAGGATAACTCTTGGCTGTCGGCCATAATCTCAGATAAACTTTGAAAATCTTTTAGCAAGGCATCTAATTCTTCGTTTTTGACTGAGTCAAACAAGGCAGTAGAATACCTTTTAGATGCGATTTTATTGGTCATTCTGTATAGTTAACCCCAATTTTTTATCACATCACTAGGCCAACCGGCATCATACAAATGACGCATCAAGCGATTGATAGTGGATCAATGTCGATATTTAGAAAACGCCTGTATTTTGGGGCTATTTTTGACAATAAGATATCTATTTTTTTTCTCAAAGCCTTATATGTCCTCTCTTTAAAATAAAAATTCTCATGAAAGTGCTTCATTTTATATGGAATCAATGAGGGGACAGGCCCTAAAATATCAAGTCTACTCTTTTTCGATATATCAAGAATTTCTTTACAAGCCTCTCTTATAGCTGAGACGTTAGGGTGGATTAATTGAATTTGAACAATTTTGTAAAATGGAGGTAAATTGTTCTCTTCTCTTCTTTGAAGTTCTAATTTTATAAATTGATCTCTACTTTGGTTCTTAAGTGAATTGTATATAGAATGCTTAGGATTGTAAGTTTGAATTAAGACCTTACCCCTGTTACCCTCTCTACCAGATCTCCCTGCTACTTGTTGCAAAAGCTGGTATGTTTTTTCCATAGCTCTGAAATCAGGACTATACAGACTTGAGTCCGCATCAATAATATTTACTAATTTTAAATTTGGAAAATGAAATGACTTCCCTATTATTTGTGAGCCAATCAATAGACTAGTATTTAAATTAAATATATTTTCAATGATTTCTTTTTTATTTTTTTTTGATTTTAATGTGTCACTCGAAAATAATTGATTTGAGTATTCTGGAAAAAGGCGTGTAACTTCCTCTTGAAGTCTTTCTAACCCTATACCAATCGATATAAATTTATCAGATGAACACATCTTACATATTTGGTTAGGTTCAAAATAATTTGAACAATGATGACAAATGAGTCTATCAATTTTTTTGTGATAAACTAAATTTGCTGCACAATTTTGACACTGTATTGGTGTATGACAACTTGCACATATTTTGGATGGAGCATAGCCACGTCTATTGAGAAAAAATAAAACTTGTCCTTTTTGTTTTAGGACTCTATTTGTTTCATCAAATACTTGTTTTGATATCCAGGTCCTAGAACTAGGTTTTGATTGATTCATATCAACAATTTCAACTGATGGTAATTGAGTTTTATGAAATTGATTGGAAAGATGATGAATATGAAATTTTCGCTGATTAGAATTATGAAGACTCTCTAATGATGGAGATGCACTTATTAAAAGACATAAAGCCTTTGAACATTTTGCTTTATATATGGCCATATCTCTTGCTTGATATTTTGGGCCGTCTTCTTGTTTATAAGATGAGTCGTGCTCTTCATCGCATATAATTAATTTTAAATTCTTGAAAGGAAGTAAAACCGATGACCTTGCTCCAACTAAAACGCATGGTTCACCCGATATAAGAGATCTGATTATTCTAGCTTTTTGAATTTTTGATTGTTTAGAGTGCCAAATAAAGGGTTTACAACCAAAATATTTAAAAAATCTTTTAGACCATTCTTCAGTTAAAGCTATCTCTGGTAAAAGTATTAAAGATTGATTTCCTCTGATTAAATTTGACTCAACAGATTTTAAATACAATTCTGTTTTTCCCGAACCTGTAACACCATCTATAAGGTGAACTTGAAAATCATTATTTTTATTTACTTGAAGTGATTTAAAAATATTTTCTTGATCAGGGTTTAAAGAAATATTTTGCGCCATGCCATCAAAAATAAAACTATCTGTAGTTTGGGATATTTTTTCTTCTTCTAATAATTTCTGCCAATCTTTTTTTGATAGGTTGTATTTATCAATAAGATTTTTTTGAGTTTCATATATTTTATTTTTAAAAAGATAATAATTTTTTAATTGTGTATTAGGAAATTGTTGTATTGCCATCTTCAAAACCATACCTAAATCTATGAAGCAATGTATTGACACATACTTGTAAAAATCAATATTTTCTGTGCAAACAGCAAATTGATAATAATTACTTATTGAAAGTACTTTTTTGAGATCAAATTTTAAATCTTTGATATTTGTTTTAGATATAATGACTCCTGCTGATTTTCTTTTTCTTAAAGGAATTTCAACGATAGAGCCTACCTCAATAGAATGTGAGTATTTATAAGTCAGGCTCTCATTTATTTGCCCTATCGGCATAACTTGGTAGTAATAATCCATTTTAAATTTTGATTCTAATTTATAATATAATGTAATGAATTTTATTGAACTGTTAGAACAGTTAAAAATAGATAAATCCTCAATACAAGACTTTGATAAATGGGCTAGTTATTTAAAAGACATAAAAGGCCACTCGAAAAATACATATAGATCGTACTGCTTTGATGTATGTGATTTTTTAATTTTCTTTAAATTCTATAATGGAAATTCCGTATCTTTATCAAATGTAAAAGATTTAAATTTGCAGACATTTAGGGCTTGGTTGGCAGATCTCAGTGAGAATAGAAAATATAAAAATATTTATAAAAAACCATTATCAGCAAGATCAAGGAGAAGAGCGATTAGTTCTATTAAAAATTTTTTTAAGTATTCATCTCTAAATAATGATTTATATAAAATTGCTTATAGCGAGGTTCAATTATTAAAAAATCCAAAAATTCCAAGATCCCTTCCTAAACCTATAGCAGAGGGAGATATTGAGCTTTTAATTGAAGAATTAAAAAAAATATCAAAAAAAAGCTGGGTCCAAAAAAGAAATATAGCTCTGCTTTATCTTTTGTACGGATGTGGGCTACGAATTAATGAGGCCCTATCTATTACTAAAAATCATTTAATTGATAAAAATTCTCTTACTATCTTAGGCAAAGGTAATAAAGAGAGATTAGTACCAGTTCTTGATATTGTAGCTAACTCATTAGAAAATTATCTAAAAGAAATACCATATGATTTGCCAAGCAATGTTTCGATATTTGTGGGAGATAGAGGTAATCCGCTTAAAGCCTCGGCTTTCCAAAGAGATTTGAAGAATGCCAGAGTTAATTTGGGGCTACCAAAAACAGCAACACCTCACTCATTAAGACATAGTTTTGCAACTCACCTATTAAAAAATGGTGGGGATTTAAGAATAATTCAAGAATTATTAGGACATAGTTCGTTATCTACAACTCAAATATACACTGAAGTTGATGACATAAGTTTAGAAAAAACTTATAAAGAAAAAAACCCTAGTAAGTAAATTTAGATTTTACCTCTAACTATAAAATGAGGATTGATTATATTTTTCTTTGAATACTTCAACCTATTACCTTTGAGGTCTTTTACAGTACCACCTGCTCCCTCTATTACCGCTTGTGCTGCTGCAGTATCCCATTCAGAAGTAGGTCCCAGCCTAGGATATAAATCTGCCAAACCCTCTGCTATCATACAAAACTTTAAAGAACTACCGGCTTGTAGAGTATCAAAATTATTAAACTGAGATAAATAAGTTTTAGTCTCATTATTAAGATGACTCCTGCTCGTAACAATCTTTAATTTATCGGATGGTGATTGCACAGAAATAGATTTGATATCGTCATTTAATAACTTGTATGATCCTTTGTTAAGACCCCCAAAAAATAATGTCTTATCTTTTGGAATGTAAACAAACCCTTGGGTGGGATAATTGTTATTAATCAAAGCAATATTAATGGTAAATTCACCATTCTTATTGATAAATTCTTTAGTTCCATCCAAAGGATCAACTAACCAGTATTTTGGCTCATCAGTGTACTTTTGCTCACCCTCCTCTGAGATTATGGGGTAAGCTGAAATAGATGATAATAAATCAGAAATGTGTTCATGTGATGCTAAATCTGCTTCTGTTAATGGACTTTTATCGTCTTTAAATTCAATACTTTGATCATAGTTATCATAAATATTTAGAATTTTTTGGGAACATAACTCAAGATTTTCACTGATTTCATTGAAAAACTCAAATTGTCGTATTATGTTATTATTTGACATTTTTTTAAAATTTTACTTTATTTTATATACATTTAGATTATTTTTTGTACTTTTCCAATAATACGACAAATGGTCAATTATAATGAATCATACTTTATTTTTTAAAATTAACCCATCAATAAAATTTCCTGCTTGGGATAGCGATAGTCATTATAAATTCCTTTTTATTAAAAATTTATTTAAAACAAAAAGATCTTATGAAAGGTGGTTGGAAAAAATATCAATTTTTCCAGAGAATTTTAATATAGAAAGATTTTTAAACATACATGCAGGCCATATAAACAAATTAATTTATGAAGATTCTATAAAAAAATTTGAAAAACAAAGATCACTTATTTTGTTCATTCAATACGTTGTGGTAAATAATAATAAATTTTTATTTGCAAATGATAGACGTAATGGAAGACTATGGGTCAAAGTTAAATCAAATAAAATAAAAGATATTTCTGAGAGTTTAAAATATTTCTCAAAATTAAGAAAAAAAAATATTATTATTTTTCCAGACGCTTATCTTCTTAAAATTTTTCTTGATCAAAAAATTGATGAAAATCAAATTAACAATAAATTCAAACTTTCAATTCATTTTCCTGAGTATTTATTTTACATAAATGATCTCAAAATTCATGATACAAAACTACACAATAAATTTAATTTACCTCCAAACAGTTATCTGTCAGATCTAGAAGCGGAAAGTATTCATATCATCAGAGAAGTAGTTAGTGAAACAAAAAATCCTGTCATGCTTTACTCAATAGGAAAAGATAGTTCAGTGATGTTAAGGCTTGCTCAAAAAGCTTTTTACCCTAGTCTTCCCCCATTCCCACTACTACATGTTGATACTCGATGGAAGTTCCGAGAAATGTATTTATTTAGAAATTGGGTAGAAAAAAATAGTGGTATGAAGCTAATAACACATATTAATCCTGATGGTATTAAATCAAATATTAATCCCTTTGATCATGGCTCTGCTCTCCACACTGATATAATGAAAACTCAGAGTCTAAAACAAGCCTTGGACAAGTATAAATACGATGCTGCTTTTGGTGGAGCAAGAAGAGATGAAGAGAAATCAAGAGCTAAAGAAAGGGTTATTTCATTCCGAAACCCCTCTCATCAATGGGATCCAAAAAATCAGCGTCCAGAGCTTTGGTCTTTATATAACTCTAAAGTCAATAAGGATGAAAGCACAAGGGTTTTTCCCTTATCTAATTGGACAGAATTAGATATTTGGCAATATATCTACCAAGAACAAATACCAATTGTTCCCTTATATTTTGCAAAAGTTAGACCTGTAGTCGTGAGAGATGGAATGATTATTATGGTCGATGATGATCGATTTAATATTCAATCTAACGAAAAAATTGAATTAAAAAGAATTAGGTTCAGAACACTAGGTTGTTATCCCTTAACTGGTGCTATTGAATCAAATGCAAATTCACTTGAAGACATTGTTCTTGAACTTCTTCAATCCAAAACATCCGAAAGACAAGGAAGAGCTATCGATACAGATTCAAGTAGCTCTATGGAAATCAAAAAAATTGATGGTTATTTTTAAATGTATAAAGCCGGTACAATTAGCAAATACTTAAAAAGTCAAGCCTCCCTAAATCTATTAAGGTTTATCACTTGTGGATCTGTTGATGATGGTAAAAGTACTTTAATTGGTAGGATGCTTTATGAATCTCAAATGATATTTGATGATCAAGTTGCTTCCTTAAAAAATGACTCAAAAAAATATGGAACACAAGGTGAGAATATAGATTTTGCATTACTGGTCGATGGTTTATCAGCTGAGAGAGAACAAGGTATTACTATAGATGTTGCATATCGATTTTTTTCAAGTAGCAAAAGAAAGTTTATTGTAGCAGATACACCAGGTCACGAGCAATATACTAGAAACATGGCGACTGGGGCCTCAACAGCTGAGTTAGCTATCTTACTTGTTGATGCCCGTAATGGCATACTTACACAAACTAAGAGACATTCTTTCATTGTATCTCTTCTTGGAATTAAAAATATTATCTTGGCAGTTAATAAGATGGATTTAGTTAACTATGATAAAAATATTTACGAAAAAATAAGCTCCGAATACAAATTATTCTCAAAAAAATTAAATTTTAAAAATATTCAAAGTATTCCTATATCAGCACTTAAGGGGGATAATATTCACAAAAAATCTAAATACATGAAATGGTACAATGATAAAACCCTATTTGACTATTTAGAAACTACTAAAACTAAAATACAAAGCTCAGACAGATTTGTACTTCCTGTTCAAAGTGTCAATAGACCTAATTTAAATTTCAGAGGATATTCAGGAACCATTGCTGAGGGAAAAATTAGAAAGGGTGATGAGTTAATTTCTCTTCCGTCAAATCAAAAAGTAAAAGTAAAAGATATTTTTGTAGGCGAAAGATCCCTTAAAACAGCTAATTT
>CABYGG010000018.1 GCA_902518505.1 uncultured Alphaproteobacteria bacterium
TTTTTAACACCTCCTTTTGGATTTTCTTTATTTTTTTTAAGAGGAGTGGCCCCAAGTAGTATTAAAACTAGAAACATGTACAGAGGCGTAATTCCCTTCATAGGAATTCAGGTATTAGCTATATTAATTGTTGGTTTTTATCCTGAAATAGCAACCTGGTTGCCAAATAAAATGTTCTGATAGATAGATCATCCCCGAATAGGTATCGGGGATGATTTTAATTTTATATTTATGCTGATGGATAAGTAAATGGGAGACTTCTTACTCTCATGTACTCTTTTTCAGATGTATTTGTCCATCTCAGAATTGATGATCTAAATTCAACAATATGTGAGAAAAGAGCCTGAGAAACAGGGTCTTCCGCTGCTATTGAGCTACAAACCTCTCCTGCTCTTTGACCCAATGCATTCATAACTGGATCTGGTAATTGTCTCATTTGAACACCATGCTCATTAATAAGTTTTTGATACGAACTATCGTTTGCAGCTTGGAACATAGATAGAACTTCCATGTTAACTGCCTTAGTTGCGATTGTGACTAGCTCTTTAGTTGCGTCATCAAGTTTTTCCCACTCAAACATATCTATTGAACAATCTAAGATAGTTGCTGGCTCATGCCATCCTGGGTTATAGTAATACTTAGCTGCTTGGTGTAATCCTTTACCTAAGTCAGCAGCAGGACCAATCCATTCTGTAGCATCAATCGCACCTGAGGCAAGTGATGGAAGCACATCCGCTCCAGCCAAAAGAACTGTATTAGCGCCAAAAGATTTTAATACCTCTCCACCAAGACCAGGCATTCTGATTTTTAGACCTTCAAAGTCTGCAAGTGAATTAATTTCTTTATTAAACCAACCACCCATCTGGTTTCCAGTATTACCCATTGGAAGAAATTTTACACCGATAGCATTATAAGCTTTGTCTGCTGCTTCAATTCCTCCACCATAGTAACACCATGCATTTTGTTCTTGAGCCGTTAAACCAAAAGGTAAAGCTGCAGAAAAAGATGGAGCCATACTAATGTTTGTCCAATAATAACCTGCACCATAAGCCATTTGAGCGGCTCCAGATCTTACTGCGTCCAATGACTCAAGTGGTGGTACTAATTCGCCACCATGATAAACAGTAATTTTTAGTTTATCAGAAGCATTGTTAACGTAACTTGCAAATCTATCTATTGCTTTACCAAGACCTCCTGCTTTACCAAAAGCAGAACATGCAATCCATTCCATGTGTCCACCTGATATTGCTGGTGCTGGAAATGAAGAAACTGCTGCGGCGCCCAGTGCTGCAGCACCTGCACCTTTAAGGAAATTTCTTCTTTTCATGGTCTTATTATTCGTCTTCTTTTTTGCCATAAATATTCCCCTCCTAATATTAGAAATAATTAATTATTTTTTATTAGCTATCATTATACCAACAATCACAGATAAAATTCCAGCGTAATGATAACTCTGTAATGTTTCTTGGAAGACTAAATATGCAAGAATTCCACCAAAAATGGGCATTAAGTGGAGAAAAGGGCCTGATTTATTTGGGCCAATCAAAGCTACACCAGTATTCCAACAAATATATGACAAGATGCTAGGAAAAGTTCCGGTATAGCCAATTACTAATAAGGTTTTGTGGTCAAATACTATGAAATTGTTTTGAATTATAACGTCATATAAATAAACAGGTAAGAGTAAGATTACTGTAAATACGAATGATAAATATAAAAAACTAAATCCTGAAACACCTGTTTCATTTTTTTTTAGAAATATTGAATACAATGCCCAAGATATAACAGCAAGTAGAATGAATAAATCTCCAGAGTAAAATTTTGAATCAAATATATTTTGATAGTTACCTTTTGTTATAACATAACTAACACCAATAAGAGATAAAATGACACCTAACATTTGAAACAAGTTTGTTTGATTTTTATAAATCAATTTGTTTAAAAGGATTATCAACATGGGGGTTGTCGAAATAACTAATAAAGAATTAATAACAGTTGTCGCTGTTAGACCAATATAAGTTAATGTGTTAAATAGTGTTGGACCAGTTAAAATTATCAAAAAAACCATTCCTGGTTGTTTTTTTAAAAGGGGTAAGTCGACTAAAGCATTTTTTAAACAAAAGGGAGTTAAAATAATTAAAGCAATTACCCATCTATAAAAAGATAATGATAAGGGTGATACTAAATCCTCAACTGAGGATAATCTTCCTACTATAAAATTGCCTGACCAAAATAAGGAGGCAAAACATAAAAATATGGCTGCTTTAAGAGAAACACTCACTTAGATTTATTATTTAAAGTTTTCAATGGCAATTGCTAAACCTTGACCACCGCCAATGCACATACTTGCAACACCAAACTTTTGTTTTGTTCTTCTGAGTTGATGAGACAAGGTTGTAATAATTCTTGCACCTGAACAGCCAATAGGGTGTCCTAATGCGATAGCGCCTCCTGCAATATTTAATTTATTTGGATCAATCTTTAAAGATCTTTGGACAGCAACTGAAGTTGCAGCAAATGCCTCATTGACCTCAACCAAATTAAAATAGTTAATATTTACACTCATTTTCTTCATTAATTTCTGTATAGCTGTAATTGGAGTAACACCCATATAATCAGGATTGCCCGCCGAGGACGCCCAAGATAGTACTTTTGCAATTGGTTTAATTTTGTTTGAAGTTACATATTTTTCAGAAGCTAAAGCCAAAAAACTAGCTCCATCATTTAATGAAGAAGCATTTCCAGCAGTAACTGTTCCAGATTTTTTAAAAACAGCTTTTAATTGGCTTAATTTTGGCAAAGTCGTGTCTTTTCGAACTTCATCTTTAAGGGGTGTTTTTGTCAATTCGTTTTTGAAGTAATTATTTTTAATAGCCTTATAAGTTTTTAGATAAGACTGATAAGCAAATTGATCTTGGTCTTGTCTTGTAACATTATATTTTCTTGAAACGTTTTCAGCTGTTATGCCCATATGTTCTTTTGAAAAAGCATCTGTTAAGCCATCGTTAACTAAAGTGTCTATAAAGATATTGTTTCCTAATTTTTTTTCTCCAGTTCTACTCAGATACGCATGGCGTGCCCTTGACATACTTTCTTGACCACCAACAATTAATAAATTTGACTCGCCGGAATAAATTTTAGAGGAACCATCAATTGTAGCTCTCATACCACTTCCACAAACTTGATTTACTACATAAGCAAAGGATGTCTGTTGCATTCCGGAACCTAGTGCAACTTGCCTTGCTGTATTCATTCCTAGTCCACTTGTTAATACTTGTCCTAAAATTAATCCTTCAACTTCTTTAGTATTGATTGTTTTGTTTCTATCAAATAATTCTTTGAGACAAGAGGTTCCTAATTCTACTGATTCAGTTTTTTTGTAATTACCTAAATAAGCTCCTATTGGTGTTCTAACTGCATCGATTATAAAAACATCACTCATAAATATTTATCTTTCTGTATTCAATTACTGACTCAGGAT
This sequence comes from uncultured Alphaproteobacteria bacterium, assembly GCA_902518505.1. Classification (GTDB taxonomy): domain Bacteria; phylum Pseudomonadota; class Alphaproteobacteria; order HIMB59; family HIMB59; genus HIMB59. The sequence continues at coordinate 3,482 of CABYGG010000018.1, forward strand.
TTGCCAACGATCCCAAGTTCTGCACTTTATCATTATTGATAATTTTTTTGACAAGTATTTCAGAGTTTTTACCACTTTTTGTTCTTGGAATATCTTTAACTATAAATATTTTCCACGGAACATGCCTTGGACTAAGCGATGTCTTGAGGTGTTTTTTCAATATTGTATTAAAATCAACATTAATTTTTGTGTTTAACAATTTCAAAAAAAGGACAATTTTTTCATCATTTTTAGTTAAATAACCTGTTGCCAAACAGTCATCGATCCAATGAAATTTTTGTAGGCAACTGTATATTTCACCTGTTCCTATTCTGACACCACCTGGATTTAAAGTAGCATCTGATCTTCCAAAGATTACATAACCTCCATTTTTGGTTTTTTTCACATAATCTCCATGAGACCATATGTTCGGAAATTTTTTAAAATATGCAGATTTATATTTATTATTCATTTTGTCATTCCAAAAATAAATTGGCTTAGAGGGGAAAGGAGTTTTACAAACTAGTTCTCCTGTCTTTTTGGTTGGCTTACCATTATCATTAAAAACATCAATATCCATACCCAAGCCTGGTCCTTGAATTTCACCTGAGTAGACAGGTAAGGTTGGTATGCCTAACATAAAACATGAGACTATATCTGTACCACCGCTTACTGAATGTATAAAAGATTTTGAATTTAAACTTTTATTAATAAACTTAAAAGTGTCTGGGCTTAGAGGAGAACCAGTGGATATAAAACAATTAATTTTTTTTAAAATATCTTTTTTATTTGATTTATAATTATTCTGGATAGTTTCATAAACTTTTGCTCCCGCACCTAGCATTGTTGAATTAGTATCTTTTGTAATATTTATAACTCGATTTATATTTGGATAAAATGGGGAGCCGTCATAAAGAACGATTGAGGAACCCAGTAGTAAGTTTGAAACTGTCCAGTTCCACATCATCCACCCGCAAGTAGTTAAGAAAAGCATTTTATCCTCAGATTTAACATTTGTATGTAATGCTAGTTCTTTTAAATGTTGAAGGAGTGAGCCTCCGTGGCCATGCGTAATACACTTTGGGAGCCCTGTCGTTCCACTAGAAAATAATACATATAGCGGATGATTAAAGCTCAATGATAAATTTTTATTTAGTTTTGAATATTTTTTTTGATTGTAAATTTTTTTTAATTCAGAAGTGTTATTTTTTGAAGGATAGCTAGTTTTTAAAATTAGTGGATTATTTAAATTTGCTTTTAATGTTCTTAAGTTTTTTGAATATTGAAATTTCTTGCCGTTATAAAAATAATAGTCAGCAACAATTAAAAGCTTAGGCTTAAGCTGGGAAAATCTGTCAATCACTGCTTGTGTTCCAAAGTCAGCAGAGCAAGAAGACCAAACTGCACCAATTTTTGCTGCAGAAAGGAAGCTTATTACTGTATCAGGTATATTTGGCAGATATCCAACAATTACATCACCTTTTTTAATGCCTTTATCTCTAAAAAAATTGCTTAATGCATTAATTCTTTTATTTAAATCACTATAAATAATTTTTTCGCTGAATTTGTTTTCTCCAATAAATTCAATGGCCAAATTTGATGAATTATTTTTAGAAATTAAATCGTAATAATTAAGATTACTGTTATCAAAAAAAATTGAATTCCAAAAAGATTTTTTTTTGTATGCTTTAAAAAATTTTTTCCTCTCAAGGTCGATATTAAAGTACCCAACTATAGACTCCCAAAACTCACCAGGGTTCTTATTAGTCCATAACCAAAGCTTGTTATAATTTAAAAATTTTTTAGAAAGTTTTTGTTCTAAATATGTCTGAAATTTAAAAAGATTTGTAGATTTAATAAATTTTCTACTTGGCTCAAATAACTTATCCATCTTTGTTTTTCATTAATCTTTGAAGATCCTCTGGTATCTTACTTGGAGCTCCTTGAGTATTGACGCAAACCATCAAAATCTTTGATTTAAAAATAATATTATTTTGTTTGTAAATATTTTGTTCGAGCTCAAATGATGCATTTTTAAGAGACAAAATTTTGCTTTTCACAGTTAATTGATCCTCTAGTTTGCATGACTCAATATAATCACATTCAATCTTTTTTACTAAAAAAAGTCGATCATGATCTTTCAATAAAGAATTAAGTGTAAATCCCAATTCATTGATGATTTCAGTACGGGCTCTTTCAATAAATTTTAAATAATTTGCGTAATATACAACTCCACCAGAGTCTGTGTCTTCATAATAAATTTTGAAGTTGTATTGAAACATTAAGTAGTCAGACCTAAATACAATATATAAGTTATAATAATTATAACTATTCCAAATATTAAATACCTATATTCATTCATTAAATTAAATACCTATTATAGAAATACTTAAGATATTTTTTCTCTCTTAAAATAATAAATCATTTTGTGTTTTGAGGGGATATCAGATTTATCCTTAATTACATTGACCAACTCCCAACCTTCTTTTCCACCCTTATTAAGCCAGTCATTTTCGGACTTTAATTCTTCATCATCTAAATATTGAGTGTAAATTCTATACTCCCATTTTAAATGCTCTTTTTTATTAAAAGTTGGGTTAATCATTTCTTTATAACTTACGCATTCAAATTATAGAAAAACCAGACTGCAGACAAACACCAAAGCGTTAAAAAAATCTTCCCTAATTTATCTGCCTTTTTAAAATGCGATTTCATTTGGTTAAGTTGACTATAATTTTGCTGATCAGCTATATGAGAGAAATCTTTCAATTTTTTTTGATAAAAAAATTTGTATATATTTATCGCACAAGTCCAGCCCGTTAAAATATAAAAAATAGAACTTGATAAAGTAGTCATTATTATATTTTAAAGAATTTAAAAATTAATAAAATCAATAATTGGTTCCGTGGTGTAACGGATAGCACAAATGACTTCGGATCATTTAGTCAGGGTTCGAATCCTTGCGGAACCGCCAGTTTAATTTATAAAAAACTCCCTAAACCTTGAAGTTTGTTAATGAAGTCCCTAATTTGTTCATTAATTTTTTGATTATCTATTTCTATTTGATCATTTTCACTAAAATCTAAATCAAATAAACCCTCTCTGTCTTGAAGTATTTCTTCTAGTGTGAGATCTGCACTGTTGTCAAAATCAAAATTATTTAAAATAACTTTAGTAATCAAGGGGGTGATAGCATAACTAGAAATTATTCCAAACAGACCTGCCTCATCAAATTCTTGCCCATTTATTGTGCTAAAAAAAACTAAAAGTTTAGAAGCTCTATTAATCTCAGCATTTGAAAGTGCTTTATTACCAGAGACATCTAAAAAACTAAAAACATCTTCAAAGCACTCCCCCTTATTCTTGGAGAAATTTGAGCAGGATAAAGATGCTTTTGAATTCATATATGATAGTACCTCTCCAAATACTAAGGTTAGACTAGCTGGGGTGTTATCGCACTTTGCGTATGTAAAAGTATTATTCGTATTATTTAAAAAATCATAGGACTCATCGGGATTATCTTGCTCTTCAAATACAACCTCTAAAATATCGTCATTCAGTTTCATAAAAACATTTTTAAATTCAAATATTTCACCGTTTAGATAAATCCAATCTTTATATGTCTTTGAGTCAGAAAACTGAAGATAGAAATACGCATAATCGTCTATTTCGTCCTGGCTTTCATAAAGATTGAAGTAGCTACTCTGAGTAATAATAAAAACATCTTCTTCTTTGGAACAGTCATTACTCCATGTTCCATGAAATTTTTCGGGAATTAAATCTTCTGCGAATAATAAAAATGGGCAAAATAAAATAACTACAAATAGACTAAAAAAATATCTCACAATATAAAGTAACATATAAATCTATAGTTATAAAATTATAATAAATTTTAATTGGAATTTTTTCGAGATAGCCAAGAAGGTTTTTTTAATTGATTTAAATTAAGATCATCTGGAAAATTTTTAAAGATATCATTGAGCCCCTTAATTATTACATATGTGATTATAAAACTCATAATCGTATCACTCAAAAAATGATCACCCTCCATAATTCTTAATAATGAAATTAAAAGAATTGAAGCATAGGCAAATGTGTTCCATGAAGTTTTATTGAATATAATTAGTAAAGCTAAAGATAACGTAAAAAAAGACACATCACCTGAAACGAAACTACAATTGGTACTACAATAATCAACATTTAACCATGGAATGGTAAATGGCTCCTCTCCTCCAAATTGAATGGTGTCATTTGGCCTTGCACGACCCCACAAATTTTTAAAGATAGAGTTTACAACAATACCTGTTCCAATAATAAGACAAGAAAACAAGTAAACCCACTCTCTGACTGCAATGTTTAAAATTTTTTCCTTGTAATAAATTTGTTTAAAAACAGCAGCAATGGGGACAAAAAAAACTAATAAAGCCATTAGAGGTAAAAGCATTTTACGGACAAAATATATAAACCAATCAGACTCTGAAGCAATAAATTTACCGTCCTGTCCAAAAAATAGGCCACTAACAGTTATGTCTAATGAGGGAAATATGAAAAATACTATGGAGAGTAGGAGAGTTATGGTAAGGGTTTTAAAGTAAAAATTAAAATTCAAGTAAAGAGAGAAAATGTTTTGATAAAGATTGGCAATTTTACTTGAAATTATTTCAACATTATTATTTGGGATTAATTTGTCATTCTCTGATGTAAATAGCTTTTTTTTATCTGCTAGTTTTTTTGAAATAAATATTGTTGAAAGATATGCAACAAGCGTGCCACCAAAGATATCACTAATAAAATGAGCGCCAACTATGACTCTCGTGGATGCAATAATAATTGCAATGGTTATCAATGCATTTTTAATTTTCGGAAAGAGAAATATCATACAAAAGATAAAAGCAAAAATAGTTGCAGTATGACCTGATGGGAATGAATGCCATTTGGAGTCAAATTGTATTATATCTAACGATTTTAATTCAAAGCCATTATATAAGACTGGCCGTGGTCTTCCAAAGATATGTTTTAATATTTGTGTAACTATGCCACTTAATAAGATATTTAAAAAAATAAATAGACTAATGTCACTTACAGTTTCCATAATCTGATTTTTACTTTTTATAATTTTTATTAAGCCCCAGATTAAAATAGTAGGTACAAAAAAATATAAAGAGTCACCAAAATGAGTGAGTGTTCCAAAAAGAGACTTTGTTTGATGATTAATACTGTCAAAAAAAGAAGCTACTGAATAATCAAATAATAAGAAAAAAAAAGCTCCAATTAACAGATAAATACTTATTCTTTTTTCTTGCGAGTTTAACTGATTGAAGAAAGTCATAATTTATTAAAGTTGATATTTATGAATGATTTTGTTGTCATATCGAGTATGGTTTTATTTATTGAGTTACTATCTTCTATTGGCATTGTATCAAGGGAACTAAATTTGAATTCTATTTGGCAATCTGAAAAATAGTCTGGTTTCACTTTGTCACTAAAAAACAACATTAAATCTAGTGGATAATTTTCTTCCAATATAAATTCGGATTTTTTTATATCACAATTTAAATCATTTTTTAAAGTATCATATATAACGGGACTCAATGTTTTATTCTTATATTGTGAATAAAAAAAGACTGAAGTAAAAAATACAACTAAAATCAAAGAAAATGAGATAGTTTTATATAATGTAGTTAAGGATTTTTCTTGGAGAGAAAAAACTGGATTAATTAATGATACTAAAATTATCATTAAATAAAAAATATAATTTATCTGAG
>CABYGG010000019.1 GCA_902518505.1 uncultured Alphaproteobacteria bacterium
TGAAGAAAGCCAATTAGATGAAAATATGCATACTCCAGAAAATGACTCAGATAATAGTCAATCTAGTGTTCAAGGAGAAGAAATTGATATTGAAATTTCAGATCAACAAATTGAAGATATATTTAAGTCAATTGATAGTTATAGAAACCTTAGTCAAAATTATAAAGCAGCTACAAATCAATATGATGAGATTATAGAAGCAATTAAACTATGTGATCATGAAGAGTTAGTGGCCCTAAGAAGGCAGCTCGATGAAAAATGTGATTTATATCAAAAACAAATATCAAGGTTAGCAAATAAATTATATCGAAAACTTCAATCAAAACAAAATAGGTCATGGAATTTTGATTTAGATGAGGGTGTTCTAGATACTTCTAAACTTACCAGGGTTATAACTAATTCAAATAGTTCTCTCTCTTTTAAAAAAGAAAAAGAAATTAAATTTGAAGATACAACCGTAACTTTGTTAATTGATAATTCAGGATCAATGAGAGGAAAACCTATTATGATAGCTGCTTTAACAACTGATATGATAGCCGCTACTTTAGAAAAATGTAAAATCAAAGTTGAAATTCTTGGTTTTACAACAAAAGCATGGAAAGGTGGAAAAACTCGAGAGCATTGGCTTAAAAATGGAAAGCAGAAAAATCCTGGAAGACTTAATGACCTAAGACATATTATTTATAAATCTGCTGACCAAAACTCAAAAAAATCTAAAATAAATTTAGGCCTAATGTTAAAAGAGGGTCTTTTAAAAGAAAATATTGATGGCGAAGCACTTCTTTGGGCTAGTTCTAGAATTTCGAAAAGACCTGAAAGTAGAAAAATACTAATTGTCATATCTGATGGCGCACCTGTAGATGACTCGACACTGTCTGTAAACAATAGTAATTATTTAGAAAAACACTTAAAAAGCACAATTCTTGCGATTGAAGAGAAATCAAACATTGAGCTATTAGCAATCGGTATAGGTCATAACGTAGGTCAGTATTATAGTAAAGCAATTACCATTCATGATGTAGAAGAGTTAGGTGGAATTATGTTTGAGAAAATAGAGTCATTATTCGACTAAATTAGACAAAATTTTATTCTTATACTCTTCAAATCTATCCTCATTTATAGATAATCTTATTTCTTCAAAAAACTTATTCATAAACCAAATATTGTATATTGATAAGATGGTCATACCGAGCATCTCATTAGCTTTAAACAAATGATGTATATAAGATTTTGAAAATTTATTTATTTCCTGTAATTCACATCCTTCATCAATACTAGAATGATCGTCTTTAAATTTTGAGTTGTTTAAATTAATTCCTTTACTACTTAGTTTTGACATCATAATACCATGTCTAGCAATCCTTGTAGGTGATACACAATCAAATGTGTCATATCCAGAACTTACACCATGCAAAATATCATCTAGTCCTCCAATTCCTAGAATATGAATAGGTTTTGATTTATCTATATAATTTTCACAGATAGAAAAGATATCGTACATCTGATTTTTTGTACTCCCCAAAGAGCCACCTATTGCAAGTCCATCAAAATTTTTTGAGCATGTTTCTTCACATGCGATCTTTCTTAAATCCTCATAAACACCACCTTGTATGATACCATATAGTGACTGTTTTCCTGAGGAACCAAAGGTTGAGTTATACTTTTTAAATTTTGAGTCAAAAGAATTTTTACATCTTGCTGCCCAGCGATGACTCATGTACATAGACTTTTCTGTATATTTTTTTGAGACATTAAAGGGCGTACATTCATCTAAGACAAAAATCAGATCAGCGCCAAATTCACGTTGTAATTCAATTGATCTCTCAGGTGATAAAAATACTTTATCTCCATTTATATAATTTCTAAATGATGCACCATCCTCAGTTATTTTTATGAGAGATTTTCTCTTTGCATTATTGTTTTTTCCTTTAATTTCCTCTGAAACTGACCCATATCCTAGTGAAAATATCTGATATCCCCCACTATCAGTCATCATAGGTCCATTCCAATCAGTAAAACTCTGTAAACCCCCTTCTTTTGATATGACCTCTGGACCTGGTTGAAGCATTAAATGGTATGTGTTTGAAAGAATAATTTGTGTTCTAGCTATTTTTAATTGAGAGGGGAGTACAGATTTAACAGTGGCCTTGGTACCACAAAAAATAAATGAAGGTGTATTGATTTTACCATGTGCTGTATTAATTAATCCAAGTCGAGCATTTGATAATTTTGACTTTTTTTTTACTTGAAAAAAATTAGTCAAATTTAGGTGGCAAAAAGATCTTCGCTAAATATATAAAGATTGTGTCAAATAGACTTAATAGAATTCTAAGTAAATAAATACCTATTCCATAAGAAATAATTAGATCAAATAAAGGCACTGGGTTAGAAGATAAGATATTAAATGCAAGAACACTAAATATAATATTATCAATAAATTGTGATACAATTGTTGATGCATTATTTCTAAACCAAAGGTTAGTATTTTTATTTTTTAAATAAGAAAATATAAAAATATCAATTTTTTGACTTATAAAAAAAGCACAAATACTTCCAACTATTATTGGGAACTGTGGTAGGAAGATAGTCATAATTGACTCATGCATACCATAGCTCCAAGACCATGCAGGATGCTCATCAGGATTAATTGGAGCCATAGATATTGTTAAAAACATAAGTACGGTTGAAAATAAGTATGCTGCAATACCAAGGTATATACATTTAGTTGCAGATTTTTTATCAAAATATTCATTCAATATGTCAGTACAAAGAAATATAGAAATAAACAAAACAGTTCCTAGGGCCATAGGTTCAGGAAAGAAAGGAAAGTCTACAACTTTAAGAACTTGAATATTAGCTAATATGATTGCAATCGCTACATATACATAAATACCTGTCTTTCCGAAGAACTTAAGTGAGAGTAAAATTGAAAAATAACAAAATATGATTTGAAATAACCAGATAATTACAACTGAAGAGTTATTTAAGTTATTTGATAAATTTAAAAATAATTCTTGAAACATCTAGCTAGCTTTTTTGCTAATGTTTTTTTCGATTTGTTTTTTGATTTTTAAGGCTTTATCGGTTAAAGATCGTGAACTGGTTTTATTTAAATATTGATCTAAACCTCCATGTTTATCTATAGTTCTAAGTGTAGATGAGGCTATTCTTAGTCTAAATTTTCTTTGTAAAGAATCACTGAATAGAGTGACACTGTTTAAATTTACCATAAAGCGCCTTTTAGACTTAATATTAGAATGGCTGACGTTATGACCAGTTTGGTGTTTTTTTCCAGTTATATCGCAAGATCTAGACATGAGATGTGTGTTATATTACAAAAGTTTCTTTTTTACAATAATAGTTTCTTATATTTTTAGCTCACTTATTGCATATTTTGGTTTGTACTGTTTAATTAAATCTTTGATTTCTGGTCCGTTATTTAATTGGGATCTATGAATGCCATTTTTAATCCAAAGTGTATCAAATTTCATTTTGTTACCACCATCTATATCATGCCAAAGAGAGTCTCCAATTACTAAAACTTTGTTTTTATTTTTTATTTTAAAATTCTTCATTATGTTTTCATAAATAGGTTTGTGAGGTTTGCCGTATCTAAATACTATTCCACCTAAATCTGAGTATAAATTTGCTATAGTACCACCACACATAGAGAGATTATTTTTATTGTGAACTAAATAATCTGGGTTAGCACATAACAAAGGTAAATTAAATTTTAACATTTTATCTAGCTCTTCCGCAAAATCTAAAATTGTTAAACCATCTTTTAAATCTGCAATCATTGCAAAATTTGCTTTTTCAATGTTATTGGTACAGTCTAAATTAAAATAATTTATTTTTTCTTTCGGTAATTTTATAGGGAAACATTTTTTTCCATATCTATTATAAATATCTTTTTCTAAAAAATTCAATGCTATTTGCCCACTAGTAATACAATAATCATACAAATTATTACTTATACCTAATTTATCTAAATTTTTTATAGAAAATTCTGTTGGTCTTGAGGAATTAGATACTAAGATGACACATTTATTTTTCTTTTTTAAAAAACTTAAACATTCTTCTGCTAGAGGAAACTTGATACTTCCATTATGTAAAACACCCCATTGATCAAAAAGAAAATATTCATAATCATTAATAACTTTTTTAAAAGAAGAAATAGATTTCAAGAGTATTGTCCTATTACCTCAGAAATATTTCTAAATCCTTGTTGTTGAATTAAATTTATTAGATCGTAAGTCATTTTTTTTACATGATAAGGGCCTTCATATGTAAAACTACTATATATTTGGATTAAGGAGGCCCCTAATTTCATTTTAGTTAAAATATCATTGGCATCAAAAATACCCCCTACTCCTATAATTTTAATCTTTCCTGAAGTAAGAGTATAAAAATCTCTAATTAATTCATTTGACTTAAGAAATAGTGGTCTACCACTTACTCCTCCCTCTAACTTTTCATTAACCATAGATTTATTAATTGTTGTGTTAGTCAGTATTAGCCCATCCACATCATTTGCCAGTGAAATCAATGAAATATCCTTTTTATCCTGATCAGAAATATCTGGTGAAATCTTGAATAAAACAGGGATTTTTGAGTTATTCTCATCTCTTAGCCTATGAATATTTGTAACAATCTTTTCAAAATTTTGAGATTTAAGATTATCTCTCAATCCAGGTGTATTTGGTGAAGATAAATTGATTACAATGTAATCACCAAGTCTATACAGTCTATCGAAAAGCTTTTTGAGATCATCTAAAATTTCTACGGTATCTTTATTGTTACCGATGTTTATGCCAATGATTTTATCTTGGAAGTTTTCTTTTAGGTTTGAGTTATTGATATTTTTTTCAAATACATCCATACCTTTATTATTAAACCCTAAAGAATTTATTAATGCATTTTGTGCAGGGAACCTATGAATTCTAGGTTTTGGGTTGCCACTTTGAGGCAAAGGAGTCACTGTTCCCAACTCAGTAAAACTAAATCCCAAATTTAAAATTGGATTTATCACCTCTGCATTTTTATCAAAACCTGCCGATAACCCTATGGGAGTTTTGAAAGTTCTTCCCCATATTGTTTGTTCAAGAATTTCTGTATTTTTACAAATAATTTTTGGATAAATACCTAATTTGAGAGCTTTTATAGATATATTATGCGATAATTCTGGATCTAGCTTTTTGAGAATACGATGAGCTAAATTATACATTTAGCTTCGAGTTGAACAACTCCAGAGTTTTATCTTTTGTATAAATTTTAGTAAATGAGCCCAATCTTGGCCCATTCTCTTGACCAAAAACAACTTGATAAATAAGTTTAAAAAATTCTTTAATATTCTCTTTATACACAGAATTTTTTCCAACACTGAAAATTGCAGTTTGAAATTCATCTGCATCAGCCGAAGACTCTACTTCTTTTAATTTAGACACAACTTCATTAAGTATAATTAATTCTTCAGAATTTGGAATTTTAAAGTTTAAATTTGGTTGTATAAAGTCCCTAAAATAATTAATACCACAATCAATCATTCTATTAATAAGATCAGTTTCCGTTTTGCTAAAATTAGATTGATAATTTTTTATTAAACCAAAAATCACATTAGGGTCCTCAGACTTGCAAACTGATATAATATTTAGGATTAAACTATAATTAATTTTAGATTTATATGATGGGTTTTCAGCTTTATGAATATGCCAAGCAGGGTTATCTGGGTTCAGATCGTCGGACTCTAATTTGTTGACATGCGATAAGTATTCATCGGTGTTTTTAGGAATCACATCAAAATAAAGTTTCTTTGCAGTTGTTGGTCTCTGATACATAAACATGGCCAAACTCTCTTCAATAGAATATTTGAGCCAATCATCGATGCTTATGCCATTGCCTTTTGACTTACTAATTTTTTCAGCATTTTCATCGAGAAATAGTTCATAAATTAAATTTTCAGGAGGCTTAGAACCGATTATCTTGCATATCTTTGATGATAAGGTATAGCTCTCTGTTAAATCCTTACCACACATTTCATAGTCCACACCGAAAGCAGACCACCTCATTGCCCAATCAACTTTCCATTGAAGTTTACAATTGCCATCTAAAACTGATTTAGACTTCAATACACCGTCCTCATAATATGAAACAGAAAATTCTTCATTATTAATTTCTTCAATTGGAACTTGCAATATTTTACCAGTTATTTCACTGATTGGAAAAAATGGACTATAAGATTTTCTTCTTTCTTCACCAAGTGTCGGAAGAACTACATTAATAATTTCATCATAATTTTTTATAATTTTCTTTATTGTTTCATTAAACAATCCTGATTTATAAGCATCTGTTGAACTTTGAAAAGAAAAAGGCAAATTAAATCTATTTAAAAAATCTTTAAGTTTTGAATTATTATGTTCACCAAAACTATTAAACAACTCAAAAGGATCTGGGACGGATGTCAAAGGGTAATCAAGGTAGTTAGATAATTTTTCTTTGTTCGGGATGTTATCAGGGACTTTTCTAAAGCCATCCATATCATCAGAAAATGCTATGAGGTCAGTCTCTTTACCCGTCAATTTTTCATAACAAAATCTTACCATATTTGTCCTTAGCACTTCCCCAAAAGTACCTATATGAGGTAAGCCGGATGGGCCGTACCCAGTTTCAAAGATTATTTTGTCTTTGGTATTATTTTTTTCAAAGCGTTTTATAATTTTTTTTGCTTCATTAAATGGCCATGATTTGTATGAGTTATAATCAGTCAAAATTTAGGTGCTAATGTTAGAGTAATACCATTGAGCTCTTCTGTAAATGGAATTTGACATGAGAGTCTTGAATTTTTTTTTATATCCATAGCTTGATCAAGCATAGATTCCTCATCGTCATCAGCTTTTGATATTTTTTCTAACCAATTTTCATCGACATAACAATGGCAGGTAGCACAAGCGCAACAACCCCCACATATAGCTTCAATATCTAATCCAGCGTCTCTAATAATCTCCATTATTGAAAAACCAACTGTTGCTTCAATTTTATGAGGTGAACCCTCATGATCTATAACGTTAATATGATATGTCATTTTGAAATTTTTAAATATTTAGACTATAAGATCTATCAGTTAGATAGGCTTAATGCGACTAAAATTAATATACTAAATATATTCTAAAAAATTATAAATTTAGATTAAATGTATAAATCCGAGAATTTTCAGATAAGTCTTTGGCTTGTAAGTCTCATGTCAATTATATTGCTGATGATCATTGTTGGTGGTTTGACAAGATTAACTGAGTCTGGTTTGTCCATGGTTGATTGGAGATTATTTATGGGAACAATACCCCCTTTATCCCATGGAGATTGGTTAAAAGTTTTTGAAGACTATAAGCAATATCCTGAATATCAAATAAAAAATATAAACATGACACTATCAGAGTTTAAATACATCTTTTGGTGGGAATATGGACATAGAGTATTGGGAAGACTGATAGGAATTATTTTTATCATACCTTTTATTTACTTTGCTTTGAAAAAATACTTTTCTAATGAAGAGTTATACTCATATTCATTCCTTCTTTTTCTTGGAGGGGCACAAGGTATTATCGGATGGTGGATGGTAAAAAGTGGATTAGATGTTAATCCATACGTTAGCCATTTAAGACTTGCCGTTCACTTAATTATAGCTCAAATAATTCTCTCTTTAATTGCTTATCTTTTCTTGAAAAGGCTTGATATTGGAATTTATAAAAATAATTTTAGCTCACATAAAACTTTTTTTATTTTTTTTAATATAATAATTTTTTTTACAGTAATTTACGGTGCTTTTATGGCTGGTTTAGATGCTGGAAAATCATTTAATACTTGGCCCAAAATGGGAGATAATTACATTCCTGAAAATTTAATTTTTATTGAGGATCGACTTTTTGGTTTTTTTGATAACAGTGTCTTCATACATTTTTTTCATAGAGCCTTAGCTTATTTATCATTTTTAACAATTCTTTATATGTGCTTTAAACATTTTAAGGGAATTGAAAATAAATATCAAAAAATCCATTTCCTGATTGTGCTATTTCTAGTTTTAATTCAGTTATTTATTGGTGTTTTTGTTGTTTTGAGTAATGTTCAAGTCTCTTTGGGTTCTATCCATCAAATAATAGGCACTTTATTGTTTGTATCAGCTACTTGTTATAGCCTTCAAATACTTAAGAATTAAATCTAATTAGGGTTACATTTTGTATAAACTGCATGGGTAAAATTCTAGTTATTGGTGCAAATGGTTCTGTTGGCAAATCATGTGTTAACAACCTAAAAGATGATAATGATTTAGTTCTAATATCAAGAAGCGAATTTGATAGTGATGTTGAAGGTAATTTTGAAAAAAATGTTCTAGATATAAATGATTACACGAATACAGAAAGTTTCATAAAATCAATTAACTACGAAATATCTGGCATAATCTTTGCCATTGGCTCGATAAACTTAAAACCTTTCTCAAGCACCTCAGTTGATGATTTTAAAAAAATAATGGATGATAATTTTTATAATATCGTTCATTTCCTCAATCATTGCATAACTAAGATGTCGGATTCATCTTCAGTAGTATTTTTTTCATCAATAGCAGCTGTTAGAGGTTTTAAAAATCATACAGCAATCTCCTCTGCAAAAAGTGCATTAATTGGTTTATCAAATTCTTTAGCCGCAGACTATGCTCCGAAGATAAGATTTAATACAATATCTCCTAGCCTATCTTTTTCCAAAATGTCAAATTTCATGGTTTCTAATGAAAAGGTTGCTGAAGGAATTGGAAAACTCCACCCTATGTCAAGACTTGGAACAGGTGATGACATAGGTAATTTGGCTTCTTTCTTGGTATCTAAAAAATCATCATGGATTACAGGACAAAACTTCCAACTTGATGGTGGAAGATCAAC
>CABYGG010000020.1 GCA_902518505.1 uncultured Alphaproteobacteria bacterium
AACTAATATGTTGTCTTTAGAAGTTATATTCTTTAAATGATTATTATTTGATCTCCACATTTTACTGTTTACTAAATCAATGAAAAAATACGTTAAGGTAAAATAAAATAAATCTTTAGAGTCTTTTTGTTTTTTTAATTTTAATACCTCTAATCTTTTAAACCATTTATTCTCAATGTTTTTTATAATACCTTTGAAGGGTTTTGAGCCGTATGTCTCATATCGTAAACGCTCTAAGAAAATTATTTCTTCTCTAATATCAATATTTTTAGATGTTATTTGATTTAACAGTTTTTCATCATGGTATTTTTTTTTTAGAGCAAATGAGTCTGCTGCACCACGCATATCCTCATAATTGAAAATATTTGAGATTGAGGGAAGGTTTAAAGTATCATCTTTCTCTAAAACGATATTTGAATTTACATTTATTTTTAATTCTTTGTTTTCCGATATGGTTTTATTAACAGAATTGAGTGTATTTGAAATTTGCCTGGGAATATTTAGTTGTTTCTCGGACAATTAGATATCAATTGCAAAGGTTCTTTGGAAATATTCTTTATATATATCTATTTCACTTTCGTCACATTTATTCAAAAAAGTAAACTTCAAAGAGTTTTTAATATCTTTAATAATTTTATAATTTTCTGCCCACATAATTACAGTTCTAGGGCTCATGACAATAGATATATCTTTTTGTTCAAAACCTTTTCTTGTTAAATTTGCCATTTGAACCATAGAAGCTATTATTTTCTTCTCTTCATTGTTTGCAGAAACTTTTTTTGAAATAATTTCTATTTCTTTATCCTCATCAAGGTAGTTTAATTTTGCAACTATATTCCATCTGTCCATTTGACCTTGATTGATCTGATTTGTTCCATGATAAATCCCAGAGGTATCCCCAAGACCTACTGTGTTAGCAGTAGCAAATAGCCTAAAATAAGGATGAGGTGAGAGAACTTTACTTTGGTCAAGAAGAGTTAACTTTCCCTCAGCTTCAAGTATTCTTTGAATAACAAACATTACATCTGGTCGACCTGCATCGTATTCGTCAAAAACTAAAGAAACGTTATTTTGAAAAGCCCAAGGAAGGATACCTTCCTGAAATTCTGTTACTTGTTTGTTATCTTTTAAAACTATTGCATCTTTACCAATAAGATCGATTCTCGATACATGACTATCTAAGTTAACTCTTATGCAAGGCCAGTTTAATCTTGCACAAACTTGTTCAATATGAGAAGACTTTCCAGTTCCATGCAAACCTTGTAAGAAAACTCGTTTATTGAATTTTAGACCGAGCAAAATAGCAATCGTTGTACTTTCATCAAATACGTAGTTTGTATCTAATCTAGGGCAATATTCACTAGCTTCATTAAATTTTGGAACTTTTATATCTGTTTGAATGCCAAAGACTTCTTTGGATGATACATCAGAAATTTGTAAATTATCCTTTTTTTTAAGGGCCTCGATTTTATTCATTTTTTGTATCTTTCAATTAAGTAGTTATATGCTTCTACTATTTCTCTAAATTTATCAATAACTTTTTTACTATCACCCTTTACATCTGGATGATGCTCTTTTACTAGTTCTTTATACCTTTTCTTTATCAATTTTAAGTCTGTATTTATATCTAATTTTAAAATACTAAGGGATTTTAACAATTTGTTTGATTGAGGCTGAAATCCAGCAGGGTTATCAAATGTGCCCATATCCTCACCATTGATCGTAAAATTATAAAATTTCCTCCCCGATCCAAAAGAGCTTGTGGGTCTTCTCCAGATGGTATCAAAACGAATATCGTTTTCAATTTCATTTGCATCCATTTTCTTATGGTAATTCCACTTTTTGTTAAACTCTTTAATATGTTCAATACAAAACCACTGATAATTACCTAAATTATCATAGTCTAAAGGTGCTTTATAAACACCTTCCTCTTTACAATTTGGATGATTGCATAAATTTTCTATTTTATTTTTTTTATTCATTTAAGATTTAATTATGAATTTAAATAATATTAAAATCCTTTTACAAGATATTAGTGAATTTGAAATTTTAGAAATTATTAACAACAGTGAAAAACATATGGGACATGCTGGTGTAGAAAATACATCAACCATGTTAACTCATGTAGAGCTCAGAATATTGAATAAAAATAATTTGAAAAAAATAGATATTCATAGGACAATTCATGAAAAATTAGAGTCAGTTTTTAAATCTGGCCTACACTCCCTAGAAATAAAAATATCAAATAGATAGCTTAACCTTATTGATTTTGTTAATTGATCTAGAGATAATTTGCAATTTTACATCCTCAATATAGAAAACCTTTCCAACTTTAGGGATTTCTTTTGCTAAATCATGAATTAAGCCTGATAATGTCACAAATTGATCAGGTAAGTTGATATCCAGACTTCTATTAATTTCTCTTACACTAGCATTTCCATTAAATAAATAATTATTAGAGTCAATTTTCTCTAGATATGTTTCATCAGTGTCAGTTTCATCAAAAATTTCTCCAATTATTTCTTCAATAATATCCTCCAATGTAATTAAGCCTTGTATTTCTCCATATTCATCTACTATTAAAGCCATATGTTCTCTTGAAGATTTAAAATCAATAAGTTGTTTCATCGCAAGTTTGTTTTGGGGAATAAAAACAGGCTGAAAAGTATTTCTTTCGATACTTTCATTTGACTCCTCTAAAGAGGAGTCTTTTAAAAAATCTCTAATATCTATAATTCCAACCAGATTATTAAAATCTCCCTTTATAACTGGTATTCTTGTGAATGTTGATGAACTTATAGCTTTAAAATTTTGTTTATAGGGATCATCAAGGTTTATGAATAGAATTTCATTTCTGTGTGTCATAAGCTCATCAACTTTTAATTTTTTTAACTCAAGAATATTACTCATATAATCAGCCTCATATTCACCATCTTTTGAGTATTGTTTTTGCAGTTGAACAGCTCCTTCAAACTCCTCTTCTATAATTTTTGATTGATCTGCATTTAAATTTAATCCAATTAATTTAATAATTTTGTTAGAAACTTTATTAATGAGATTTACAATTGGTTTAATTAATTTTGTGTAAAAGTAAAAAAACTTAGAAACTTTTAGTGCAAAAGTCATCGGTTTGTTAATTGCGAAAATTTTGGGAGTGACTTCTGAAAATATAACTATCATTAATGTCATGAAAATTGTAGCAACGGAAACTCCTAAACCACCAAATTCTGAAACAAGTAATTCTGTCATCAAAGCTGTAGCTAAAATATTAAATAGGTTATTAGCAAGTAAGATTCCCGTAATAAATTCATCTTTAAATTCTTTAATTTTTAGAATGAAATTTGCATTTTTAGCTCCTTTATCTTTTTGTCTATGAGCTCGCTGTTTTGATACTGCAGTTAATGCAGTCTCCGAACCAGAGGAAAGGGCTGATAATAAGAGTAAGAAAATTATCGCTAAAATTTTTATAATAACAATTAAAGTCATTATTTTATTTGATTTAGAATAGATTTAAGATCTCTAATTAAAATCTTTTTAATAAAACCTCCATTTTTTCCAATGAGAACAATATTAACATCTCTGTTTATAACTTTTTTATCAAAAGCAATTTTTTTTATTAATGATGGAATAGTTTTTTTATTTACATATTTGCTGTAATTAATAGGTAAATTATATTTTTTTAAAATTTCAATTAAACTATCAACGCTTTTAGGATAGTAATTTAATAAACAAGAAATTTTTAACTCTAAAATCATTCCTAATGATATCGCCTCGCCATGTTTAAGATTACCTTTATAAAAATTTGAATTTTCAATTGCATGACCAATAGTGTGTCCAAAATTCAGAATTGCTCTAGAATTTTTAGATTTTAATTTTTCTCTAAAATCACTGATATATTTAAATTTTGAGTTAATTGAGAGTTCTATAATTTTATTCATGTCACCCTTGGATCCCTTAATAAGAAGCTTATGAAGTTGCTTTGAATGAATAAGGCTATATTTTATTATTTCTGCATATCCACATGCAATTTCCCTTTTTGGTAAACTTTTTAGAAAATCTGAACATATAAATACTTTTTTTGGTAGATAAAAGGTTCCAATTAAATTTTTACCAAATTTGCTATTAATCCCTGTCTTACCACCAATTGAACTATCTACCATTGCTAAAAGAGTGGTGGGTATCATTACGTGCTCAACACCTCTCAATATAGTGGATGCTAAAAAGCCAGAAAGATCTCCTAGTGTTCCACCACCAAAAGAGTAAATTATAGTTTTACGTTGAACTCCTGATTTAATTATTTTCTCAATTAAAAACGAATAGTTCTGAATATTTTTAATTTTCTCATGGCCCTTAATAACATAACATCTTTTAGGAAATTTTTTTAAAAGTTTTTTGATTAATGTATTTTTTACAATATTACTATCAAATATTAAAATATCGAGATTTGAAATATTATTAATTAATTTTTTTTCTAATTGGGCTATTTTTAAAAATTCAATTTCATGTATGTGTTTATCAATTATCTTTCTTATCTTCATTAGTTTATATGTTCTAATATAGTTTTTATAGTTTTTTGAGGATTATTTGTTGCATTAATTGTAAAATCAGAAGTTGTATTGTAAATCTCTTTTCTATCATTGAAAAGTATTTTTATATTTTTCTCAACATTATTTTTTAATAGGGGTCTATTTTTATTTCTAGAAGTTCTTCTTATTAAAGTTTCTATATCACATTTTAAATATATGTTAAATGTTTGCTTTAAAAGGTCTTTATTTTTTAAAATAATTCCTCCACCAGTAGAAACAACAATTTTTTTCTTTAAAATCAATTTTTTGAATATCGATCTCTCTAATTTTCTAAAACGCTCTTCACCCTCCTTGTCAAATATGTCCTTAATTTTAGATTGACTTTCTATTTCAATTTGTTGATCAGTATCATAAAAATCAAATTTTAAGTAATCAGATAAAGCCCTACCAATCGTAGATTTACCTGACCCAGGCATACCAATCATACATATTTTTTCAAAATTTTTTTTCATCATTGTTATTTGATATGTTTTAAATATATAATATGAAAAACCAATAAATTTATAATAATGAGAAAAATAGCATTACTATCAACGATATTTGTACTAATTTTAGTAGGTTTTGTTTTAATTAACTCTATAAAAATACCAGCCCCAACAAAAGAAAAGGTTTATGACATTCCAATAGATCAGTTCACATGAAATATCTCATTTTTTTTTTGTTAATAATAATTCTCCCATTAAAGGCAGATGAGGTTAATGAAGAAATCATTTTTCAAGAAAAATCATTCTCACAAAACAATATAATTTCATCAATTAAATCAGAGGAAACTCTTCTAAAACTTATAAACTCCACAGAAAATAATAATAATTTTTTTTACTCTCTATTTGACCCTTTAACAAATAATATTATTTATCCTGAATATTCAAATGAAAATGATTTTTTTTTCGAAAAAATAAATTTATTCAATAAAAAAAACTACAGATATCAAATTAATTCAAATTTATTTGAAAAAGTTATTTTTGAAGAATTCATAAACCCAGATCATAATGAGTCATATTTAGCTTACTTATTTGATTCAAATCAATTTAATGAATTGTGTCGTTATTTATTTGAATTGGATAATAATCAAAAAAATTTTGATGATATTTTGGTCTATAATATCTTATGCTTAATTAAAGATAATCAATTTGAACAGATTAATTTTATAATTGAAATTTATGATCAAAAAGAGTTTGATAAATTAAACACAAAATTTTTGTTTGACTTTCTCAAAAATAATAAAATTGAAAACAATCACAACTTAAGTGAATTAGGATTAATTGATAAATATATCGCTTTGATTTCTGATATTATAAAAGTCAATGTAGATGAAATTAATAATATTCTTGAATTAGAGATATATCTCAAATCAAATACAATAGATCTTTATCAAATAAATTACCTTTTTAAAAATAGAGTTATAAACAAATCACAATATTTATCTATGCTAGAAATGCTAAAAGTAAAACCTATAGAATTAACTATGTATGAAGAAATGCAAAAAAATATAAACTATAATAAAAAACTTGAAATTTTAGAAAACTATATTCCTTTATTACAATTAGATTTATATGATGTATCCAGATTAGTTAATGATCAATTTAGTGAAATGAGAATCACCTCTAGAAATTTAAATTACATAAATGGTTTAATGCTTTTATCACTTTATGAAAATTCAAGTTTTTTAGAAAATTTGATAATTTTATTAAAGGATGTTCCTAAAGGTGTAGTTGAAAATAATGATATAGCAACAGCTTTAAAGAATTATTTAATTAAAAACTTTGAAAATAAATACTATGCAGATAACGATCAATATATAGACAGTCCTTTGATGAAATTTTTATTTTTGAATAGAAATATTAATTTTATAGAGAGTGACAATCTAAAAATTACAGAGACAGATACAATTTCAGTCAATCCTGTGTATTTGGCAAGTTTAGCCGAAAATTTAAATTTGATTGACTCATATATATACTATGTCAATTTAAGTGAAAAATTTTACTCAATAAATGAATTCGATTTATATTTCTTAAACAATTACATCATAGATAATGAATATCTTAAAAATGAATTAATAAAATTAGCCTTTAGAGCACATTTAATTAATTTATGAAATATGAAAAATATAAAGATTTATACACACAATTTTTAATTTCTGAAAAAAATCTTTCAAGAAACTCTGTAAATAATTATTTAGTTGATTTAGATCAATTTTTTTCTACTGAAGATATAAAAGAAAGTGATCTTACTGCTAAGATTAAATTATTTATTACTAATTTAAGAAAAAAAAATTTGGAAATATCTAGTATAAATAGAAAAATCTCAACTTTAAAAAATTTTTTGAAGTTTCTACAAACTGAAAAAATAATTACAAAAATTGACTTTCAAGAATTTGAAAGCTTATCAAATTTAAAAAAAATACCAAAGGCCATATCAAAATTACAAATGGAGCAAATATTTATAAATTTGTATAATTCAAAACAGACTAACAAAGAGCTTTATATTTTAGTGCTAAAATTAATTTATTTATCAGGTTTGAGAATATCAGAGGCACTGAATTTAAAATGGTCTGATATTAACCATCAAGATAATTCTATTTACATCTATGGAAAAGGTTCCAAAGAGAGAAAGGTATTTATAATTAAAGATTTTTTGGAGCTTTTGAAAAATTTAGGAAAAAAAAATCAATTTGTATTTGCGTTAAATAATAAAAAGATTTCTGCAAGATCGGTAAACAAATTTCTTGAAAATTGTTATAACGACTCAATAATTAAAGATAAATTATCTTCTCATGTTTTTAGACACTCATTTGCTACCACTATGTTAGAAAATAACGCTGATATTAGGCACATACAAAAACTTTTAGGTCACTCAAGTATTTCAACAACAGAAATTTATACTAAAGTCGCAAAGTCAATGAAAAAGAGAGTTTTAGACTCTTATCATCCACTAAAAAATAAATTATAGTCCTAAAAATGTTTTACTTAGATTTTGAAGAAAAATTGGAAAAATTTGATTTGGAAATACAATCTTTAATCAAGCTTTCAAAAGAACGTGATATAGATGTAGATGGAAAAATTAAAGATATTGAGAAAAAAAAACAAACAGAGTTAAAAAGAATTTACTCTAATTTATCTCCTTGGCAAATTGTTAAACTTGCAAGACATCCAAATAGACCTAAAACAAAAGGCTATATAGATAATATTTTTACAAAATTTACACCTCTTTATGGTGATAGACTTTATTCTGAAGATAATGCCATTATCTCAGGTTTTGCTTTTTTAGATAACTTACCTGTAATCATACTGGGCACAGAAAAGGGTAATGATATGAACACGAGATTAAAACATAATTTTGGCATGGCAAAACCTGAAGGTTATAGAAAATCCCAAAGAATTATGAAATTAGCCTCAAAATTAAATTTACCTTTAATTTGTTTTGTGGATACATCCGGTGCTTACCCTGGTAAGGACGCCGAGGAAAGGGGACAAGCTGAGGCTATTGCCCAATCAATGAAAGTATCACTAAATTGCGAAACACCATGTATTTCAATAGTCATAGGTGAGGGTGGATCAGGTGGCGCAATTGCTCTTGCTACAAGCGATATAGTCATAATGCTTAGTAATTCAATTTATTCTGTTATTTCTCCTGAGGGTTGTTCCTCAATATTATGGAAATCCTCTGATTTTGCTGAGACAGCATCAAATTCTCTCAAAATTACTGCAAAAGATTGCCTAGAATTAAAAATTATCGACCAAATTATC
>CABYGG010000021.1 GCA_902518505.1 uncultured Alphaproteobacteria bacterium
TTATAGCAAGTGTTCTGACACCGCTGTTATTGGTCATGATAATATTGATAGAGAAAAACTTAAACTTATAAAAACACCACAAGGTTTTATTAAAAATAAAATTACTCTTTTACATAATAAAAATAATAAAAAAATGTTAACAGACGATAGTCAACTTTTTAGAAATGAAAAAAATAAATATAAAATTAAATATTTATTACAAAATGAAATAAATTTAAAAATTACATACAAAGATGAATTAGACTCATTAAATAAATTAGTTGAAAGTAATATCTTAGTAGGGATTGGTTATGACATTCACAGAACTATCAAATCTAATAAAAATAATTTTTTAAAACTAGGTGGTGCAAAAATAAAATCAAAAATTAAGGTTATTTCACATTCAGATGGAGATGTAATACTGCATGCTATTACAGACTCTATACTAGGGGCGCTATCTCTTAGAGATATAGGTACCTATTTTCCAAATAACAAAAAGAACTTAAATAGAAATTCAATAGACTTCTTAAATTATGCTTTAAAAAAAATGAATTTAAATAAAAAGATGATTAATAATATTGATCTAATGATTGTTTCAGAAGAACCTAAAATTAATCCTCATTTTAAAAAGATTTTAGAAAGTATTTCAAAAAACTTAAATATCAATAAAAATATTATTTCTATAAAAGCAACGACTAATGAAAAATCTGGACTCATAGGTAGAGGAGATTTTATAGCCTGCTGGTCAAATATTTCTCTTAGAGAAAACTAAATTACTTTTTTTAGTTTTTCAAAGTCTTCGTCTGCATGATAACTTGACCTTGTCATTGGTGAAGAGGAAATCATTTTAAATCCTAGATCAAAACAAACGTTATAAAGACTTTTGAACTCCTCAGGAGTGTAAAACTTATGAACTTTTTCATGATGAATAGATGGTTGAAGGTACTGACCTATAGTGACAAAGTCTATGTTGGAATTTTTCATATCCTTTAATACTTCAATAATTTCTGAATAATCCTCACCTAAACCAACCATAATACCAGACTTTGTAAATATTGATTTGTCGAAGTCTTTTACTTCTCTTAAGAGTTTTAAACTCTCAATATAATTAGAACCAGGTCTAATTTGTTTATAAATTCTTGGTACAGTTTCTAAATTGTGATTAAAAACATCAGGCTTGACCTTTGCTATATCGATATAGTTTCTATTTTTTCTTAAAAAATCAGGTGTTAAAATTTCAATAGTCGTATTATTAGAGAGTTCTCTTATGTATTTAATAGTATCAATGAAATGTTGAGCACCACCATCGGGTAAATCATCTCGATCTACACTTGTTACTACAACATGTTTAAGTCCTAATTTTAAAACAGATTTTGCAACGTTTAGAGGTTCCATGGGATCTGGTGGCTCAGAAGGTTTACCAGTTTTTACATTACAGAATGCACATGCTCTGGTACAAGTATCTCCTAGTATCATGAAAGTTGCATGTTTTTTTTCCCAACATTCTCCAATATTCGGACATGCAGCTTCTTGACAAACAGTAACTAAATTATGAGAATTCACAGTGTCTAGTGTCTCAAAATATTTTTTTGATGTTGGTGCTTTTACTTTTAGCCAATTAGGTTTTTTAATTGTTGTAGGATTAAATTTTTTAATTTTTTCTGGATGTCTGATCATTTTTAAAAATGTAAAGGTTTTTCAAAAGCCGA
The DNA here is from genome assembly GCA_902518505.1 of uncultured Alphaproteobacteria bacterium. Lineage (GTDB taxonomy): Bacteria > Pseudomonadota > Alphaproteobacteria > HIMB59 > HIMB59 > HIMB59. Next base: position 1,689 of record CABYGG010000021.1, read on the forward strand.
TAAGACGCTTTCATGAATAGATTCTGATAAAGTTGGATGTGCAAAAACAGTATTGATAAATTCATCTTCTGTTGACTCAGATGAAATAGCAAGGCCAAATGTGGCTATCATTTCTGTAACATCAGGTCCAATAAGATGTGCACCCAATACCTCTCCGGTCTCAGAATTAAAGAGCGTTTTAACAAAACCAAAAGAGTTAGACATAGTTTGTGATTTACCATTTGCTAAAAATGGAAAATTACCCGTCTTGTAGGGAGTATTATTGTCTTTAAGTTGTTGTTCAGTGAAACCAACAGTAGCTATTTGTGGTAAGCTATATATACAACCAGGGATATGATTTTCTTTTGGTTTATGAGTATCATTACCTGTTGAAATGTGAGTTACACAATTTATGGCATCGTGCATGGCTTTATGAGCTAACCAAGGGGCACCAATAATATCACCAATGGCATATAAACCCTTAATGTTTGTCTCATAGTTATGGTTTGTATTTATATAACCGGTATCAGATAGATTTAAGTTAAGAGAACTTATAAAGTCTTTATCCATATTAGGTATAACACCTACAGATAGTATTAATGCATCACATGCAATCTTTTTGTCAACATTGTTAAAGGATACATTCTTTTTGTCTTCAACAATTTTCTCAATTTTTGCATTTAACTCAAATTTAATACCCTTTTTTTCAAATATTTTTTTTGCTTCATTTGAAATGTCGTTATCAAACTGAGGTAAAATCTTATCTTGAGACTCAAAAACTGTAACTTCCGAACCTAAAGCATTATAAATACTTGCAAACTCTATTCCAATTGCTCCTGATCCGATAATACATAATTTTTTTGGAAGAAATTTAGGAATCATTGCTTCTTTGGAACTCCAAATTAAATTAGAAAATTTAATGTCACCAATTGTTCTAGGTTTGCATCCTGTAGCAATAATCATATTCTTAGAAGAAATTTCATCTGAAGTTGTATTTACAAAAAATTCATTATCAATTTTTTTTGGATATGCTCGATGTTTATAAATATCTATTTTATTTTTTTTCATTAGTGAGTTAACGCCTTTTGATAAATTATCAGATGCTGTTCTTGACATCTTTACAACTTTATCTAGAGCAATTTTAGTAAGATCTTTCTTATCAAGCCCAAAATGATTAGCCTCTTCCATAAATTCTGCTGAATGTAATAATGATTTAGTTGGAATACACCCCCAATTAAGACATACACCTCCAAGTTTGTCCTCTTCAAACAAAGCAACCTTCATACCAAGTTGTGCAGCTTTTATAGCAGCAACATAACCACCAGGACCACCGCCAATTATTGTTAAATCATACTTAATTGTCATCTGAAATATTTTCTAAATTTTGTACAATACTAGAAAAAAATTGTGATGCTAAAACTCCATCAACAGCTCTATGATCACATGATAATGTCAAATTTATAAAACTCCCTATTTCAATCTTACCTTTGTCAACATAAACATCCTCAAAAATCTGCCCTACTGCTAATATATAAGTTTGTCCTGGTAAAATAATAGCATCAAAACTACGGATATTAAATGAACCCAAATTAGATATACTTATAACACCATCTGACAGATCAGAGGGAGAAAGTTTATTATCTCTTGTTAAATTTATCTTTTCATTAAGATTGGAGTTGATTTCATTTAAACTAAAATTATTTATCTTTTTAACTACAGGCATTTTTAAGCCAAACTTAGAGTCAACGGCAATACCAATATTATGATCTTTATTAATAATAAATTCACCATTATCCTTATATGTACAATTTGAGTCTGGAAATGCTTTGAATGCATTTGATATAGATTGCATTAATATTGCGTTTAAAGAGTACTTATTACCTTTTAATTTTTGATCTTTTCTAAATTTTAATAGAGTAGCCATATTCACTCTAGTATTTAAATAAAAATGTGGAATGTTATTTTTTGAATGTGTTGTTGCTTTTGCAATGGCCTGTCTTAATCTGTTAATATTTAAGCTTTCAGACAAATAGTTTGAGTCTGATAGATCTCTTAAAATAATTCTATTATCTGGACCAGTGCCTTTTAATTTTGACAAATCTATAGATTTTTCATTTGATATTTTTTTGGCAAGTGGAGATATAAATACTCTTATAGCCCCATTATCAAAAGTTTCATTTATATCAAGATCATCAGTACGTATTCTTCTTGAAATCGATTTTATTTTTGAAATGTCTATATTTTTTTTTTGAGCTATTTTTTTAGCTAAGGGAGTAATTAATATTTTATCTGAAATCAAATCTTTATCATTTTCAGAAGGATTTATTTCTAAGGTTTGTATTTTATTATCTGAATTATTATTTTTTAGAAAATTATTTATATCCTCTTGTGTAAAAGTCAAATCATCAGAAATTATTGCAACTAATTGATTAACATTTGCTGTTTCACCTTCCTTTGATATTATTTTAGCAATATAGCCATCTTCTGGTGACTCATATTCCATTGTGGCTTTATCTGTCTCAACTTCGAATAAAACCTCACCACTTAATATTGGATCTTTTTCTTTTTTAATCCACTTAACAATTTTACCCTCCTCCATTGTAGGAGATAAAGAAGGTAAATTAACTTCATATAACATTAATTAATATATGACACTTTTTTTACAGCAGATACAATTTCATCAGTGTTTGGTAATGCCAATTTTTCTAAATTTTCTGCATATGGCATTGGGACATCTTTTCCACTAACTTTAATTATTTCTGAGTCAAGGAAATCAAAGCAATTTGATTGGATTAAATAAGATAAGTGTGATCCAAAACTTGTACTACCAAAGCCATCCTCAACAATTACAACTCTATTTGTTTTCTTAACGGATTTATATATCAATTCTTCATCTAGAGGTTTAATTGATCTTAGATCTATAATATCAGGACTAATCCCAAGTTTTTCAATTGATGGAAGAGCGTTTAATATTCTTTGAACAGACATTGAAAAACCAATAATAGTTACATCTTTACCTTCTTTAATTAGATTGCCTTTGCCAATAGGAATTAAAAAATCTTTCTCTTCTGGAACGTTGGTTTTTTCTTTATAAAGTAATTCATGTTCTAAAAAAACAACAGGATTGGGATTTCGAATAGATGATTTTAATAAACCTTTTGCATCTCTTGCATTTGAAGGAGCAATTACTATCAAGCCTGGAATATGAGAGAACCAAGATATAAAACATTGGCTATGTTGTGCTCCAACTCTAGCCGCAGCACCATTTGGACCTCGAAAAACTATAGGAACATTTATTTCTCCACCTGACATGTATAAAGATTTAGCAGCAGAATTAACTATTTGATCAATTGCTTGCATAGAAAAATTAAAAGTCATAAATTCACATATAGGCTTTAGTCCTGCCATCGCTGCTCCAATAGCTAAACCAGTAAAACCATGCTCAGAAATAGGAGTATCTAAAACCCTTTTTGATCCAAATTTATCAAGAAGCCCTTGGGTTACTTTATAAGCACCATCGTATTCAGCTACCTCTTCTCCTAAAAGAAAAACGTCTTTGTCATATTCCATTTCTTCTTCAATAGCTATATTCAATGCCTCTCTCATAGATATTTCTTTTTCAGACCAATTCTTTTCATCTGAATTTTCTTTTGTTTGATTTAAAAGAGAATTCATAGAAATTTTTACTTCTGTTGCAGGCTGTTCAGATCCGTTAGAGGAGACTTGTGGGGGTTTTTCAATAGGTTTTTCTGATATCTCCTCTATTTCCTCACCATCAACTCTAAGAAGAGCTATCTCTGAATTAACACTTATATTTTCAGTTCCCTCTTTAACTAGTATTTTCTCAACTTTACCATCATCGGGTGACTCTAATTCCATAGTAGCTTTATCAGTCTCAATTTCTGCTAAAATATCTCCTGAAACTACACTATCTCCCTCTTTAACTAACCATTTTACTAAGTTACCTGTTTCCATTGTTGGAGATAAAGCTGGTAGAAGTATTTTCATAAATATACCTCGGTGTATAATTCTTTTAAATCTGGAAGTGGCGACTCAATTGAAAATTTTTCTACATCTTTAATTCGTTTCTTAATATCACTTTCAACATTTTTAATCGATTCCTCTTGAATTTTATAATCATTTAATAAAGCTTCTTTCATCATTAATACAGGGTCTATCTCTTTCATTTTATTTACTTCATCTTTAGTTCTGTATAGACCAGGATCAGACATTGAATGGCCTCTAAATCTATATGTATCCATTTCAATAATGTAGGGCTTAGAATTTTTTTCGATATATTCTCTTGCCCTTATAGCTGACTCACTTACATTAAAAAAATTCATACCGTCTACTTTTTCGCCTTTAATGCCGAATACAGTTGCTCGTTCGTACAACTCACCTCCTGCTGCAGATCTTCCAATAGATGTACCCATTCCATATTTATTGTTTTCTATAATAAATAATACTGGTAACTCCCAAAGTGATGCTAAATTAAATGCCTCAAAAACTTGGCCATTACTCATAGCTCCATCCCCTAAATAGACTCTTGAAATTTTTTTTTCGTTTCTGTATTTATGTGCAAAACCTATACCAACACCTAAAGGCACTTGTGCTCCAACGATACCATGTCCACCATAAAATCTATTAGCTTTGGAGAACATGTGCATTGATCCCCCCTTGCCTTTTGAAATTCCATCTCTCCTTCCAGTTAATTCAGACATTACTAGTTTAGGATCTACTCCACGAGCTAGTATATGTCCATGATCTCTATAAGCGGTGATAACCGTATCCTCTGAGTTAATAGAAGAGAGAATACCTATGACAACAGCCTCTTGGCCAATGTATAAATGACAGAAACCTCCAATTTTTCCAGCTCCATATAATTGAGCAGCTTTTTCTTCAAATTTTCTAATTAAAAACATTTTTTCGTAAAACTTCAGTAACTGGTCATTTGTAAAATTATTTTTGTTTTTTTTATTCATCTTAATCTAACTTTAATATGGTCTCTCCATCTTGAATATTTGGGTTATTCTGCTTTGTAATTTCATCAATATAATCCTCTTTATTAGAATAGAAAGAGTGTAAATCAATATTAATATCTAACATTTTTTGGTCGAGATTGGATTGAAATTTTTTGTACATTTTTTCCTCAAATTGATAAATTAAGAAATTTCCAATATTGAACTTTCCATAAACTGTGTGATATATCAGGTGCATCTACAGGAAAATTTGAAGCATTAGAATTAAGAGATTTAGACACAAATAGAATGAGTGGCAAAGGTGTCTTAAAAGCTGTATCTAATGTTAACAAACTCATAAAACCAAAAATTTTAGATAAAAGTTTTGCTGATTTCAGAGAATTTGATCAACTCCTAATAGATTTAGATGGCACAGAAAATAAATCAAATTATGGAGCAAACGCTATTTTATCTCTTAGTCTCGCTTATTATAAGGCTTGGTCTTATGCAAACTTTGGTGCAATATTTCTTTCTCAGGGTTTAGATAATTTAATTATTCCTGTTCCAATGTTAAATGTAATAAATGGCGGACAACATGCTGATAATGATGTTGATTTTCAA
>CABYGG010000022.1 GCA_902518505.1 uncultured Alphaproteobacteria bacterium
GTTGTTGAAATAAACCACACCAGTAAAAGGTAATTCGTCCACCCACTCACTACCATCTTGTGGTAAATACTTCAGGACTAAAACTCTTTTCTCGCCAAGCTCAGCGCCACTTAGTAGCTGAGTGGAACAATCTAATTCGAGATAAACATGATTATCGGCAAAGCTTAAACTAGGAATTAGTAACAATAGGGCTAAGAGGGTTTTCATAAGGAGGATTTTAAATTATCTTTTTTGAAAATTGAAACTATTTGAGTTTTAAACCACTCATAAATATTCTTAATGCTTATATCTTTGTGCCTTTTTCTGACTATGACGGCCAATATCAAACCAAATATTAATCCTATCCAAGCAGCGCCACCAATCATTGCTGAAGTGGAAATAAAAACTAAGGTTGTTAATGTTCCCTTTTTTATTCCTGTTAAAGTATCTTTTGAGAAGAATTTTTTATTTTTCTGTTTGTTGTAGTGTCTACCTAAATAAATTGTAGCAATAATCAAAGTTAGAGGATTTCCTGCAAATGCGCCTGCAATAGTTAGAGATGACATTAAATCACCAAACTTTTCTCTATCTTCTGTGTTCCAATTAAATATTAATGCTAATACGCCAATAGATGAGCCTATCAGTTCTGCACCATTGAGTGTTTGTATATCTGCAAACCAATTTTTAGGAATATGAAAAGTGCTACTTAATTGACCAGCAATTTTATCATAACTATCTTTAGAGATAGAAAATAAAGGAAGACCTGCATAAGTATTAAAATCTTTTAGAAAAGTTTCTAAAAAAGCAGCTAACTCCTCTTTTCTTGTATCATCAAGCTTTGTATCTTTGACAATGTTCCACATAGATACAGGGTCATGACTTCCGTCAAATAGTCGGTGAAGCCACCCGCCCTCATGAGTTGTGTTATAAGCTTCATCTACAGCCTTGTCATATATAGTAGCTGTGCTCTCAGTTAACTCACCAAACCAATTTTCAAATTTTCTGCTAAAGTCAGTTGCTAGAAATGAATTGTACCAAACAGCAATTTCAGAGATTAATTTATTAGATAATTTCATTTAAAAAAAACAAACAATATATTTATTTCAAAAGGAGAATTCTAATCATTACACATTATATTTCTGTCTTACATAGGAGATGATTTCCGACTCAAACAGTGCATACGACGCTATCACATTGTCATTTAAAGAGGCAATATCACCTTGGTTAACTTCAGCTTTGTTAAATAAATCCCTAGTAACATTTACTTTTTTTTCGGCATTTAAAATTAGCTCATCATCATCTTTTACATTTGGAAATAGCTGTTTATTTTTGTTGAAATATAAATACAGGAGTTTTTCGCTGATATCTCCTCCTCTAGTCATCTCTGAACTACTGTTAAAGGCAAAATACTGGGCTTTGGATAATATGTATCCATAATTAATTGGGTCAATCTTTTGCATGAGCTCAGTTTGAATCTCATTAAAGTCACTAAATTTTCCTATAGTGGAATATCCAATTCTTATGTGGTCAGATATAAATGTAAAAAAAAAGCCAAAGAGAAAATCGTCCTCCCAAAGACTTTTGGGAAGCTCCTTAGAACTAATAAGAACTTTAATTGGCGCAAAAGTGTTAAATAAAGTTTCGTGGAGATTTTCTTTAAGTTTTACTTCTTCTAAGCTCATGACACAGCCTTTAAAACTTTACTAAAATGGAAATACGCAATCACTTCTTTTCATGTACTCTATTTCATAATCTATATTTTTTAAATCCTTGTCATATGCTTCTTTAATATCTGAGTCTAAAGTGCTTTCATTTAACAAAAACTTATTAAAGTGCGTCCACAATGTTTTGCATGAGAGACCCCTAATACACCCAAGGATTACACTCATTGAAGAGGGAGTATCATATACCATGCTTACTATGCCCACATATCTGTAATCAAAAGGCTGGTTATCTTTTTTGAGCTTCATCGTTTCAACTGTTAGGTCAAATCTAGTTGAGTTTATAAAGTCCTCATATGCAACGGTTTTATACTTTTCTCCATAATGCAATTTCCAAACCATTAAAGCGTAATCTTTTTCTAAATTTGTTAAATAGAGGTAGTGTTTCTTATGAGGATGTAAATTCATCTGATTTTCATTATCGTATTCCTTTGTGAAAACAAAGTAGTCGTCAATACCTCCCTCTTGCCCCATATTAAATTTAAAAGGTATTAACACTTGCTTAAATTTTGTATTTCTTAGTTCTTTTGCATATTCATACAAATCCAAGTCATCATCTTTATCTGGATTAACTACATATTCGAAGTTTATGATTTCATCTACATAGAGATTATCTGATGTATATTTATCTGCCATTTCCCTATATCTACTTTAGCGCTTTACCTTTAATTAATTGAAAAATAATTTTAGCACCTTTCTCTTTTTCCTAAACTATTTAATATTTTCAGACTGACCTTTAAAGGTTCCTAAAAGGTTCTATTTAATAAAATATTAAAAAAAATAGAATCAAATTATAAAAAAAATGAGCACAAAAGTTCCATGTTTACACTTTTTTCCATCTGACCACATTGCGGACACCCTTCATCTTTCTCTGGAGGCACAGGGTTGTTATATTTTAATACTCTTCCATACTTGGAACAGAAGATGTAAACCCTTCAAAGAAAAAGAATTGACAAAGTTACTCCACATAACTCCAAAAAAATGGCGAAAAATATTACAAGAAATCGAACCTCTTTTTGATATTAGTGAGGGAACATTTAGACAAATTAGATTAGAGAAGACATGGAAGAGGGCTTTGGAGAGAAGTGAGAAGGCAAGAGAGGCAGCGCAAATCAGACATGAAAAAAAGAGAAATTTTAAAATTACTAGCATTGCGAATGCAGTACCAAAGTATTACTAACCATAACCCTAACCATAAACATAACTATAAATATATAGTAGTAGCTAAGTAAACATTCAAAAACATAATTTCTGCTATCAAACTGCCATCAAATTAGTAGACATATGAGATACTTATATCGGAAGTGGATTTCCTTAGATTTAGAAATTGTCTATAATCAATAATAACTAAAAGTAACCAATGGATATACTAAGTTTAGAATTAAACGACCCATGCTGGCGTTTTCCTTGTCATCTGTGTTCAGAGAAACAAATGTTGTTTGTTGAAAAATTAATCTCAAAAGCCAATGAGGAAATCACTGGGCAACATAAAAATTTTGAGGAAATAACTGGGATAAACTCAAAGAGGTCACTTAATATTAATGTTGAAAATATCAAATTAGGAAAACTTCTTGAAAAATACATTAGTGAAATTAATTTTAATGACAGTTATACAATTCAAAGAATTGGATATGTCAATCATACATTTATAGAGGAGAAATTTATTTTATTTTTGTATCTAACTTTTGCAATTGCCGAAGATACATTTACAGATATAAATTTAATTCACAAATTCAATCTTAAAGGTTTTAAAATAGAGAGTATATTTACTCAATGGTGTCAAAAGTTTATGTCAAGTAATGAGAAAAACCCAGTTTATAACTCTTTAAAATGTTTTTTTGAGTATGGTCCTAATCACTACATAAAGCTTAACCCAGAAACTAGGTCACGTTTTTTAGAGAGAGCCCTACATAACACTACAAATACAAATAATTTAGAATTTAATAATATCTTAAAACCTATCGATACAGACACCCAAGGCATCAAAAACCTTTATCAGCAAAAAATCAGAGGAAATTGATTGGAAATTTTATTTATCATCTTAGTGGTTATTGGAATATTTGTTCTTTTTAAAAATGGTATATCTCTGGCATTCAGCTTTTTGGGAGGGTTGATGGGAATGATAGTTCCTATTTCAGTGATTTGTGCTGTGATTTATATTTTATTGAAATTATTGTAATGCCTGTATTTTATGAGAATGACCCATCACTACAAAGTTACTGGAGGTCAATTGTTTTATATGGGAAAAATGTTGCCTCCTATAAGTTTGCCTTAGCAAAAAGTTTAATAGACTTAAAGGGACAGCCCAATGACCTTATTAAATTAGAGGACTTAGCTGCACCCTTCAGTAAACATCTTTGCGAACATCTTAAACACAATGACAAACAGGCAACATCTTCCTCAAGTAGTTTTCTTAACACATGCAGAAAATTTAATTCTAATGAAGCTAGCATGGATGAATTAATTCAGACAACAAAAAGATTAGGTTTTAACAATGTTATTGATGCATTTCACATAGTAAATGGTGGGGAAATTCCCAAGAGATTTTTTATTGATGAACGTAGAGAAAACGATGGAATTCGCATCACAGAAAATTTCTTTGAGTTAAATGAATTACAGGAGAGTGAAAATCTTCCAAGAGAGGTGGAGGCAAGGTGGAGATTAGTTGAAACAGCTTGGGATTTAAATATCCCTACAAATTTAATAAAAGTGAAATACGATAACGAAAGAGAGATATTTTATACCGACAAATCAAATAGAAGAATAGATGTAACACCATCGAAGGATGCCCTCAACGGATACCAGAAGGGTAAGTGTTTTTTTTGTTTTGATTATATATCTGTGTTGAGCAACTCGCCGAACCTTGGTCACGTTGACCACTTCTTCCCACATACATTAAAAGATAAGCCGTTTGATGGATATGTTGATGGAGTCTGGAACTTAGTGTTAGCATGTCGGTCTTGCAACAATGGAGCGAATGGAAAATTTGCAAAACTGCCGACAGACAACTTGCTAGCGAGGCTATATAAAAGGAATGAATTCTTTTGCTCTTCTCACCATCCTTTAAATGAAACTGTCAGAAATCAAATAGGAGTCAGCCCAAATGACAGATTGTCAAAACTCAAACATTACTCTAAACAGGCACTAGAAATCTTAACTCACACTTGGGAACCTCAGGAAATAAGAGGCGAGGAAGTTTTTTAGTAGTCTCCCTTGTCTGGTATTATATTTCGAACACCACCCCTAGGCTTTGGCACGTCACCTTTATAGCGTGGTATGATATGTATGTGGGCGTGAGAAACTGTTTGCCCAGCGTCTTTCCCATTGTTAACACCTACGTTAAAACCGCTAGGGTTAAATTCCTTTACTAGTAGCTCTCTCATTTCTTTGACCAATTCAAAGCATGCGAGATACTCATCGTTTTCGAGTTGAAAGATGGAGTGAACTATTTTCTTTGGAACTATTAAGCAGTGACCTTTGCTTACTGGGAAGCCATCATAAATACTAAACGCATGTTCATTTTCTAAAACAATCTTTTTATCAAGAAAGGGGCTATCCACCAATTTTATTCCTACAATACATTAAAACCGTTTGCTCACTATCAGTTCTAAAAATTGAAACTGCATTTTTAAATTTATTTCCATTAAATGCAGCATTTTCGCATGCTGACATTGGTTTTAAATATATGTAAGCAATCAAAACGAGTGGCAACATAATCCAAATATATTTAGTTCTCATTGTTCCAAAAGGTATCCTTTGACCTTCCCCCTTTGATGGATTGGGTGAGTCAAACCATCAAATGGGCATTCATATGTTTCTTTAAACTTACAGAAGTATTTTTCTGCTATTAACTCATAACAACCAACAATGATATCCATAGGAGCTTCATCGTAATCATATCCATAAAATACAACTGCTTTTTCGCCAATAAATTCACTGTCTAAAAGTTTTTTTGTATCTGTTAAAAAGCTTTTATCATTTTCATAGGGTGAGAGAATATGATTAACCAAAAACTCTTCTTGTGTTCCATTATCTCTCATTTTTCTGACAGCCTTAATTTCAATAAATAAGTTATCGTTGACTACAACATCACATCTGCCCCTTTGATTAGGATATTTCACTTCTAATTTTAAATTAGAATAAATAGATGGGTTGTTTTCAATCATATTACCAACAACGTGTCTTATAAGAAGTGTTTCTTGATAAGGACCTATACCTTTTTGATACTCTTTTTTTGTTTTGACATTAACAGCTGGAGGGAGAATTTTGTCCATTATCTCCATAGATTTTGCAAAATCTTCTACAAAATTTTTAAGCATGCTAATTTTAATTAAACACCCCTATTAATTTGCTATCAAGAAAATTCATCTCACCCTTATGGATGTTAGATAGTTTTTAGAATTTAGGGGGGTGGGTGTTTCAGTAAAAGTAATGTTAAAAAAAGCTGTCACAATCCTGTCACAATCATTTGGAAATATGTTAAT
>CABYGG010000023.1 GCA_902518505.1 uncultured Alphaproteobacteria bacterium
ATTTGTTCAATTAAAAAAAACTATAATAAATAATAAAACAGAATCTGTAATTCTTGAATTGAGAGTAAGCCCAGAAAAATCTTTCGAAATGCATTCAAGAACAAATGAAATAGTCATAAAAATTGAGGAAGTAACAGGAGTGAAAGTAAATAAAATCCTATTTTTTCAAGATCTTTCAGATAAGAATTTAGAAAATAGTAATATTTCAAATTTATCAATGAAAGCAGAGGGAAAAACTCTTAATAATCAAAAATTTAATGATATAAAAGACGAAGAAGTAAGATCTATTTTTGAAAATATTAATAAAAAGTTATATGAAAACAATTAGTCTGATATTTTTTTTGGTTGCACTATCAACAAATCCTGCAATATCAAAAATTTATGAATACAAAAATTATTTAGAGGACAACGACATTCAACCTCTTATTAAATCGTCTGAAGAAAATTCAGTTGATATTATTGAGTTTTCATCATTTAGTTGCTCACACTGTGCTGCATTTCACAATGAAACGCTTAAAGAATTAAAAGAAAGTAGCGTTTATAAAAATATTAATTTTTACTTAATTGATTTTCCTTTAAATCAAGCTGCTTTTTATGGAGCTATTATTGCAAATTGTAGTGAAAACGTTCGTACAAGCTATGTTGACTCTGTCTATGAAAACTATGATGTTTGGACAAAAGCAAGTTCTGGAGAAGAAATTATTGAATTACTTAATAGCTATGGATTGCAACATGGTCTTGGGGATGAAGAGTTACAATTTTGCTTAAAAGATGAGAATTCTCATAATGAACTTTTATCCCTTCAAGTTGATGCTCAAAACATTTTTGGTGTTGAGAGCACACCAACATTTTTAATTAATGGTGAGAAAGTTCAGGGTAATCGACCTGCATCAGAATTTATAAAAATAATAAATAAAAAATTGAATAATTAATTTGTTATCTTTAGATAAACTCTCAATTAAAGGTTTTAAATCTTTTGTAGAGCCAACAGATTTTGAAATCAAAAATGGTCTTACTGGTATAGTTGGTCCCAATGGTTGCGGAAAATCAAACATTGTTGAAGCAATAAGGTTTGGTTTAGGAGAGGTCTCTGCCAAACAACTTCGTGGCAAAGAGATTGATGATTTAATTTTCAATGGAACTGATAATCGGCCCTCATGGAATATCGCTGAAGTAGGTTTATTTGTAAATATTGATGGAAGTGATTTAGAAAATAAATTTCAATCAAAACAATTAGAAATTGCTAGAAAGATATGGAGAGGAGAAGGAACGAATTCGTTCATAAATGGTAAAGAGGTAAGATTGAAAGATATTCAATTGTTATTTGCCGACGCCTCTACATCAGCTAGATCAACTTCGATAGTTAGTCAAGGTCGTATTGGAGCAATCACCCAAGCGAAAGCAGAAGATAGAAAAATGGTTTTAGAGGAAGCTGCAGGAATACTTGGTCTGCAGTCCAGAAGACATGATGCAGAGTTGAGGTTGAAAGGTGCCAACAATAACCTATTGAGGGTAGAGGATGTTATTCAGACATACGAAGAACAATTAGCTATTCTTAAAAAACAAGCTAAAGAAGCTGAAAGATTTAGAAATATATCAACTTTAATCAAGAATGCGGAAGCGTCAGTATTTTTCGTAAAAAGAAATGAACTTCAACTTATTCTTGAGAGACTTAATGAAGAAAAAGATAAAATAAAATTAAAACTCGCTGATTTCCAGGGTGATGTATCAATTCAAGATCAAGCTTATGAAGATTTAAAAGTTAAAATTCCACCTATGAGAGAGAAATCATACTCATTGAATAGTGAACTTGATAGGTTGAATATGACTGTAGAAAATCTTAAACAGGAAGAATTACGTTTTGAAGAGCACAAAATAAACCTCGAGCATCGTGTAAAACAACTTAATCAAGACTTACAAATTGAGCAAACACAATTTGAAGAAACGACCAGTAAAATCAAAACTATTAGGAAAGATATTGAGGATTTATCCTCTAAAGAATTTGAAGCTGAAAATCGAGACAGTAACGTCAATCAATCAGATAGAAGTTTATTAAACAATATTTCCTTTGATAAAAAATACGAAAATGCAGTGGCTGCTATCTTTGGTAAAGAACTTTTAGCATCATTGGAACCTGATGATATTTATTTTTGGAGAGAGCACTCAGGTGCGCAGGACAATAAAGAGTTTAGTTTTCATTGTGAACCAGCTTCTAAAGTTATTAAAGCTCCAAACCATGTAATGAATAAGCTTAATAATGTTGCCATTGTGTCTTCAAAAAAAGAAGGGTTAGAAAATCATACAAAAATAAATATTGGACAAGCTATAGTCGATCTAGAGGGTAATTTGTGGCGTTGGGATGGACTTTTTATTTCCAGTAGTTATGAGGCTAATATCTCAACAATACTGTCAGAATTAAAAGAAAAGAGGCTAAACGATCTTAAAAAGCAAGTGCTTGAGTGGGAAAGAATTTTAGAGGTCACTGTTCAAAAAACTGAGGACTTAAATAAAAGAATAAAAACTGCTAAAGAAGAATTAGAAATTTCTGAAAACAATCCAGGAGATATTGATAGCAAAAGACAATTTTTACTTAATAAAATTAAGCAACTAGATGACGAAAAAAAACTTTTTGACAATAAATTACAAGAGCAAGAAAATCTTTTAGAAAGCCTCTCAAAAGAGTTGAGAAATAAAGAACAAAATTACTCTGTTGTAAAGGAGGAGTTAATACGAAAGGAGTCAGAAATTTCAAATTATTCAAATAATTTAACTCAGCTCGCTCAATCATGTAGAGAAAAAATTAATGTTGATTTATTAAATTTAGAAAATGAGATAGATAAATTCAAAAGAGATGAAGATTTAGAGACTGCAGAGAAAAGAGTATTAAGATTAAACGCTGAAAGGGAGAGAATTGGTGCTGTAAACTTACTAGCTGAAGATGAATATGTAAAATTAAGAGAAAAAGTTGATGAAACAATTAAAGATAAAAATGAAATTCAAGAATCTATAGAAAAATTACATGAGGCAATTAATAAAATTAATAAAGAAGGTGTATTGAGACTAAAAGAAGCTTTTAAAATTGTTAATGAAAATTTCGAGAGACTATTCACTAAGTTATTTGGTGGAGGTAAAGCATATCTAAAACTTATCCAAAATGATGAAGATCCTTTAAACTCTGGTTTGGAAATATTTGCTAGTCCTCCAGGTAAGAAAATGCAAAATATAACTTTATTATCTGGAGGTGAGCAGGCTTTAACTGCAATTTCATTATTATTTGCCGTATTTATAGCGAACCCATCACCTTTTTGTATATTGGATGAGGTCGATGCTCCTCTAGATGACAATAATGTGGATAGATTTTGTAGTATGGTCGAAGAAATTTCAGAAAAAGTTCAAACCAAATTTATTATTGTTACTCATAATCGAATGACAATGTCTAGAGTAGACAGACTCTATGGTGTTACAATGCCCGAGGAAGGAATTTCTCAAATAGTCTCTGTTGAATTAGAAGAAGCCGTAAAGTACGCTGAATAATGGCAAATGATGAAGAAAATGATAATAAAAAGCCAAGTATGCAAGGTCTTAGCTTTGCTTATAGAATCTCAACTGAATTATTAGGTGCTTTAATTGTTTCTGTTGTTATTGGATTGTTGATTGATAAGGTGTTTGACAGCAAACCTATTGGTTTAATAACATTGATAATACTTGGTTTTTTTGCAGGTTTGTTGAATATTTACAGGCTTATACGTCGCATAGAAAACTCTAAATAAATCTGTTTTATTACCTCATGGCCAAGGGTGAGAGTCCTCTCAAACAGTTTGAAATACAACCCATTGTTGACATTAACTTTCTAGGTTTTGATATATCTTTTACTAATTCTGCTCTATGGATGACTATTACAACAGCGTTTATTCTAATTTTTTTTACAGTGCCTTTTTTAAAAGTAAAAAAAACAAACTCTGTAAGTGACCTTTACCCGACCAGAATGCAAGTTGCTGCTGAGCTTGGTTTTAATTTTATAAATAGTTTATTAGCAGACACTGTAGGTAAAGAGGGCAAAAAATATTTTCCTTTAGTTTTTACTTTGTTCATGTTTATTTTATTTGGAAATCTTTTTGGTATGATTCCTTACAGCTTTACTTTTACTAGCCATATCATAGTGACTTTAGCTCTTGCAATGGGTGTGTTTATTTTTGTTACTGTTTTAGGATTTGTAAAACATGGCGTAAAATTTTTTAGCTTTTTTGTTATCCCTGGCTTGCCCGTATATATGCTTCCTTTATTGATACCAATTGAAATTATATCTTATCTTTCTAGACCAATAAGCTTATCTGTTAGACTTTTTGCTAATATGCTTGCTGGTCATACTTTACTTAAAGTTTTTGCAGGGTTTGTCTCTGCACTAGGTTTTTTTGGAATTTTGCCATTAGTATTCATAATAGCTTTAACAGGCTTAGAAATATTAATTGCATTTTTGCAAGCATATGTTTTTGCAATATTAACATGTTTGTATATTAACGACGCTTTACACTTACACTAGATGAACATAAGGAGGTAAATATGGAACTAGTTGAAGGACTAAAATACTTGGGTGCAGGTTTAGCAGTGATCGGCGTGATCGGTGCTGGAATTGGTATTGGCAATGTTTTTGCTGCTTTTATTACTGCTGTTGGAAGAAATCCAGCTGCAAGAAACGAAGTTTTTACCATGACAATGTTAGGTTTTGCCCTAGTTGAAGCTATTGCTTTATTTGCATTGGTCATAGCATTAGTAATTCTGTTTTCTTAACAGGAACTGACTAACGGATGCCTCAATTAGAGCAAGTAGAGTTTTTTATATCTCAGCTTTTTTGGCTGGGTGTTTTTTTTGTAATACTGTTTACAGTATTGACATACATAACACTTCCTAAAATTAGAGCTTTTTTGAATCAAAGAGATGATTTTGTAAAATCACATATCTCAAAACAAGATGAATTAATCAAAAAAGCTGAGTCAATAATTGAAAACTACGAAGCAAAACTTACTGAGGCGAAGAACCAAGCATCACAAATTATTAATGATGCCAAAGATAAAGCTTTAAAAGAAAGTGAAGACTTAATCAAAGCTACGGAAGAAAAGATCCAACATGAAATCAAACAAACTGAGGAAAGAGTCGCGAAAGAAAAGGATACTGCGATATCTGAACTAAACGATCAACTTAAAGACTCAGCAACTAATTTTTTGTCAAAAGTAACTAACATAGAAAAGGGTAATATCAATCTTTAATGAGCTATTTATTTCAAGATCCTAAGTTCTGGTTATTAATTTCTTTTATTACTTTTGTTACTCTCATGATTAAGCCTTTCAAAAGTATGATGATTGGTGGTATTGATTCAAAAATTGAAGAAATTAAGCTTAATATTAATAATTCCTTAGAAACTTATAATAAAGCAGAAGAAAAACTCAAAGATGCAGAAAAACAAACTAGAGATTTATCTAATAAAGTGGATGACATTATATCTAACGCAAGGTCACAAGCTGAGTCTATTTCTAAAAATATTATAGAGAAAACTAATCAAACCATTAAATCAAAAGAAAAAAATTCCCTAGATCGAATTAAACAAATTGAATTATCTGCAATTCAATCAATAAAAAGTCAGGCCTCAATAGAATTAAATATAATTATTGAAAATTATTTTTCTAATCTTTCAGAAGACAATAGATCTAGAATAATAATTAAAAGTGTATCTGATTTAAAATCAGTCAATTAATAGCGTAAAATATTTTTATACCTTCATCATAAGTATCTAAATCAATTTGAATTTTTTCATTTAAATCAAAATTTTGCCATGTATAACCCTCCCTATCAATTTTGAGATCTTTTGGGTATTGAAATTCAGCTATTGTAATATCCTCACTTAGGTTTG
>CABYGG010000024.1 GCA_902518505.1 uncultured Alphaproteobacteria bacterium
ACATCACAAACAAAAAATTTATTATTTTTTGGCATCAATGAGGGAATACAGGGACTATCTAAAAAAAAATAATTTTAAAGTAAATTATATTTCTCTTGATAAAAATATTTCTAATTTCAAAGACTATTTTGCTGGTCTAAAAAGCTTCTTAAGTAAAAAAAATATTTCTAAAATTAATATCTTCGAAATAGAAGACTCAGAATTCAGAATTAAATTTGAGCAATTTTGTAAAAATAGCAAAATTGAACTAATTTTTCATAAATCTCCTATGTTCCTTGTTAGTAGAACCGATTATAAAGATATGGTTACTACAAAAAAACCTCAACTTGCTAATTTTTATAGCAATGTTCGGAAAAGTTTTCAAATATTTGTAAAAGACAATAAACCTATTGGAGATAAGTGGAGTTTCGATGAGGATAATAGAAAAAGAGTTCCTAAAGGTTATCAAAGTCCTAAATCTTATACATTTGAGTCAAAATATTTTGAGGAAATAAAAAAATTAATTGATAAATTTTTTTCAAAACACTTTGGAAATTTGGAAAAGAAAATAATATTTCCAATGAATTTTAAAGACTCATCTAAAGTTCTTGATAATTTTATTAGCAGTAAACTTGAAAACTTTGGACATTACGAAGATTTTGTGAGCACCAGTGATCCATACATTAATCATAGCATAATTAGTGCACCATTAAATATAGGTTTAATAACACCAGAACAAGTGCTCAATAAATTGAGCTCTTTTTCATATACTAAAGTTGGAATCAATAATTACGAAGGGTTTATTAGACAAGTCTTTGGTTGGAGAGAATTTATGAGATACTTAAATATTCACTATTATAAAGATTTTAATAAAGGTAACTTTTTTGGAAATGACAGAAAATTAACAAAACATTGGTATGAGGGTACAACAAACATTCCTATTTTAAATGACATGATATTAAATTTAAAAAAAAGTGGATATGTTCACCATATCCCAAGATTGATGATAATTAGTAATATAATGAACTTAGCTGGATTAAAGCCATCTGAAGTTTATAAATGGTTTATGGAGACATTCATTGACTCATCTGATTGGGTTATGACACCAAATGTCTATGGAATGGGGATGTTTAGCGATGGAGGTATTTTTGCAACAAAACCATATTTATGCGGTTCAAATTACTTACTAAAGATGAGTAATTATAGTCGGGGAGATTGGACACAAACATTAGATGGTTTATATTGGAATTTTATATATAAAAATAAAAATTATTTTAAAACTAATCAGAGACTCTCTATGATGTACTATACTGTAAATAAAATGGATAAGTCTAAAATTAGTACTCATATATCTAATGCAAAAAAATTCATCAAAGAATACACAAGATAGAGTAGTTTTTATAACAGGTGCTAGTAGTGGGATTGGCTACGCACTATGTGAAGAGTATCTCAGACAAGGCTGGAATGTGATAGGCTTAGCAAGAGATGATACCAAAATACCAAATGAAACAATTGATAATCCAAAATTTGATTTTGTAAAAACAGATTTATCAAATTTTGACTCAAGTAAGCTAATTATAGATGAGGTATTTAAAAAAAATGCAAATATTAGTACATTTATTTTAAATGCAGGTATTTATATCCCCGATAGTCTAAATGATTTTAACTTTGAAAATGCAAAAGCAACTTTTGATACCAATGTTTTAAGTATTTATTTATCAATAGAGCTAATAAAAAAAAATTTCGAGCTAAATTCAAATTATACCTTGGCAATAATGTCCTCCACAGCTGGATATAAGGGTCTCCCAAAATCTATTTTATACGGACCCTCAAAAGCGGCTTTAATTAATCTAGCCGAGGCTATAAAATCTGAAATGCATGATAATCTCAATGTAAAACTTATCTGTCCAGGATTTGTAGAAACTCCTGCTACAAAAGTAAATTCATTTAAAATGCCATATTTAATGTCACCCAAAGATGCAGCTAGGATTATTTATAGTAAAATATATAAAAAAGGTTTTGAAATATCCTTCCCTTTTCCTTTTAATTCTATAATGAAATTTGGTAAAGTATTGCCTTATAAACTTTACTTCAAAATCACTGAAAAAAAGTTTTCAAAAAAATGAAAATATCTATCCCTAAAATCTCAATAGTAATGGGAAGCCAAAGCGATTGGTCCACACTTAGGCATACGGGTAAAATTCTAAAAGAATTAAAGATTGTCCATGAAAAAAAAATAGTTTCAGCTCACAGAACTCCCAAAAGACTCTATGAGTATGCTGAACAAGCTTATGACAGAGGTATTAAGATTATTATTGCTGGAGCTGGTGGGTCTGCTCATTTACCAGGCATGATAGCAGCTATAACTCATATTCCAGTAATCGGGGTACCAATTGAGTCAAAAACACTAAAAGGCTTAGATAGTTTACTTTCAATAGCTCAGATGCCTTTTGGCATTCCTGTTGGAACTGTGGCTATTGGTGAAAATGGAGCCAAAAATGCTGCATTATATGCAGCTTCAATTATTAGTAATTATGACCCCAATATTGAAAGAAGTTTAGTAAAATGGAGACTGGCTCAAACAAAAAAAGTTAAAAAGACACCTAGATAATGATCATCGGTATCTTAGGTGGAGGTCAATTAGGTATGATGTTATGCCAAGTGGCTAGTAAATTAAATATTCAAACTTTTATATACTCTGATACTGATGACTCCCCAGCAATTAAATATGCAAATCACTTCTTAATAAAAAAGTATGATGATTTTCACGAGATAGATAATTTTATTAAAAAATGTGATTTTGTGACTTATGAGTTTGAAAATATCCCTTTTAAAACTTTATCATATATTGAACAAAAGATTAAAATTTCACCTAGTTCTGAAATTAATCAAATTATTCAAGATCGATTAACTGAAAAAAATTATGTAAATAAGATTAATATCCCTACTGTTCCCTATATGGAAATTAACAATACATCTGATTTAAAATCAGTTGATCCTAAATTTTTTCCTGCAATATTGAAGACTCGCAAACTTGGATATGATGGTAAAGGCCAAATAGTAATTAATAGTTATAAAGATATATCTGACATACCAAATAATGAGTATATTTTGGAAAAAAAAATTAATTTACAACAAGAAATCTCTATCATTGCTGTCAGGTATAAAGATGGTACTATTTTTACCTATCAACCAATTGAAAATATTCATAAAAATCAAATTCTTTTCAAATCATTTTCACCAGCTAACTCAGAGAAATCGATCATTGAAGAAGCGATAAACCATGCTTATAATTTTGCAGAAAAAATAAGCTATGTTGGAACTTTTTGTTTAGAATTTTTTATAAATGAAGAAAAAAAATTATTATTAAATGAAATAGCTCCCAGAGTTCACAACTCAGGACATTTAACTATTGAGTCATACAATGTTAGTCAATTTGAGTCTCATATCAGATCTGTATGTGATCTTGAAAAGGTAGAGCCTTCATTAAAATCTAAATCTGAAATGATAAATATTCTAGGGGACGATATTTATAACTATCGTGGGAAATCATTCAAAGAAAATGAATATTTTCATGATTATCACAAAAAAGAGTCGAAAACTGGCAGAAAAATGGGCCATTTTACAAAAGTTCTAATCTAGTTTTTAGACCAGTAATTTTTAAAGTGATTATAGTTAATTAAACTATCGTTTTTGAATTTAGAGTATTTTTTAAATGTGAAAACTTTTTTTCTAGAATATGAAATTAGAGTGTTATCAAACTTAAGGTTATAATGTTTACATCCATTAATTGTCAAAAATTTATTTAAATTATTTGACTTTTTTGTGGTGTAAAAGAGCTCCAATATATTTGAGACAGAATATTTTGTTGAATATACACCAGCACAACAAAACTCATTAAATTTGCGATTTTTAAGATGTGGAGCTGAGTCAGAACCAAAGAAAAATTTTGAATTGCCAGAAAGAGCGGCATTTAATAATGATTTTTGGTGATTTACACTTTTAATTACAGGTTTACAAAATATTTCTGGTCTTAAAAAATTTCCAAGAAAAGTGTTTGTATTTTCAAGTAAATGATGTGTTGTTATAGTAGCTGCAATGTTTTTGTGCGATTTTACAAAATCTACAGAATCTTTAGTTGTTATATGTTCTAAAGTTATCTTTAAACCTTTAAAATTTTTTACTAACCAAGATAACTCAAAATCAAGAAATCTTTTTTCACGCTCATAAGGATCATCATTTTCATGAATGTGTTCACCATGCAAGCATAATGGTATTTTATTATTTTCTAAAAATTCGAAATATTTAGTCATTTTTTTAATGTCTTTTACTCCTGATGAAGAATTAGTAGTGGCATGAAGAGGATATAATTTAGCTGCAAAAAATAATTTTTCATTAACCATATTTTTTAAATCAATAATAGAGCAGTCTTGGTTTAAATAGATTGTAAAAAGAATTTCAGTATTTTTATTATTATTTAAAACGAAGGATCTATACTTTGATAAAATATTTTTATTAGTAATTGGCTTTATTAAATTAGGCATAACTAAAATTTTTTGAAAATTTTTATTATTTTCTTTTAATACGTATTTTAAAAGTTGGCCCTCTCTTAGATGTACATGAAAATCGCAAGGCTTAAAAATTTTGAGCATTTAAAATATTATCTATTTTATCAATTACTTGA
>CABYGG010000025.1 GCA_902518505.1 uncultured Alphaproteobacteria bacterium
AAAATAACTTAAAGTAAAAAAAATTAATATAAAAAATCCTATAATTATTCTAGTATTATCAATTACCAAATTTTCGATCTATCCTATGAAATTCATTAATAATATTTTTAATGTCGCTTTTATTAATATCTGGCCACAATTTTTTTTTGAAAAAGAGTTCAGTGAACGATAGTTGATATAGCATAAAATCACTTATCCTTTTAAAACCACCTGTTCGAATTAAAATATCAGGATCAGGTATTCCTGAAGAACTAAGATTACTATGTAATTGTTTCTTAGTAATATTTTTAATTGAATTTAAAGATTTGATTGAATTTAAAATATCATCTTTACCACTGTAATTTAAATATATGACTAATTGTTTTTTATACTTAATATTATTTTTTTCTATATTTTTTAATTTTTCAATTATGCTTTTCGAAAGAAAACTAAAATTTCCTTTAAATTTAATTCTAAATTTAATGTTAGTAATATCATTAGTTGGATCTAAAAAATCAATTAAAACATTTTTAATAACATTAATTAATACAGACCCTCTTTTAAAGTTATGTTTTGATAGTGCAAATGCAGACACGTAATTAATATCGTATCTTTCAAATATAAAAGTAGTTATTTCAATTAATTTTTTAGCACCCTTATGATAAGATTTGTACTTAGAAATTCTATTTTTTTTTGACCATCTGTTATTTCCGTCCATAATAAATGCAACATGATCTATTTTTTTTGACAAAATTATACTTTTAATATTTCAGACTCTTTTACTAAAGATAAATCTTCAATTTTTTTTATAGTTAAATCTGTGATTTTTTGTACATCATCATGAAATCTTTTACTTTCGTCTAATGAAATTATTTTCTCTTTTTCACATTTTTTTATATCATCTAAATGTTTTCTACGTATACCCCTAACAGAAATTTTAAATCTTTCAGCTATTTCAGAAATTATCTTTACCAGTTCCTTTCTTCGTTCAGCTGAGAGTTCAGGAAATTTTAAAAGTATGCTTGTGCCCTCAGTCTGAGGTGTTACTCCTAAGTTTGAGTCTATAATAGATTTTTCTATATTTTTAATTAAAGAAGAGTCCCAAACATTTACATTTAATGTCATGTTATCCAAATTATTAATATTAGAAAGTTGTGTTAAAGGTGTTTTAGAACCATAACTATCAACTGAAATAGACTTTAGAATTTCAGGAGAAACTCTTCCAGTTCTAATATTTTTAAGTTCATTAGAAAACGCATCTAGGCTTATATTCATTTCTTTTGAACAATTACCTATTTCAAACATTATTTTATATTTTTTATGATAGAGTAAGAACCAGTGCCGTTTACTATATCAATTATATTTGAACTTTTTAATATAGAAAAAATAATTATTGGTAAAGATCTATCCTTTGCTAGACTTATTGCAGTAGCATCCATTACTTTTATGTCTTTATTTAAATAATCTGAATAAGAAATGGTGTTAATTTTTTTTGCATTGGAATTTTCTTTAGGATCTTTATCATAAATTCCATCAACTTTTGTTCCTTTCAAAATAACATCTGATTTCATCTCCGATGCCCTTAGAACTGCTGCAGTATCTGTTGAAAAGAAAGGGTTCCCTGTTCCGGATGCAAATATTACAACTCGGTTTTTATCAAGGTGATTAGAGGCTTTATTTTTAATGTATGGTTCGGCAACTCTATTTATACTTATTGCTGTCATCACCCTAGACTCTACTCCAATTTTTTTAAGATTAGATTGTAACGCTAGAGAATTTATTACTGTGCCAAGCATACCCATATAATCTGACGTTACTCTATCAACTACTCCATTAGAGAAAGAGGAGCCTCTAATAAAATTACCTCCTCCTAAGACAATAGAAATTTTAAGATCTTTAGATTGAAGTTCTTTGATACTATTAGATAGGTCATTTAATATATCAAAGTCAAAGCCTTGCTCATTTGATCCTGCTAAAGACTCCCCTGAAATCTTTAGCATGATATTTTTATACATATTATTATATAGTATATAAATCCATAGAAGTAATGTTAAGGCTTATATTATTATTTTTTGATATTTCACTTAAATAAGAGCTAACACTTTTCTTTGGGTCTGTAATTAATGGTTGACCTAAAAGTGTATTTTCTTTTAAAAATTTATTTAATTTTCCCTGAATAATTTGCTCTTTTTTATCATCTGGAACATTATTCATTTGCTTTAAAATTATATCTTTTTCATCTTCTAAAATTTTTGAATTTATGGAATTTTCATCTATACCCATTGGTTTCATAGCTGAAATTTGCATCGCGATTACTTTTAGTTCATCAACTAACCTTAAAGCTGTATCTGTATCATTAGTTAAAATTTCTACTACAGACCCAATTTTAGAACAACTTGAGTTATACTTGTTATGCAGATAAGTAATAAAAATAGACTTATCCGAAAAGTATTTTTTATATGATACTATTTGAACGTTTTCTCCAATTTTAGAAATAAGATCTGTTAGACAGTCACTCAACATTTGATCATTAATAGTTAGATCTGTTAAATCTTTATCAGTTCCGTGTTCATTTATATTTTTATTTTCATGAATAGCTTTAGAGAGAGACTCAGCAAAATCTAAAAAATCATTATTTTTAGCAACAAAATCAGTTTCACATTTTATTTTGCAAACAGTAAACTCAGTATTTGAAGAGTTATTAAAAAATGAGACAACACCCTCATTTGTTTCTCTATCTTGTTTTTTTTGTGCTTTAAGAATTCCTTTTTCTCTTAACCATTTAACTGATGCATCTATATCATTGTTATTTTCAGAAAGTGCTTTTTTGCAATCAACAATACCACTACCGGTGGTGTCTCTGAGCTTTTTAATTAATTCCATACTACTCATTTTTAGCACTTTCATCTGAAGAATTATCATCATTATGAGAAATTAAAACTTTTTTAAAGTTATCAAGGATAAATTGTACAGATTTGACACCATCATCATTGGCAGGAATTGGATAGTCAATTAATTCAGGATCACAGTTTGTATCTACGATACCTATTATGGGTATTCCTAATTTCTTTGCTTCTAAAACAGCAATATGTTCTCTGTTAGTATCTATAATAAAAATTATGTCAGGCGTTGACTTCATTTCAATAATACCACCAAGTGTTTTATCTAATCTGAGTTTCTTTTTTTCTATATCTGATAATTCTTTTTTGGTAAAAACTGTATCATCAGAGTTTAATATACTTTCATAATTATTAAGAGTATTAATTGAATTTTTTACAGTATTCCAATTAGTAATCATACCTCCTAGCCATCTAAAATTAACAAAATAATTTTTAGTTTCTTTTGCTATATTTTCAACAATTTCACTATGTTGTTTTTTTGTTGAAACAAATAAAAATTTTTTTTTATTTTTTGCAGACTCATATGCGAATTTTAATGCATTTTCAATTAAAGGAAGTGACTTTCTCAAATCTAGTATGTGTGTTCCATTTTTTTCCCCATAAATGTACTTTTCCATTTTTGGATTCCATCTTTTTTTATTATGGCCAAAGTGGGAGCCATTCTTTAAGAGATCTTCGAGTGTTATTTCAATGTCCATTTTTTGCCTCCGGTTAAGCTTTGGTTAACAGAAAGGAAACCTTAAGGCACCGGATGTCTATTAACCTGTTTTTTTTTGATGTTTTAAAGGATAAATCCTAATAATCAAGAGTTAATTCAAAGAAATATTTAGTATTTTATTATCATTATGAACTCTTATATTGATAGAATTATTTACTTTATCTAAATCTAGTAGTTCATCATAAGAAATATGTTTTATCTGATTTATCAAATCATCATCCTTGATAATAAGTAAATTATCAATATTAACATTATAGTAGTCATTTTTAATGACTGATTTTATTTTGGCTTTTATGTATTTTGCGTGAAGTGAACTTACATCAAATTTATCATCAAAAAGTCTCAAATCAAAAAAACCACTTTCATTTATTACATTTAAGAGAATGTATCTTTTACCATTTCTGGTAGTTTTATATTGTGCTTTTACAACATA
>CABYGG010000026.1 GCA_902518505.1 uncultured Alphaproteobacteria bacterium
GTAATATTGACTTATTGAATAATAAATCAAACAATAACATAGAATTACCCTCGAACAGAAAATTTGGGTACTTTTTTACACTTATTTTTTTTATAGTCTCAACTTATTTTTATTTTAAAGATAATAATATTATATTTTATATCTCAGGAATTATTTCTATAGCCTTCCTTTTAATCACATCTTTCAAAGCAAATATTTTAGAACCCTTAAATAAAATATGGATGAAGTTTGGATTAATTTTAGGAAAGGTTATTAGTCCGATAGTTATGGGGTCGATCTTTTTCCTTATTTTTTCACCTGTCGGTATCTTAATGAGATTATTTGGTCGTGACGAGCTTCTACTAAGGTTTAAAATCAAGAACTCTTACTGGACTAACCGTAATGAAGATACGCTCTCTAATTCATTCAGGAGCCAGTTTTAATTAATGGAAATTTTAATTGAGCTCTGGAATTTTCTTCGTGTAAGAAAAAAATTATGGCTTGCGCCCATTATAATTGTTTTGGTTATCCTTGGAGGTTTATTAATTTTAGCTCAGGGTTCAGTAGTGGCACCGTTTATTTATACAATCTTTTAGCATTAATATATGTTTATATTAGGTATATCTGCTTTCTACCATGATAGTGCAGCATGTTTAGTTAAAGATGGAGATATTATTTCTGCAGCTCAAGAGGAGAGATTTACAAGAGTAAAACATGATGCTGCATTTCCAGCCAATTCAATTAGATATTGCCTAGGTGAAGCAAAAATTAATCCAGAGCAAATTTCAAATATAGTTTTCTATGAAAAACCCTTTCTAAAGTTTGAGCGCCTTCTTGAAACTTATTTGGCTTTTGCTCCCAGGGGTTTTAAAAGTTTTGTTAAATCTATTCCAATTTGGATTAAAGACAAACTTTTCCAAAAACATACATTAATTAAAGAACTTAATTCCGTACTGGGAAAATCTGTTGACTGGCGAAAGCGTTTATTATTTTCTGAACATCACCTTTCTCATGCAGCTAGTGCTTTTTATCCGTCCCCTTTTGAGAGGGCAGCTGTTATAACATTAGATGGTGTAGGAGAGTGGACAACAACTTCTTTTTCACTGGGTAATAAAAACGAACTAAAAGTTATTAAAGAAATTAAATTTCCGCATTCTCTGGGTTTACTTTATTCCGCTTTTACATACTACGCAGGGTTTAAAGTCAATTCTGGTGAGTACAAATTAATGGGCCTAGCTCCGTACGGAGAGCCTATCTATGTCGATAAAATTAAAGATAAGCTTATCAATATTGCTGATGATGGGAGCTTTCAACTAAATATGAGTTACTTTGATTTTGCGACAGGTTTGAAAATGACAAATAAAAAATTTGATAAACTTTTTGGCGGGCCTCCTAGAGGCCCAGAATCTAAAATTACACAAAGAGAAATGGATATTGCTGCCTCTATTCAAAAAATAACAGAGGAAATAGTTCTTAAAATCGCAAAAAATATTGCTTTAGAAACTGGCGAAAAGAATTTGTGTTTGGCGGGCGGCGTTGCTCTAAATTGTGTTGCAAATGGAATTATTTCTCGTGAAAAGATTTTTGATAATATTTGGATTCAGCCGGCCTCTGGTGATGCTGGAGGGGCTTTAGGTGCTTGTTTAGCAGCATGGTTTATACATTATAAAAAAAATAGAAAATTAATCCCAAAGCAGGACACAATGAAAGGCGCATTTCTTGGCCCAAAATTTAGTAATAATAATGTAGAAGCAGAACTCAATGCATGTAAGGCTATTTATAAAAAATTCTCAGAAGATGATTTGATAGACACTGTTTCAAATTTTCTAGTCGAAAAAAAGGCAATTGGTTGGATGCAGGGACGTATGGAATTTGGCCCTAGAGCTCTTGGTAGTAGGAGTATAATCGCGGATCCTCGTTTACCAACGATGCAAAAACAACTTAATCTTAAAATAAAATATCGAGAAAGCTTTCGTCCTTTTGCACCAAGTATATTATCAGAGCACGTAAGGGACTGGTTTGAAGATGAAAACGAAAGTCCTTATATGCTGATGGTTTCGAAGTTAAAAAAAAATCATCGTAAAATGATGACAGATAAAGAGAAATCATTGTTTGGTATTGACAAGTTGAATATCGAGCGTTCCTCTGTACCTGCAATTACACATGTTGATTATTCTGCAAGAATACAAACGGTACACTATCAGACAAACCCTCGTTTCTACTCTTTACTATCTAAGTTTAATGAGAAAACAGGTTGCCCTATTATTGTGAATACATCATTTAATGTTCGTGGAGAGCCAATTGTATGTTCACCAGCAGATGCATTTAAATGTTTTATGAGTACAGATTTAGATATTTTATGCATTGAAGATTATATTCTTCTAAAAGAAGAACAAAATGATGCATTAAAAATTAATTACACAAATAAATATGATCTCGATTAGAATTATTTAATACTATGATAAGTTCAAAAAATATTTCAAAAATTAAAAAGCTTCCTAATTATTTTTTTATTTTCTTTTTGATAATATCTCTAACTTTTTTTAGTTACATATTTTGGAAAATATTTAACCCATCAATTAATCATGGGCTCACATATTACATTTTTTATTTATTATTCGCTTTTTTAGCAATTTTATTTTTTCTCGTTGGTATTTTTTATTTTGACAACACTAAGAAATTAAATATATCACTTTTATTAATTTCAACCTTATTTACAATTTATATATCTGAACTGATAGTTAGTATTTTTAATCAACACGCTATTAATATCGAACTTAGAGATAACAAATTAAAAGAGTCCGAGTATGTCAATTTTATTAATGATTTAAGAGATAAGGGATATGATGCTTATCCTAATTTTTATCCTATGATGGTCGCTCCAACAAATGGCATATTGATTAATGAAAAAAAAATTTATCCCTTATCAGGTATTTCTAATTCATTTACCTCTTTTCACAGTGAAAATGGTTATAATCCAATAATTAAAACAGATAAACACGGATTTAATAATAACCCTGATGTCTATAACAAACAAATTGACATTGCCTTAATTGGAGACTCTTTTGTTGAGGGTTGGTCTGTAAACCAAAACGAAAATATTGCACACTACCTTAATGGATTTGGATGGAATACAATTAATTTAGGAAAAGGCTCTATGGGACCTCTACATGAACTAGCGACTTTGATTGAGTACGCAAAAATCTACAAACCAAAAATAGTAATTTGGTTCTATTGCTTTAATGATATTTCGAATTTAAATACCTCTAAAAGCACCATACTAAAAAAATATCTAGATAATATTGATTACTCAAATAACCTTATTGATAGACAAAAAGAAATCGATGAGTCAATAAAGTCATTTCTAAGTTTCCACTTAGAAAAAAAGAATTCAAGTATTTCAATCAAAAATGAATGGATATCTTTTTCTCAAATTAAAAATTTTATAAAATTAGTCGGTATTAGAAATTTAATTGAACCAAATATACAAGAAAAACCAGAAAATATTGATCTTTTTAAAAAAATACTCGTTAGAGCCAATTCTGAAATCAATAAATGGGGAGGTAATATGTACTTTGTTTATCTTCCAAATTATCTAAATTACTCTAAAGGTAAAAAACATAAATTTAAAAATGAAGTAATTCAAACTGTTAAAGATCTAGGCATTCCATTAATTGATATACATGAAAAAGCCTTTAAGTCTCATGATGACCCTTTAAGTCTCTTCCCATTTAGAGAAAATGGACATTACAATAAATATGGATATAAACTAGTTGCAGAAACAATTAATATTCTTATTGAATAGCTCTAACTAAATTCATGGATATTTAATATAAAAAAGAATTTAAATAAAATACTTATATCACTATTTAAATTAATATCTCTATATTGCCTTGCATATGCAAAAATATATAATGAATAAAATTTTGTGGTTATATAAGTGAATTTTTTGTATT
>CABYGG010000027.1 GCA_902518505.1 uncultured Alphaproteobacteria bacterium
AGATCTTAATACAGAGGAAATAGACTTTTTAGCAAGAGTCCTAGAATATGAACATGATATTTTTAAGGAAAAGGATATTTTGATAATAGCCCAGTTAATGAGAAATATATTAGATGATTTCTCCTTTGAATTTGGTTATATTAATAATGAAGATGTTTATGATAGAGTTTTTAGCAAATTTTGCATAGGGAAGTAGATTGTTTCACGTGGAACATTATGATGTTATAGTTATAGGAGCCGGTCATGCAGGAATTGAAGCAGCTAATATTTCTGACAAATATGGTCTTAAAACTGCACTTATAACAAAAAATTTCTCAGATTTGGGCAAATTATCATGCAATCCTAGTATTGGAGGGGTTGGTAAAACACACATAGCCAGTGAAGTTGATATTTTAGGCGGTGTAATTTGTAAAATTGGTGACAAATCAGCAATACATTACAGAGTATTAAATATTTCTAAAGGGCCAGCAGTATGGGGCGTAAGAGCTCAAATCGATAGAGATTTATACTCACAAAATATGAAAAATTTTATTAAATCCTCTAAAATTGACCTTATTGAAGATGAAGCTACCAATATATTAGAAAAGAATAATAAAATTATAGGTGTTGAGTTATCTAATATTGGAAAAATAAAATCAAAGGCTGTTATTCTTACGACAGGAACCTTTCTTAATGGAAAGATCTATTTTGGTAATGAGTCACAAGAAGCAGGAAGAATAGGTAATAGCTCTTCAAAAGTTCTGGCAAAGTTTATTAACAAGAATTTCAAGACAATGAGGCTGAAAACAGGCACACCTCCAAGAATTTATTCTAAATCTATTAATTACGATGTCCTAGAACCTCAGATATCTGAAAATAATGGTATATTTTTATCATATTTTACAAAACAAAATACGAACAAAAAAATTAACTGTTTCATTACTAAAACTAATAACAAGACCCATAAAATAATCAGAGATAATCTTGACAAGTCGGCGATGTACTCTGGTATAATTAAATCTCAAGGTGTAAGGTACTGTCCTTCAATAGAAGATAAAATAACAAAGTTTGGAGATAGAAACGGCCACAATATTTTTTTAGAACCAGAGGGTTTAAATTCTGAACTTGTCTATCCAAATGGTATTTCAAATTCTTTAGATAAAAAAATCCAATTAAAATTTCTAAGATCAATAAAAGGTTTAGAAAAATGTGAAGTAGATCAATTTGGATATGCAGTGGAGTATGACTCTGTTGACCCCAGAGAATTAAAAAATAATTTTGAAACAAAAAAAATAGAAAATTTTTTTTTAGCAGGACAAATAAATGGAACTACAGGATATGAGGAAGCAGCAGGGCAGGGTATTTATGCTGCTATTCATGCTGCAATAAAAATAAAAAAAATAAAATTTAATAAAGAAGTTTTTGAAAGAGATAACAGTTATATAGGGGTCTTGGTTGATGACCTAACAAAACTAGGAGTTACAGAACCATATCGTATGTTCACATCTAGAGCAGAGAATAGGCTAAAGCTCAGAACAGATAATTCTTACGAACGATTTTCAAAAATTATTAATCCTAAAACTTTTAATAAAATTGAGTATTCATTGATTTCAAAAAATATAAATGATGAAAGAAAGATTTTAGACAAGTTAAATTTACTTAAATATTCACCTAATGATTTGATGAAAAAAAATATCAAAGTAAAAAAAGATGGCAAGGTAAGAAATGGATTTGAGGTTTTAAAATTCTTAGACCCCTCTCCAAAAAAATTCAAAAAATTTTTCAATCTCACTATAACCCAAAAATTATTAACTAAGTTATATTTTGACTCAAAGTATGATGTTTTTTACGAGAGAGAAAAAAAATCATTTGATCAACTTAATAAAAATAAAAATATGAAATTAACTAATATTGATTTCAATAAGATCCCTTCTTTGTCTAAAGAAATTCTTGAAAAACTGAATAAACATAAACCTGAAAATTTATATGATGCTGGTAAAATTTCAGGTATAACACCTAGCGCACTCTTTCAAATAGTCAAACACAAAAAAGTCAAGGGATCTAAAGTTGCTTAATGATAAGTTAGTAAAATTTTGTGACGATAACTTTGATGATGGAAAATTAATTTTAAGTAAACTTTCTGAATATAAAAAAATATTACTTAAAGAAAATCAGAATATGAACTTAATAGGCAAAAGCACATTAATCGATTTAGACGAACGACACCTTCTAGATTGTATACAGATAGTTAAATATCTACCTCAGCATGAAAAGTCTGTAATGGATATTGGGACGGGTGCCGGATTACCGGGAATTATATTGTCAATAATAGGCTTCAAAAACCTTCATTTAGTTGAAAAATCACCCAAAAAATCTTTTTTTTTAGAAAATTGCAAATTACGATTAGGTCTAAACTACGTTGTACATAATAAATCCATTTCCGAAATTTCAAACCTTAACATCGATTGTATAACAGCACGTGCTTTTGCTTCAATCGAAAAAATTATACTTATGACTAAAAAAATAATTAACAAGCAAACAAAGTTTATACTTCTTAAAGGAAGGTCCTACTTAACAGAGCTTGAAACAATTAACCCACAAAAGTATTTTTGGGAGACACATCCAAGCATTACTTCAAGTGAGTCAAAAATAATAATAATGTGCGCAAAATGATTATCACTATAGCCAATCAAAAAGGAGGCGTAGGAAAAACTACCACTGTTGTCAATCTTGCTACCGCTCTGGCTTCAATCGATAAAAAGGTTTTGGTAATAGATATGGACCCTCAATACAACTCCTCTATGTCCTTCAACGCTTATAATACTGATAGATCAATATATAAAGTTTTTAGTAACGATACAGATATAAATAATGCTATTCAGAAATCTCAAATTCCAAAATTAGATGTTATTTCTGCTTGTGAAGATTTAGCTGCTGCAGAATATGAGCTTGCTGATGATGATAATAGAAACTATTTATTAAAAAAATTTATAAGTAATATTAAAAATATCTATGATTACATTTTTATTGATACGCCTCCAACACTTGGTTTATTAACAGTCAGTTCTTTAACTGCCAGCGATGAAGTATTAATACCAGTACAATGCGAATTTTTTGCTTTAGAAGGCCTGTCTAAACTAATTAAAACTATTGAACTAGTAAAAAATAATTTAAACATAAATTTAAAACTCAATGGAATAATTCTAACGATGTATGACAAAAGAAATTCTCTATCATCTCTTATTGAGAAAGAGGCAAGAGAATATTTTGATACAAATGTATACAAGTTTAATGTTCCAAGAAATGTAACATTATCTGAGGCTCCAAGTCACGGTCTCCCTGCTATCATTTATGATTTAAAATGTAGTGGATCACAAGCATACATAGCTTTAGCAAAAGAATTTTTAGAGAGGAGTAACGCAAATGGTAGTTAATAAAAAATTAGGAAAAGGTTTATCATCTTTATTAGGTAATAAAGAAGGCTTCCAAAAAATATCTGACCAAAAGGGTCTCTTATTAATTCCAATTGAAAAAATTTTTAGAGATGAAACTCAGCCAAGGAAAGAGTTCGATAAAGAAAAAATAGATGAATTAGCACAATCAATTAAAAAGAATGGTCTAATTCAACCAGTTATTTTAGTCAAAAGGGATTTAGATAATTACACATTAGTAGCAGGAGAGAGAAGATGGAGAGCTGCACAAATATCAGATCTCAAGATATTGCCATCTTTGTTGCTACCTGATGACTTAGACAAAGATGAAATATCACTTATCGAAAATATTCAAAGGGAAGATTTAAAGGTTGTAGAAGAGGCTAGGGCCTATCAAAGACTGATCAACAAAAATAGTTATACACATGAAAGCCTAGCTAAAATCGTTGGCAAAAGTAGATCACACATAACTAACTTATTACGCATACTCAGCCTTGATGAATATTTTTTAGATCTTCTA
>CABYGG010000028.1 GCA_902518505.1 uncultured Alphaproteobacteria bacterium
CAAGGAAATCGTCCATTATTTGAAATATAATTCCAAAATACATCCCCAATTTATTCAAACTTGAAATTATTTTTAAATTTTTACCGGTTAAAATAGCAGGAATTTTCATAGATGCAGCAAATAATTCTGCAGTTTTTAAGGATATTATCTCTATATATTTGCTCTCAGAGATATGAATATTATTCTCATGAGTGAGTTGCAAAAATTCTCCTTCAGAAATTTTACTACTTACTTGAGACAGTGAAGTCATTGCTTTTAGAGAATTAGCTTTTGTCATTAATTGAAACGACTTTGAAAATAAAAAATCACCAAACAATACACTAAACTTATTATTCCATATTGTGTTTATACTCTTTTGGCCTCTTCGAAGTTTACCCTTATCAATCACATCATCATGTAGTAGGGTAGCTCCATGAATGAATTCAATTGCAGCAGACATATAAATATCGCTTGATATTTGTGAATAATTTTTATTTATCATTTTACTTGATAGTAAACAAATAACTGGCCGTAATTGCTTGCCCCTTTTTTTGAAAAAATAATTACCTAATTTTGGAATAATTGGGACAGCACTTACTAGAAAACTATCAAGCTCTTTATTAGTTTTAACTAACTTTACATTAATTTCTTTATGAATTAACTTTATTGTTTGTTCAAAATTAATTTTTTGCATATGCTATGAATTTATACTCCAAAGATTTTCTTCTAGATGGTAAAATTGTATATTATCAATTAAAGAAAGGCTATAGGAGCGGTATAGAGCCTATTATTTTGGCTTCTAATGCAAAAAAAAAGCACAATAAAATTTTAGATATGGGTTCTGGTTGTGGTTCTATTTCCCTAATTGTTGCTTATAGAAATCCAGAATCTGAAGTCATTGGTTTTGAAAAAAATGAAACTCATCATAAAATTTCAGTTTTAAATCATAAAGAAAATAACTTAAAAAATTTAAAATTTAAAGTTCATGACAATTGCATTTTTGATAAAAAATATGAGAATTACTTTGATTTAATTTTATCAAACCCTCCTTTTTATTTTGCAAATAAAGTACTAAAGTCCAAAAATCCTTCCATAATGGCCTCAAAATATATAACTGAGTCAAATTTGAAAAAATGGATTATCAACATAATTCTTTATTTAAAAATAAAAGGAACAGCTTTTATCATAAATAGATTTGAAGTCATGGATTTTATGTTAGATATATTGAGAAATTTTAATCTAGAAGTGACAACAACACCTTTATTACCCTTTGAAGGTAGAAAACCTAAAAATGCCCTTCTAAAAATCACTAAAAGTAATTATTTTATAGAGAAAACATCAAATGCAATTATAATCCACGATAATTTATCAAAGTATTCTAAAGATATAGAAAATTGGTTTAAATAATGTTCAGTCCAAACAAAACAGTAATCTCAATTGATCTCAAAGGAATGATTGCATCTGGAAGTAGAGCACCATTGAATATGGATAATTTGAATGGACTTTTCTCAAAGGTTGTGAAAATAAAATTTGATGCACTATCAATTGTCATTAACTCTCCTGGCGGTTCTCCGGTGCAATCATCTTTAATTGCACAAAAAATAAGAGAAATTTCAGATAAGAAAAAAGTGAAATGTTATTGTTTTGTTGAGGATGTAGCTGCATCTGGAGGGTATTGGCTTGCATGTGCAGCAGATGAGTTATACGCAGATGTAAATTCTATTGTTGGTTCAATAGGTGTGATATCAGGTGGTTTTGGATTTACTGATCTTATTAAAAAAATTGGAGTAGAAAGAAGGATATTTACAGCTGGAGAGAACAAAAGCTTTTTAGATCCATTTTTAAAAGTTAATAAAAAAGATGAGGAAAAATTAAAAAAACTTCAAAAGTTAATACACCAAAATTTTATTGATTGGGTGTCCTCGAGAAGAAAAAAGAAACTTAGCGAAAAAAATAAAAAAGTTATATTCTCTGGTTCCTTTTGGTTAGCTAATGAGGCAAAAGACTTAGGTTTAATTGATGGCATTGCATCTGAGTCGTCTTTCTTTAAAAGTAAATTTGGAGAAAAGACTAAAATTAAAAAAATAAAACAACCAAAGTCTCTCAAACAAAAACTTGGTCTTGGTATTAATTCTTTAAATAGTGAGGATTTAATTACTAAATTAAAAGAAGAGTTTCTTTTTAACAAATTTGGTATCTGATCAATGACAGCAGAAAATATGGAAGACTTAGTATCTCTGTGTAAGAGAAGAGGGTTTATTTTTCAATCAAATGACATCTACGGTGGCATGAAAGGTCTCTATGATTTTGGACCTATGGGTGTAGAGCTAAAATTAAATTTAAAATCAGCCTGGTGGAAATCAATAGTCTATGAAAGAGATGATGTTGAGGGATTGGACTCAACTATTTTAACCTCACCTACTGTTTTAAAATATTCAGGCCACGAAGATACATTCTCTGATCCTTTAGTTGATTGCAAGAAATGTAAATCAAGATGGAGAGCAGATCAACTTGAAGACGGAAAATGTCCAAATTGCAAATCAACTGATTTAACTGATCCTAGACCATTTAATTTAATGTTTAAAACAGCTATTGGCCCTGTGGATGACGGGAGTTCATTTGCATATTTGAGACCAGAAACTGCTCAGCAAATATTTGTAAATTTCAAAAATGTTGTCGACTCAACCAGTAGGGTTCCTCCTTTTGGTATAGCTCAAATTGGAAAAGCATTTAGAAATGAAATCACTCCAAGAAACTTTATTTTCAGAGTTAGAGAATTCGAACAGATGGAACTTGAGTATTTTGTTAAACCTGGCTCTGATGAGAGTTGGCATAAATATTGGGTAGATAAACGTTTAAATT
Source organism: uncultured Alphaproteobacteria bacterium (assembly GCA_902518505.1). Lineage (GTDB taxonomy): Bacteria > Pseudomonadota > Alphaproteobacteria > HIMB59 > HIMB59 > HIMB59. The sequence continues at coordinate 2,842 of CABYGG010000028.1, forward strand.
GGTGGGCTGATCAAGGTGTCAAATCAGAGAAATTAAAATTACTCGAGGTAGAAAAAAAAGATCTATCACATTACTCTAAAGCAACTTTTGATATTATGTATGACTTTCCACATGGCCTTGAGGAACTTGAGGGTATTGCAAATAGAACTGATTTTGATTTAGGATCACATTCTAAAAATCAAAAAGATTTTAATATTAAAGCTAAAGTTCAAGAAAATAAAAATTCTACAACAAAATTAGCTATTCAAGATTTAGAAAATAATGAATGGTTTATACCATACGTTATTGAGCCCTCAGCAGGTGTTGAAAGGGGTGTTTTGGCAATTTTAAACGAAGCTTATACTTCAGAGGAAGAAAATAAGAGAACATTGTTAAAACTCAAACCTCATTTATCGCCAATTAAAGCTGCAGTCATTCCTCTTAAGAGAAATAATTCTGACTTGGTCAATACAGCAAATAATGTCAAATCAGAGTTACAATCACTTGGTTTAGGAAGAGTTATGGTTGAAAATACAGGAAATATTGGAAAAAATTATCGTAGACATGATGAGATTGGGACACCTTTGTGTGTTACTATTGATTTTGAAACTTTAGAAAATCAAACAGTTACGGTGCGAGATAGAGATACCATGAAGCAAGAAAAAGTATCACTCTCTGAAATAGCAAATTATTACTCTCAATATTTTAAGTAATTTATTTATTAACTCTAGGCTCCCTAAGTATGTAATAATTATTTATTTGTAATAATATTTCTGAATTAGTTGGAAGTTTTTGAGGTTTTTTCTCAAAAACTTTAATTGAAAGTTTTTTTTTATTTAGTTGTCGATGTTTAATCCTCGAAACTACCTCTTGACCTACAAAGCATCCTTTCGAATAGTCTACTAATTCATCATTGACTTCAGATGGAAGTAAAGAGGATTGTTTAAGCAGGTTTGAGTCAATTATTCCAGTTGAAAGTTGATCTA
>CABYGG010000029.1 GCA_902518505.1 uncultured Alphaproteobacteria bacterium
GTTCAATAATATCATCTGGTATAAGGGGCATTCTTTTTTCTTTTTTGACCATATCTGAGAGCATACAAATATTCATAATTAAAAAAAAATATATACTATAATCTTATGAAGTTAATTCCAGAATGGGAAGCACATGACAAATGTCTAATGGCTTGGCCATGTAATAAAAATCTTTACAACGAAATAATTAAAGATGCCAGATTAGAAATGGCGCATTTAGCTAATTGTATTTCGGATGAAGAGACAGTTTATATGTATTGTAATAAAGAGGATTACAATGAGTGTAAAAATTATATTAATAATCAAAAAATAAATATTATTCAATTAGAACTAGATGACTCTTGGATGAGAGATATTGCCCCAATCTTTATAAAAGAGGACAATGAACTTAAATGTATTAATTTTAATTTTAATGGTTATGGAAAATACCCAAATTATTTTAATGATAATAAAGTAGGTGAATATATCTCAAATCAATTTTTTATTACTTCACATTTAAATGACCTTACTTTAGAAGGTGGTGCTATTACTTACGATGAATACGGAAATTTGTTTACCACTGAAAGTGTCCTACTTAACCCTAATAGAAATAATCCTGAAAAAGCAAAAATAGAGCAAACACTAACTAGTTTATTTGATTTAAATTCAATAATTTGGATCCCCGAAGGTTTAAAAGATGATGATACTGATGGGCACATAGACAATATTTTATGCCCTATTGGAAATAGAAAATATTTAATAGCAAAAAGTTATGATTTAGATGATTTGAATTCAAATAATTTAACTAAGATTAAATCCATTATTCTAAGTAGCCTTTCGAGCATTGACAGTAATATAGAATTAATTGATATACCACTACCTTCAAAAATAGTTGTCAATGATAAAAAGCTTATTGCCTCGTATATAAATTTTTATTTTTCAAAGCGTAAAATCTTTGTTCCAAAATTTAATGTTAAAGAAGATGAAATGGTTTATGATATTTTTAAAGATATTTTTAAAGACAAAAAAATTGAGATGATTGAAACTTCACATATAAATTATGGCGGAGGTAATATCCATTGTGTTACTATGAATGTGCCAAAAAATGTCAGTTAAAGTAGCTGCTTCGCAGTTTAAATCAATAAAAGAAAAAAAAGATTTAAACATAAATAAGGCTATAGATATTGCTCAACAAGCATCTAAGGAAAATGTAAATATTTTCCTCCTACAGGAGTTATTTCAAACTGAATACTTTTGCTCAACTCAGGATAAAAAGTTTTTTAATTACGCCATTGAATTTCCTAATGACAAACTATTTGAAATTTTTTCTAATTTTTGTAAGAAAAATAATATGGTCATGCCGATCAGTTTTTTTGAAAAAAAAGAAAATAATTTTTTTAATTCTCTAGTTGTGATTAATGCTGATGGTAAATTAAGTGATTTATATAGAAAGTCGCATATTCCCGAGGGTCCTGGTTATAACGAAAAGTTTTACTTTAAGCCCGGAGATACTGGCTTCAAAGTATTTAAAACAAAATTTGGAAATCTTGGTTGTGGTATATGCTGGGATCAATGGTTTCCTGAATGTGCAAGATCTATGACACTTTCTGGTGCAGATATTTTATTATATCCCACAGCAATTGGTTCTGAGCCTCAAGACCCTTTATTAGACTCAAAAGATCACTGGCAAAACGTAATGAGAGGTCATGCAGCTGCAAATCAAATTCCTGTCATTGCCTCTAATAGAATTGGCACAGAAAATGAAGGTTTAATATCTGTTACATTTTATGGAAGCTCCTTTATCGCTAATCATTTGGGTAATATTGAAATTGAAATGGGCAAAAAAGATGAGGGCTTTGTATCTAAGAATTTCGACTTTTCAGAAATAACAAAATACCGCCAATCTTGGGGAAATTTTAGAGATCGTAGACCAGATCTATATAAAAAAATTTGTGATTTTTAAAAAAAATTATCATATTATTCAAATTCTACTTATTTAAGAGGAGAGGTAATATGAACAAATTTTTAACAGCTCTTTTAGTGCTAATACTCCCTATGAGTTTGAGCGCTAAAGAAGAGTTATTTATATACAATTGGTCCGATTATATAGCTGAAGATACAATTGCAAATTTTGAGGAAGAAACTGGTATTGATGTAACATACGATGTATTTGACTCAAACGAAGTTCTAGAGGCTAAGCTTTTAGCTGGAGGAAGTGGTTATGACTTAGTTGTTCCATCAGGCTCCTTTATGGAAAACCAAATTAAAGCAGGAGTTTTTCAAAAACTTGATAAAAGTATGATTCCAAACCTCAAAAATTTAGATCCAAGTGTTTTAGATAAAACTGATGCTCATGATCCAGGTGGGGAATACTCTGTTAATTACATGTATGGTACAACTGGAATTGGTTACAACGTTGCTGCCGTCGAGGAAAGAGGTGGAGATGTTGAGTCATGGGACATAATATTTGATGTAGATCAAATTTCTAAATATGAAGATTGTGGTGTGGCTTTCTTAGATGCACCAAGTGAAATTGTTGAGATTGCATTAAATTATCTTGGCCATGATCCAAATACAGAAAACACTAAAGCTAATCAAGAAGCACTAGAATTATTGAATAATATTAGACCTTATATAAAGTATTTTGACTCTTCTCAGTACATTGATGATTTAGCAAATGGTGAGATTTGCTTAGCAATAGGTTGGTCAGGTGATGTATTTATAGCAGCATACGAGGAAATTGAAGAGGTCTGGTATTCAATTCCAAATGAAGGAACAGTAATTTGGTTTGATATGATGGGAATTCCAGCAGACGCAAAAAACGTAGAAAATGCTCATAAATTTATAGATTATATTTTGAGACCAGAAGTTGTTGCAGAAATTACTAACTATGTGTGGTACTCAAACCCTAATCTAGTAGCTAACACAACTGAAGGTTTGATAGATCCTGATATTCTTTCAGACCCAGCAATTTATCCAACAGAAGAGACATTAACTAAACTTTTTGCAGATACAGCTGACTCACCTCAAAAGTCTAGGATATCTTCGAGAGTATTTAATAGTTTTAAAGCTTCTCAATAATTTAATTAAAGCGCAACTTTTACTTAAGTTGCGCTTTTCACAATCTTTTTTATGTCTGAACCTTTTTTACAAATCATAGATGTATCAAAAAGGTTTGATAATGTTGTTGCTTTAGACAAAGTTAATCTAAAAATAGCAAAATCTGAAATATTCAGTCTCCTAGGATCTTCAGGATGCGGTAAGTCAACACTTTTGAGAATTATAGCAGGTTTCGAGAAGCCTGATGAAGGAAGAATTCTACTCGAGGGAAAGGA
>CABYGG010000030.1 GCA_902518505.1 uncultured Alphaproteobacteria bacterium
CATTTTACGCCAAACTCTATTGCATTTGCAAAAGCATGCGAGTCTGCATTTCCGTGACTTTTGATTACAATACCATTAACTCCAATAAACATCCCTCCATTATAGTTCCTAGGATCTATTAACTTTTTAAAGCCATTGAAATTTTTTTTTAAAAGTAGAGATAGCAATTTTGAATATGATGATGATGTTAGACTTTTTTTCAAAGAGTCGGTGATGAATTTTGAAACTCCTTCAGCTGTTTTCAGTGCAATATTTCCAGAAAATCCATCTGTGACAATAACATGATTTTTTGTTGAGGTTATCTCATCTGCTTCAACGAAGCCCTGATAATTTATTCTTTTATCACTCTTCATTAATTCATGAGTCTCTTTGGTTAAATTATTTCCTTTGAGCTCTTCTGATCCAATATTTAAAAGTGCTACTTTAGTATCTATTTGTGGATATAGAACTTTGTAATAAGTGCTGCCCATAACAGCAAAATCTAAAAGATTTTCAGAATTACATTCAGCATTTGCTCCCAAATCTAGAAAACATACAGGATGATTTTCTGATGGGAAAAGAGATGCAATTGCTGGTCTCGAGATATTTTCAATAGTTCTAAGATAAACTGTTGAATAAGCCATCATAGCGCCTGTATTTCCTGCAGAAATAGATATTTGATTTTTATTTTCTTTTAAATTTAAAATGGTATTTGACATAGAGCTATTTCGATTTTCTTTTTTCAAAGCATCACTTGGCTTCATATCCGGAGAAATAAAATTTTCAGATTGTATCCATTGAGAATTGGCAAACAGATTTGAAAATGCTGGTTCAAATTTTTCAAATATAGACCTATCTGAATGTAAATTGAAATTAATAGAGGGGTTTTTTGTTTGGGCTATTATTGCCCCTTCCAGAACTGATTGTGGGGCAAAGTCTCCTCCATGAAGGTCAAGATTTATTATATATTTATTCATATGTTTATTATTGCTTTAAAGAAACTTATACCTTATTTGTTTTTATTGTGAATATTTTAAAAATACCTTTTATTTTTATTGTCTTATTAAGTTCAATCTTATTGTTTTCTTGTTCAAAAGATGTTTATTTTTCTGGTATTTCACAAAATAGTTTCGATGAAATTAAAGAAAATTATCAGAAAATTAATTACTCAAAAGACGATGTGATAAAAATAATTGGCCCTCCTTTAATTAAAGAAAACTCTGATAATTTATGGATATATAGAACAGTTAAAAAAAGAGGAATTGCCGCTTTCAAGCAAACAGTCTACAACAGAACCTTAAAACTTAAATTTGAAGATAATATTTTAAGATCCGTTGAAGAAATTAACTTAGATTAAATAATATTCAAATGCACAACTATTGATAGCAGTAGGATCGATACAATATTAGTTATTTTAATCATTGGGTTCACAGCTGGGCCAGCAGTATCTTTATATGGGTCACCGACTGTATCTCCGGTAACAGATGCTTTATGAGTTTCACTGCCCTTTCCACCCAAATTACCATCTTCAATATATTTTTTTGCATTATCCCACGCACCACCACCAGCAGTCATCGAAATAGCAACAAAGAAACCAGTAATTATAACTCCAATTAAAAGAGCACCTAGTGCTTGAAAAGCTGTATTAACACTTCCTGTAAGAGAATAAACACCAAAGAAAATAATAACTGGTGATAATACCGGAAGCAATGATGGAATGATCATCTCTTTAATTGCTGCTTTTGTAAGTATATCAACACACTTACCGTAATCAGGTTTTTCTTTTCCCGACATGATACCTTTTTTTTCTTTAAACTGTTGTCTCACTTCTAAAACAACTGAACCAGCTGCTCTTCCAACTGCGGTCATGCTTAGAGCGCTAAATAAAAAAAGGTAGTAATCCACCTAATAATAGTCCAATTATCACATAAGGTTCTGATAAATCAAACGATACTTCGAATGCACTGTTGCCAGTTTCTTTATTAAAGAATTTAAGATCTTCAGTATAAGCAGCAAATAAAACTAATGCACCAAGTCCTGCTGATCCAATTGCATAACCTTTGGTAACAGCTTTTGTGGTATTACCAACTGCATCAAGAGCATCTGTTCTCTCTCTTACTCGTTTATTCAAACCTGACATTTCAGCAATACCACCTGCATTATCTGTAACGGGTCCATATGCGTCTAAAGCAACTACCATTCCAGCAAGTGCCAACATAGATGTAACTGCGATTGCGATACCAAAAAGTCCAGCAGTTGAAAACGTTAGGCCTATGCCTGCACATATTATTAGTACAGGTATTGCTGTTGATTCCATTCCCATAGCCAGTCCTTGGATAATATTAGTTGCGTGACCGGTTTGAGAAGCTTCAGCAACACTTTTTACAGGTCTGTACTCAGTGCTAGTGTAATATTCTGTTATAAAAACAAGAGCCAAAGTAATCAATAGACCGTAAACAGCACAAAGGAATAAATCCATTCCATTATACCATTTGTTTCCTAACTGGAAAAATTTATCAAAGCCAATTGAATATTGCGTAATAATTGCAAATAAAATTACCGAGATAAATAAAGTCATAAAAAAACCTTTGTATAATGCTCCCATAATTGAAGATTTAGGAGTAGATATCGATACAAACTTTGAACCAATAATAGAGGCTAAAATACTAGAACCTGCAATTAATAAAGGGTAAATAGTTAGCTCACTAACAGCTCCTTGAAAAATGATTGCTAAAACCATTGTTGCAACAATTGAAACAACATAAGTTTCGAATAAATCTGCAGCCATACCTGCACAGTCACCGACATTGTCTCCA
>CABYGG010000031.1 GCA_902518505.1 uncultured Alphaproteobacteria bacterium
AGATATTTTGCTTCAAATTCATAAAAATCATCAAAAATTAACTCTCCACCAGAGTCAAATTCATCATAAAATTCATTTAGTTTAGATATTTTATTTCCATAAGTCTTGATAAGACGCTTAAAAATTCGTTGTGGGATATTTCTATTATTTATTATTTTTTCATATGCTCCTGGTAAGGCTTTTTCAGATGTCCATTTTTTGTTCGAAAACACGAGGTACTTGTTTAACTTTTTCAAAATTTGTTCAGAAAGTTTTCTATATGTTGTAAGTTTTCCACCTAAAATAGTGATAATTGGGGCTCCATCCTTGTCATCAACCTCAAAAGAATAGTCTCTTGATACTTTAGATGCTTTTTGATTATTATCTTCAATTAATGGCCTTATTCCTGAATATGTCCATAATATATCACTTTCACTAATTTCTTTTTTAATAAATGAATTGACTGATTTTATCAGATAATTTTTTTCTTCATCAGTGATTTTGGGATTTTCAAAATTATCGACCTCATGATCGGTAGTGCCTATTAAAGTATATTTATTTTGATATGGGATCATAAATATTATCCGTTTATCACTTAACTGAAGAATATATGCTTGATCTCCCTCATAAATTTTTTTCACAATTAAATGGCTCCCCTGCACTAGCCTTAATTTTTTATTAGATTTTAATTTAAAAATATTATTTAAAACTGATATTGCAAATGGACCTGTTGCATTAACCACCACTTTTGATTTTAAAACCTCACCACTATCTAAAGTAATAAGCCAAAAGTTCTTATCTCTTAATACATTAACAATTTTTGTATTTAGATATATTTTTGCCCCCCTATTCATCGCATCCTCTGCATTTAGTAAAGCTAGTCTTGAGTCATCAACATATAAATCAGAGTAAATATAACCATTTATAAAATTTTCTTTGATTGGATTTTCTTTAAAATGGTCATTCAAATTAATAAATTTTGATTTTTCAAATGATGATTTACCACCCAATCTGTCATATAAAAATAATCCAATTCTTATCATCCAGCTCGGACGCAAACTAGGAACGTGAGGCAGAACAAAATTTATTGGTTTAGTAATGTGAGGTGCGATTTTCTTTATAACTTCTCTTTCTTTTAGAGACTCCCTTACTAGTTTAAAGTCGTAATTTTCTATATACCTTATCCCTCCGTGAATTAATTTTGTAGACCATGAAGAAGTTTGGGATGCAATATCACCTTTTTCAATTAGACAAGTATTTAAACCTCTACCTACAGCATCTCTTGCTGTACCAACACCATTAATACCACCACCAATAATAATTAAATCATACACAGTTCTAACCTCTTATAAAAAATTTAAAAAGTAAAGATAGAGAAAACTTATTTTTTGTTTTTTGAAACAATATTTTTGAATTTTGCATTGACTTATTAAAATGAAATGTTCTTAAAATGTAAAAATTATCGAAATTAACGGTAAATTCTTTTTAATTCCAACCCCATTTTTGAAAATCTTTTTCTAAAACTATAGAATTCTTTGTTATGTTTTGCTGAATTTTGTTTCAAAACTAGTTTTTGATAATAATGAACCATTTCATGTCCTAAAATCTCAACAAATTCCTGAAAATTCTTAAATTTATTATGTAGAGTAATTCTATAGCAGTGCTTTGTAGCATAAGGGTTAAATTCGAATAAACCCAGTGCACCTCGTATTCTTCTTATTTTGATATAAGGTGTTTTTAAACGATTATTAAAAATCTCTCTATTTAATATTTTATATATCGCAGGTATTTTATTAGCTTTAGGTTTATATACTCTCTCACTCCCATAGTACTGAATAAGTGTAGCTAAACTTTTTGTTCTTGGCATAGATTTAAAAATACAAATATTATTTATTAAAAAAAAATCAAGATAATTTAATTTGGATTCTCTAACAAATAATCTATGTGTATTAATACTTCATCTAACTTATCATCAGAAATGTCTTTGTAACTTTTACCAAATTTTTCTTTAATGCTGAGAGCTATGTGTGCATATGCATTCCTTCCATTTGTATGGTAATAAGATGGCTTCAAAAGTGATTGAAGTTTTTCGCCAGATAATTGAATTTTTTTCCAAACTCTTTTTTTATTTAATTCATTCATAATTATAGCCCTCCAGGAAAAAAAAATTCTAGCAAAATTCTTATAAGTGCAAAACCTATTCCACAAAATATAATAATTGTGATTAACTGTTTATTTATCATGATGTATAAAATTAATTATAATGAGATACTTTAGCACTATTTTATGTTTATTTCTCTTTAATTTGACATTTGCTGAAAATATGGAACAGTTTCCTCTTGCTTGTATTTGTGATAAAAGCATAAATGCACTAAAGTACTTTGATTGTAAACAAAAAGTTTCTGGAACACAATTAAATGTCATCAATAGCC